>DAIDJP010000057.1 GCA_027451285.1 Acidimicrobiaceae bacterium | reverse complement strand
GAGAATTTCAATGGGCTCCTGCGACGCTACGTCGGCAAGGGCACCGATCTGTCCATCTACTCACCCGAATACCTCGACGCAATCAGTCATCGCATCAACACGATGCCGAGAAGGATCTTCCAGTGGGGGTCAGCTGCCGATCGCTACAATGCTGCTGTCGTTGCTCTGACCGCTTGAACTCGCCAGGTCTTGGTCAAACTCCAGAACTCGCAATGCTCCGCATACTGGCCCGCGGCACAGCGAGTAATACGACACAAATGGCAGAAACTATTGTTCAACAGTTAGTACCGACCAGTGAGGCGGGAAGCGCATCACGCAAACGTTTCGGCCAAAAAGAACAACTCACGCGTGCCGATAGTGCTTCAAGGCGTCGCAATACTCCGATAGTCAGCATTGGTATACATGGGACATTCACCTATTTTAGCCCTGGCCCATTGACCCCTCCTCACAGCTTTTACCAATTTCTGCGACGTGACATTGCTGGTGACCTCTTTAACAACTCAGACGAGTATTTTCGCTGGGGATCCCGTTATACGCTAAGTTCCCAATTAGAAGGGGCGCAAAGACTTTCCGATTGGGCTAACACGTACGGCGGCAGTGGGACCTTGAATGTCGTATTTGCTCACAGTCATGGAGGCAATGTTGCCTTGACCGCAGCCGCCGAAGGACTTCGCATAAGTCGCCTAATTTTGCTTAGTACTCCAGCCAATCAGAGGAGTACTGAGGAGTGGAACACTATCAGAGGCAATGTTGGCCGGATAGCTAGTTATCGAACTCATTTGGATAGGGTGATCCTGGTTGATCAACTAGCGTCGCGATGGTCGTGGCAGCGCGCAAACCGAGCAGTATCTGATGGACTCAATTTTCCTCCTGAGTCTGGTGTATTCCAACCTCTGCCTATTGGCTGGCTCAAACATTCGAATTGGCTCCGCGAAGACGTCTGGCGTCACCGCGGAATCGATGCCGCCGTGCGCGCTGAAATTCTGCATCCGTAGTTTCTGTGTTCACCCTGCGCCACAGCAAGACAACTGCTGCCATTCATCAAGAATTTATTCCGATGGAACATCATTGCCACTCAAGCTGGCAGAATACGCAATAGCCAGCCGCTTACTGTCGGTAACCGGTATCGATTCCTCGTTTTCAAAGATGGTTCATCGCGAGCCATAATCGAACGCCGGAAGCGCTGCCGTCTTGGCGACAATGACCTGCCGTGGGCAGGTTACCGAGTGATCTGGCCTAATTACGGCATTTCGATTTCTTAGGGTAATACGTCCAGATCACTCGCTTTGTAATGCCGATTACTGAATCGATTGCTTCTTGCCACCGAGGGTCAGTGCGTCGCCCAACTGAATAGGCAACACCTATCGTCTCGTAGACCGGACCTCCGCTCACAACAAACTACGATCGAGTGTCAGCGGTGCTCGACCGATTCAATAGAACGAGGCCTGCAGTACACGACAGGTCAGGCATGCGCAATCTCACGGGGCCGGTGAAACCCTTGGCTGGAGATCCGTCGCAGATCCCAGCACAACCACAGCACAACATTGGTGAGGAATCGCCGTGAATTGTGGGGTACAGCCGGGAATCTCACAGCCCTTAGAAATAGGCACTTTCCCAGTAACCCCTTGCCTTTTATGGGTTTCTGGGAGGGTTGTTCAGGCACGAGTATTCGGTTTAGGAAACCGATGCTCTATCCCCTGAGCTACGGGAGCGGGACTTCCGCGCGAAGTTCCGCGTCAAGCTCCGCGCGTAAATCGTCCTCCAGCCTACGCCGTGCGAACTTCAGAAGGACTTCGAATCGACACTTGGTTGAATCCACTTTCACGCTCGGCGCCGACAACCTTCATGATCGAATCACACGTGCGACTCCGGACCGCTCATTTCCTGCGTGGGACTGTCCTTACCGGCTCACTCGTCGGGGTGTCGCCCCCGGGACTGGCGAGTTGACGCTCCAGGGCGGTAAAGGCCGCAATGATCTCCGGTGCCTCAAAGGCTCGGTTGCGTCGGCCAACAGTGATCTGCTTGAGGATGCCCGCATCGACCAGCCGCTGAATCGCTTCATTGGTCTGGATGAAACTTCGGCCCACCATTTCAGCGGCGCTGTTCACCGTAACAACGGGCGCGCCGACAAGCACGCCAAGGAGTAGGTCAGCCGCGGAACGAGCTCGAACTCTGCCCAGCTTTTCTCGCCACGACGCTTCGATGGAGCGTGCTTGCTGCTCGAATAACGTCGCGTCGTCCACTGCGCGTTTGCAGGCGGTAGCGAATCGTCCGATCCACAAATTGATTCCTTCGGACGCCATTTTTGAAGTTGCTGGCCCCCGGTACCGGATGGCCATCAACCCATCAATGTAGTCCTGTGCCCAGGTCGCCAAGATGAGTGAGACTGGCGGCAAAATACGAGGCGCGACGCTTCGACGCCGCAAGATCAGGTGCACCAACGCACGACCCGTTCTACCGTTGCCGTCAACGAATGGGTGAATCGTCTCGAACTGTGCGTGCGCGATGGCTGCTTGAGCGACCGCGGGAAGTGAATCTTCGTTGGCGAAGTTGACGAGGTCGGCGATCAGTCCTTCGACCAACTCGGGTGGAGGAGGCACGAAAGCTGCAGAGCACGGGTTGTACGCACTTCCACCGATCCAGTTCTGCTGTTCACGGAACCTTCCGCCGTACACCTCAAGCCTCGTCCCGGACAAGAGCCGCCGATGGATTTCGAGAAGTATTTCCACCGTGATGAGATCACCAGAACCGACGGCATTGATGCCGTAAACCATTCCATCGATGTTCCCAAGTACCTCGACTGCTTTGACATCGGAAGGGGCGTCGCCGAGCACTCGTGCAGCTTCGGCTCGAAGTAGTCGTCGGGCTCCAATCTCCAATCCTTCAATCCGAGACGACGCGACGGACTCGGCTCGCAGCAGGATACGAGCAAGCGCTTCGGTATCGACGAGGCTGGTTGCCTCAACGTTAAGCCGTGCAATCGAAGCCTCAGCGTCGGCGATGTCGGCAGCGACCTCACCATCGATCATGAAGTTACGTCCGACAAGCTTGTCCGGGACGTAGATTTCGTATTCGCACCCGCGGTTATCCTTGCGCGACGGACCGTCGTGACTGCTGATCCAACGACGGCGAATAACCCTGGACATGAGTTCTCCTTAAGTAGGATTATCTTACAACCCTAAATAAGAGTCTGGCATGTTTAGGGTTGAGTTCGCCTCTCTGCGCTCGCCAGGAGCAAGATTA
The DNA here is from genome assembly GCA_027451285.1 of Acidimicrobiaceae bacterium. Taxonomy (GTDB): domain Bacteria; phylum Actinomycetota; class Acidimicrobiia; order Acidimicrobiales; family RAAP-2; genus RAAP-2. The sequence continues at coordinate 30,370 of DAIDJP010000057.1, read as the reverse complement.
CTGTTCGTTTTTTGCTCCAATGTTGCTCCATATTTCCGCAACACGACTGTCCTATGGCCCATTTGGAGCCAGTGAAACGCCTGGTTTCCCAGCATTTCCCATTTTGTACCACATCAATCTTCGGATTAGGAAACCGATGCTCTATCCCCTGAGCTACGAGGGCGGGACTTCCGCGAGGAGTTCCGCGCGAAAGACAGTCTTAGCCTACGTCTCAACGGTTAATCACGGGGCTGCCTCTGCGACACCGGCAGGTCCACTCTTGCGCGTGAAAAGTCCCCACATCGAAACTCGATTACCTTCTGAGAGCGAAGCCGCGCCCCGAGTCGCCGCGAGCCGCCAACGATCGTGAGAGCCAAGTGACGCTACTTGCGCACCACAGACTCCACCGTCTGAGCGAGAATCGCCTGTCCACCCACGCTCGGGTGGACTCCGCAACCCGTCATGGTGCTGCCCGTGTACAACTGCGTGAGCAGGCCGGCGTTGCACGTGTTGCCCGCGGAGTACTGGGCCGCCTGGCTGAAGGCGGCGTAGCCGTCAGCGATCTTCACATTGAATCCAGCGCCGCCCTGGTCCAGGGCCTGATTGAGCGCTTGGCTGGCTGCCGAAGCCAACGCGCTGGAGTAGTCCGTCGAGTAGTAGTTGACCAGAACGATCTGACCCTTGAAGTGGGCGGTGACCCGCAGGCCGTGCAGGATGGTGGCCACGTTCTTCTGGACCGTCGCGAGCACGGGCGCCAATTCCGCCGGGGATGTGCACTGGTCCGTCGTGATCTCTTGGCAGATGAAGCCGTCATTGGCCCCGATCATCAGCGTGATCAAACTGGTTCGCGGGTGCGACTTCAAATACTGCAGTGCGTAGGCCATTTGGCTGCCCGTGTACGACACGTGCAGCGGGTAGAGCGATCGGTAACCCCCCGGCACAAGCGTTCCCACGGAACTGACGCGATTCTCGCAGCCATTGCTCTGTGCGCTGGCACTGAGGAAGCTCGACGACGTCTCACCCGGGCATGAGGCGTTCGCCAAGTGCAGACCGAGAGCGGAGGCAACGTCCTCGGGGAAGCCCACGAAGTTGGCGGCCGAACTGTAGTCCGGGGCGGGCACCGTCGTCGATTCGCGGTAGCCGAAGGAGACTGAGTCACCGAGTGCCAAGTAGTCGCTACCCGGCGTGACGCGCGCGACGTCGGGGAAGTGTCGAGCCGCAGGCGCGCTTGATGCGCTGGCCGTAGCACTGACGAGCCCCATCGACATCACGATCGCCGCGCTCGCGCGACGAGCTACCGACCACATTCGAAGATTCATGATCTCTCCCTTGCTATTAGCCACTTCGTAGGCGTCGCGCACAACGTCCTCACCTGGGTCTATCACGCCACCGGACTGGGCGGGACGCGGCCTGCGCAGCGAGATCCGCATCCACGCGATGGAAATCGCGATCCACAGCGCGGCGCGCTTGTTGCACGCGACCAGTCTGTAACACAGCTGCTCCCCTCGCGAGCACGATCGCCGCGCGGACCCCACGAGCCACTGCGACTTCGTGACGCTCCAGTTCGACGCAAGCGAGCGAACACGCCTCTAGGTGTCTCACAGCGACGATCTTCCCACCCAGCACGGCCGAGTGTCCTGCTGCGCGGTCTTCGACGTCTTCGGTGGGCGCATCGTCGGTTGAGATCCCCGACCACATCACGTTGAGCGGGTGATCCCCGCTTTGCCGACGCCCATCGGGTAACGCTGATCGGACTCTGGCGGCATCGATCACGCCAACTGAGATCCGCACGACACCACTCGGGACTTCGGATATCGCCTGCGTGGGCTCACCCCTGCGAATTCGATGACCATTTCGAAAACCTGGTCGGATCCAATTCGCGAAAGTCCTAGGAGGGCGACGCGTGAAGAGATCCCTGGAGAAGACCCACGGGGCGAATCACGCCTGCTAGCGCGATTGCCACCGTCGTGCGCGCGCCCTTCATGAAGTGGGTGTTCGTGCCCACGCTGCGCGTGGTGGCCGGCAACTAGGTTCACCTACAAATCAGGCAGGCCAAAATCCAATGAAGGCACATCTGTTCCACCATCAACCTCGAGGACCTTTCCGGTAAGGAAGGCGCCCGCGGCCGACGCGAGGTAGACCACGCTGGCGGCGATCTCCTCGGGGTCCGCTATCCGGTGCAAAGGGGTCAGTGCCTCCACCATCGACTTGAGCTCCGGGGTTCCAGTGACGATCTCAAGAGCCGACGTCGCCGTCGAACCGGCGGCAATGGCGTTCACCCGAATCTTCGGCGCGAGGTCCTTACTGATCAGGCGGGTGTAGTGCGCGAGAGCCGCCTTCGTCGCGCCGTAGGCCGAGTATCCCCGTCCCGACACGCGTCCCATCACGGAGGAAATATTGATGATCGACCCTCCACCGTGTTCCAGCATCAAAGGAACCGCCACCAGATTCAAAGCGTGCGCCGTGGAGACATTGAAATGAAATGCCTCCTCGAGGTATTCGACTGTCGTGTCGAGGAAGGGCAGTGGAATCGCTCCCCCTACGTTGTTCACCACCACGTCGAGGCGTCCGAATTCGCTGCGCGCAATCTCGGCCAGCCGACGCACCGCATCGAGATCCGATAGGTCCGCCGCTACCGTGACGGCCCGGCGACCCGCCGCGCTGATCTTTTCGGCGACCCGATCCAGGTCGCCCTGAGTTCTTGAAGCAATGATGACATCGGCACCGCATTCGGCGAGACCGAGGGCACTCGCCGCCCCGATCCCGCGTCCCGCCCCGGTAACCACCGCCACCTGTCCATCAAGTCGAAAGAGGTCGAGAATCACTTCCATCTCCTCCACAGTCGTCTACTGACAGGGTAAGCCACGGGAGCGACCGGCCGCGGTACCGCGTTCGACGTCGCAACAACAATGTCGACGTGCGACTCCCAACGTCACACGGGGACCTCGCTAGCATTTTCGAATGAACCCTCTGCTTGCTGTCATCGTCACCGCGAGTGCGGCCAGCGCGGTTGCCCTCGGTGCTTCGCTGGCTACCGGTGACTACTCGTGGGTTGATCGAAGTTGGTCGATCTTGCCAGTCATCTACGTGATCGAGCTTGCCGGTTGGGCCCATCTGCGTGATCCACGCCTCGACGCCATGGCGATCGTGGTTGTGGTGTGGGGTGCGCGTCTCACGTTCAACTTCGCGCGTAAGGGCGGATACTCCGGCGTCGAAGATTATCGATGGGCCGTCCTGCGGTCTCGCATGTCTCGCTGGCAGTTCCAGATCTTCAATCTGTTCTTCATCGTGATCTATCAGAACTTCATCCTCGTCCTAATAGCCCTTCCCGCATGGACGGCGTATCAGCACCGCTCCGGTTCTTACCATCTTGTTGACGTGCTGCTCGCGGTGGCATTTCTCGCGTGCACCGCTGGCGAAACCATTGCGGACCAGCAGCAGTGGCGCTTTCAAACCTGGAAGTCGCGAGAGGTGTCCGCGGGCCGACCCCCGAATCCGCGGTTCCTCCAAGAGGGGCTGTTTCGTTTCTCTCGACACCCCGCGTACTTCTTCGAACTTAGCCAGTGGTGGCTCATCTTCTTCATGGGGGCCTCCGCTGCGGGGACGCTTCGCCAGTGGACCGTTGTCGGAGCCGTTCTGTTGACCCTTCTCTTCATCGGATCCACAAGGTTTACCGAGAGCATCACGCTCTCGAGGTATCCCGAGTACGCGCTCTATCAACGGCGAACGTCGGCGATCCTTCCCTTTCCGCCAAGACGTCGCTCACCGGTTGCCTCACAATCCACCGAATAGTTGGGCGGATTCACTGCGCCGCGAGTCCGTCGTCGAGCGTGAGGAGCACGGCAAGCATCCCGTTTCGAGAGTGACGTCGTGACGCGGCGCGTGATCGCGACCTGTTTCACCACAGATTGTTCACAGCGATCACCCATCTGGAGCAAACTCGAGAGACACTCGTGGCCCGAGTGACACGGAGACACGCCAATCACGGGGTCGAAGTAGTGGTCGTTCGGTGCATCGGGCGTCGGTGGCCTCGCGCCCCCTAGCGCCTCACTTCCGTCATCTCAGGTCGTCACGAGATCCCTCGTGGCGTACTGCTGCATATGTGTGCTCGCGAGTACGACATCATTGGCTCCAGCGCTATCACCTCTGACACCGCCGAGAGCGAGACGTCTTTGTTCGATGTCGCTTCGGTAACGAGGCTCTCCAGCTCGGGCCAGGTCACGTGGACCGTGACGCGAGAGGTACTCCAATCAAGAGAGAATCAAAAAATATTCTCAGAATATTTCAAGAATATTCTTTTTGTTTTCTATTTCTTAGCGTGCTGTACGAATACGTTAATCACGCCCCTACTATGGAAATGAATCCACACCTTTAGGTTTCCTTTTTCGAAATTTCGAAATTGGTGGAGACGGGAGAAATTTGACATGAAATCGGCACGAAAAATCTGGATACTCGTCACGGTGGTGATCGTCGTCATCGCGGCCGGAATCACCATCGGGGTTCTGAGTTCGAAGTCCCCAAAGTCCACCACCTCCAGCGGTACGGTGACCTTCGCCGAAGCGCCCGGGGCCAACCCCAACTACATCTTCCCGTACATGGGTAGCCAGTACTTCTCGGTCGACAACATCAACCAGTTCCAGCAGCTGATGTTCCGACCTTTGTACTTCTTCGGGCTCGGCGGCTCGGTCGCCGTTCAGCCGGCACTCTCACTCGCCAACTTGCCGGTGTTCTCGAACGACAACAAGACGGTGACCATCACGATGAAGGGCTGGAAGTTTGCCGACGGTCAGACCGTCGACGCCCAGTCGGTGATGTTCTTTCTCAACATGTACAAGGCCGATCCGACGTCCTACGCGGGATATAACCCTGGCTTCGGCATCCCCGACCAGGTCCAGAGTGCCACGGGGCACGGCAACACCGTGACGCTCAAGTTCAAGTCGTCGGTCAACCCGAACTGGCTTCTCTACAACTACCTCTCCGAGATCACTCCCTTCCCCAACACCTGGGACGTGACCGCGGCCTCAACTCCGTCGACTTGTGCGACCGGTGCCTACGGGGCGCCCTCGACCGACACCGCGTGCAAGGCGGTCGAGAAGTACCTGGACGCCCAGTCCTCCAAGGTCAGCACCTACACCGACGCGATGTGGCAGAGCGGTGATGACGGCCCCTGGAAGCTCACCTTCATGGACAACCTCGGCAACGTCACCTTCGTGCCCAACACGAAGTACTCGGGTCCCCAGAAGGCCCAGGTCGCGACCGTCAAGGAAGTCCCCTTCACGTCCAACCAGGCTGAGCAGTCTGCCCTGCAGGCCGGCACCATCGACGTCGGCTTCGTGGACCCGACGATTCTGACATCGTCGGCACCCGGACCCGGACAGGCCGGAGCCAACTGGCCCGCGATCGCCAGCACCTACAACATCTACGCGGGCACGCCGTGGAGCTTCAACTACGCGCCGTTTAACTTCAGCACGGCCAATCCCACGTCCCCGGCCATCCACCAGCTTTACATCCGACAGGCTCTGCAGATGTCCGTCGACCAGACGGGAATCATCAAGGTGGTCGATAAGGGCTATGGCGTGCCGACCTACAGTCCGCTGCCGCCCAACACCCCGGCGTCGATCAGCGGTCCCGTCGCCAACCCGTATCCCTTCAACAAGGCCAAGGCGAAAGCACTTCTGACCTCGCACGGCTGGAAGATCGAGAACGGAGTGCAGACCTGCGTCAACCCGGGAACGGGCGCCAACCAGTGTGGCCCCGGCATCACCAAGGGCTTCACCTTGAACTTCAAGATCGTCTGGGCCAGCGGCTCACCGTCGCTCGATGACACGTTCAACGCGGAGATCGCCGACTGGGCGAGCATCGGCATCGTGTTCAGCCACACGACCGGCACGTTCAACACGGTCATCGCGGACTGCACGAGCGCCAAGCAGCACTACGAGATCTGCTCGTGGGGTGCGGGGTGGATTTACGCCCCGGACTACTACCCGTCGGGCGAGACGCTCTTTACAACCAAGGGCGGTTTCAACCCCGGTGGCTACAGCGACCCCACGATGAACCAGATCATCAACACGACGACCTTCGGCACGGCCAAGTTGACCGCCTACGCCAAGTACGCAGCCGAGCAACTCCCCGTGCTGTACCAGCCGAACCCGGTCACGCCGATTGAGATCAAGAAGACGCTGAAGAGCTCCATCGGATTCACACCGAACCCGCTGGCGAACTTCATGCCCGAGTACTACCACTTCTAAAGCGTCGCCGGACGTCTCGACCGTCCGGCGACGTCAACACCGCGCCTCGCGGATCCCTCTTCGGTGGGTCCCGCGAGGCGCGGTGTCATCGGATCGTCCCGCGCCGCACGTCGAAGTCGTCGATTGGATGACCGGTCGGTCTCTTTCGTCGTGCGGCCGGCGCGACGAATCGAGTCGGCGACAATGAGTAATCGACGCGACGGGACTCGCGCAGTGGACACCTCTGAAAGGATGGGGCGATGAAGTGGCTCTCGCGCATCCTCGACGCCGTGGACCGCGTCCAGCGCCGCCACCGCTGGATCGCGCTGCCCTTCTCACTCGTGCGCAAGATGAGCGACGACCAGGGAGGAAATCTCGCCGCACTCATCGCGTACTATGGCTTCCTCTCTCTGTTTCCGCTCCTGCTGAGCTTCGCGTCGATCCTCGGTTTCGTACTCGCCGGGAACTCGGGTCTTCGCGCCCACGTCCTCGAGAACGTCGCGAATTCCTTTCCGGGATTCGCCAGCACCATCGACGCGACGATCTCGGGCAGCGGAATCGCCCTGGGCGTGGGCCTCGTGGTTGCCCTGTGGGCCGGCCTGGGCGTCACGCGCGCGGTCGAGGGCGCCATGAACACGGTCTGGTACATCCCCCTCGCCCAGAGACCCAATCTGTGGTGGTCGCGACTGCGCGGACTGGCGATGCTCGTCGCCCTGGGCGTCGCGTTCATCCTCTCGAGCGCCCTCGCCGGGCTGCAGGGAACCCACGTCATCACCCCGATCGCCGCAAACGTCGTCAGCATCGTCGGTCCGTTGATACTCAACTTCGTGCTCTATCTCGGTGCCTTCGTCATCTTGACGAACCGTCGGATGTCGTGGCGGACCGTGTTGCCAGGCGCGATCGTCGGAGCTGTCGGCTGGACGCTCCTACAGAACCTCGGCGCCTACTACACGCGCCACGAGATCGCTCACGCGTCACACCTCTACGGTCCCCTCTCACTGGTCGTGGGGTTGCTCGCCTGGATCTACCTCGGCGCCCAACTCACCCTCTACGCGGCGCAGCTCAACGTGGTGCTGGCCGAACACCTGTGGCCGCGCAGCCTTCGCGGTACGTCCACCGACGCAGACCACCGATCGCTCCTCCTTCGCTCACGTGTGCTCCAGCACTGAAACTCTCCCACGGGGCGGCGCTGACGCTTCGTCACCGCGAGGCGCCCTACTCGCAACCCCTAGACAGACTCGATCGACCTGCTCATGATCCACGCGTGCATTCCGACCTGGCGTCCGCGCTGGAATCCGTACTGCTCGAAGAGTTCGACGGTGGCGCTGAAGAGAAATCGGCCCTGAGCCGCGCGGCCACTCGTGACTTCGGAAATCGCCTCGACCAGGCCGCCGCCCGCGGCGGCGATCATGTCGAGGGCTCCTTCGAGTGCCGCGCGTGCAACGCCTTGACCCCGATGCCTCTTGTCGACGAAGACGCACGTGATCCGCCAGTCGGGGACGGGGGGCGGATCCTTGTCGTACATCCGGCGGTGCTTGAGGTTGGACAGTTCGTCCGGGCTGCCGTACTGGCACCACCCCTGGGCGCGGCCGTCGCTATCGAGAACGAGCGCGGCGTGGGCCCGGCCCGTCCTCACCCGGTCCTCCTTGATCGATCGATAGTCGACTCCGCGCTGGCCACACTCGGGGTGATACCCGATGCACCAGCAGCCGCCGTAGATCCCGTTGTTGCGCTCGACGAGTTCGGCGAAGCGGTCCCACGTCGAACCCTCCAGCGCCACGATCTGGTACGCCATTCGAGCCCCTCCCATCAGATTGTCTCACCCCCGCGGGGGCGGCGCCACGGGTCACGCCGGGCGTTCGAATGTGAAGTGCGAATCGAGCGGTACGACGGCGAAGCGAGCGGGGACTCTCACCGCTCGTCGATCGCGGCGGCGGGTGATGAACCTCTCGCTAGCCTGGTTCGTACGTGAGCATCCTCGTCGACCTTCAGCGAGTTACCTTTCACGGCGCGGACCGCCCGGTACTTGAGAACCTGTCCCTCACCGTCTCGAGCGACGAGCGAATCGGCGTCGTGGGCATCAACGGCGCGGGCAAGAGCGCCCTTCTGTCCATCATTCGTGGCGATCTCACCCCTGACTCCGGAGGGGTCCGCCGGCCCCGGGACTTGCGCGTGGGAGTCCTCGAGCAGGAACCGTCCTTGCCAGCCTCGACGGTACGCGAGGCCCTGGGATCCGGCTGGCAGGTGGACGCAGCGCTGGATCGCCTGGACATGCTCGGCTTCGCCGACGCGCCGATCCCCTCGTTGTCCGGCGGACAGCGAAAGCGCGTGGCCCTGGCGCGCGTCTTCTCGCGGCCCGTGGACTTGCTCGTGCTGGACGAGCCGACCAACCACCTCGATCTCAACGCGATTCGCTGGCTCGAGCAGCAACTCCTCGACTTTCCCGGCGGCGTTGTCCTCGTCAGTCACGATCGATTCCTGCTCGACCAGGTGACGACCCGCATGGTCGAGATCGACCGGGGAAGCACCTACGTGCACGCCGGAGGCTACTCGCGTCTCCTCGAGGCCCAGGCCGAGCGCGAGGAGCGCGCGGCCTCCGCGGAGCAGGTGCGCCGTAATCTCGCGCGTACCGAGCTCGCGTGGCTGCGCCGCGGGGTGAAGGCACGCTCGACCAAGCCCCAGGCCCGCATCGACGCCGCCCATCGCCTCCTTGCGAGTCGTCCCGACGCCCCGGCGCGAAGCGGCTCCCTGGACCTGAGCGTCCAGACGCCGCGACTCGGTACCACGGTCATCAAGGCCCACCGGGTCTCCTTCGGCTACGGGGACGAGGCACTGCTGCACGACGTCAACCTCGAGCTCGGCCCCGGTGATCGCGTGGGGATCGTCGGGCCCAACGGTGCGGGTAAGTCCACACTGCTCGACCTCCTCGCCCATCGACGCAACCCGACGAGTGGCACCATCAAGCACGGCTCGACCGTGGTCGTCTCCTACTTCGAACAGCACGACCGTGACCTCGATCCCGCCGCCACGGTCCAAGAGCTCGTCGCGGGTCCACGCGGCGTGCCAGGCTCGCCCGCCGACGTGGCCCTGATGAAGCGCTTCTGGTTCACGGGGGCGCTACCGGCGACGAAGTCGGGTGAGCTCTCGGGTGGAGAGCGTCGACGACTCCAGTTGCTGCTCGCCCTCGCCAAGCGTCCGAACGTCCTCTTCCTCGACGAACCCACCAACGATCTCGACCTGGAGACCATTCGCCTGATCGAGGACTTCTTGAGCGAATGGCCCGGGACCCTCATCATCGCCTCCCACGACCGGACGTTTCTCAGCCGCACCACTGACCGGCTCCTCGAAGTTCGCGCCGGCGCCGTGGCCGACGTGGCGGGCGGCATCGACGCGTGGATCGAGCGCACCCTCGAGCCCGAGGCCGCGACCACCAGTGAAGTGAACTCGCCCGCGGTGCCGCGGGGACGGGCACTGCGCGACGCGGAGAAGGAGATGACCCGCCTCGAGCGGCGAAAGCAGACCCTCACCGAGAAGCTTCACGGGGTGAGCGACCGCGACGAGCAGGCGCGCCTGGGGAGCGAACTCGACGTCGTGCTGCGCGACCTGCATCGCGCCGAGACGACCTGGCTCAGCTTCTTTGAATGAAGACGCAGCCGTTGACGCCCGCCAGCGACGTCATCCCTTCGGCGTCGAGCACGACGTGGTTCCCTCGCCGCAGCCGCCGCTCACGCGATAGGTGAACGGCTGAAAAGCGACGACCGGTGAGCCCACGTCGATCTGGATGTCGGCGTGTGAGAGCAGCGGTGTGGCTCGCGGATCACCACTGAGACGTCGGCCGTTCTCAAAGACAACGACGGATCCGTGCGCTGGACCCACCTGACTCGCGGACAGCGGCTGGTTCCAGATGTCGAAGAACTGACCGAGAGTGAAGTCGCCCTGGTGCGGCGCCTCGACGTGGATGATGCCGTCCGCGGCGTGAGTGTGGAGCCAGTAGAGGCAGTCGGTGAGACCCACGTCGTAGAACGCGCCACTGGGATAGTGCTCGACGAGATCGGGTTGAGTGATGCCGATGCCCGCCGGAAGGTTCCGACGCTGTCCGTCGACGAAGATCGCGACGTGGACGTGAATGTGGTACTTCACCACCTCCTTCGCCGCGGTCCGACAGGACACGCCGTCCGTCGTCGCCCCGCTACGCGTGCTCGACGCGCTGGCCAGATCCGCCCCGGCGTACATCACGACGCCCTCGGGACCCACCACGGTCGAAGATGGTCGCGACGAGAGCCACGCGGTGGCGAGACTGGCGACGCCGAGCAGGATGAGCAGGGCGAAAGGAATCCATCGGCGCGACGTCGGCGCGGTGTCTGTGGACATAAAACCTCCCGCGCCGATGGTAGTGGGGCTCGTAAGGGGCCCCGTGCTCGAGTGGCGTCCGTACGCCCGCGAGACGACGCTCTAGGAACCAGGTCAGTCGTCGCCGTAGGAACCCGACGCCGAAGACCCGAAGGTCCCCGGTGACGGTGTTCCGTCGTCGCCCGATCCGCCGTCGTCACCGCTGTAGGTATAGGTCACCACGGCGCGAGAGGGTGTCAGCGTCGGCGGAGCCGCCGGGGAGTTCGGGACCGTCGTCGGCGCCGCGTGCGCAGAGAGTGGATCCGAGGCTGGGGCGTGACCCGACGCGTGCGTCATCACTGCGATCGCCGCCGTCGAGAGGACCAGGGTCAAGGTGCTAGCGACCGCCCACGACGAGAGCGCACGCACACGCCTGCTGAAATGTCCTCGCATGGGCCCATCGTCGTGGTTCACCTTGTGAAATTCCGTGGAACCACCTCAAATCGGACTCAATTCACCAGATGGACGGGTGTCGTGGCTCCACTAGCCTTGAGGGCCTTATGGCGCTTTCCATCGGCATCGTCGGCCTGCCCAACGTCGGCAAATCCACACTCTTCAACGCGCTCACGAACAACAACGTCCTGGCCGCCAACTACCCCTTCGCCACGATCGAGCCGAACGTCGGCGTCGTGGCCGTGCCGGACCCACGCCTCGCCCAGCTCGCGGCGATCTTTCACTCCGAGCGGATACTGCCCGCCCAGGTGACCTTCGTCGACATCGCCGGCATCGTCAAGGGCGCCTCCGAGGGCGAGGGTCTGGGCAACCAGTTCCTCGCCGCCATCCGCGAATCCGACGCGATCTGCGAGGTCGTGCGGGCGTTTCACGACGACGACGTGATCCACGTCGACGGGCGGATCGACCCGGCGAGTGACGTCGCGACGATCGAGACCGAGCTCATCCTCGCCGACCTGCAGACCATTGACAAGGTCGTGACGCGCCTCGAGCGCGACGCCAAGCGCCTGCCCGAGGCCGCCGAGAAGCTCCGCCACGTCCAGCGTGCTCGCTCGGCCCTCAACGAGGGACTGGTCATCGCCAAGGTCGGTCCCGAGCTCGACCGCGACGCCCTCGCCGACCTGCACCTCCTCACGGACAAGCCCTTCATCTACGTCTTCAACGTCGATGAGGAGACGCTCTCGGACGAGGCGCGCCGCCAGGAGCTCGCCGACTCGGTCGCCCCCGCGCCCTGCGTCGTGCTCTGCGCGAAGATCGAGGCCGAGCTCGCAGGTCTGGATCCCGACGAGGCGCTCGAACTGCTCGAGTCCTACGGCCAGCACGAGTCGGGACTGGCCGCACTCTCGCGCGTCGGCTTTGCCGCCCTGGGGCTGCAAACCTTTCTCACCGCCGGGCCCAAGGAGGCGCGGGCCTGGACGATCCCCCAGGGGGCGACGGCACCCGAGGCCGCGGGCGTCATCCACACCGACTTCCAGAAGCACTTCATCAAGGCCGAGGTCATCTCCTTCGCCGACCTCGTCGAGGGTGGCTCGGTCGCCGCGGTGCGCGCGGCCGGCAAGGCCCGCATCGAGGGCAAGGAATACGTGATGCGCGACGGCGACGTCGTGGAGTTCCGCGTCGGGGTCTAGCCCCGCATCGGGCCGCTACGATTTGACCAGGCGTGAACGACAGAGGTCGGCGCCGGCCGCAGATCTATCAACAGGAGCATCATGACCTCTGACGCCTTCGACTTCAAAGTTGCCGACCTCTCTCTCGCCGCGTTCGGGCGCGCCGAGATCACCCTCGCCGAGCACGAGATGCCCGGTCTGATGGCGATGCGCGCCGAGTTCGGCGAGTCCAAGCCCCTCACGGGCGCGCGGATCGCGGGGTCCTTGCACATGACGATCCAGACGGCCGTTCTCATCGAGACGCTGGTCGCCCTCGGCGCCGACGTGCGCTGGGTGAGCTGCAACATCTTCTCGACCCAGGACCACGCGGCCGCGGCGGTCGTCGTCGGACCGACCGGCACCCCCGAGAACCCCCGCGGCGTGCCGGTCTTCGCCTGGAAGGGTGAGACCCTCGAAGAGTACTGGTGGTGCACCGAGCAGTTGCTGCGCTGGCCGGGTCACGCCGGGCCCACGATGATCCTCGACGACGGCGGGGACGCGACGCTGTTCGTGCACAAGGGCCTCGAGTTCGAGCGCGCCGGCTTCGTGCCGGCCCCCGACGAGTCAACGAGTGAGGAGTACAAGGTCATCTTGAGTCTGCTCGGGCGCATCATCGCCAGCGGCGAGCGCATCTTCGAGCCAATGGCCGCCGGCATCATCGGCGTGTCCGAGGAGACAACCACGGGCGTGCACCGTCTCTACGAGATGGAGCGCGACGGCACGCTGCTCTTTCGCGCCATCAACGTGAACGACGCGGTCACCAAGTCCAAGTTCGACAACAAGTACGGGTGCCGCCACTCGCTGATCGACGGGATCAACCGGGCGACCGACACCCTGATCGGCGGCAAGGTCGCGGTCGTGTGCGGCTACGGCGACGTTGGCAAGGGCTCGGCCGAGTCCCTGCGCGGCCAGGGGGCGCGCGTGATCGTCACGGAGATCGACCCGATCTGCGCGCTGCAGGCCGCGATGGACGGCTTCCAGGTGACGACCCTCGAAGAGGCCGTGGGAATCGCCGACATCATCGTGACCGCCACGGGCAATCGCGACATCGTGCGCGTCGAGCACCTGCTCGCCATGAAGCACCAGGCGATCCTGGGCAACATCGGCCACTTCGACAACGAGATCGACATCGCGGGACTCGCCGCCCTTCCCGGGGTGACCCGCGAGACGATCAAGCCTCAGGTCGACAAGTGGACCCTGCCCAACGGGCGCTCCATCATCCTGCTCTCCGAGGGCCGCCTGCTGAATCTCGGCAATGCCACCGGTCACCCGAGCTTCGTGATGAGCAACTCCTTCACCAACCAGGTCATGGCCCAGATCGAGCTCTACACGCACCACGCCGACTACGAGACGAAGGTCTACGTGCTTCCCAAGCACCTCGACGAGAAGGTCGCCCGCCTGCACCTCGACGCGCTCGGGGTCAAGCTGACGACCCTGACCAAGCAGCAGGCCGACTACATCGGCGTCTCGGTGGACGGGCCCTACAAGCCCGACACCTACCGCTACTAGTCGATCAGGCGAAGCGGGCGAGGCGCTCGCGGATCACCGAGACGAAACGATCGTTGTCGAGCGTGACGCCCACCGTCGTGGTGCTGGTCGCGTTCGCGCGGCGACGGTCAAACCACGTGGCCCCACGCGAGTGCTCTCCGCCGGTCTCGACCGCCACGGCGACGCCCTGCTTCTCGATCGCCGTGGGGTCGATCAGCTCGTAGACCGCGGTCGCGTCGTGCATGATCACGTCACGGCTGCCGTACCACTCGTCGTGGAAGGCCGCGTAGGGCTCGAGCATGGCCGCGACCCGATGTCCGACCGCGGTGTCCAGTCCCCTCAGGTGCGCCAGGTCCTCGTCGTTCAACAGGGCCTGGTGCGTGAGATCGAGCGGCATGAAGGTCATCGGCCAGTGCGCGGCGGCCACCGCGGCGGCGGCCTCGGGGTCGAACCAGATGTTGAACTCCGCGGCCGGGGTGACGTTGCCCTCGAAGGAGGCGCCGCCCATGATGACGACGCGCTCGACGAGCGACTCCACCTGGGGATAGCGCGCGAGGAGGTTCGCCAGGTTGGTGAGCGGCCCGATCGCCACGATCGTGGTGGGTGCCTCGGCGATCAACCGGTACTGCAGGTCGACCGCGTCGAGCTCGTGCTCGGGGACTCCCGGCTCGTCCCAGACGAGGTCGCCCAGCCCGTCGGCGCCGTGCACGCTCACCTCGAGCTGCGGGTCACCGTTGAGGGGATGCGCGCTGCCGCGCGCCACCGGGACGTCGGGGCGCTGGGCGAGCTCGACGAGGCGCCGGGCGTTCAACGTCGTCGCGTCGATGCCGACGTTGCCGGCCACCGACGTGAGGGCGACAACCTCCAACTCCTCGCTCGCCAGGGCGAGCAGGATGGCGACCGCGTCGTCCACCCCCGGATCGGTGTCGATGATTACCCGCGTGCGAGCCACGCTCGTACCTCCTGGTCGGTGGCGAGAGAGCCCTGTGCCCCACTCGCCCGGGTGGCGAGCGCGCCGGCCACCACGGCGTAGGTCAACGCGTCGTCGGCGTCCGCGCCCTTGGCGAACTCGACGGCGTAGGCCGCGCAGAACGCGTCGCCGGCACCCACGGTGTCGAGCACGGCGACGCGCGGGGCCGCGACGGTGGCGACCTCGCGGCCGAAGCGCAGGTGCGTCGCCCCCCGGGCGCCGAGGGTCACGATCACGTGGCCCAGGCGCGCGAGGTCGAGCGATTCGGCCTCGACCTCGTTGGCGACGATGACCGCGCAGCGCTCGAGGACCTCGGCGGCGACCGGGGCGACCGGGGCGACGTTGAGAATCAGGTGGCGGGCGCGGCGCGAGGCCTCCTCGACCGCCGACGCCGGCGCTTCGAGCTGGGCCAGCACGACGTCGAAGGACTCGAGGTCGCTCGCCGAGGCGTCGAGATCGACGTTGGCCCCCGGCGAGAGCACGATCTGGTTCTCACCGGCGTCGTCAACGCTGATGAACGCGGCACCCGTGGGGCGCTTCGAGCGGCGAAGTCCGCTCACGTCGACGCCGCCGTCGGCGAGACTCGCGGTGATCAGCTGCGCGTCGGCGTCCTCGCCGACGCAGCCGATCATCGTCACGGCCGCGCCCAGGCGCGCCGCAGCCACGGCCTGATTGGCCCCCTTGCCGCCGGGAAGGCGCACGACGTCGGCGCCGCGCACGGTCTCACCCGGGCGTGCGAGGTGCCCCACGCGCACGACGTAGTCGACGTTGCAGCTGCCTACGACCCCGACGCGGGGATCGTCACCCACCCCCACCTAGGGAAGGAACTTGTTGGTGTAGTAGGTCGAGGGCGCCGGCACCTTGGAGATCAGATTGATGCTCTTGAGCGCGGTGGCGAGCGTCGACCACTGGGCGCTCGTCTGCGTGAAGTACTGGCCCTTGGAGTTGGTGAGGAAGGGCACCGTCAGCTTCCAGCCCAGCTGGTTGTAGGCGTTGGTGTAGCCGCTCTTGGGGTAGGCCTTCGAGAAGTCCGCGGCCGCGGCCGTCGGGTTCTTCGCGGCCCAGATCGTGGCCTTCTTCACGGCGGCGAGGAACTTCTTCACCGTCGCGCCGTGGCCGGCCGCGTAGCTCTTGGTCACCGCGTAGACCCAGATCGGCACGTCCGGCGCGCCGACCGCGGTGCCAAGCACCGTGATCAGATGGCCCTTGGTCTTGGAGCCGACGAAGCCGGGGATCTCGTAGTTGGTGGTCGAGGTCGAGTAGTCGACCCGACCCTGGAGGAGGGCCGTGAGGTCGTTGCCCGTGGGGTCGGTCACGATCTTCACCTGGCTCGACGTCAGTCCGGCGTGACGCAGGACGAAGGGCAGCATCGCCTCGGTCCAGGTGTCGCCGTAGGAGAAGATTCGCTTGCCCTTGAGCTTGGACTTCAGGTTGGCGGCGGTGACGCCCGAGCCCGGCTTGGCGAAGAGGGCCCAGTTGTTACGCATCGAATAGTTGGCGACCGAGAGGACGGGTGCGCCGGCGTTCACCGCGACGCCCATGTCGGTCGTGGTGAGAAAGCCGATGTCGGCCGATCCCGTCGCGAGCATCTTGGTCGTCGTCGAGGTGTCCGGCGGAAACTTCACGTTGACCTTGAGACCGGCCGCCTTGAAGTAGCCCAGGTCCTGGGCGACCACGATCGGGGTCAGCTCGAAGTCAGGGCCCGGGAAGTCGTAGGCGAAGTTCACGTTCGTGAGCGGCGCGGCCGAGGAGACCCCGGCGAGTCCGACCAGCGGCGTGACGGCGAGGGATGCAGCGAGGGCGAGCGCCCCCAGGTGACGACGGTTCACGATTCCCCTTTCGAAAGGCTGGAGACGATGCTAGTGGCGGCGCTGGCCTCAGAACGGGCACGGCGCCACGGGTAGTGGCGCGCGACGCTGCGCCGCTGCCAGGGCGTGGCCGCGACCTCGGTGGCCACCACCAGGAGGAACCACGAGATGCCGATCGCGGTCATGACCATGGTCGTGCCGTAGACCGCCGCCGCGTTCAAATTCGAGTTGGCGTGCTCCTGGTACAGGGCGAGCGAGGAGCCTTCGGAGGCCGCCAGCTCGCCGATCACGGCGCCGGTCACGGCGTAGGTCGCCCCGATCTTGAGCCCGGAGAAGAGCGGCGTCGTGGTGGCCGGCATCTCGATGTGCACGAACGTGCGCCAGCGCGGCGCGCCGTAGACGCGCGCCAGGTTGATCAGGTCCGGGTCCACGTGGCTGAGCCCGTCGACCACGTTCACCGTCACGGGGAAGAACACGATCCAGGCGACGATGACGATCTTGGGCGTGATCGAAAAGCCCAGGATCAGCACGAGCGGCGAAGCCAGCGCGATGATCGGCACCGCCTGGGAGAGCACCAGCACGGGATAGACCGAGCGCTGCAGCACCGGAATCTTGGCCATCACCACCCCGAGGAACACCCCGAGCAGCGCGCCGATGAGAAAGCCGTAGACGGTCTCGCGGATCGTGCCCAAAGCCAGCGGCCAGATCGTGGACCAGTTCTGGGTGACCGACAGGATCGCCTCCCAGGGTCGCGGCGCGACGTAGGGCGCGACGTTGAATCCCACCACGATTCCCTGCCACAGGGCGAGCAGGAGAAGGAGCGACAGCACCGGCACGCCGACGTTGCGAAGCAGCTTGCGGGTCACGACGCACCGCCGTGGAGCAGGTGCATGATCCGGCTCTTCAATTCGATGAACGCCGGATCGGTCAGGGTCTCCATGTCACGCGGGCGCGCCAGAGGATTCGTGATGTCGGCCACCACGCGCCCGGGCCGCGGCGACATCACGAGGACGCGGTCCGAGAGGAAGAGCGACTCGTCCACGTCGTGGGTGATGAAGAGGACCGTGCGACCGGTGTCGCGCCAGACCTGCAGGAGCCACTGCTGCATGTCGAGGCGGGTCTGGGCGTCGAGGGCCCCGAAGGGCTCGTCGAGCAGCAGCAGCGGCTGGTGGGTGACGAGGGTGCGCATGAAGGCGACGCGCTGGCGCATCCCGCCCGAGAGGGCGCGCGGGTAGTGGCGCAAGAAGTCGCCGAGTCCGTACTCGGTGGCCACCCGGCGCGCCTCGGCGCGGTCGGCGCTAGTCACGCGCCGCGTCAGGCGAGCGGCCATCGTGATGTTGTCCTCCACCGTGCGCCAGGGCACCAGGAGGTCCTTTTGGAGCATGTAGCCCACGTGCCCGGTCGCCCCGGTCACCAGCTCACCCTGGAGGCGGACCTCTCCCCCGTCGGGGGCGAGCAGGCCCGCGATCACGTTGAAGAGAGTCGACTTGCCGCATCCCGAGGGACCCACGATGGCGACGAAGGACCCCTCGTGGATCGACAGCGACGTCTCCGCCAGCGCGGTGGCGTCACCGAAGCGCTTGGTGACCCCGCGCAGTTCGAGCAGCGTGTTCTCCACCGGACAAATCTACCGTGGGCGCCCCGGCCGATTCCCTAGCGATAGCCCACGAAGATGTCGTCGGCCGCGCCGCTGAGACCCAGCGGGTTGCGCGCGCGCACGAACCACTCGCGCCCGCTCGTGCGCCGGAACTCCTCGCGGCCCTGGCGGATCCAGAACGAATCGCCGATCTGGGAGTGGTGCGCGGCGAGCGCGTCGAACTTGGCGTCGGTCGCGCTCGAGACGTCCACCGTGACCGCGATCTCCTCGTCCGGGGTCGCCATGTCGATGCCCTCGGCATCGTCGGCCGGGTCGGGCTCGCGCACGATCCCCTTGGCCTCGTCCTCGGCGCGGCGGCGCTTCTCCTCCTCGGCCCAGCGGGCCTCGTAGATCTTCATCACGCTCGCGGGGATGGCGTTGAAGTAGAGCGTGGGCTCGTAGTCGAGCAACGCAATCGCCGCCAGCGTGATCCGGTGGGCCTGGATGTGGTCGGGATGTCCGTAGAAGCCGACCTCGTTATAGGTGACGACTACCTGGGGGCGCTCCTCAGCCATCACCGCGGCGAGCCGCGCGGCGGCCTCGGCGACGTCGCTCGACCAGAAGGAGCGCGGGTCGTCGTTCTGGGGCCAGCCCATCATCCCCGAGTCGCGATATCCCAGGCGCACCAGGCGCGAGACCCCGAGGATGGCGACGGCGACGTCGAGCTCGCCCTCGCGCAGCGCGGCCACCTCGTCGGCGTCATGTCCGTCGTCGCCGGGCTTCACGCCGCCCGGGGCGTCGCCGTACTCGCCGTTGGTGCACGTCACGAGCACCGTGCGCACGCCCTGATCGGCGAGGACCCGCAAGAGCCCCCCGGTCGAGCTCGCCTCGTCGTCGGGGTGCGCGTGGACCGCCATGAAGGTGAGCGTCATGACAGACCCCCGAACAGGTCGCTCTCGTCGCCGAAGGCCGGCCGTCGCGTCCACGCGCGCCGGTAGTACTCGGTGCCAAAGAGGGTCAGAAAGAGCGATCTGTCCATCGACACGAGGTCGGCGTTGTCGATCTGGCTCGCGTGCGCGGCGATGGCCGCCTGCTTCACGTCGACGTAGTCGGTCACGTCGAGGGTCGTGGCCACCAGTTCGTCGTCCACGCCGATGCCCGCCTCGAGGACCCACGCCGGCAGGAAGATCTCGAGCTCGTGGGCGTCGGGCACGAAGTCGCGCAGCACGCTCTGGGGCACGATCGTGTAGTAAAGGCGCTCGGGGGCCGTGGCCAGATCCACCGCGCGGCGCGTGACGCGATTGGCCATCACGTGGTCGGGATGTCCGTAGAAGCCGTTCTCGTCGTAGGTGAGAACGACGCTGGCCCCCACCTCGTCAAAGAGGCTCGCGAGCACCGCCGCGCTGGCCTCGACGTCGCAGTTGGCGAAAGCGTTGGGCGCTGTGTTCTGGGGCCATCCGGCCATGCCCGAGTCGTCGAATCCCAGGTTCACCAGGCGCTCGAAGCCCACCAGGCGCGCCGCCACCTGCAGTTCGCCCGCGCGCATCGCTCGCGTGGCCGGCGTGTCGTGGGCGGGGTCGTCGCCGGCACGTCCGGCCGGGTCGATCCCGTACTGGCCGTTGGTGCAGGTCACGAGCACCACCCGATAGCCGAGCGCCGCGTAGCGCGACGTGGCTCCGCCGGTGAAGAGGGCCTCGTCGTCGGGGTGGGCGTGCACGCACACGAGGGTGGGGGTATCAGTCACCCCACGAGATTAGGAGGACGCGAGTTGGATGATTCGCACGACCAGCAGCGTGCCGGCCACCGCCAGATACGTCCCGTTGGCCCCGAGCAGGATCCGGCGCGCCCGTGAGGGGGCCGGCGGCTCCAACAGGGCCAGACGCGGCATGCGCCAGTCGAGTCGTGAGACCGCGTACTCGGGCCGCGGGCCCATCCGGCGCAGGCCGATCGGGAGTCCCACGATCAGGCCCAGCGCGGTCAGCCCGCCGAGCACTTCGAGCAAGGGGATCACCGGCGCCGAGGGGAAGAGGGTGGAGATCATCATCACGACCGACAGCACCACCAGCACGCCCACGATGACGACGGCGATCGCGTTGAGCCAACGCGGATTCGTCCAGGGACCCAACGCGGCCCGGTCGTTCGCGAGGAGCAGCACGATGATCGAGGTGCTCGGCAGCATTAGCCCGCTCATGGCCTGAACGGCCAGCGTGATGATCCCGAGCGGCGCGCCAGGCAGGAGCGTCACGGTGCCGGCGACCACCAGCAGGCCCGCGAAGACCCCGTAGAAGCCCTTGGCCTCTCGTAGCGGAACGTTGAGGCCCTGGTTGAATCGATTGGAGAGGTCGCCGATCGCGTAGCTGCTGGCGAGCGTGACCGTCGCCGCACCCACCACCGACGCGTTGAGCAAGATGACCGCGAAGAACGTGCCCGCGCCGTGACCGACGTGGCGTCCCAGTCCCCGGGCGACGTCGAGGGCGTTGACGTAGGCGTTCGTCCCGCCGTGGTGCGACAGTCCGGCCGCGGTGGTGGCGATCAGCGATGCGGCCACGATCACCACCACGAAGGAGCCGATGATCGTGTCGGCACGCTCGTAGTTGATCCAGCGCGGGGAGATCTTCTTGTCCACGATATTGCTCTCCTGGAAGAAGAGCTGCCACGGCGCGACGGTGGTACCGATGATCGAAATGATCAACAGGACGCTCGCCGACGACGCTCCGCCACGAACTCCGGGGACCGTGAGTCCGTGGGCGAGCGACGCCGTCGCCACGTGCACGCGCAACACCAGTGGAACGACCACCACGTTCGTCGCGACGAAGAGCATCATGAAGCGTTCCCACCGGCGAAACGACCCCGTTGCGGTGACGGCAAACAGCGCGACCACCGCGACGGGCACCGACACGTAGGGAGAGACGCCGAGGTACGTCATCGACAGCGAGATGCCGATGAATTCGGTGATGATGATGAGAAAGTTGAGCAGCAGGATCGAGCCGATCGACACGTTGCCCCAGCGGCGACCCACGCGCTCGCGAATCAGCCGGCCGTGGCCCACGCCCGTGACCGCGCCGAGGCGCACCACCATCTCCTGGTTGACGATCAGGACCGGAATCAGCAGCGGCAGCGTCCACAGCAGCGAGTAGCCGAAGTTCTGGCCGGCCTGGGCGTACGTCGAGACGCCGCCGGCGTCGTTGTCGCCGACCATGACAATGAGACCCGGTCCGATGATGGCGAGCAGCGTCAGCAGGCGCGCCCGAGCGCCACGGCGCTCGCCCACGTCGTGGGAGGCGATGGTCCCGAAGGCGCCGCTGATCTGATTGTCGGAAACTCGTTCGCGGGACATCACCCACCTCCTTTCGGATCGTCGTGACACGCAGCCACGACGATCAGGAGGCGCTAGTCGCCCAGAAGTCCGTGTCGCGGGTGCGTGAGTGAAGGAACCGGCAAGCCGGTACTCGGGGGTTTCAGACGGACCCCCTTAGAACGTGACCCGCGCGGCGCACTACTCCTCCACCGCGCTCATGCCGAACTCGCGACGCCAGCCCTGGGGCAGCATCACCTCGAGCAGGTCGTCGACCGTGACGACACCGATCATCTGTCCGTGCTCTTCGTCGAGCACCGGCAGGACGGTGAGATTGAAGTCGCTCATCTTTCGCGCCACCCGGTGCAGGTCCCACTGGGGGTGCACGTGGGTGAGGTGCGTGCGCGCGACATTGATAGCCAGTTCGGACTCTCGCGTGCGCACCAGCGTCGCGATCGGACAAGCCCCGAGGGGGTGTCCCATCCAGTCGAGGACGAAGACCGTGTGCAACGACTCCGTTGGCGCGTTCGAGCGCCGGATCGCCTCGAGGGCCTCGCCGACGGTGGCGTCCTCGGCCACCGAGACGTAGTCGAGGTTCATCAAGCCGCCTGCGGTGTCGGCGTTGTAGGAGAGCAAGTTGCGCACTCGCACGCGCTGGCTCTCGGGCAACTTCTCCAGGATCGGCATGCGGCGCTCCTGGTCGATCTCACTGATGAGGTCGGCCGCGTTATCGGGCTCCATGCGAGCGAGCAGGCGCGCCGCGTCGACGTCGCTACGACCCTCGAGGAACTCGAGCTGGTGGGTGGTGTCGAGCTCTTCGAAGACGTCGGCCTCGAGCTCTCGGTCCAGCCCCACGGCCTCGATGATCTCCTCACCCTCTTCGTGACTCGCCTGCTCAACGAGGTCGGCGATCTGAGCGGGGTGGAGTTTGGCCAGCTTGCGATACGGGATGCGCAGTCGCGCAGTCGGCACGTGGCTGACGAAGGGTTCGATCGAAGCAAAGTCCACCAGCGTGTCAGACTTGACGTGGCTCGCGATGCCGGGGCCGAAGATCCGCCGCAGGAACGGGCGGCGCCCCGAGTCGACCCCGATGACCTCCCAGCGCCCGTTGACCTCGGCCAACTCAATCTCGTTGGCGATGATCAGGCGCCCGCGCACCAGGTTGATCAGGTGACGCGCGAGCAGGTCCTCGGCGAGCAGCAGCTCGCCCGGACGACGCTCGAAGCGGCGCAGGTCAACCCGCCGGCCCTGGAAGGTGACCCGCCCCTCGGCCAGACCGCCGATCTTCTTGATCGGAAGGAAGAGGTCCCGGCCCTCGATGCGGATGACGGCGCCCACGATCGGCGGGTGCGCGTCGTCGCCGAGTCGCGCGACCAGGTCCTGGACGCGTCCAATCCGGTCACCGGCCTGATCAAAGATGGGCCGGTGCAGGAACGTTGAGAGGTGAAAGATATCGGCCATGCGAACCTCGAGACCTCCCAAGCCTACTGTCCGGCCACCGTCGGCGACCAACGACGACGGTAGCGCTTAGGCGATCGACGTGATCACGTCGTTCACGTAGTCGACGTCCTCGTCAGTCACGTCGTGGTGGGTCACCAGACGAACGAGGTTGGCCGCGAGCGTGTCGGCGAGAACGCCGCGCTCGGCGAAGGCGCCCACGATCTCGCCGGCGCGCTCGTGGGTGAAGGCCACGATGTTGGTGCGACACGAGGCGGGGTCGTAGCCCGACTCGGGCCAGGCACGTGCGACCGCCGCGGCGATGTCCCGGGCTCGCCGGTGGTCCTCGGCCAGGCGCTCGATCATCGAGTCGAGGGCGACGAGCCCGGCGGCCGCGATCACGCCCGCCTGGCGCATCGCGCCGCCCAGGCGCTTGCGCTCGAGGCGCGCGACCGCCATGAGATCAGCAGGCCCGGCGAGGAGCGAACCCACCGGCGCACAGAGTCCCTTGGACAGGCACGTCATCACCGTGGTGGCCGGCGCGGCGTAGTCGTCCGCCGAGATCCCCGTGGCGATCACCGCGTTGAAGAGTCGCGCGCCGTCCATGTGCAACGGCGTTCCCGCGAGCACGTCGGCGATCGCGGCGAGACTCGCCCGGTCCCACGGCGTTCCCCCCGAGGGCATGTGGGTATTCTCGATGCTCACCATCGCGACGTGGGGCCGGTGGAAGGCCTCGGCGCCGAGCACCGCGGCGACCTCGTCGGCGTCGAGCACGCCGCGCGCGTCGTTGACGGTGGCGAACTGCACGCTCGAGTTACGCGCCGCCGCACCGAACTCGAAGTCGACCAGGTGCTGGTTGCGCCCGGCGACGACGACGTCGCCGGGTCGCGTCAGAACCCTCACCGCGATCTGATTGGCCATGACACCCGAGGGCACGAAGAGCGCGGCCTCCTTGCCCACGAGGGCCGCGTAGCGCGCCTCGAGTGCGTTGACGGTGGGGTCCTCGCCCGAGCCGTCGTCACCCACCTCGGCGCGGGCCATCGCCTCGCGCATCGCCGGGGTGGGCTGGGTCACGGTGTCGCTGCGAAGGTCGACTCGTCTCATCATGGGACGAGGTTACGCCCCTACACTTTGGCCATGAGCGAGATACCTTCCGGCCGACTCCCCATCACCGCCGGGGTGCACGAGCACCTCGGCGTACGCGTCGTCGAGGGTTCCAAGGAACGCGTCGTCCTAGCCGTCGAGGTCGGACCCATCCACCACCAGCCCTACGGCATCCTCCACGGCGGCGTCTCGGCGCTGCTGGCCGAGGGCGCGGCGTCCTTCGGCGGGGCGCTCAACGTCAACGAGGGCCAGATCGTGGTGGGCACCGAACTCAACTGCTCACACCTTCGCCCCATGACCGAGGGCACCCTCTCGGCGACGGCCACCCCGATTCGCCTCGGACGCAGCGTCCAGGTCTGGGGCATCGAGATGACCGACGAACGCGGGCGCCTCATCAGCGTCGCGCGGTGCTCGCTACAGGTCCTCGCGGCACCACCGGCCCACTAGACGGCCGACCTAGACTGGCGCAGAGCCAGAGGAAAGGGCCGTCTTCATGGGAGTTCGCTTCAAGGGCTGGGGTATCGCCGTTCCTGAACGGGTCGTGACCAACGACGAGCTCTCACAGACCCTCGACACCTCCGACGAGTGGATCCGCGAGCGCACCGGCATTCGTGAGCGCCGCATCGGTGGATCGGCCGGTTCGCTCGGCACGACGGCCGCGGCGGCCGCGATCGCCGACGCCGGCGTGGCGCTCGACTCGATCGACTTCTTGGTCCTCGCGACCACCACCCCGGACCGGATCACGCCCGCGACCTCGACCACGATCGCGGCCAACTTGGGACTGACGTGTCCCACCATGGACGTGAACGCCGCCTGCAGCGGCTTCATGTTCGCCCTGCGCACGGCCCAGGGACTGCTCGAGACCGGCAACAAGCGCATTCTCGTCGTCGGCTCGGAGAACCTCTCGCGCTGGGTCGACTGGGACGACCGCAACATGGCGGTTCTGCTCGCCGACGGCGCCGGCGCCGCGGTGCTCGACTACGACGAGTCCGGCACGGACGTCCTGTCCTTTGTCCTGGGCACCGACGGCACGTCCGCTGACCTCTTGTCCTGCGAGCACGGCGGCTTCTTTCAGATGGACGGCAAAGAGGTATTTCGTCGCGCCGTGCGCGTCGTCGTCGACTCGGCCAGTGAGGCTATGGAGCGCGCCGGCGTATCGGCCGAGGACATCGCGCTCGTCGTGCCCCACCAGGCCAACATCCGCATCATCCAGGCCGCGGCCCAACGCCTCGGCATCGACATGGATCGCTGCGTCGTGGTGCTCGATCGCTACGGCAACACCTCGAGCTCGTCGATCCCCCTCGCGTTCTTTGATGCGCGCGAGAACGGCCGCGTGCGCGCCGGCGAGTACGCGCTCCTCACGGGATTTGGCGCGGGTATGACCTGGGCCTCGGCGGTGGTGAAGTGGTCCTAGATCCGTCGCTCATCATCCTCGCCGCCGGGCGAGCCACCCGCTACGGGGGACTCAAGCCGCTCGCGCCGATCGGTGTG
The DNA here is from genome assembly GCA_027451285.1 of Acidimicrobiaceae bacterium. Taxonomy (GTDB): domain Bacteria; phylum Actinomycetota; class Acidimicrobiia; order Acidimicrobiales; family RAAP-2; genus RAAP-2. The sequence continues at coordinate 5,008 of DAIDJP010000057.1, read as the reverse complement.
CACGGCGAGGGAGTGATCGACCTCATCGCCTCGGACGCGCTGTCGGCGGGATTCAACCGCATCGTCGTCGTCGTCAACCCCGAGACCGGGCCCGACATCGAGGCCCACGTCCGCGAGAACTGGCCCGAGGAGGTCAACGTCTCCTTCGCCCTCCAGCACCGGCCACTGGGCACCGTGCACGCGACGCTGGCCGCCGAAAGTCTGCTCGACACGTCGGTGCCCTTCGCGATCTCCAACGCCGACGACCTCTACGGACGCGACGCGCTGGAAAAGCTCGGCGCTCACCTGCGCGAGCGCGCCACGAACTGTCTCATCGGCTTTCAGCTCGATCGCGCGCTGGTCGGCGACCTGCCCGTGTCGCGCGGCGTGTGCAACGTGGTCAACGGACACCTCACCGATATCGTCGAGCGCCGTCAGGTCTACGCGTGGGAGGGCGGGTTCGCCTCCGACGACGGGCTCTCTCCCGTGCTGCTCGAGTCCGACACGACGGTGTCAATGAACCTGTGGGGATTCCAGCCCGCGATCTGGCCGCTGCTGCATCGCGCGCTCGAGAGCCACGACTTCGACGACGAGCCCGAGGTGGCGCTGTCGACCTTCGTCGGACGCATCTTGCACCATTACCCGATGCGCTTCGACGTCCTACCTACGTCGTCGCGGTGTGTGGGCGTCACCCACGCCGACGACCTGCCCCTCGTCCAGATGGACGTGCGCCTCCAGGTTGAGCTCGGCGAACGTCCAGAGAGCGCCTTCTCCCTGATTTAGTCGATCGGCGCCGACCGGCAGCCCGGCCACGATTCGAGACCAGATCCGCTCACGCGCAGCACTCGGACGAATCGCTTCGCCCATGAGAGCCGGCGCTCGCTCGGGCGTGTCGACCCACCCTTCGCGGGCATCACAGAATTAGGCTTCGGCCGTGGCCCGCCAGCAAGGCGTCTTCGTCGGTCGCTCCACGGAAGTCGACGCGCTGTGCGCGCTCGGCCACGCCGTCTCTAAAGGTGCCGCGGCCGCGGCCGTGGTCGTCGCCCCGCCGGGTCTCGGCAAGACCCGACTGCTCGACGAGATCTCCCCACGCCTCACGGTGCCGTCAATCCGACTCCAGGGATATGAACCAGCACGAGAGATCCCCCTGGGAGCGGCGGGCCACCTGCTGCGAGAGCTGGCGCGCGCGCCGCTCGCAGGCGACCAGCTCGACGCGCTCCTCGTGGGAGAGATGGGGGGCCGCGCCGGACTCGAAACCCTGCGGGTCTTCGAGATCGCCTTTCGCTGCCTGAGCGAGATGGCCCCGCTCGGCATCGTGATCGACGACCCGCAGTGGGTGGACACGCAGACGCTCGCACTCATTAATTACGTACTGTGGGGAGCGAGGATGGCCGGCGATGCGTTGTTCGTACTCGGCGCGGGTCGTCCCAGCGCCGCGTGCCACGACGTCGCCGCCCACCTTCAGGCTCTGCTCGAACCCAATCGATACCTTGAGATCTCCCTTGATCCCCTCGACCGCGACGAGGGAATGGAGCTGGCGATGGCACTTGCGCCACGACTCTCTCGCGCCGATGCCCATGATCTATGGCAACGGGCAAACGGATCTCCCTTCTGGCTCGAGGCTCTCGCGAGCGATGGACGCCACACGTCACCCGCGCAGTTGGTCCGCGCACGTTTCGCCGGCCTCGACAATGACGCCGCGACGTTGTTTGCGGCCTTGGTCGTGGCCGCGCAGCCGCTCACGCTCACCGACGCGCACGAGGTGCTCGAATGGGACGAGCCACGGTGCCGCCGTGCGGCGGGCGAGCTGGCGTATCGCGGACTGATACTCGCGCACGACTCGTCACTGCGCATCTCTCACGACCTCATTCGCGAAGCCGCAATCAGCGACGTGTCCACCGCTCAGCAACGACGCCTTCACCACTTGCTCGCAGACTGGTTCGAGGCTCGCGCGAACGATGACGTGGGGCTACTACTGAGCGCCCTGGAACATCGGCATGCGGCCGGCGAGACCTCGAGCATCCTCGCCTGGCGTATCGCGCGCTCACCACATCGTCGCCTACTGGACCACGAGGGTCTCATGACTCTCGACGCGATCGCCCGCAGCACGACCGGTGGCGAGGCGGACCGCCTAGGTCGCGAGATCGCGTCGCTGGCCGCCGAGCTCGGCGAATGGTCCTTCGCGCTCGAGCGCTGGGCTGTACTGGCCGATCGCCTACCCGGCCGGCACGAGCGCGCCTTCGCCGCGCTCGCCGCGGCGAAGGCGGCGTGGCGACTCGGGCGCGCCGACGACGTGCACGCCTTGGCCCAACGCGCCCGCGACGAGATGGCCGACCACGCGGCGATCACGATCGGTGCCGACTGCCGGGACGCCCAAGCACTCCTGTGGCTGGAGAACCGCGTAGATGAAGCGCGACCCGTTGTCGAACGCGCGATGAGGGCGGCGTCGGCGTTGGTGGAGCGGGCCGGTGGCGTGGACTCCTTGGACGAGGGCACCCGTGATGCCTATCTCGACGCACTTCGCTCACAGCTCGACCTCGCGATTCGCCGGGCCGACGGCGACACGGTTGTGCGCTGCGCCGAGTTGATCCAAGCCGGCGCGCGTGACCCCGCGGCCGCGCTGGCCGCCGCGTCCGACGGCGTCTTCGCGATGCTCCAGTTCGGGGGAATGGCGAAACAGGCCGAGCCACGAGCCCGGCGGGCGCTCGAAGAGGCGCGGCGACTCGCCCTGCCCGATCTCGAGGTTGAAACCACCCACTGGGTCGGATGGATCGCGCACCAGCGCGGTCGTCTCGACGAGGCGTCCGAGACGATGCAACGGGCACTGGAGTTAGCCGCGAGAGTCGGCCCTCCTCGTCGCTTCACCCTCGGCATACTTCAAGCGGTCGCCCACAGCGTGGACGCCAGCCGAGTCGACTGGCGTCGCAGCGTCGCCGCGATCGAGGACGCGATCGCCGCCGAGCCCGACCCGCACTTTCGCCTCGTCATCCGAGTGATCCACGTGTGGCTGATCGGACGGTTCGCCGCGCCGAGCGCCGAGGAACTCAATGCCCTCAAGTCACAGGCCCGCGAAGACGCCCGGGCGGCGGACTGCGGGCGATGCCGGTGGGAGTCAGTGCTCCACTTCGCCGAGGCCCAGGCTCGACTCGGCGACCTGGTCGAGGTCGAGGCCGATCTCGACGAGTGGTTCTCGGCCCATCCCCATCCGTCTCCGGGGCGGGCCGCTCACTACGCGTACACCCGCGCCCTCGTTGCGGCACGTCGCGACGTCGCCAGATGCGGTCCCCTGTTCGACGCCGCGGCCGACCTCGCGCGTTCATCGGGCCAGGAGCTGATGCGACTGTGGATAGAACTCGACGCCGCCCAGCTCGCAGAAATGGATCACGAATCGAGGGTCCAGAGACTCCGAGCTGTGGCGAGCGAGGCCGCGTCGATGGGCGCTCGCAGCGAGCAGCAGCTCGCACTCCAGGCGCTACGAGGGCTCGGAGTGCGCACGTGGCAGCGAGGGGCAGGAACGAACGAGGGCGCGCTGAGCTCGCGGGAACGCGACGTGGCTCGCCTGGTGGCCGCCGGTGCCACGAATCCCGAGATCGCCCAGACTCTCTTTCTCTCGCGCAAGACCGTCGAGCGCCACGTCTCACACATCCTCGCCAAGTTGGGCGCCCGAAATCGCACTGAGATCGCCGCCACCCTCAGCCACGAACTTGAGGGAGATGCCGGATGATCGGCGCGATTCATCGTCATACGCTCGAAGGCGATGACTATTTCGGTCGCTCTTAGCCACCGCCACCGATAGATCCGGGGCCGGCGTCTCAACCGGGCGACGACGACCGAAGTGGCCATCGAGGATGGCGGCGTCTGCCGCCGCGAGATGAGGGGGGCACATGTTCAAGAGAGTCGTGGTAGTTCTCGCGGGAGCGGCGCTGTCCGCCACCGCCTTCGTCGGCGCTGCGTCCGCCGCCACGCAGCCGACTCCATCTGGTTATTGTGGGGCACTCAACATGCTCAGTGACGCGTCCATGGGAAGCGTCGCGATGGTTCATGCCAACGCGAACGGCGACAACGGCATGTACCACGCAGTGGGCGTGTCGGGCTGCTGAGTCTCGTACCAGTTGATGCCGAGAGGGCAAGACGCAGTCTCGCTCTCTCGGCTGAGAAGCCCGTGGACGAAAAGGGGTCAGAACTCTGACCTCGAGTCTCCCGAGTCGATCTGGTCGACGTTTCGTGCTCCATCACCTGATGCGTTGTAGCGTCCGCCCATCTTCGCCATGCTTCGTGAGCGTCACTCACGGCGACGAGCCAACCCTCGTCCAGACGGACGTGCGCCTCCAGGTCAAACTCGGTGTACGCCCCGAGTGCGCCTTTGATGAATGCGCGTCTCGGACCGTCAGGGTTCATCGCAGGACTGAGACGAGATCCCCTTCGGTGCCACTACCCTGCCGACCCACGACTGTCCGTAAATTGTCACAGCTACGCCACAAGCATTTCTCGCACCGTAGTGAGTGACGACATCCAGTTCCCAAGTTGAAGGCGCGAGTTCGATTCTCGTCACCCGCTCTACACAAAAAGGCATTGCTCAGTTTCCACGTGTTTTCACGATGAAACTATTAAGTCTGTCATCGCGGTGACGATCTCCTCGGCGCTCGCGCCGGGGCCAAAGATCGCCGCCACGCCGGCCGAGGTGAGGTCCTCGACGTCGTTGCCCGGCACGATGCCGCCGACTACGACCGGGATGTCCGAGCCGCGTTCGCGCAGCGCCGCTACGACCAACGGGGCCAGGGTTAGGTGCGCGCCGGAGAGCATCGAGAGGCCCACCACGTCGACGTCCTCTTGGATCGCGGCGACCGCGACCATCTCGGGCGTCTGGAAGAGGCCGGTGTAGACCACTTCCATGCCGGCGTCGCGCAGGATGCGCGCGACGACCTTGATGCCCCGGTCGTGCCCGTCGAGGCCGACCTTGGCGACGAGCACGCGCGTCGTCACAGCGACGGCACCTCGACGTGGCGTCCGAAGACGGTGACCATCGCGC
>DAIDJP010000056.1 GCA_027451285.1 Acidimicrobiaceae bacterium | reverse complement strand
AAAAAAGAGACCGCTTCACGGGCACTGCCCACCAGGGTGGCCGACTTCAACTCTCTTCACGTCGGCGCTTCGGTTCAGACATGCCCGGGCTTGCACCACGAAACATACGCCCAGAATCGGCGTTGTTCAACAGTCTCCTAGGGCCGACCGTCGACGTCGGCGTCTTCGATCTTGAGGCCCAGCCCGAGGGCGAAGCCCTCGAGGAAGAGCGCCGACTCCTCCTGGCGCGGGTGACGATTGGCGATCTCGTAGAACGCGCTCGAGTGATCGGCCTCGACGAGGTGGGCGAGCTCGTGCACGAGCACGGCGTCGATGACCCAGTCCGGACACTGGCGCAATCTTGACGACACCCTGATCTCGCGCGTGGCCGGCGTGCACGACGCCCACCGCGCGCCCTGGTTAGAGACCCATCGCACCGACGCGGGTGCCACCCCGTCGACGTAGACCTCGGCCAACACACCAGCGCGCTCTTCGAGCGTCGCGTCGCTGCCGGCCGCCAGGGGCCGCTGGATGAGGAGCCGCTCGACGAGTTCGTCGACGAAGACCCGACGCTCTCGCCCGCGCAGCCGGGCCGGGATCTGGACCACGATGCGACTGCCCGACCAGTGTGCGGCGCCCGTCTTCTTGCGCCGGGTCGAAGCGCGGATCTCCACCTCCGGACGATCGAAACGCGGCGGCTCGATGACTACCTGGGTGGCGTGAGCGGCCATCAGGCGATGATGTTGACCAGCCGCGGTGGCCGCGAGACGACGCGCGTGACCGGTCCCTTCATCGCGGCGATCACCGCCGGGTCCTCGAGGGCCAGGGCGCTCGCCGCCTCCTCGGTGATGTCGACGGGCACCTCGAGGCGGGCGCGCACCTTGCCGTTGACCTGGACGACCATCACGACGCTCTCGTGCGCGACCAGCGCGGGGTCGGCGACAGGCCAGGGCTGCTGGTGCACGCCGGGCCCCGGGTAGTGTCGCTCCCAGAGCTCGGCCGCCACGTGCGGCGCCATGGGTGCGAGAAGCAAGAGCATCGTGCGCCGGGCCTCGTCGAAGACCTCGCGCGAGGCGCCGACGTCCTCGCGGGCCCACTTCGAGAGGGTGTTGAGCAGCTCCATCAACGCCGCGACGGCGGTGTTGTAGCTCCAGCGCTCCATGGCGTCGGTGACGCGTTCGATCGTGCGGTGCACATCGCGGCGCACCGCGACGTCGGCGGGCGTTGTCGCGTCCACCAGGTTGAGACGGTCCTCCTCGCAGAGCCGATAGACGCGGTCGATGAATCGCGCGCAACCGTCGATCACGTCGCTGGTCTGATCCGTCCAATCGACGTCGTCGGCCGGTGGGCCGACGAAGAGGTGAAAGAGACGCAGGCTGTCCGCGCCGACGGTGTCGTAGAAGGGCTCGGGCGCGATCAGGTTGCCCTTGGACTTGGACATCTTGGTCCCGTTGAGGCGGATCATCCCCTGGGTGAAGAGACGCGCGAAGGGCTCGCGGGCGAGTCCCGGCGCCAAGCCGATATCGATGAGGGCCTTGACGTAGAAGCGCGCGTAGAGCAGGTGCAGGATCGCATGCTCGATCCCGCCGATGTACTGATCCACCGGCATCCACTTGGCGACTTCGGCCGGATCGAAGGGAACCCCCTCGGTGAAGGGGTCGGCCATGCGCAGGAAGTACCACGAGGAGTCGGTGAACGTGTCCATCGTGTCGGTCTCGCGCGTCGCCGGGCGACCGCACGTGGGACAGGTTGTGCGAAAGAAGCCCTCGTGGGTGGCAAGCGGCGACTGGCCGGTCTTGTCCATCGAGACGTCATCGGGTGCGACGATCGGCAACTGGTCCTCGGGCACGGGCACGATGCCGTCGACTTCGCAGTAGACAACCGGGATGGGGCAACCCCAGAAGCGCTGGCGCGACACCAGCCAGTCGCGCAGGCGGTAGTTCACCTTGCGCACGCCCTTGGCGTGCTCGACGAGGAAGTCGGCGGCCGCGACCTTCGCCGCGGCGACGTCGAGGCCGTCGAGGAACCCCGAGTTGATGTGCGCGCCGTCGCCGGTGTAGGCGCCGCCGTCGAAACCCTCGGGGGTGGCGACGGTCCGCACGATTGGCAGTGCGTAGGCGGTCGCGAAGTCGTAGTCGCGCTCGTCCTCGGCCGGCACGCCCATCACCGCGCCGGTGCCGTAGGTGCCGAGCACGTAGTCGGCGACGTAGACCGGCACGGACTCGCCGGTGAAGGGATTCACGACGTAACTGCCGGTGAAGGCCCCGCGCTTGGCCAGAGCGCCGTCCGACGACGTCCGCTCGAGTTCGGTCTCGCCGAGGGCCCGCTCGACCAGCGTGACAACCTCGGCGCGCTGCTCGTCGGTGGTCAATTCCTCGAGCAGCGGGTGCTCGGGCGCGACGACGGCGTAGGTGACGCCAAAGCCGGTGTCCGGACGCGTCGTGAACACGCGAAGCCCGCGCGTGGGGTCACTCGCCAGCGCCAGCTCGAATTCGACGCCTTCGCTGCGTCCGATCCAGTTGCGCTGCATCGTCTTGACCCGCTCGGGCCACTCGAGGGCGTCGACGTCGTTCAAGAGCTCCTCGGCGTAGTCCGTAATGCGAAAGAACCACTGCTCGAGATTGCGGCGCTCGACCAGGTCGCCCGAGCGCTCGCAGGTCCCGTCGGCGAGCACCTGCTCGTTGGCGAGCACGGTCGCGCATCCCGGGCACCAGTTCACCGGCGCCATCGCCCGATAGGCGAGACCCGCCTTGAGAAAGGCAAGGAAGATCACCTGGGAGTACTTCATGTAGGTCGGATCGTGGCTGTTCACCTCGCGGCGCCAGTCATAGACCGCCCCCAGGCGCTGCAGTGAGGACGTCAGCTCGGCGATGCGCGCGTCGGTGAAGAGCCGCGGGTGGCTGCCGGCCTTGATCGCGGCGTTCTCGGCGGGCAGCCCGAAGGAGTCGAAGCCGATCGGCGAGAGGACCGCGAAGTTGCGCATCGTCTTGTAGCGAACGACCAGGTCACCGAAGGTGTAGTTGCGTACGCGGCCCTGGTGGGCCGCCCCCTAGGGGTACGGATACATGCTCAGGACGTAGTAGCGCTCCCGGGGGTCGGCGTTGTCGACGTTGTAGGTGCCCTCGTCACGCCAACGGGCCTGCCACTTCGCTTCCACCGCGGTGACGTCAAAGGGTCGAGCCATTGGGCCAGTTTAGGGAGCATCGTGCCTATCCTTGGACGAGAAAGCGAGATCCATGACCGCACCGACCTACGTACTCGTCCACGGCGCCTGGGGCGGACCCTGGTGCTGGCGCGACCTCACGTCCCAGTTCGACCAGCGTGGCGTGGCGTGGCGCGCCGTCGACCTGCCCAGCTCGCAGACCGGCGGCGACCCCCTGGCCGACCTCGACCAGGACGCCGCCCTCGTGGCCGGCGCGTGCGAGGGGCTGGGCAACGTGGTCCTGGTCGCGCACAGCTACGGCGGCGCCGTCGTGTCCCAGGCCGCTCACCTAGTGGGTGAACTCACGCATCTCGTCTTCATCGCCGCCATCGTCCCGGCCAGAGGTGAGAGTGCGACGGACGTGTCGCGCCTCGTGCGCGTGCGCACCACCCTCGACGAGGCCATGGTCCTCGACGGTCCGATTCTGCGGCTCAACCCCGAACTGGCCGGCGCGGCCCTCTACGAGGACTGTGATCCCACAACGCGAGAGTGGGCGCTCGGCCAACTCTCCACCCAGACGCTCGCCAGCTTTCGCAGCCCGCGCACCGGCCCCGACGTTCCCGTTGCCTCGCGCTACGTCGCCTGCCGCGACGACCGCGCGATCGACCCGTCGCTCCAGGAGATCCTCGCCGCTCGCTGTGACGAGCGCGTCGAACTCTCAAGCGGTCACTCCCCCTTCTTCTCGCATCCGTCAGAACTCGCCGACCTGATCATCGCCTAGGCCGGGCGACCGGCCAGCGGGTGACTGCTAACATCGTTAGACCGTTGGGGGTATAGCTCAGTTGGTAGAGCGCTTGACTGGCAGTCAAGAGGTCAGGGGTTCGAATCCCCTTACCTCCACCACGCGGTTCTCACTCGAACCTTCGGGAAATCGAGGTAGTTTCGGGCATGCCCTACGTCGTTGACTTTCAACGTGTGTCAACCACCGGCCTAGAGTCTTCGCCCGTCGCGGACGCATTGGCTGGTCTACGCGCTAACGAGGCTCGCTACTTCTTCAACAAGTACAACCACGTCTTTAGTGTCGAACCCGCCGCCCAGGCACAGGTAGCGATCGACTTCGTGAATCGCGTCCTCGAAGAACGAAACATCATGATTGAGTCGCCACCGCTTGAGGCCACGTCGTTTCAGGTCGAGAACATCCGATGGACCTACGTGTTCTACCAGAGCGGGCTTTCGATCAATGTGCTCTACACCCTCGACGGACCGGCACCGAAGCGAGCCGTCGGATTCAAGCTCTCCGAGGGGATGGACGTGCCGGCGGAATTGAGCGATTTCAAGTTCGCACGTCAGAAGTCAAAGCTCGCGGGGACCATCCGCGGGTCCTACTTCGTGATCAAGGGCGAGTACTAAGGAGCACGTTTCGCCCAGTCGACGCCGTCGTCGCCTCGACACGCCACTGTCTTCCACGTCGCAAGATACCGACCACCGTGTCCGGCGCCTACCGACGTGTCACCACGATCGCAACACGTCAGCGTGATCAACGAAGGTAGTGGCCCGATCGCACGTCCTCGATCCAGCCGGGGTGCGTCGGCTCCCAGCCAAGCTCGCGGCGGGTCCGGTCATTGGAGACGAGGTTGTCAAGATGCGCGAACCCGGCGAGAAAGCCCAGGTATCGTGACGCCTCGTCCGTCGTGACGCTCGCCGTGCCCACGCCCAACGCCCCGGCAATCGTCTCGGCGATCACCTTAAAGGGGATACCCGGATCGTCGACGCCGTGACAGATCGTGCCCGGGGCCGCGCTCTCGAGCGCCCGGCGGTAGAGCACGCCGATGTCGTGGGTGTTGGCCGCCGGCCAGCGGTTCGCACCGTCACCCACGTAGGCGGCCACCCCGTTCTGGCGAGCGGAACCGATCAAGACGGCGGTGAAACCGTGATGGTCGAGGTCACTGTGGATCAACGGCGCCAGACGCACGACCGATGAGCGCACCCCCTCGTGGGCGAGGGCGAGCGTGTAGTTCTCCGCGTCGACGCGCGGGCCAGCCCCGATCCGGTCGTCCTCGGTGCCCGCGCGACCCAATGGCCCGCCACTCGCCAACATCAACGTGCCGCCGGTCGTGACGAACGCCTTGCCGGTTCCCCTCAGGGCCTCGCCCATCGCGTGGATGGCCGCCAGGTCCGAGCCGACCGCCCCCATGAAGTCGCCGGTCGTAAAGGCCTCGTGCTTGAACGCCAGGTGAATCACCCCGTCGGCCTGAGCGCTCGCCGCCGCCAGGAGGTCGAGGCCGTCGAGGTCGCCGGAGACGACGTCGGCGCCCCGTGTGGCGACGATCGACGCCGCGGCGTCCGAGCGCGCCAGGCCGCGCACGGAGTGGCCGTTCGCGATGAGTTCGGGAATGACCGCGGAGGCGATGTGACCCGACGCGCCCGTGATGAAGACGTCCATGAGAACTCCCTTGGTAGTGGGCTCCTGCGCGCCCAACTTACGGGTTCGTCAGCGTGACACCGCGCGCGAGACCCTGACCGGAGGCGGCTTAACGACAAGCCCGTGCCGCGACGGAGTTGACGTACTCGCGCCCGTGTCGATCGGCGCGTTCAGTAGGTAGCGTGGGATGGTCACCTCAGCACCCCCCACCATGTCACCAGCCTCCACCACTCGCCTCTCGTGGCGTCAGCGACTCTTCTTCTACGTGCGCGCGCGCGTCGGTCTGGAAGGGCCCCTCATCGATATTTGCCGGGATCCCGAGCGGGCCTATTCGCCCCTCGACTCGCCGATGCGCGTGGTGCACGCCGACCTGCCGGCGATGCTGGTCGGCGGCGTGGCATCCCTGCTGACCCAGATGCTCCATCCCGTCGCCATGAGGGCCCTCTCGGAGCACTCGCGATACCAGGACGACCCGCTCGGACGACTCTACGGCACGGGACGCTTCCTCGCTCTGACCACCTACGCCTCAAAGGACGATGCCCTCCAGGCGATCAGCACGGTCCGGCGTATCCACGCCGCCATCGTTTCTCAGCCGCACGACCCCGCCCCTTATCGCGGAGACGACCCCGAGCTGCTCGCCTGGATCCACGCTGCAGAGGTCGCGATGTTCCTCGCCTCGTACCAGGCCTTCGGGCCCACACCGCTCAACGCGAACCAGAGCGATCGCTACGTCGCCGACATGGCCGTGACGGGCGCGGCGCTTGGTGTGATCGACCCGCCGCGCACGGTGGCCGAGTTGCGGGCCGTCCTCGCGAGCTACCGACCGGTGCTCGACCTGACCCCTCAAGCGCGCGAGGCGCGCGACTTCCTCCTGGCGGGCACCCCCTACACGGGGCGACTGCGCCACTGGGGCTTCGATCGCATCGTCGAGACCGCGACTAGTCTCCTCGACCCGGACCACCGCACCACTCTGGAGTTGGCCACAACACGCGTGTCGTGGCGCCACCGACTGGCATTACGTGCTCTGCGCTTCGCCGCACGCCACGACGTCTGAACCACGGAAGCCATCGCGCACCCATCCGAAGACGCAGCACCTCTCGCCACAGTCGCGGCGGACGGTTGAATCTTATACCCCTAGGGGTATAAGATCTCTCGACAACTGGGAAGAGTGGAGCGACGAGATATGTGTCGACGAATCAACTGCGGCAAGTGCGGCAAGCCGACGTGGGCGGGCTGCGGTCAACACGTCAACCAGGTGCTGGCGGGCGTGCCCAAGGCCAAGCGCTGCAACTGCGCGGAGTCTGGCCTCGACGCGAAGTTCAAGAAGTCCCTCTCCCAGGGCTGGCTCGGGCGCATCCTCGGCAGTTAGGGCTGTCGGCCCGGGGGGCGTCGTTTCCGACAACAAGGGAGGGCTGTTCGTCACGAACAGCCCTCCCTTGTTGCACCGACGGCCCCGCTAATCGAAATCAGCGAGCCCTGGGCGGCGTGAATTACAGAGTGATCGTCCCGGAGACCGCGATCACGAATCGACCACTCTCGCAGCGCGACTGGAGCTGCGCCAGGGTCTGGCGACTCGTCAGCGACAACGTGGCGGTGCCGTCCATGAACGACCCGCCCCCAACTTGGCCCGAGGTGTAGGCGATGAGAAGATGCCCGTTCGTGCTCGTGCTCGGGCTCGCGGTGCCTCCTGTGAAGCCGATTCCCGTTGAAGGAGCAAACTTCGGACGAGAGTTCCAGACAATGGTGCCGTTACCCAAGTCGGGCAGGGTTCCATTGGGAACCGACGCGCACGTCTGGGTGACCGTTGACGTCGGTGCCGGTGTGACCGTAGTCGTCGTCGAATTCGTCAGCGGGCTCGAGAAGTGCCCAATCCGAATCTTGATCGTGTTCGAAGTTGCATCTTTGCCCGTACAACCTGCCCCGTGTGACGGTGTGATATTGCCACGTATTGTCAGAGAACCGTTCGCGGCGAAGATCGCGACACCGTGCATGGTGCACGTCACCGATCCCGTCGCTAGAGCACCCGTCGGCTTGTGAGAACCACCGCTGTGGCCGCTCGCCATCGCCACGCCGCCGCCGAGTGCCACGACGAGTCCGAGTGACATCGCAATGGACGCTGTCGTAGTCGATATCTTCTTCATGAGTTCCTCCACAGAGTCGTTCGCCATGGCGAATTCCGTACTCGCGACGCTACGCCGCCCCTAAGGAATATCTCCATATTTGATGAAGAATAGTGAATTCGAACCGAACAGATTGAACAGACGCTGCCAATGTTCTAAATCCAATCGTTCCGACACGGAATTCTCAGGGTTTTCACAAGAAGACGGCTAGATGTGCGTGTCAATCAACCGTTCGAACAGCGCGTAATTATTCGATTAGTCGTGCGCACGTCGGCGAGCGAGCAGTCCCCGACCCTCCAGGAGATGCGTGCCGTCGTCTTCGGAGTGCACGCCCGCAACGAGGGGCGAGGTGGCCAGGCCGATGACGCCGATGACCATGACCGCGAGGCTCGCGACCTCGAGGGTGCGGTACACGACGCCGCCGCGCAGGATCTCGTCAAAGGCCAGCGCACCGATCACGATCGAGAGGAAGGGATTCGTGAGGATCAACGACGACTGCGAAGCGCCGAAGGGCCCCACCTGAAAGGCACTCTGCATGATGACGAAGGACACCGTGCCCACGAGCGCCAGCGAGTAGACCTGCCACGAACCGAACACGGCCCCCCAGCCCACGACCAGTTCGTTCGTCAGGGACTTGGTGATCGCGGCGACCAGCGAGAAGCCCACCGAGGCCGCCGCACCCAGGGCGATCGCGCGCCACCACGCGGGTCCTCGTCGCCCGAGGAGAACCAGCGCGACGATGGTGATCGCGATGACGCCGCCCAGCACCCACCACAGGGCCGCGCTCGGCACGCGCGACCCCTCGTGGGGATCGGCCACTACGAGAAACAGCGCGAGCCCGAGCGCCGTGGCCGCCGCCGCGGCCAGGTCGCGCGGCGCCAGTGACGTGCCGTACCAGAGCCAGAGCACCAGGACGAGCAGCACCCACTCGCTCACCAGCAGGGGCTGGACGATGCTGAGCGATCCCAGGTGCAGCGCCACGGCCTGCGCGCAGTAGGCGAGGAACATGATGACCAAGCCGCCCAGCCACACCGGCCGTTGGATCATGTGGCGAACCATTCCCAGCGAGGGTCCCGACGCCGCCGGCGCGTTCTCGACCCCCAGGCGCTGCATCACGCTCGCCACCACGTTGGCGAAGGAGGCGAGGAGCGCCATCACGATGACCACGTCGCGAGCCTAGGTGGGCCCGGGTCTAGGCCTGTGCGAGCTCGTCCAACTCGTCGGCGAGCACCGCGACCGACGTGACCACGCGCGTCGGGCGGTAGGGGTGGCGCTCGATGTCCTCGCTCTGAGTCACCCCGCTCAAGACAAGCACCGTCTGCAGTCCGGACTCGAGTCCGGCGAGCACGTCGGTGTCCATGCGGTCACCGATCATCGTCGTGGTCTCTGAATGCGCCCCGAGACGATTGAGCGCCGTGCGGATCATCAACGGGTTGGGTTTGCCGACGAAATAGGGCGTCGTGCCGGTCGCGTGAGAGATCAACGCCGCCACGGAACCGGTCGCGGGCAGTGGGCCTTCGGCGCTCGGCCCCGTGGGATCGGGATTCGTGGCGATGAAACGGGCCCCATCGCGAATGAGGCGCACGGCCGTCGTAATGCGTTCGAAGCTGTAGGTGCGCGTCTCACCGAGCACCACGTAGTCCGGCGCGCGGTCGGTCTGGGTGTAACCCGCCTCGTAGAGCGCCGTCGTCAGACCGGCCTCGCCGATCACGTAGGCGCTGCCGTTGGGGCGCTGGTTGGCGAGAAATCGCGCCGTGGCCAGCGCCGACGTCCAGATCGACTCCTCGGGAACCATCACGCCGTTGGCGACGAGTCGCGCGGCCAGATCGCGACGGGTGTACATCGAGTTGTTGGTGAGGACGAGAAAGGGGATCCCCCGCTGCTCGAGTCCGCCGATGAAGCGGCCGGCCCCGTCGATCGCGTGCTCTTCTCGCACCAGCACGCCATCCATGTCAATGAGCCACGCGGCCGTCGGTTTCAGGGTGACCTCCTTCGCTACGCCATGATGACACAGGCGACTCGCACCGCTGGATCCAACGGCTAGAGCGTCGGCTTGGACTTGAGCAGCGCGTCGAGACGAGAGCGCAGTTCGGCCCTCTCCTGGTCAGATCGGCCCGCGTAGATCGCCAACGCGAGGTTGAGTCGGTTGCTCACCCAGTCATCGAGCTCCGGCCCGAAGTAGAGGACCGTGGGCTTTTGGCGGTTGGACACCGAGATGGTGATCTCGCCCGGAGCGTGCTGAATGCCGAGGACCTTCGCGAAGGGACACTCGGCGGTCTTGGCCGCCCCCTGATAGATCACCCGCTGGGTCGTGATCGAGACCGAACCATGATCGACCGCGGCCGGCGAGGTCGCGCCCTGGACGTAGTGCCCGCGCGTCGCACCCACCCGGTAGCGCACACTGCGTCCGCCGAGTGAACCGACGGGGATCGAGATTCCCTGGGACCCTCCCTGATAGTGGCCCGGTCCGCGCACCTGGCCGATGAGTCCAACGTTGGTGATGTGGCCCAGGAGTCTTTCGTCTCCACGCAAGATCACGTCCGAGCTCTCGATCGTCCCCGTGGCGTCGACGAGTGCGAGAAGCGTCTGCAACTCGGCCACCTCATCGCTCCACGCGGCGCTCGCGAGAGCCACCTCGCTCTCGTGGAGACGCTCCTTGTGCTTTTCGAACACGACGCACCCCCCGTCGAATCCCTCGTCGGGGTCACCATAGCCCTGGGCTCCGTCCTCGTCCACGCTCGGCGATACCCTCGAGTCATGTCCGACTATGTCCCCAATCCCCAGCGCTACCTCGATGCCCCGTTTCGCCGCGTGGGCCTCAGCGGACTGCTCCTACCCCCGATCTCGCTGGGCCTGTGGCACAACTTCGGTGACGACCGGCCCCTAGAGAACCAGCGGGCCATCCTGCGCCGCGCCTTCGATCGCGGCGTCACCCACTTCGACCTGGCCAACAACTACGGCCCGCCCTACGGCAGCGCCGAGAGCAACTTCGGACGCATCCTGGCGAGCGACTTCGCCGGACTGCGCGACGAGCTCGTCATCTCGACCAAGGCCGGATGGGACATGTGGCCCGGCCCCTACGGCGACCTCGGCTCGCGCAAGTACCTCCTCGCCAGCCTCGACCAGAGCCTCGCGCGCCTGGGGCTCGACTACGTGGACATCTTCTATCACCATCACTTCGACGCGACCACGCCGCTCGAGGAGACGATGGGCGCGCTCGACCACGCGGTTCGCTCGGGCAAGGCC
This sequence comes from Acidimicrobiaceae bacterium, assembly GCA_027451285.1. Classification (GTDB taxonomy): domain Bacteria; phylum Actinomycetota; class Acidimicrobiia; order Acidimicrobiales; family RAAP-2; genus RAAP-2. Next base: position 94,092 of record DAIDJP010000056.1, on the reverse strand, counting down.
CTCTACGTGGGCATCTCCTCCTACTCGCCGGCGCGCACCGCCGAAGCGGCCGCGATCCTGCGCGACCTGGGTACCCCCCTGTTGATCCACCAGCCGTCGTACTCGATGCTCAATCGCTGGATCGAGGACGATCGCCTCCTCGACGTGCTCGAGCGTGAGGGCGTGGGCTGCATCGCGTTCTCACCGCTGGCCCAGGGGCTTCTCACCGACCGCTACCTCGACGGGGTGCCCGCCGACTCGCGGGCCGCACGTGCCGACTCCCTGTCGCGCGACATGCTGAACGAGTCCAACCTCGCGCGCATCCGCGCCCTGAACGACATCGCCGCCGCGCGCGGCCAGTCCCTCGCGCAGATGGCCATCGCCTGGACGCTGCGCGACCCGCGCGTCACGTCCTCACTGATCGGCGCGAGCTCGCTCGCCCAACTCGACGCGAACCTCGACGCGCTCAACGCCCTCGAGTTCACGAAAGAGGAACTCGAGCGGATCGACCACTTCGCGGTCGAGGGCGGCATCGACCTCTGGCGCGACGTGGCCTCTCGCTGATCAGTGCTCGATGAGCTGTGCCGGCACCGACGCCAGCGTGCGCAGGATCGCCTCGGCCAGCGCCCGGGCCGAGTCGGCGTCGAGCTCGAGGCCCACGCGCGCGCCCGCGCCGCACTCGGGGTTGAGGACGTCGATCATCAGGGCGTGACCGGCCGGGTGATGGACCGGGTGGTCGAAGTAGACCGACGCGTTCGTCGCGCGAAACCATCCGGTGGCGCCCTTCGCGCTACCGGTCAGCTCGAGGGTCTCGGTGTTGTAGGTGCACATGGCGTCTCCTAGCTGAGGTGGCGGCCGAAGAAGTCCCAGATGAGGTTCCAGCCCGCCACGGCGGCCTCGGGCCGGTACGAGGGGCGCTCGACCGCGAAGAAGGCGTGTCCCGCGCCCTCGAAGGTGTGGAACTCGAACTCCTTGGCGTGCTCGGTGAGGAGAGCCCGCAGCGTCTCGGTCTGCTCGGGCGACGGGTACTGGTCATCGGCGCCGAAGAGGCCGAGCAGCGGGCACGACAGGTTCCCGAGGATCGGGGTCAGGGCCGAGACGGTCGACAGGGGGTGATCCGAGGGCGGATCCACCACCACGAAGGCGCCGTAGCAGTCCACCGCGGCGTCGAGGTCGAGCGAGCAGGCCGCGAGCACGCTCTGGCGCCCGCCGGAGCAGTAGCCGATGACGCCGACCTTGCCGTTGGAGCCGCTCTGGGCGCGCAGGAAGTCCGCCACCGCCGCGACGTCACCGACCAGGCGCTCGTCGGGCACGCCGCCGCGGGCCCGCGCGGCCGCGGCGGCGTCATCGGGACTGGCGCCGGGCGCCTCACGGCTGTAGAGGTTGGCCATCGCGGCGCCGTAGCCGTGCGCGGCGAACTTGCGCACGATCTCCTTGGTCTGCTCGTCGAAGCCCGGCATGTGGTGAATCACCGCGACCGAGCCGAAGGATGCGCCGTCGGGAACCGCGGCGTAGACCTCGATCGGGTCGCCGGCGAATCCCGAGATTTCCGTCGTGTACGCGTGCAGGTCGCTCGTCATGGGTCTCCTTTGCCAGTTCGAATCGATGCGACCCTAGTGGCCGAGAAGGCCCATAACGACTAGGGCGTGACGGGGGCCGCAAACTTCTTGGGGGCGGTGAAGTTCGGGTGGCGCTCGCCCGAGACCTCCTCGAGGGATCGCGAGGCGGGTTCGGGCAGGATCAGGGTGACCAGCAGACCGAGCGCCGCCGAGATCGCCGAGACGATCAGCATGCCGCGCAGGCCCACGTGGGCCTGAAGCTGAGGTACCAGGAACACCCCGACGAAGGCGCCGAACTTGCCGATGCCGGCCGCGATGCCGTGGCCGGTCGTGCGCATCTCCACCGGAAAGACCTCCGAGGGCAGCACGAAGGTGGTGGTGTTGGGACCGAACTCGGTGAAGAGGTAGCTAAATCCGAAGATCGCCACGAAGGGCACCACCGCGGTCGTGAGAACCGGTACGGCGCCGAGCAGGGCGAAGCACGCCGCCATCACGGCGAAGCCGATGAGCTGGAGCTTGCGATGGCCGATGCGGTCGATCCGCCAGACCGCGAGCAGGTATCCCGGCACCGCGAACACGATGAAGATCGCCAGGGTCAGGAGGAGCTTGTCGATCATGGTCGCGTTGGGCGAGACCTCGAGCAGGATGCTCGGTAGCGAGATGGTGTTGCCGTAGTAGGCGTAGTCAAAGAGGAACCACGCGCCCGCCGTGCCCACCATGAGCGAGAGCATGCGCGGATTCGTCACGAACTGACGCAGGCTCAGGCGCTCGCGCGCAGTTCCCGACGCCTGGGCCGCGGTGATCGCGCCGGCCGCGAAGCTGTGCAGCTCCTTGGCCGCCTGCTCGTGCTGGCCCTTGACCGTCGCCTTGAAGCGCGGCGACTCGGGCATCTTGGCGCGCAGGTAGATCACCGCGGCCGCGGGCACCGCGCCGAGGCCGAGCATGATACGCCAGGTCAGGTTGTCCGAGGTTCCCGACGCGAGGAGGGTCAGGCCGACGAGAGGTCCCACGATTAACCCGAGGGCCTGCATCGAAAAGACCAGGCCCACCAGTCGCCCGCGGTCCGCGCGGTTCGCGTACTCGCTCATGAGAACTGCCGACACCGGGTAGTCGCCGCCGATGCCCAGTCCAAGGAAGAGTCGCGCGATCACGAGGGTCAAGAAGCTCGGCGCGACCGCCGAGGCCAGCGCACCCACGATCATGATGGCGGCCACCGTGGTGTAGACGGTCTTGCGGCCGAAGACGTCGGCCAGTCGTCCGAACACGAAGGCCCCGACGAAGGCCCCGAGGATCGCACCGCCCGTGACCCAGCTGGTCTGGGTCGTCGACAAGTTCCACTGCGCCTTGAGGATCGCCGCGACCGTGCCGATGACGAAGAGGTCGTAGGCGTCGGTGAAGAATCCCATGCCCGAGATGACGACGGCCCGGCGATGGAAGCGGCTGCGCGGCGCCTCGTCGAGCAGGTCACTCACGGTCTGGCCCGATGCGGCGAGCCCGGTCTGGGGGATCTCGCCCTCGGCCACGAATCGGTCTAGGTCGCTACTGGTCACACTCACTCCTCCGACTCCGCCGCCTTCGAGTGTTCCATCGCCACGTGACGGATTCCTATTAAATGGGTGAACAACAGGTGAACGGAACGCGAAATCTTGAGACACCCTCTCGGGACAGGCGCTCTCCCCCTCGCGACGACGACCCCGGGCTATGTTCGGCCTGATGAACAGGTTGACGCTGAGCCCCATGACCACCCACGAGGTCGAGGAACTGATCGCGCGCACGGCGAGCGAGTTCGCGGCCGAGCAGGTCGCGGCGGGCAACTGGCCCGAAGAGTCCGCGGCAGAACTCGGTCGCGCCGAGACCGCTCGGATCCTGCCCCAGGGCGGCGACACCCCCGGGATGTCCATTCTCAACGCCTTCGACGGCGACGTCCGCGTGGGATACGTCTGGCTGAACCTCGAGCCGCGCATCTCGACCACCGGCGAGGCGTGGATCTACGACATCGAGGTGTCAGCGGACCTGCGCGGACGAGGCTACGGACGGCTCCTGCTCGACGCGGCCGAGGACGAGGCGCGCCGGGCGGGCGCCACGTACCTGGGCCTCAACGTCTTTGGCACCAATGCGGTCGCTCGCTCCCTTTACGAGACGTCGGGCTACGAGGTCAAGACGATGCAGATGCGAAAGGCGCTCTAGGGCGAATTAGAGGTTCATCTCCAGCTCTTCCATCTCCTCGATCACGGCGTGACGGTCCTCCTTGGTCGGGACCGTGAAGTAGGGGTTGCCCGTAGCCCAGTAGTACGTCATCGGAATCAGTCCGAGCGCCATGGCACCCAGTCCGACCCAGAGGGTGGTCGCGTTCAACGTCGGGATCGTCTTGATGAACATGAGGACCATGAAGATCGCCCCGAGCAGGGGCCAGAGTCCCATGAAGAGAAAGTTCGACGCCGACTTGAAGAGCTGTCGCCGGTAGAGCATGACGACGGCGAGGCCGGCCAGCGAGTAGTAGATCGCGATCTGCAAGCCGATCGCGCTGATCGCGTCGGTCAGGATCGAACTAATCGAGCCCACGTACTGGCTCCCCACGAACAGCCCCAGGGACAAGACGGTCACGACCCCGGTCGCCACCATGGGCGTCTTGCGGCGCGAATGCACGGTGCCCAGTGAGCGCGGCAGTGTGTTGTCGCGACCCATCGAGAACAGCGTGCGCGTCACCTGGATAAGCGTCGTCTCGAGTGTCGCGATCGTCGACAGCACGACCGCGACGACGATGATCTTGCCACCGGTGCCGTGCCAGACCGCCTGGCCCAGCACCGCGAGGACATCGGCGGAATTATTCGAGATCTGGCTCGCCGTCAGGACCAGGTTTGTCGCAACGGTGAAGACCTCGAAGAGCACGAAGACGAAGAGGATCCCGATGATGCCGCCCAGTCCCGGGGTCTTCTTGGCCCCCTTGGTCTCCTCATTGAGATTGGCCGTCACGTCCCAGCCCCAGTAGTAGAAGGCGGCCACCAGCGCACCCCCGAAGAACCCGGTCGAGCCGTGGAAGATCGACGGCGAGAACCAGTGCCACGAGAACGCCGTCACGTGATGGCCGTTCACGAGGGCGAGAACCATGAAGAGGAGCAGGATCGCGATCTCCACGGTGGACATGAGGATCTGGACCTTGACCGTGATGTTCACGCCGGCCGCGACGGCGCCCACCATCAGAAGGAAGAAAATCGTGCCGATGATGGTGACGTCGCCGACGTTGTTGGCCGCCGAGGTGGAGAAGAGCCCGAGCAGGTTGCCCCCCACGGGCACCGTGGCCGCCACCATGAAGATCAGGGCCGAGACGACGAGCGCCCAGCCGCTCAGGTAGCCCAGCGCCGGGTGCAGGGCGCGGCGCACCCACGAGTAGCTCGCGCCGGCGTTGGCCTCGACGCGGCCCAGGTAGTTGAACGCGAAGACGATGCCGAACATCGCCACTCCGCAGTAGAGCAGTGACGCCGCACCGCCGAGAGCCACTGCGCCATAGAGGACCGCGGTGGACGCCGCGATTGAATAGCCCGGCGCGACGCCGGCGACCGCCATCACCACCGAGTCGAAGAGCCCGAGGGCCCCACCTCGCAAGGAGTGTCCGTGCTCGTCACGCTTGGCCTTGAGAACGTCGGTCATCGACTCTCCTTGATCTCACCCGTTAGGGACAAATGTGTCACTGTATCTCAGCGCCGACACGATCTGATTCACTCTGATCGCCTGACGCCACGGGCAGTGCGGCCTCACTACAGTTGAGGAGTTCCGCGCCCGGTCGTGGCCGGGACGAGACACCGAAAGACCAGCCCCGTGCCACGCCTCCGCCAGTTCGATCCCGTCGAAGACCACCAGTTGACCGACCGCGAACTGCGACGCCGGTGGGAGGCATTCCACGCCAGCATTCATATGGCTCAGGGGATCTGGTGGCGGCGCACGCTTGGACGAATGCTCGGGGTGAACACCCTGCGATATCGCGCGGCGCGCGTCGTCGGTCGCCCGATCCTGAAGCTGGCCCGCGCGATCCTGCACCTTGAGAAGGTGATCGTGCCCGAGTCCGCCACGACGATCGCCGAGATCGATCAGAGTCACGCCTTTCCCATCAACTACCACCCCCAGGCTCTGATCGCCCTCGGGGTGAACTTGGCCGACGACCACGGCACCGAGGACGTGGCCGTCTTGACGGTGGATGAATCCGCGGCCGCGCCCGACCTGGCGTCAATCAACGACCGCATCCACTCGACGGACGTGACGTGGCTGGCAATCCTTGACGCGTCAACGACACCGGTCGAGCGACGCGCGGCGATCAAGGTCCTCCTCGCGAGCGCGCAGCCGGGCGACGACGTCGTCTTCGCCGACGAGATCGGCACTCGCCCCGAGGCGCCCATCCTCAAGAGTTCCGCGGTGGGTGCGCACAGCCTGCTCAGCTACAACGTCGTGGGACGCCCGGCCCTGATCCGCCGCGAGGCCATCACGCGCCTCGGGGGCTTCGACCCCAGCGCCGGCTGGGCCTTCGAGCACGACGCCTACCTGCGACTGCACGAGGCCGACGCGCGCTTCCATCACGTCGCCCAGGTCCTGCCGGCCGGCCGTCCGGCGTCGAGCTTTCGCGCCGAGCACCTCAACGACGACACGGTGCGCGTGGTGCGCGCCGCCCTCGGGCGTCGCGGATGGGGCGACGACGCCGCCGCGCGGGCCACGCCCGGCGTCGTCGACTGGCGACCCCCGGTACCCCAGCCCGCGCCGAGCATCGACATCATCATCCCCACGCGCGACCGCGTCGACCTCGTCCGCCAGTGTCTCGAGGCGATCGAGTCGATCACCACCTACCCCAACTTCGACGTGATCATCCTCGACAACGACTCCGCGCTACCCGAGACCCTGGAGTTCTTCGCCGCCACGAACTACCGAGTGGTTCCCTGCCCGGGACCGTTCAACTACGCGGCCATCGTGAACCGCGGCGTCGCCCACTCCCGAGCCGACTTCGTCGTTACCTTGAACAACGACACGATCGTGATCACGCCCGACTGGCTCGAGAGAATGATCGGCCTGGCCGCGCTCGAGGATGTGAGTTTCGTCGGCGCGTGCCTACTCGATCGCGACGGGACGCGCGAGCACGAGTCCATCGTCATCGCTCCCTACCCCCAGCACCTGCGAACGGACTCGAACTATCCCCACGACGACCAGTTCGCCGTCGCGACCCGCGACGTGTCCGCGGTCACCGGCGCCGTGCAGATGGTGCGCCGCGCCACCTGGAACGAACTGGGCGGGATGGACGAGCAGCTCAAAGTCGTCATGAACGACGTCGACATCTGCCTTCGCTCTCAGGACGAGCATCGCTACGTCGTCTACACCCCCGACGTGCGCCTCTACCACCACGTGTCGAGCTCTCGCGGCACCCTCGATCCACTCGACGACCGCAACCGCTTCATCCGGCGTTGGGACATCTTTGGGACGTTTCGCGACCCCTTCTTTCCCGAGTCGCTCCTCCTGCTCGGCGAGACGATGTACTACCGCCACCGCGAGATCGATCAGGGTCCCGGGAGCCGTGAGCCGCTCTTGTAGCCTGAGTGGGTGATTTCCCTCGGGGCCCGCGTGATGGCCTTTCTGCGAAAGTTGCCACCGTGGACCCTGCCCGTGGTCGCGATCATCCTGGCGGTCTTCGCCGGCAACATCTTTTACGCATCGGGCCTCACCAACTCGGACCCGATCTCCTGGACCGCGGGAATCTCGCACCAGCTCTGCCACGTGACCTGCGGGCGACCCATGATCGACCCCAACGTGGGCTTCATCACCCAGCCCCTCGGGCACTTGGCCGCCTACGACATCCTCCACGGCCACCTGCCGATGTGGAACTACTTCGAAGGGCTCGGTTCGCCGCTCGCCGGTGAGATGCAGAGCGCCGCGCTCTTTCCCCTCACTCTGCTCTTCGCGTTCCCCGCCGGACTGCTCTGGTTTCACATGATCCTCGAGATGATCGCGGGCGTCTCGACCTTCTTCCTCCTTCGTCGTCTGGGACTTCGTCCGCTGGTCGGCGCGGTCGCCGGAGCGCTCTTCGCGCTCAACGGCACGTACGCCTGGATCGGCAACTCGGCCCTCAATCCGGTGGCCTTCGCGCCGATGCTGATCCTGGGCGTGGAGATCATCTACGACGCGGTGCGCGAGCGGCGCGCCAACGGCTGGTACGTCCTGGCCCTGGCCTTGGCGCTCTCGCTCTACGCCGGCTTCCCCGAGACGGCCTACCTCGACGGGCTCCTCGCCGTCGGTTGGGCGGTGGTGCGCCTGTTCTCCCTCGAGTCCTCGCGTCGCCTCGTCGCGATGGCTCGCGTCGCCCTGGGCGGCGTCGTGGGAGTGCTGCTGGCGCTGCCGATCCTCGTGCCCTTCATCGACTTCATGAAGGAGGCCAACGTCGGCGGTCACGTCGCCGCGGTCGACGGCATCAGCCACATTGCCGGGCCCGCCTACGCGATGTTGCTGGACCCCTACATCTTCTCAACACTCCTGTCGAACAAAAACGTCGGTAACGCCTGGGGTGGTATCGGCGGGTACTTCACCGCGAGCGTCGCGGTACTCGCTCTCGTGGGCCTGCTCGGATCTCGCCTGCGGCCCCTGCGGATCTACCTGGGTGCCTGGGTGCTGCTCGGCATGATGCTGCTCGACAACTTCTGGGGCGTGCGCCGAGTCTGGAACCTGTTGCCCCAGATGACCACGATCTCGGTGTCGCGCTACATCTTCCCCAGCCTCGAACTCGCCCTCATCGTGCTCGCGGCCTTCGGCCTCGCCGACCTGTCCACCAGCAAGCTGGCCCGGCGCGCCCTGCCCGCGGCGGTCCTCGTCGTGTTCTCGCTCGTGATGCTCTCGGTGTACGCCGGCTCGCGCTACAACAATGGACTCACGGTCACGGGCAAGCAGCAGATCATCCTGATGGGCCTGCACGCGATACCCTTCGTCGCGCTCGGCCTCGTGCTCGTCTTGGCGTTCCTCACCCGCTTTCGCGTGACCCCGTGGCTCATCGCCCTGGTCGTCGTGGGTGAGTCACTTCTCTACTTCGTGGTGCCCACCGCCGAAGCGCCCAAGCAGATCACCCTCGACGAGGCACCGATCGCCTTTATCAAGGCCCACCAGGGACAGGAGCGCTTCCTCGACTTCGCCGTCCTCTATCCCAACTGGGGCAGCCAGTACGGACTCAACGAGATCAGCCAGGTCGACCTGCCCTTCCCCCACGCCTACGCCGACTACCTGGCGAGCACGCTCTACCCCAGCCTCACGCCCTCCAACCAGTTCACGATCCACTCCGGCATGGCCGGAGTCATCCTCCAAGAGAAGGACCTCGTCGCGCACTTCGCTGCGTTCGAGAGCGCGTCGGTGAAGTATCTGCTCTTCCCCCAACAGGTGCCGCTGCTGCCCGCCCTCCAGAAGCTGGGCGTCAAGGAGGTCTTCCGCGACTACCTCGCCGCGATCTACGAGATGCCGGCGCCGCGCCCCTTCGTGACGGCGTCCGTGGCGTCGTGCAACGTCTCGGTGGTCTCGGTGGACCACGTGAGTGTCCTGTGCCCGAACGGGCCCGCCACCTTGCTGCGGACCGAACTCATGATGAAGGGCTGGCACGCGAGCGTCAACGGCGTCGAGGTGCCGATCACGACCGTCGACGGCGTCTACCAGTCGATTCAGGTCCCCGCGGGAACCTCGACGGTTCGTTACTTCTTCCGCCCGCCACACGAGACGTTCGCCCTGATCGCCTCGGTGCTGGCCCTGCTCTTTAGTCTTGCCACCTGGGTGTTCGCCCGCCGTAGTCGGCGCCTCACGTCAGGTGCGCCCCCGGTGTCCGCGCCTCCCGCGGCGCCCCCGCCGCCGGTCTGATCAAGGTCGCGGGCCGACACCGAGCTCACCCAACGACGGTCAGTGCCGCGCAGGATCCCGAAGACAACCGCTGCTACCGTGACGACGAGTGCGTCTTCGAGGCGAAAGGTGTGATGGCCCGACGTATCGACGAGATCGACCTCTCGCGCAGCCTGACCAACGAGGAGTCGGAGCGGCGCATCAGCGTCGCCCAACGGCGCCTCGTGCAACTGCGCCTCACGACGGCGGGCCTGCTCGAGAACCCTCGCGGACCCGGTCTGCTCGTCGTGTTCGAGGGATTCGACGCCGCCGGCAAGGGTGGCGCCATCCGCCGCCTGACCCAGGGCCTCGATCCGCGCCACGTGCAGGTGCGACCCATCGGCGTACCCACCGAGGAGGAGGCCCGTCACCACTTCCTCTGGCGCTTCCAGCCCTCCATCCCGGGTGAGGGCCAGATGACCGTCTTCGACCGCTCGTGGTACGGGCGGCTCCTGGTCGAGCGCGTCGAGGGAGCCATCGACCGAAAGGCGGCACGACAGTCGGCGAACGAGATCGTCGAGTTCGAGCGCAGCCTGGTGAACGATGGCACGACGATCGTCAAGTTCTGGCTGCACATCTCCGACGCCGAGCAGCTCGCGCGCTTCGAGAGCCGCGCGAGCGATCCCTTAAAGCAGTGGAAACTCACCCCCGACGACTGGCGCAACCGCGAGCGGCGCGCCGCCTACCTCGACGCGCTGTCCGACATGGTCGACTGGACCGATCACCCGCGCGCCCACTGGGACCTGATCCCCGCCGAGAACAAGCACTACGCGCGCGTCGCGGTCCTCGAGACGCTCATCGAGCGCTGGACCCACGATCTCAACGTTCGCGGCGTGCCCGTACCCCCGGCCCACGGCGGGGACTACCTGCACTAGTCGTATCTGGTAACACTGGCTCATGCGCTACGGCATCACGATCCCCTTTGACGGCGTCACCCTGGCCGAGCACCGTGAGTGGTTCACGCGCCTCGCCGACCTCGGCTACACCGACGTCTGGTCCTCGGAGGTCGACGGTGTCGACGGCTTCACCCCGCTGGCCCTCGCGGCCGCCTGGGAGAGTCGCCTGAACCTCGGCGTCGCGGTGGCGCCCGCCTTCACGCGCGGTGCCGGACTACTGGCCATGACCGTGGCGGCCCTGGCCGAGGCGGCGCCCGGGCGCTTCACGATGGGCCTGGGCGCCTCGAGCGCGCCGGTCGTCGAGCGCTGGAACGGCATCGCCTACGACCGGCCCTACCAGCGCACGCGCGACGCGCTGCGCTTTCTCAACCGCGCTCTCGCCGGCGAGAAGATCGACGACGTCTTCGACACCTTCGAGGTGCACGGCTTTCGCCTGTCGCGCCCGGTCGCCGCGGTGCCGCCGATCCTGCTCGGCGCCCTTCGCCCGGGCATGCTGCGCCTGGCCGGCGCCGAGGCCGACGGCGCGATCCTCAACTGGCTCGGCGCGAACGACGTGGCCACGTGCCGCGCCGAGGTCGGCGAGTCCAAGCTGATCGCCGCGCGGCTCTTCGTGATCCCGACCGCTGACGCCGAGGCCGCGCGCACGATCGGACGACGGATGATCTCGTCGTACCTGACGGTCGAGGCCTACGCCGAGTTCCACCGCTGGCTGGGGCGCGACGAGGTGTTCGCCCCGATGTGGGACGCCTGGGCCCAAGGCGATCGCAAGGGCGCCAACGCCGCGATCCCCGACGCGGTGGTCGACGAGTTGATCATCCACGGCTCCTACGACGCGTGCCGCGAACACGTCGAACGCTACGTCGAGGCCGGCGTCGCCGTGCCGACCCTCGCGGTGATCCCCTGGGGCGTCGACCTCGCCGACGCCGTCGCGGGCCTCGCGCCGCGCTGACCCTACACTGGCCCCGAGAGGAGTCGCGTGGGAAAGAACAAGACCAAGCTCAAGCGCATCGGCGTCGTCGACACGATGTTCGCCCGCTACGACATGGGCGGAGCGGCTCGCGCCGAGCTTTCCGAGTGCCCCGGCTACAACTCGACCTTTCGGGTCATCAGCGCCACGGTGCCCGGCTTCAAGGACCTCGCGGTCGCCGCGAAGAACCTCATCGAGAAGGACAAGTGCGACATCGTGGTCGCCCTGGGCATGCCCGGCAGCGCGCCGATCGACAAGCAGTGCGCCCACGAGGCCTCCCTGGGGATCATGCAGGCACAACTGCTCACCTCGACGCCCATCCTCGAGGTCTTCGTCCACGAGGACGAGTCCGACGACCCCGCCGTGCTCGCGAGCGTGTTCGAGAACCGATCGCGCAGCCACGCGCGCAACGCCTACTGGATGCTCTTCGAGCCCGAACAGCTGGCTCGGCGCGCGGGTCAGGGCATCCGCCAGGGCTTCGGCGACGCCGGGCCCCTCGACGCCCACTAGCGCCCACTAGGCTCGGCAGTTACGCAGCGGTAACCACGAGGAGGACCCATGCCCGAAGCCGTCATCGTCGCCACCGGACGCACGCCGATCGGGCGTGCCTTCAAGGGGTCCCTCGTTGACCTTCGCCCCGACGACCTGACCGCCCACGTGGTGCGCGAGGTCCTCAACAAGGTGCCCCAGCTCGACCCCGCCGAGGTCGAAGACCTGATCGTCGGCTGCGGTCAGCCCGCTGGCGAGTCCGGCTTCAACGTGGCGCGCGTCGCGGCCATCCTCGCCGGCCTCGACCAGGTGCCCGGAGTGACCGTGAACCGCTACTGCTCGTCGTCGCTACAGACCATCCGCATGGCGGCCCACGCCATCCGCGCCGGCGAGGGTGACGTCTTCGTGGCCGCCGGGGTGGAGACCGTCTCGCGATTCGGCAACGGCGCCTCGGACATCGCCAAGGCGATGAACCCGCTCTTCGCCGACGCCATCGCGCGCAGCGCCTCGCGCGCCGAGCGGCGTGGCGAGCCGTGGAGCCCCGCGCCGGGCCTGCCCGACGTCTACATCGCCATGGGCCAGACGGCCGAGAACGTCGCCGAGTTCGAGAACGTGAGCCGCGAGGAGATGGACGAGTTCGCCCTGCGCAGCCAGGAGCTCGCCGTGGCCAGCCAGGCCAACGGCTTCTTCGAGCGCGAGATCATCCCGGTCACCCGCCCCGACGGCGTCATCGTGACGACCGACGACGGCCCGCGTGCCGGCACCACGCTCGAGAAGCTCGCGAGCCTCCAGCCGGTGTTTCGCGAGGGCGGCTCCATCACGGCCGGCAACGCCTGCCCCCTCAACGACGGTTCGGCCGCCGTCATCGTGATGAGCGACACCCGCGCGCGCGCCCTGGGCATCACGCCGCTCGCGCGCATCGTCTCGAGCGGCGTGTCGGCGCTGAACCCCGAGATCATGGGACTGGGCCCGATCGAGGCCTCTCGTCAGGCACTCGCCCGGGCCGGGCTGACCATGGAGGACATCGACCTCGTGGAGATCAACGAGGCCTTCGCGGCCCAGGTCATCCCCAGCGCCCGCCACCTCAACATCCCCTTGGAGAAGCTCAACGTCAACGGCGGAGCGATCGCCCTGGGCCACCCCTTCGGCATGACTGGCGCACGCATCATGACCACGCTGATCAACGGCCTTGAGGACCGCGGGCTGCGCTACGGCCTGGAGACGATGTGCGTCGGCGGCGGCCAGGGCATGGCCATGATCGTCGAGCGCCTCAACTAGTCGCGCCCGTCCAGACCCCGGTCGGGTCGCTCGTGAGAGCCTCGTGCTCGTCGTCAGCGACGGGGCGCGCCTCGGAGTCGAGCATGACCGGGATCGATCCGCGCACCTCGTAGGCGACGCGCCGACGCGGGTTGTACAGGACGTTCTTCTCGGCCACGTAGAGCAGGTTCTGGTGGTCAATCGGGTCTTCGAGCAGTTCTAACAAGAACGAATCCAGGCTCACGCCATCTCCTTGATCAGGGCCAGCACCTCGGCGACGTGCGCCTCGCAGGCCGCGGCGTCCTCGGCCTCGACGTTGAGTCGCAGCAGAGGCTCGGTATTCGAGGGCCGCAGGTTGAACCACCACGAGTCGTGCTCGACGGTCAGCCCGTCGAGCTCGTCGACGTTGGTGCCCGCCGCTCGCATGCGCTCGGAGATGGCGGCCACCACCGCCGCGGGATTGTCGACGCGAGTGTTGATCTCGCCCGAACTGGCGTAGCGCACGAAGGGCGCGGCCACCTCGGAGAGGGGCCGGCGTTGACGGCTCAGCAGCTCCAGGACCACCATCGCGGTGATGATGCCCGAATCGGCGCGGTAGTTGTCGCGGTAGTAGTAGTGACCCGAGTGCTCGCCGCCGAAGACCGCCCCGGTGTCGGCCATCACCTGTTTGATGTAGCTGTGTCCCACCCGGGTGCGCACGCCGACGCCGGCGCACTCGTCGATCACCTCGGGCACGGCGCGCGAGCAGATCAGGTTGTAGAGGATCGTCGCGCCGGGGTGGCGCTCGAGCATGACCGAGGCCACCATCGCGGTCGTGGTCGAGCCGCTCAGCGGCTGGGCCCGCTCGTCGACCAGGAAGACGCGGTCGGCGTCACCGTCAAAGGCCAGCCCCACGTCGGCGCCGGTCTCGAGGACCCGACGCTGGAGGTCGACGATGTTGTCGGGGTTGAGAGGATCGGCCGGGTGGTTGGGAAACGTCCCGTCGAGTTCGGGATAGAGGATCTCCACGTCGAAGGGCAGGTCCGCGAAGACCGCCGGAACGACGTAGCCGCCCATGCCGTTGGCCGTGTCGGCCACGATGCGCAGTCGCGTCAGGGCCTCGACGTCGACGAAGGAGTGCACGTGGTCGACCCACTCGTCGAGCACGCTGCGCTCCACCTGTGCGGCGAGCTCGCCCTGGGCCGGACGGTCGAGGTAGGCAACGGTGGCGGCTTCGATGTCGGCGAGGCCAGTGTCGGTGCCGATCGGACGCGCACCGGCGCGGCAGAGCTTGATGCCGTTGTAGGCGGCCGGATTGTGCGAGGCCGTGAACATGGCGCCGGGCGCGTCGAGGTATCCCGTTGCGAAGTACAAGAGGTCGGTCGAGGCCAGGCCGATGTCGACGACCTCGACGCCGCGCGAGCGCACGCCCTCGGCGAAGGCGGCCGACAGGGCCACGCCCGAGGCGCGCATGTCGCGCGCGATCAGCACCGATGGGGCCGCGACGTGATCGGCGAGGGCCGAGCCGACGGCCCGGGCCACGTTCTCGTCGAGCTGGTCGGGGTAGGTGCCGCGTACGTCGTAGGCCTTGAAAATGACGGACATGTCCACGGGGCCCAACCTTACTGCCGGGCCTCCGGAGCGCCGAGTGACTGCGCGCGCCGGCGACGGAACCACCACCACCCGTAGAGGATCCCACCCAGCGCCGTCGCGTCGCTGATGACGTTGCCCCAGAGGACGCCGGGCGAGGACGCATAGGTCAGGCTGACGTCGTGGCTCGTGGGCACCACCACCATCAGGTTCGGGCTCACGCGATAGGGCCCGCTCGCCCCCGACGCGTGCCAGCGCGGGTAGTACGAGACCTTGACGAGCACCGGCGCACTCAGACGGCTCACGTGAAAGGACACGCTCTGCGAGCCGATGACGAGGTGACTCACGGAGGTCGCCCGGACCGTCACGGCCTTCATGTGCGTCACGCCGCTCGCGCGCGGCCACGACGCGGGTCCGCTCGCGGCTCCGAGCACGGGCCACAGTTTCGGATTCATCCACCAGGTGACGTTCGCGTTGAGCCACTGAATGCGCGTTGCGGAGTTCGCGATCACGTTGGGCAGGCGCGTGAGCGCCTGGACGACCGGGCTGTGGCGGATGAGGTAGATCCGCCAGCGCACGCCCGGCGACGGCCAGTTCTTGGTCTCGGCGACGTACTTCAGCGCGGGATCGCCGTCGGCCTCGCCAACGGCGAGGGGCGAGTAGGCGATGTAGTACTTCACTCCGAGCATCTGGAGGTGCTTGACCCCTTCGACGACGTTGAGCTGGCCGTAGGGCAGACCCACCTGGGGATTGGACGGCGCCGCGCTGAGCTCGGCCTGGTTGAGGAAGTGGTAGGGCGTCGTGGCCGAGGACTCGAAGAAGAGGCCCTCCATGGAATCCACGCAGTTGTTGGTCCAGTAGGGCAAGAGCATCAGCGCCATCGGCGTGCCGAAGCGGTTCTCGTTGATGTTGTACTCCCACATGGCCCGCCCGCAGCCGTAGCGCTTGGCGACCTTGCCCATCGTGGTCATCAGGTCGTGGTACTCGGGCCAGGCGGGCTTGCCCTGGTAACCCGAGTAGTTCCACGCCGCCCAGCCCGACACCTGGTTGCCCGTCGTGTTCAGGCCGATCGCCGAAGCCACCGACGGGATCAACCCGGGCACCACCGACACCAGGCCCAAAACGGCCACCGCCACGCTGGCGCGCAGGCTGCGGCGCTCGCGGTCCGCGGCGACGACCTCGGCCGGTCGGGTCGACACGGAGAAGACGATCTCGGTCGCCGCGCCGGGCTCTCGGGTGACACCGTGGACGTCCTCGTCGAGCGTGTCCACCTCGTGCGCCTCAGCCGACGACGCCACGAGCGCCTCGGCGCCGTCGCCCGCGGGCTCGGCGAGTGGACGCGCGCGCAGCGACCAGTACCGCTTCTGATCCACCCAACGCGACAGCGGATATCCCACCAGCCAGCCCGCGCTGAGGTGGATCATGATGAACCAGAAGGGAACGAGCCGCTCGTTCCAGATCACGCTCTGGGGGTCGAGGGTGAAGCCGGCGAAGGAGACCACCGTCAGTGACGCCAGCACCATTCCCAGGCGGTCACGCACGATGAAGGCGAGCACGCAGGCGAGAGCGGCCATCACGATCACCCAGCGGTCCCCGGCGGCCCCGCCGGTCGAGTTGAACCAGCCCAGGGTGGTGAAGACCGCGTGCAGGCTCGACGTGCTGTCGTTCACGTAACCCATGGAGTTGGTCAGCTGCTGGGACGTCACGAAGGGCAGCAGCCACCACGCCGACAGTCCCGCCGAGAGCAGGCCCGCCCCGATCGCGAAGCGCCACGGTCGCGCGAGGTCACCCGGTGCGCGCAGCTCGCGCGGGTCGCCCACGCCGAGACGCTGGAGGCTCTCGAAGATGACGAGAACGCCCGCGGCCACCACCGCGAAGAAGAACGGAAGGACGTGGGCCAGCAGTGTGGCCGTGAGCCCGATCGCGGCGAGCCAGTAGCCGCGACCGGTCACCACGCCGCGCGCGAAGAGCCCGATGGTCACCAGGCAGAAGGCCAACGAGAGCGAGAACGCGTACTCGCCGGCCATCGTCGAGAAGAGGTTGCCGCCGTCGATGGTGAATGACGCGTCGAAGAGGAACGGCAGCGTCGCCGCCGCGAGTGCGATAGGCACGGGTCGCGGCGCGCGAAAGAGTCGACCCATCGAGTAGGCGGCGATCGGCATGAGAACCGAACCGAGCACGGTCGCCAGCTTGAAGGCGACGGCGAAGCCGATCACGTAGCTGGCCAACGTTGCGAAGTAGTCAGGCAGAACGAAGTAGTAGGTGTAGGCCGGCATGCCCGCGAACCAGCCCGGATACCAGGGCGTCAGGTTGAAGAGGTCGCCCTGGCTGCGCAGGTACGCGGGAAGGGCCAGGTGGGCTCCGGTGTCGCCGCCGGTGATCAAGGACGAGGAGAAGAGCAGGTTGGGGTGCAACGAATAGAGCACCACGTAAATCAGCGCAACGATGACCAGTGTGTCGAAGGAACCGGCGGGGGTGACGAGAGAGCGCAGTCGACGCATCAGTGGGCTCGCTGACTGAAGAGCGCCACGAGGGCGACGGCGTTGAAGGACGCGTGGGTGAGAAAGCTCGGCGCAAGGCGCTGGGTTCGCACGACCAGCACCGCCAGCACGACGCCGACCGCCGCGAGGCCGGCGAACTGTGCGACCTCGCCGTGGGCCAGGGCGAAGAGCAGCGCGCTGACGATCACGGCGACCCACAGGGCGAGACCGCGCTCGCGCGCGTGCAGGGCACCGGCGAGGCCGCGAAAGACGAGGCCGCGAAAGAACATCTCCTCCATGAATGGTGCGCCCAGCAGGGTCATCGCGGCGATCAGCGCGGCGCCGGCCCCGGTCGCGCCGCCGAAGAGGTGATTGACCGGCTGGTTGAGGTGCGAGACGTGCCACGGACGATACGCCAGGTCGACACCGATTTGTAGGGCGACCCCGAGGACCACGTAGACGACGTCACCGGGGCGAAACCGCCACTGACCGGCCAGGGGCTGGAGATGTCCGCGAGTGCGCGCCAGGTAGATGGCCCCGGCGAAACCACACCACAGTCCCACCAGGCTGCCGGCGACGAACCACCACGGAGGCGCACTCGCGTGCGCCAGCGCCGTGAGGCCCCCCGGGTAGTGATAGAGCCCGGCGAGCAGCCCGACGAGCACCGTGCCCAGGATCTCGCCCGCGACGAAACCCACCACCATGGCCCCGAGGACGATCCCCCAGCGCACGGTCGGTGCCGGGGGAGGCGAGGTCATTCCCTCACGCTAACAAGCGAGGTTCGGCCCGCGAGTAACAATGTGACGCCGCGCCCCTAGATTGGTGGGGTGAGTGCTCTGCCCCCTGACAAGCCCGGCCTGAAGAAGTACATGCCGGGGGCCAACCGACCACTGGCGCCCGAGTCGCGCCGTCGGTTCATCACGATCGCCATCGTGGCCTTCTTCCTGGGCATCTTCTTCATCCCGTCGCTCTTCCAGAGCAAGACCATCAAGACGATCCCCTACTCCCAGCTGATCCACGACGCGCGTACCCAGCAGGTCGTCTCGGCCAGCATCAACAACGCCACGGGCGTGATCACCGGCCAACTGACCAACGGGACGAACTACACCTCGAACGGCCCCGTGCCGACCCTCACCGACGAAGTCAACACGCTGCGCACCAACAACGTCACCGTCACCTTCGCCAACCCGTCGAGCTTCGCGTCGACCTTCCTGCCCTATCTCATCTGGATCCTGATCTTCGTCGGCTTCATGTTCTTCGCCGGACGCCAGGCCCGCGGCCAGATGAACGGCATGATGTCGGTGGGCCGCTCCAAGGCCAAGCAGTTCGACCAGGACCGCCCCAAGACGACCTTCGCGGACGTCGCGGGCTACCTCGGGGTCAAGCAGGAGATCAGCGAGGTCGTGGACTTCTTGAAGAATCCCCTGACCTACAAGCAGATCGGCGCCCTGATCCCCAAGGGCATCCTCCTCGTGGGCCCGCCGGGAACCGGTAAGACGATGCTCGCGCGCGCGGTCGCCGGCGAAGCCGGCGTGCCCTTCTTCTCGGTGTCGGGATCGGACTTCATGGAGATGTTCGTCGGCGTCGGCGCGAGCCGGGTCCGCGACCTCTTCGCCACGGCGCGCAAGCAGTCCCCGGCCATCGTCTTCATCGACGAGATCGACTCAATCGGCCGCAAGCGCGGCGCCGGCCTCGGTGGAGGCCACGACGAGCGCGAGCAGACCCTCAACCAGATGCTCAACGAGATGGATGGCTTCGACCCCACCGAGGGTGTCGTGGTGATCGCCGCGACCAACCGCCCCGACGTCTTGGACCCGGCGCTGCTGCGCCCGGGCCGCTTCGACCGCCAGATCGTCGTTCCCCTGCCCGACCTCGACGAACGCCTGCCGATCCTCGCGGTGCACGCCAAGGACAAACCCCTCGACCCCAGCGTTAGCCTGGAGATGGTCGCGCGCGGCACCCCGGGCATGAGCGGCGCCGACCTGGCCAACCTGGTCAACGAGGCCGCCCTGCACGCGGTGCGCCGCCACTCGGTCACCATCTCGATGGAGGACTTCGAGATGGCCCGCGACCGCGTGATGATGGGCCAGCTGCGCGACTCGATGGTCCTGACCGAGGACGAGCGCGAGCGCATCGCCTTCCACGAGTCGGGCCACGCACTCCTCGCCTACGTGCTCGACAAGACCGACCCCCTGCACAAGATCACGATCATCCCGCGCGGCATGGCCCTCGGCGTGACTATGACCTTGCCCGAGGAGGACCGCCACATCATGTCGCGCCAGCACCTCGAGGACTCGCTGTGCATGCGCATGGGTGGGCGCGTGGCCGAGCTCCTCGTCTACGGCGATCTCTCCACCGGAGCGGCCGACGACCTGCAGCGCAACACCGATCTCGCGCGTCGCATGGTGCGCGAGTGGGGCATGTCCAAGGAGATCGGGCCGATGGCCTGGGGCTCGAACAACCAGGTCTTCCTGGGCGAGGACCTCATGCACACGCGCGACTACTCGGACCACACCTCCCAGATGATCGACGACGAGGTCGAGCGCATCCTGCGCGAGCAGGAAGCCCGCGCCATCGAGGTCCTCACGCTGCACCGGCGCGGCCTCGAGGCTCTCACGCGCGCGCTGCTCGAGCGCGAGACGCTCGACGGCGAAGAGGCGGCCCAGCTCATCGACGAGGCCCACGGCGAGCCGGTCCACACCCGGGCCAACAAGACGGTGAGCAGCCTCACGTCGAAGACGCCACGCGTCGAGCCCGAAGTGCTCGCTCCGGCGCCGACCTGGCAGCCGCCGACCCTACCCGCCGTCTAGCGCCGAGGTCACCACCGGCCCGACCGGTGTCACGGGCAGGATCGTCGTCATCCTCACCGGACGATCGCTCGTGATCAGCAACGTCAGTCCCTGAAGCCGGCGAAGCCCCGACAGCAGCGCGCGCAGGTCACTCGACGCGCCGGCCGCCAGCGTCGCGCTGAAGGACGCCGACGTTGCGAGATCGGTCGCCTGGACGTTCACCGCCTGCGTCGAGGGGTTGGTGAGAACGGCGCGCGCGAATCCCCGACCGCTGAAGTCCGTGACGAGCCAGGTGCGCGAGAGCGGGCCCGGCGCCGAGAGCCCGAGACCCTTCTCGCCCACCGCGAGGGCCGTGGCGACGGGCACACTCGAGGTGAACGTCAGCGCCGCAAAGCCCGCCGCCGGGATCGCCGAGTTCGGGGTGATGGTCACCACGCAGCTCGAGTAGGCGGGAACCTCGACGCTCTCGGGGGCAATCTGGAAGGTGCCCAGGGCGACCGCGACGGTGACCGCCGCCGCCACGTCGTTGGGGTTGGCGACGCGTACCTGAGCCCGGGTGTTCGCCGCGGTCGTCACCAGCGGGAAGGCGGCCGTCGTCGCCAGAGCGTCCTGGCCCACGTTGAACGACGCCGTGGTCGCCGACGTCTGCACGCCCACGGCGACCACCGTCCCGCGCACGACGTTCACGTGGACGCCGACGTTGGCGGTGTCCACGATCTGAGTGGCCAGGTTGACCGCGACGACCGCGTGGGGGCCCACGGCCAGACCCTGGAACGGCGCGGGCGCCGCGAAGCCACTGGACGTGACCGTCGTCACGTTCACCACCGCCGGGGTCGCCGAGGGGTTGAACAGGCTCACGACGGCACTGGAACCGACCAGGGTGTCAAAGCCCGCCGCGTACCAGTCAGTCACTCCCCCGTCGCTGCACGGCGCGACGGCGGTGTTCTGGGCTCCCACCTCCGCGCCAACCACGCCGCCGCCGCTGACGAGAGCGCTCACGCCGTAGAGGGTTCCGGTCTCCCAGGCACTCGGCGAGACGCTGGTCGAGGCGTGCGGGGCCAGCGCCACGGTGCGCGTGTCGTGCGCCCCCGTGTTGGCGACGACCTCGACCGCGAGGCGCCGCACAGCGCTCGTGAGGTTCGTGAAGGTGACGCGACCGGCGACGCCCGCACCGAGACCGGTGCAGTAGAGGGCCGTGGACTCGGCGTTCGCGGTGAAGTCGTTGGAGGATTCGCCCACCGAGTTGGCCGCGTGCAGGGTGCTCGCCGCGACGCCCGTCGCGACGAGCCCGAGCGCGAGGAGAACCACGGTGACGCGTGTCCTACGCATCGTCGCGCCTCGCGTGTCGGGCGATGGCCAGGCGCTGGTTGCGGATGCGAAAGAGCCATTCGAGGCGCTGGAGCCAGCCAAATCCCAGCCAGACGACGGCCCACAGGCAGAGTGTGAAGCCGGCGAGGAACCCGTTGAAGGGGAAGCGGCGCACCACGAGTCGTCCGCTGACCGGCCCCGAGCCCGACAGGCGGAACGTCGGAACCCCGTCGGACACGACGCGCGTGACGTGCCGGCCGGGTACTTCGAGCGAGAAGGCGCTGGCCGGGCTCAACGCGGCCACCACGGGCGAACCGTTGAGAGCGAGGGGCCCGAAGAGGTTCCCGGGCAGGGCGACCGGGGTCGCGGGACCCGACGAGCTTGCCGGCGCGCTCTGCGAGACGATCCCGTGGAACGCGGCGTCGGCGTAGATCGACGCCGAGCGCGTGGCGAGCTCGAGCGACAGGTCGCTCTGGCGCGCCAGTGCCGGCGTGAGACCGGCGGGCGCGTTGCGCTCGGGCGCGGACTGCACGCCGGTGATCTCGGGCGCGGCGCTGTTCAAGACGACGATCGAGGAGATGCCCGCGCTCGCGAGCAGCGCCCCGAGGCGCACGGTGCGCCCGGTGAGCGCCTCATCGAGCGCCACCGCGATCACCGAGGTGGGACCGGTGCCCGGCGCAGCGAAGAGCGTGGCGCCCCCGGGCAGGCCGCTCAGCGACGTCGCGGCCGCCAGGCCCGGCTCGACGCTGAAGCCGGCCAGGGGCAGCACCGACGGGTCGCCCAGCCACAGAACGCGGTAGTTGCTCACGCCGGGGGGCGCGAGTGCGCTCAGGGACTCGCTCACGCTGGTCGTGGGCAGATCGAAGCGCCCGCTGGCGGTGTTGAGCACGAGGGGCACGAGGGAGACCACGAGGATCGTGATCATCACCCCGGCGCCGATTTGGCGCCAGCCGAAGGACACGTGTCGAAGGTCGAGCTCGATCGCTGCCACCCCGAGGCCGATCAGTCCCGCGAGCATGACGAAGTAGAGGGCGAGCAGGACGTCGACGTCGGGGGTGAAGGGCCCCATCCAGTGGCGCAGGCTCAGGGTGGCGAGGATGAGCGAGAG
The DNA here is from genome assembly GCA_027451285.1 of Acidimicrobiaceae bacterium. Classification (GTDB taxonomy): domain Bacteria; phylum Actinomycetota; class Acidimicrobiia; order Acidimicrobiales; family RAAP-2; genus RAAP-2. The sequence continues at coordinate 71,810 of DAIDJP010000056.1, read as the reverse complement.
CGCGGCGATCGACGCGAAGCGCGCCGCAATGAGCCGACGCTCGCCTCGAGCCAGCGCCAGGGCGATGAGGGCCGCCGCCGGAGCGAGCCACCCCCACCACGACATGCCGAAATACCCGTCGGCCCCGCGCACCAGCTGAAGGAACGACGGCCCGGACCAGGCGCCCCGGGCCAGACCGAAGACCTCGAGGGCGCGGCGGCCCGCGAGGATGGTGTCGAGCGTGAGCGGCGCGAGGAAGATCGCCACGCTCACGAGCACCGAGGCCACCAGTCGCACCGGGCGCGCCTCGTCGTTGCGTCCCACCAACGTCGCCCCGAGAACGATCACGACCACCAGGACGAGGGTCGCCGGCGCCAGCGAGCTCATCGCGGCCACCAGGATCACCAGGATCATCCGCTGGCCGGCCTCGCTCGCGCGCCAGCCCGCGACGCCAAATCCGACCGACGCGCCCGGGGCCCGACGAAAGCCCGCCACGCCGAGCAGGTCGAAGAGTCGCCGCACCACGAAGGGCAGGCCGGCCACGACCACCAGGACGTCGATGCGACCTTGGTTGATCATGTTGAGACCGAGGGACCCGCCGAAGTAGGCGACAACCGCGACCACCCGCGCTCGGTTCGAGACGCGGTCCTTCAAGAGGCGCGCGACGCCCAGGGCCCCGAGGGGCACCGCGGCGATCAGAGCGAGGCGCGGCAGGATTCCCATGCGTCCCAGCACGAAGGTCCCGGCAAATCCCAACACCGCGTAGCCGGGCATCCCCGGGGCCGACGTGCCGGTGCCGGTGCTCGACCACGAGGCGAAGAAGTGCCGCCAGGTCGTCCACCACGAGTCGAGGGGGGTGAGTCGTCCCAGCAGCGGCAAGTGCATCGCCACCAAATTGCGTGAGCCCAGCGCCCAGAGAACGACCATCACGGCCAGGACGGCGGCCTGGGAACGGAAGGACGTGAGGAGGCGCGAGGGGTGGCGCGACTGGGCGAGCGCCTCGCTCTCGGCGATCTCGTCGAACTCCTCGCTCTCGGCGAAGGCGGCGGCGAAGCCGACGCCCGCCTCGGGGCCCTCGTCGGGCGGGTTCTCCTCGGGGGGCAGGATGCCGCGGGCGCGGTCCAGGCCCTCGCGTACCAGGGTCACGGCGAACTTCTTCAGCCTCGTCGCCCCGCCGATCTGCAGCCGGTGCAAATCGGCGTCGGAGAGGACCCGCGTGCGATGGCGCTCTCGACGGCGCTCGCGGATGCGCTCGCGATTGTGAAAGAGCCACCGCCACGAGCCCACGATGGCCCCGGCACGGTCGGTGTCACGCCCCAGCAGGGCCACCACGAACTCCACCACCTCCATCGCGGCCAGCGTGAGCAGGGTGCGCGTGGTGTAGCGCTTGCCCCAGCCGGTGGCCACCACGAGCAGTTGGTGGCGGCGCTGGAGGTCCTTACGGCTCGAGCGGCGCACGCCCTTGGCCGTGATCGGGCGCTCGCCGCGGGCGATCGACTCGCGATGAGCCACCCGGGCGGCTGGCGCCACCACGATGCGCGCGCCGGCCACCTGGGCGCGCCAGCACAGGTCGAGATCCTCACCCAGGGCCAGGATCAGGGGATCGAAGCCCCGCAGGGTGGCGAAGAGGTCGCCGCGCACCAGCGTGACGCCACCCGGCGCGACGAAGACGTCGCGTTCGAGGTCCTGCTGGCCGTGGTCGATCTCGCCGGCCTCCACGCGCTCTTGGACCACCCCGAAGCGGTCGCTGTTTTGACCGACGTGCAGCAGGATCATCGGATCGTCGTAGTCGACGACCTTGGGCGTCACGATGCCGGCGTTGGTGCGATAGGCCGAGGCCACCATCTGGGTCACCGCGTCGGGATCGAGGCGCACGTCGTCGTGGCAGAACAACAGGAACGTCGCGCCCTCAACCATGATCGTGGCCTCGTTGCAGGCGGCGGCGAAGCCCCGATTCTCCTCGAGGTGACGCACGAAGGCCCCCGGCGCGACCGCGGCGACGCGAGCCGCGACGTTCTCGTGCTCGCCGTTGGCCACGACGAGCAAGCTGAGCTCGGGGTAGTCCTGGGCGGCCAGGGAGGCCACCGTGGCCTCCAGGCCCGCCCCGGGGCCTGTCGTGACAACGACGGCGACGACGGCCGGGGCGCGGGACTCCATCAGACTCTCAAGGCTACTGTGCCCGACCGCGAGCCCCGGGGCGCGACAGACGTCTCACGACAGGGTCCCCGCGCGCCGACGCTCCTCAACATCCCTGATCACATCGTCCAGGGACTGGCTGAGGGTGATCACCGGCTCCCAACCGGCGACCTCGTGGATCTTCGCGGCGCTGCCGCGCAGGATCGGCACCTCGACGGGGCGCAGCAGCGCGGGGTCGACCTCGAAGGACACCTCGAGATCGAGACGCTGGGCGAGCAGCGCGGCGATCGCGGCGAGTTCGACGGCGAGTCCGCTGGCCACGTGGTAGATCTCGCCGGAGGCGCCGTATTCGCTGACCAGCCGGTAGGCACGCACCACGTCGCGCACGTCGGTGTAGTCGCGCCGAGCCCCCAGGTCGCCCACCGCGATCGCCGACAGCCCGCGCTCGCGCGCCTCGAGAAGTCGCGCGGCCAGGGCCGGCACCGCGAAGCGAGTCGACTGGCCCGGCCCCAGATGCGGAAATGGCCGCACGATGAGAACGCGCTGGCCCTCGCGCGCGGCGCGGCGAGCGAAGACCTCGGCCTCGAGCTTGGACTGGGCGTAGGGGCTCGCGGGCGACGGTGGGTGGGTCTCGTCGAGAGGCAGGTCCGCCTCGTCGACGACGCCGTAGACGTCGGCTGAGCTGACGACCACGGTCGCGCACCCCGGGACCTGGCGCGCCGCGTCGAGCACGTGATGGGTGCCGAGCACGTTGACCCGCGTGTAGGCGATCGGGTCCTTCCAGGAATCCGCCACGCTCGAGAGCGCGGCCAGGTGATAGATGACCTGCGGCGCGACCGCGAGCACGACCTCGCGCACGGCGGCGGCGTCGGTCACGTCGCACTCGGCGTCCACCGCGGTCACGTCGTCGCCCTGGGCGCGGGCGTACGCCGCGAGGTGACGTCCGACGAAGCCGCCCGCGCCCGTGATGAGTGCCCTCATCGGGCCCGCGCCGCCAGGTCGTAGGCCTCGAGATGACGTGAGACGCTGGCCTCCCACGTGTAGCGCTCGGCGTGGCGACGGGCTCCGGGCGCGCGGGCGGCCCTCGCGGCAGCGTCGAGGTCGTCGGCGGCGGCGAGCGCGGCCGCGAGTGAGGTGACGTCGCCGGCCTCGGCGAGGAGCGCGTGACCGCCCGCGACCTCCTCCATCACGGTGCCCGCGCTCGTCACGACCACTCCGCCACAGGCCAGCGCCTCGAGGACGGGCAAGCCGAACCCCTCGGCCCACGAGGGATAGGCCACGCAGCGCGCGCGGCGCATCAGCGCGGGCAGCACCGACTGATCGACGTAGCCCAGGCGCCGGATGCGCTGGCGCGAGCCGGCGCGGCGCACGACCTCGGGGGTCTCGCCCCAGCCCGCCTTGCCGGCGATCCACAGCTCGAGCTCAGGGCGGTCCCGCGCCACCTCGTCGAACGCGTCGATCAGCACGTCGAGGCCCTTGCGCGGCTCCAGGGTGCCGACGAAGAGAACGTAGGCGGCGTCGCTGGTGAGCCCCGCCCGCTCGAAGGCGGCGTCGTCGTCGCCTGCGAGCGAGAACGCCGCGAGGTCGACCCCGTGGGGAGCGGTCACCACCGGAGAGTGCCCCGGCAGGAGCTCGTCGATGAGGCGAGCCGTGACGTCGCTCACCGCGATGAGAGCCGCGGCGTTCATCGCCGAGTAGCGGATCGCGCGCTGGAAGTAGGCGACCTTGGCGCGCTCGTGCCACTGGGGATGGGTGAAGAAGGTCAGGTCGTGAATCGTCACGACCGAGGGTGTCGCACCGCGGTGGGGCATGGTGTAGTGCGGTCCGTGCCACACGTTGGCTGCGCGCGCCACCTCGCTCGTGCCGAGACGCCACGCCTCGTACCACAGTCGAGCGGCCCGGCCCGTGGGCACGAGACCCACCACCGGCGCCGCCGACCAGTCGCGCCAGCGCTCCTCGTCGCCGCGTCGCGACACCAGTGTCACGTCGGGTCCGCTCTGGGGCAACCGTTTGGCGATCTCGACGACGTAGCGCCCGGCGCCCGTGAGCTGCGCCGGGACTGCCGACACGTCGAGGGCGACTCTCACTGCCAGCCCGCCACGTGGTCGCGAGCCGAATTGACCCACGTCAGGTCGGACACCGCGGCATGGCGCCGGGCCCGAGCCGGCGCATCGTCAGCCTCGTCAAGCGCGCGCACGAGACCGTCGGCGATCGACTCGACGTCCAGGGGGTCGACGCGCACCACGGCGTCGATTCCGGCCACGCTGGGACAGTCCGCGCTCACCACGACGCGCGTCCCAGCGAAGAGGGCCTCGACCGGCGGGAGCCCCCAGCCCTCGGCGAGCGCCACGTACGCCATCACCGTCGCGTCGCGCAACAGACCCTTGACGAGCGCTCGGCTCTGGGGCCCGAGCACGACTGCGTCCGCGGTGTCCACGGCGCCCCAGCCCGCGGGACCCACGAGCACCAGTGGACCAAGGTCGCCGCGTCGGCGGCGCGCGACGCAGTGGGCCTCGACGAGTCGCGCGATGTTCTTGCGCGGTTCACGCGTGCCCACGTAGAGCGAGAAGGGTCCGGTGACGCCGGCGGCCGACAGCGCCGCCGCGACGGAGGCGCTGTCGGCCGCCGGAGTCGCGTCGTCCACGCCGAGTCGCACCGGGTGGAGTCGTGACGCGGCGAAGCCCTCGGCGAGGAGCCGCTCCCTGAGTCCGGGCGAGGAGACCACGACGCGGATCGCCTCGCGCGAGCGCACGAGACCTAGGCGGCCCTCGTGAAAGCGCACGCCGCGCGCGGTAGTCGCCTCGGGGCGGTCGCGCCAGAGCAGGTCGTGGACGGCCACCGAATGAATCGCGTCGCGTCGACCCCCGGCGAAGGGTCCCGCGAGGGACGTCGCGTGCACCACGTCGGCGTCGGCGGGCACGCCGAGGGGGGCCAGGCGCCACAGACGCGTGAGCGCCGCGACGTCGAGCGGGATCGCCGTGGTGGCAACACTCGGCGCGTCGGCGAGGTTCCCGCGCGGAGCCAATCCGCGCACGTCCCAGGCGCCGTCGAGTTCGGCGAGACCCTGGAGGAGACCACGGACGTAGCTGGCGATGCCGCCGGGCTGGGGCCGAAAGAGCTGGTCCATCGAGACCACGAGCCTCGTCACGCCGACCAGCCTTGCACGACCCCGCGGTAGAGGTCGAGGTAGGCCTGGGCCGCCGTCGCCGGTGCGAAGTCGAGCGCGCGATCGCGCCCGGCCGCGATCAGCACCGCGCGGTGCGCCTCGCGCGCCATGATCTCCTCGAGAGCGCCGACCACGTCCTCGTGGCGCTCGACCAGCACGGCCGCCCCGCCCAGGAGTTCGCGGTTGATGGCCGTCGAGCGCGCGACGGTCGGCACGCCGGCGGCCAGCGCCGCGATGGCGAAGGAGGGGAATCGCGCGCCATCCGAGAGGTGCAGCACCACCCGTGCGCCCCCGAGAGCCGAGCGCGCGTCGCGTCGCGCGCGCACCTGTATCGTCGACGCCCTCGCGCGCACAACCGCACCCGCCTCGTCGCTCGCCAGGACCACCACGCGCGACCCCGTGCGCTGGCCGAGGTCGACGAGCGCCTCGGCCACGTCGAGCAGTCGCTCGACCGCTCCGGTGACGTTGACCACCAGGTCGCGGCCGTCGAGCGTGGGTGCCACCGTGGGCACCACGGGCGGCACCACCACGACCTGGTGGCGCTCGACGTCGAGCACGTCGAGGACCTCGTGGCTCGCGCTACGGCTCGACGCGACGAGGGTGGCCCCGTGGGCGACAGCGCGGCGCAACTGGGCGACGCGCTGATGGGTCCTCGACTCGCCACGCAACGGACGCAGATCATCCACCGAGATCACGAGGGGAACGCGGCGCGTGGGTGGTGTGGCCACCCCGGCCACGTGCACCAGGTCCACCGGTGGCAGCATCGTGTCGATGGCCCGGCCGCGTCCCTGGCGCCAGGCGGTCCGGAATAGCCAACGCCCGGCGAGGTGCACCTCGCCGCTACCCGGGGCACCGGTGCTGCGAAAGCGCACCAGGTCGCATCCTCCGGTCGCGGCCAGGGCGTCGGCGAGGTCGTCCATCGAATTGCCCAGGGACTCGAGCGACCCGTCGAGATCGAGCGCGACGCGAAGGGCCGGGTCGCTCACGCGAGCGCCCGGGCTCGCATCCGACTCGTCCAGGTCGGCCACAGCGAGACGGCCCACGCGCCGAAGGGCTCGGTGCTCGTGGCCACGACGCCGACCCCCTCGCGCGCGTTGAGCAGCATCAGCGCACCGCTCTGTCCGAAGTGGCCGAAACTGTCCGCGGGCCACTCTCCCATCCAGTGGCGCTTGTCGCCACGCACCTCGGGGCCGAGCCCCCACGGGCACGGGTCGAAGCGGCCGAATCCCGGCACCACTCCCGCCAGGTCCGGCGCGTAGGGCGTGACCATGAGATCGCGCGTCGCGCGCGAGATCACGTCGGGACGCAGCCAGGCCAGACCCAGCGTCGCGAGGTCGCTGGTCGATCCGACGACGCCCGCGGCGGGGCGACCCTCGAGGCGGGTCTGATCCATGCCGAGCGGGGCGAACACCCGCGACTCGAGCCACGTTGCGGGCTCGTTGTCGCCCACGACGAGTGATACCGCGAGGTCGATCCCGTAGTTCGAGTAGACCCGTCGCACGCCCGCGGCCGCGCGTCCGTCGCCCTCTTCGAGACCCGCACCGCTCGAATGGCTCAGGAGGTCGGCGATCGTCTCGCCCCGCGGACCGATCGCCTCGTTGTAGCGGTGCAGACCCCAGTCGAATTCGACGCCGAACGCCATCGCCACGGCCATCTTGGACACCGAGGCCCACGCCCGGCGCTCCTCGAGGTCCCCGTCGTCGGCGAGAATCTCGTCGGCGCCGTCGCGCATGCGAAACACCACCGCGCAGGCCCGACCGGGCCACTCTCGCGTCAACGCCTCGCTCACACCCCGATGCTAGTAAAGCGCCCCTAGAGTCTCGGGGGTGATCAGCGTACTCAGCGGTGGCGTCGGAGCCGCGCGACTCCTCGCCGCGCTGCGCGCGCACGTGCCCGAGCTCGAACTCGAGGCGATCGTCAACGTCGGCGACGACCTCGTGCTGCACGGGCTGAGCATCTGTCCCGATCTCGACACCATCACCTACACCCTGGCGGGCCTCAACAACGAGGTGACCGGCTGGGGGCTCACCGGCGAGACCTGGCGGGTGATGGACGAACTCGAGGCTCTCGGAGGCCAGGCCTGGTTCCGTCTCGGCGATCGCGACCTGGCTACCCACCTCTATCGAACCCAGCGCCTCGCAGAGGGCGCGACCAAGAGCGGCGTCGCGGCCGAGCTCGCCGAGCGCCACGGAGTCGGCGTGCGCCTCCTACCCGTCACCGACGACCCGCTGGCCACAGTGCTCGACACCGAGATCGGCGAATTGACCTTCCAGGAGTACTTCGTGGCGCACCGCCACGACGTCGAGGTGCACGCCATCCGCGTCGAGGGCGCCGCGTCCGCCACGGCGACGCGACAGGTGTTGGCAAGCCTCCAAAACGCCACGCGCATCGTGATCGCTCCCTCCAATCCCCTCTTGTCCATCGAACCGATCCTGGCGGTCGCGCCGGTGCGCGAGCGACTCGCCTCGCGGCGCCACGACGTCATCGCGGTCTCGCCCATCGTGGGCGGCGCGGCCCTCAAGGGTCCGGCCGATCGCCTCCTTACCCAGATGGGCTATCCGGCGACCTGCGTCGGTGTCGCCCAGTTCTACCGTGGTCTCGTCGGCACGCTGGTCATCGACGAGGTCGACGCCGCCGACGCCGACGCGGTGCGCGACGTAGGGATGGACTGCGTCGTGACGACGACGGTCGTCGCCGATCCCGCGAACGCCGCCCGCCTCGCCCGGGTCGTCACCTCGTGAGCCTCACCATCACTCCCCTCGCCCTCGCGGCGGCCGTCGGCACCGGCGACGACCTCGTCGCGCACCTGCTCGACGCGCTTGAGGTCGCGAGACTGTCGCTCGCCCCGGGCGACCTGGTGGTCGTCACGAGCAAGGTCGTCGCCAAGTCCGAGGGCCGCGTGGTCGCGTTCTCGGGGCTCGAAGCCGACAAGGTTCGACTGATCGAGAGCGAGTCGCGACGAGTGCTGCGCCGACGGGGGACGCTGCGCATCACCGAGACGCACCACGGCTTCGTCAACGCCAACGCCGGGGTGGACCTCTCCAACGCCGATGAGGGGACGGCCGTGCTGCTCCCACTCGACCCGGACCGCTCCGCGCGCCGCCTGCGCGGCGAGATCGGACGGCGCGTCGGCGTCGAGGTCGGCGTCGTGATCACCGACACCTTCGGTCGCGCCTGGCGACAGGGCGTGTGCGACGTGGCGATCGGCTCGGCCGGCGTGCGGGCACTACTCGACCTGCGCGGCACGCCCGACGCCAACGGGCGCGTCCTCGAGGCCACCGAGGTGGCGATCGCCGACGAGATCGCCGCGGCCGCGAACCTGGTGATGGGCAAGGCCGCCGCGACGCCCTTCGCGCTGCTGCGCGGGCTCGACGCGTCCTTCTTCGGTGAGGGCTCCGGCGGGGACCTGGTGCGCCGCCCCCACGACGACCTCTTTCGCTAGCCCTCGCCTCGGCGCACGTCGCCGGCGAGCGACTCGCCGGGCTCGACGAACTCGCCCGCGCCGATCACGCAGGTCGCCTCGAGCGTGGCGGCCGCGCCGATCACCGCTCCGGGCCCGACGATGCAGTGGCTCAAGACGGCTCGGTCGTCGATGACGCAGCCGGGCATCAAGACCACGTGGTCGAGCTCGACGCCGGCGCCCACCACGCAGTCGCGGTCCACGACCGCGCGTCGTAGGTGCGCGTCGCTCGACACGCGCGCCGACGGGTGGCACCACGTCGCGTCGACGAGGCCGACCAGCGCGGGACCGTGATGACCGTTATGGCCCTCGAGGACGTCGACGTTGGCGCGCAGATAGGTGGCGGGGGTCCCGGTGTCGAGCCAGTAGCCCTCATCGGCGAGTGCGAAGAGCGAACCCTCGGCGGCCAGAGTCGGAAATGTCTCGCGCTCGACGCTCACCGGACGCCCCGCGTCGATGCGCTCGAGCACCGACGGCTCGAACAGGTAGGCGCCGGCGTTGATCAGGTTGGTGGGTGCCTCGTCGCGCGGGGGCTTCTCCACGAAGGCGATCACGCGCCCGTCGGGCGTCGTGGGCACGACGCCAAACAGGGACGGATCCTCGACCGCGTGCAGTGAGATGCTCGCCGTCGCGTGGCGTGAGCGGTGAAACGCCAGCAGCCGCGTGACGTCGAGGTCGGTGAGGACGTCGCCATTGACGACGAGGAACGTGTCATCGATGCCCGCGTGCTCGGCCGCGAATCGAATCGCTCCCGCGGTGCCCTGGGCCTCGGGCTCGACCGCGTAGCTGACCTTCACGCCGCCGATCACGTTGTCCGGGTACGCCTCGATGAACCGGTCGGGCATGTAGCCGAGTGACAAGACGGCGTCGGTCACGCCCTGGCGGCCCAGATTGCCGAGCACGTACTCGATGATCGGCGAACCCACGAGGGGCAGCATCTGCTTGGGCGTGTGATACGTCAGGGGCCTCATTCGGGTCCCCATGCCGCCGACGAGGACGACGGATTTCACGTTTAGCCCTTAGGCGCGGTGGTGGTGGTCGAGTTCGCCGGCACCGTGGTCGGCACCGTCGTCAAGGGCTTGACGGTCGTGGACGGGATCGTCGCCGGAGGGCTGGTGGTCGTGGGTGTCGCGTTCGCCGCGACCATCGCGTTCACGGTCGCTTGCTGGGGCGCCTTGGGCGTCACGCCCTGGGGCTCGAAGGCCATTGTCACGCGCAGGAACTGGGTGAGTTTGATCGACGCCGGGTTGGTGGTCACCACGGGCTTCTTCTGACCGAACGAGGTCCAGTAGGCGTAGGAGACCTGACCCTTCTGGCCGGCGTACTTCGACTTGGTCGGGCACGTGTCTCCGTTGTGATACGTGGTGGTGGTCGAGGACTTGCCCGACGCCGTCGGCACCGCGAGCTCGCTGGAGGACGCGATGAGACCCGGGTACTCCGCCGCGAACTGACCCAGCGTGGCGTGCGAGCCCGAGTCGGCGGCCGACACGGGGCTGATCTTGATGACGTTGGCGCTCTGGACGGTCAGGCCCGCGGTCGTCGAGGGGTTCGGCGCCAGGAACGGCAGCGTCTTGCCACAGGCTTCGATCGAGAGGGCCGCGTACCAGGTCGTGCCGATGGCCGGCGGGGTGCCGGTGGCCGCGCTCGAGGGGTTCTGGTACTCGTAGCGCGAAAACACCGTCGCCACTAGGCCCAACACCACGATGACGGCCAACGCCCCGTAGTAGTTGACCGGACGAGTTTTTTGATAGGACTTGCCACCGCCGGACGCGCCGACTCGACTGACCCACTTACCTGCTGCGCTTTTAGCCACGGAGACCACGCTACTAAAGAACAACGCCCCCGCGTTCTAGAGGTGCCACCGCCTGCGAAGCGCGAACAGTCGCCAACCCTCCATCGCCAGTCCCAGAAAGGCCAATGCCACGAGAATGAAGGCGAATGCAGTGCCCTGTCCGGCCAGCACCCGCGCGACCATGCCGACCGCGACGGTCACGACCACGACGAACGCTCCGTCACGCAGGCCGAGTCCACGTCGGGAGCGGCGCTTGAGGATCAACCAGGCCACTGCCAGGCCGAGCGCGAAGGGCCAGCTCGTTGAGACCAGTCCCCTCAACGCGTCACCGTGATGGTGACGGGCGCGACCGATGGCCACGAACACCACCACCGCGACGAGATCGATCAGGGGGGCCACGCGACGCATCGGCGCATCGTAGCGGGCGCGCAGGCCCGTCGTAGGGGCGGAGGGACTCGAACCCTCACTGGAGGCGGTTTAAGCGCCCTGCCTCTGCCAATTGGGCTACGCCCCCGCGTTCACGCTACCGACACGCTAACCCACCAACGTTGTTCTCAAACTGCGGACATTCTTACGAACGCTAACTAGGCTTGACGCATGGTTCGCGTGCGTTGTCGGGGCACCACTCGATCACTTCGGTTGGTAGCGCTCGCCGCCGCGGTCATCTCGAGCACCCTGCTGCCCGCGGTCGCCCACGCCGCCTCCATCGCCCAAACCCAGGCCGCGATCGCCGCGTTGTCGGCCCGACTGGCCGACCAACAGCGGGTCAGCGAGACCACCGCGAACGCCTACGACGCCGCCAAGGTCTCCTTGGCCAACATCGAGGCCAACATCGTGGTTCTCAAGCGAAACGAGGCGGCCAAGCGCGCGGCAGTCTCGGTGACCTCCAAGGAGCTCGTCGTCGCGGTGGTGCGGGCCTACGTGCTCGGCGCCGCGGACGCGCAGATCCTCGCCCTGTTCAACCAGAGCGTGACGACGAGTGACGCGCGCAAGGTCTTCGAGGACCAGGTCGTCGGCGACCTCACGTCGATCCGTGATCGCTACCAGGCCCAGAAGACGTCGCTGGATCACACGATCCACGAGGTCGCGATCCAAGAGTCCAATGCCCTCTATCAGACCAACACGATGCGCGCCCTGCTCGCCCAGAACATTCGCAACGAGAACGAGACCCAGGCGACGCTCTCGGTGATGACCAAGCAGCTCAAGGGTGAGATCATCACCTACGAGGTCGCCGTCGGCACCGAGGCCGCACGCCACCGCGACGTCGCCAAGGAGGAGGCGGCCGTTGCCGCCGCCTCGGCCGTCGGGGGCCAGGCCGCGGCCAACGAAGTCCTCCAGGCCATCCAGCGCGCCACGCCCACCACCTACGCGGGCACCGCGGCCGGATCCAAACAGGGCATGGAGGCCCTGCACTGGGCCGAGAGCCAGATTGGCGTGCCCTACGTCTGGGGCGGCGAGTCCCCCGGCAAGGGGTTCGACTGCTCCGGACTGGTCCAGTGGGCCTGGGCCAAGGCCGGATTCACCATCCCACGCACCACCGAGACCCAGTGGCCGGCCCTGCGCCACGTGCCGCTCACCGCACTGCAGCCCGGCGACCTGCTCTTCTACTACAACCTCGACGGCGACCACCTGGTCGACCACGTCGTGATGTACGCCGGCAGCGGACCGTGGGGCACGAGCACGATCATCGCCGCCGCCCACTCCGGCACCACCGTGTCGCTCGCCCCGATGTTCACGTTCGGCCTGATCGGAGCCGGTCGCCCGTAGCCGATACGGTAGAGGAATCAGTACCTCGATCGTCATTCCCGCGCACAACGAGTCAGCCCGCCTGGCCGACGGTTTCGCCCGCCTAGCCCCGGTGCTCGAGGTCCTCGGCGCCGACACGCAGGTCGTCATCGTCGACGACGGCTCGAGCGACGACACGATGGCGGCGGCCCGCGAGGTCTACGGACACCTCGAGCACCTCCTCGTCGTGCGCCAAGAGCCCAATCTCGGCAAGGGGGCGGCGGTTCGCCTCGGCCTGGGCCTGGCCAGCGGCGATCGCGTTCTCGTGGCCGACGCCGACATGGCGATCAGCCCGCGTCACTTCCCCGACATGCTGGCCACCCTCGAGGAGGTCGACGTCGCGCCGGGTTCGCGGGTCGAGGGCCGTCGAGTGCGCTACGACTCCCTGGTGCGCAACCTGGCGAGTGACGTGTTTCACTTCCTGGTGCGCCACTACACGGGTCTCGCCCTGCGAGACACCCAGTGCGGCGCGAAGGCCTTTCGCACGGGACCCGCGCGCCTGCTCGCCCTGCTCGCCACCACCAACGGCTTCGCCTACGACGCCGAGATGCTCTCCCTGGCGCTGCGCCTCGACCTGTCGATACGGCCCGTCTCGGTCACCTGGGACGACGTGAGCGGCTCGACGGTCCACGTGGGAGCTGACGCGATCGCGATGATCCGCGACCTGCGCCGACTCTCCCAGCACGTCTACCAGAACCCCGCGATCGAGGTCGATCTCAGCGTGGACGCGGACCGACTGAGAAGCGCCATGGCCGAGGTTCGTGCCCACGGCCTGGTCCTCGCGCGCTCCAGCGCCAACGGCGTCGTCGTCTTGCCCCGCGACGGGGCCCTCGCCGGTGCGGGCATCGCGGCCGCGGTCGGCGGCCGGCTGCGCACCACCGACCTCGCCGAGCTGCGCGGACGAGAGCTCGTCGTTCTCTAGTCGCTGGTGGGCAGGAGCCAGTTGGCCACGAGCTCGGGGGCGCGGTCGCGCCACTCCTCGGCGGTGACGGCGTAGCGCGCGTGGTCTTCCCACGCGCCGTCGATCTCGAGGTAGCGCTCGGCGATGCCCTCGAAGCGCAGCCCGAGCTTCTCGACCACCCGGCGCGACGCGGCGTTGCGCGGAATGATGTTGATCTCGATGCGATGCAGGTTGAGCGACTCGAAGGAGAACTGCAGGACCGTCACCACCGCCTCGGGCATTAGTCCGCGACCCGCGACAGCCTCGTCGATCCAGTAGCCGATGAACGCCGACTGTAGGGGGCCGCGCTGGATCGACGACAGCGTGATCTCGCCGACGAAGCGGCCCTCGTAGAAGATGCCGAACCCGAAACCGGTACCCATCTGGCGCTCGCGCTCGCGGATCGCGCAGCGACTGACGAAGCTGCGCTGATCCTCGGCGAGGTGCGTCGAGTGCGCCGACCGCGGCTCCCACTTGACCAGCCAGTCGTGGCAGCGCTGGCGCACCTCGAGCCAGCCGGCGTAGTCCGCGTCGCTCAGCGTGCGCAGGATGACGCGTCGACCGTGCAGGTTCAACGGAGCGTAGATCGACCCGCGCGCGCTTACCATCGTCGGTCCCTCACCCTCCCATCGTGTCAGGCCGACGCGGGCCGCGCTAATCAAGTAGCGACGCGACGATCCCGTCGAGGATGTCGCTCTCGCTGCTCAGAAACTCGTCGACGCCGAATCGCTCCATCACTGCCTCGATGACGTAGAGTCCGGCCACGAGGACGTCCTCGCGTCCGCGCACCATGCCCGGATGGGCCATTCGCGCCTCGGGCGTCTCGCCGGCGAGGCGCTCTCGCCACTCGCGCACGCACTCGCGCGTGAGGACACGGTGGTGCACGACGTCGCGGTCGTAGACGGCCAAGTGGGCGTCGAGCTGGGCCAGGGTCGCCACCGTCCCGGCTAGTCCGATCACGCGCACGGCGCCGACCACGCGAGCGAACGCCGGCTCCGCGGCGAAGGCGCGATCGATCTCCGCGGCGATCATGGCGCGCGCGGCCGCATCGCGCGTCGCCGTCACGACGCCGGCGCCGAGGGCCCGCTCAGTGACGCGCACGCATCCGAGCTGCATCGAAAAGCTCACCAGGCCCCCGTCGGTCTCCAGAGCCAGCTCGCTCGAGCCACCGCCGACGTCGAGCACCAGGGTGGGCAGCGGCGACGCCGCCAGGTCGGCGGTCGCGCCGGCGAAGGAGAGGGCCGCCTCCTGGGTGCCCGAGAGGATCGCGGCGTCCACGCCCACGCGCGAGCGAGCCCCCTCGATGAACGCGGCACCGTTGACCGCGTCGCGCACCGCCGAGGTCGCCACCAGCAGGCCGCGCGTCACCCCACAGTCGTCCATGACGCGCCGATAGTCCTCGAGGACCGCGAAGCTGCGCGCGAGGGCCGGGTCCGTCAGAGCCCCCGTGGCATCGACGCCCTCGCTAAGGCGTGTGATGCGAGAGTCGCGCTGCAGCGCCCCGGCGGCGTTGGCGATCAGCAGACGCGTCGAGTTGCTCCCGCAGTCGAGCGCGGCGACCACGTCCACATTGACACAGCCCTCGACGTCGACCAGGCCGACCACGATCTCGCCGACGGGGTCGGCGTGGCCGGCGAGGGCGTTGGCCAGGTGCGCGTGTAGGCACTTCACGCCGGTTCGCGTTCCCCCGACACCTCCCGAGGGCGCCACGAGGTCGCGTCGCACCACGCGCGCGTCGCGGCGCCGTGCGTAGTCGTCGTGACAGGCGGCGAGGGCCGCCGGATCCACCATCTCTTCGAATCGGTGCACGCCGCCCTCGCTCTCGAGACGGCTGACGGCCTCGTGCAGAGCCGGGTCGACCAGCCAGTAGAGGGTGGGCATGGGCGTGCCATCACGCAGGTGCGGCTCGTTCTCGATGACGACCGGCGAACCCGCGCGGCGCACGACGACCGCGCAGCGTCCCGCGAGGGGACGGCCCAGCATGGCCTCGATAACCGCCACGTCGTCGGGCGACGCGTCGCGAAACGTCAACGCCAGAACTCGAGGGTGCGCACGAGGCGCGCCACGAAGCCCGACTGGTGATGGGTGGTGGTGGTGGTCGGCGCGCTGGGCACCAGGCTCGACACCGACGAAGGCGCGACCAGTGGCTGGTAACCGGGGTCGCCACTCCACTGGGTGGAACGGCCGGTGACGGTGCCGGGCAACACCTGGATCAGGCTCTGACCCTGCTCGACGAGTTGATACTGCTGGCGCGCGAGCAGCGTCGCGGCGGCCTTGGAGGAGATGGAGCGCGCCTGGAGGCTCAGGACCTTCTGTTGACGCTGGATCATCGCGATCTGGTTCGCGGTGGCGTCAAGCTGGCTCTGCTGGTGCAGGTACGTACGCACCGGGAACCACATCGCGAGCATCGCGATTGCGGTGACCAGCGCAAGGGGCATCATCCACCACGAGTGACTGCCCACCTGATTACGAGTACCTGACACCGGCCGCCCCCGACAAAGACGCTGCACCTAGAAAACGAGCACGATCCCCGAGTGATTCCTCGAGTCTCAAGAGTTGATTGTACTTCGCCACACGGTCGGTACGCGCCGGGGCGCCAGATTTAATCTGACCCGCGTTCGTGGCCACCGCGAGGTCGGCGATGGTGAAGTCCTCGGTCTCACCGGAACGATGCGAGATCACCGTCGTGTAGCGGTTGGTGCGCGCGAGGGCCACGGTGTCGAGCGTCTCGGTGAGCGTGCCGATCTGGTTGAGCTTGATCAGAATCGAGTTCGCGACCCGGCGATCGATGCCCTTTTGCAGCAACACGGGGTTCGTCACGAAGTTGTCGTCGCCCACCAGTTGGACGCTCTCGCCCAGTCGGGCCGTCAGCGCGGCCCAACCGTCCCAGTCGTCCTCAGCCATGCCGTCTTCGATCGAGACGATCGGATAGCGCGCGGCCAGATCGGCCCAGTACTCGACGAGCTCGAGGCTCGACAGGACGCGTCCCTCGCCGCCCAGGTGGTACGCGCCGTCACGAAAGAGCTCCGACGTCGCGGGGTCCAGAGCGATCGCTACGTCGCGGCCGGGCTCGCGGCCCGTCGATTCGATCGCCTCGACGAGGACCTTGACGGCGGTCTCGTTGTCCGGCAGGTCCGGCGCGAAGCCGCCCTCGTCGCCGACGGCCGTCGCGAGCCCGCGCTGATCGAGGACGCGCTTTAGCGCGTGGTAGGTCTCCGCACCCCAACGCAGCGCTTCGGCGAAGGTGGCCGCACCGATGGGCATGACCATGAACTCCTGGAAGTCGATCGAGTTCTTCGCGTGCACGCCGCCGTTGACGACGTTGAACATCGGCACGGGCAGGACGTGGGCGTTCACCCCGCCGAGGTACTGGCTGAGCGGCAGGCCGCTCTCGAGCGCGGCCGCCTTGGCAGTGGCGATAGAGACGGCGAGGATCGCGTTGGCGCCGAGTCGCGCCTTGTTCGCGGTGCCGTCGAGGTCGATCATCGCCGTGTCGACGTCGCGCTGGTCGCGGGCGTCGTAGCCCTCGAGCGCGTCGTTGATCTCGCCATTGACGAAGGCGACGGCGTTCTCCACGCCCTTGCCGCCCCACTCACTGGCGCCGTCACGCAGCTCGACCGCTTCGTGGCTGCCGGTGGAGGCACCCGAGGGCGAGATGGCGCGGCCCGACGCCCCCGACGAGAGGTGCACCTCAGCTTCGACGGTCGGATTTCCCCGGGAATCGAGGACCATGCGGCCTCTCACGAGTTCGATGTCGCTCACGCGCTCTCCTTTGTCTCAACCTCGACGCTACTTCGCACCACCGTCGCCGTCCCCCGACGCGCCCTCTTCGACAGTGCGAATCGCCGCCGCGAGCGCGAGCGCCCGCTGGCGCAGCACACCCTCGAGATCGACGCCGTCGCGGCGCGCCCGCTCGACGATGTCCACCAGTGCTTCAGCGAGATCGTCGTCGCTCGCTGCGGGCACGACGCCCAGTCGCGCGGCCGCGTAGGCGAGCTCGCTGTAGAGACGCAGGGACGGCAGCTGCCAGAGCACGCCGTCGAGCGCACTCTCTCGCGACTTCTCGGCCCGCTTGAGCGTCTCCCAGTTCGCCGCGACGTCCTCGGCGCTGGTCACGATCACGTCGCCAAAGACGTGCGGGTGACGTCCAGTCAACTTGTCGCGCACGCCGTCGGCGATGGTCGCGAGGGAGAAGAGACCCTCCTCGTCACCGAGCTCGGCGTGAAAGACGATCTGAAAGAGGAGGTCGCCCAGCTCCTCTTCGACGTGGGCCACGGCGTCGAGATCTCCCTCGCCCGCTTGCACCATCGCTTCGAGGGCGTCGAGCGCCTCGTAGGACTCCTCGAGCAGGTGGCGCGTGAGCGACGCGTGGGTCTGCTCGGCGTCCCACGGGCACTCGCGACGCAGCGTGCGCGCGAAGTCCACCAGGTCCTCGACCGCGGCTCCGGCACCGCGCGGGGCCTCGACCCAGAGCGAGGTGAGATGGTCGGCGTCGAAGGTGGCCAGCTGGCCGGCGGGCAGGTCGCGCACCGCTTCATCGTCAAGCCCCAAGTGGTGCAAGACGGTGACCATCGCCGTCGCCGGCAGCCGGCTCGCCACCAGGGCGAGGACCTCGCGCGAGTAGGTCTGCAGGACGAGCAGCGGGCCCGGGCCGCGCAGCGGCTCGCTCGAGGCCAGCGCGTCGACCACGCGCAGCTCGGCCGTCATGGGATCGCGGCCCAACCGGGCGCAGGCGAGGTCGATCACCGAGACCGCACTCTCGAGAACGAGGTCGACGGCGGCGTCTGCGAGCAACTCGACGGTCCGCTCGGCCACGACCGGAGAGCCCGGCACCACGTAGAGCACCTCGCCGTGCTGGCGGGCCAGTTCGACCAGGTCAGCCACGATGTCGCGATAGAGGTCCTCGAACGACGCCGCCCTCTCGTAGAGGTGGTCGTAGCTCTCAACGCCGTCGAAGGCGTCGGCCGCGGGGTGTCGCCGGGTGCGAAAGCGCACCACCGGCGACTCGCGGATCAGGCGCGCGCTCCTCGCGGTGAGCAGCTCCGCGTCACCGGGGCCGAGCCCCACGACGCGCACCACCGCGCTCACTGATAGGCGGAGGTGGGCGCCGTGACGAGTATCGAGGTCGAGTTGACGTCAGCGGCCGGTGGCGTGGCCGGGGCGACGACCATCGGGCCCGACGACGTGAGTCCCCAGCGTCCCAGCGCCGGATCGACCGTGATCGCCGCGCGGTAGAGGATCGTCTCCTTGAGCGTGTTGGCCGAACTCGCGTTAAGGCTCTGGATGTCGGCGACCACCGCGGCCTGGGCTTCGGCGAGCGGCGTGATCGAGCGCTTGGTCGCCGCGACGTAGAGCGCGTAGGTCACGCCGTTGGACTGGATGGCCCGCGGGCTCGACGGGAACGTGTTGAGTGGGGTCGAGGCGACGTCGGCACGCACCGTCGCGTAGGCGCTCGACGTCGGCGGGTAGCAGCCGTAGGCGCCGCCCTTGACCTTGGACGCGTCGAGTGAGTACTTGCGCGCCAGATCCGCCACGCTCATGCCCGCCGCCTGATCCTTCGCGAAGGCCGCCACCGACGTCGTGGGCACCACGGCGACCGACACGCACAGTGTGTCGTAGTCCGCCACGTGCGCCTTGTAGTACGCCTTCACGTTGGCCGCGGTGAGAGGGATGGTCGAATTCATCTTGGACAGCAGGAAGAGCGAGTCGGCCTGGGCCCTGATCTCGGCGGTGCGCATCTCGGGGGTCATCGCGGCCAGCGCCTCGGCCGACGTGCCCGGACAGGTCATCTGGTGGCTCGCGGCGGACTGGGTCATCTCGCCCAGGAGCGAGTCCTTGGCCTGAGCGAGGTCACTCGCCGTGGCGACGTAGTGGAAGTGACGGGCGACGTAGTTCTCGAGAGCCACGCCTTCGATGCGCAGGTTCGCCCAGGCTGCGGCACCCGACGCGGCCACGCTGGCCGCGCCGGCGCCGGGTGAGTAGGACGCCGGGGCGAGCGCGGTCAGAAAGCACTGCAGCGGCGTCGACGACGTGATGGCGGCGAGTTCGCCGTTGAAGGTCGTCGCCGAGATCGACGAGGAGTCCACCCGCACGCTCGACGCCGACCACACACCGTAGGAACCGGCCCCGACGAAGGCCACGATCAGGAGTACGAGGAGACGGCGCACCCGTCCATGCTACCGAGTGGATTCGGAGGGCTGGTCGGCGCCGGGCGCGACCTCGCGAACCAGTTCGAGCAGGGCACGCGCGCTGACGTCGCCGCGCTCGAGCTCGATGCGCAGCTCGCGCGTGGCCTCGTCGAAGGCGCGCGAGCCGAATCGGCGGCGGACGCGCATCTGCTGGGTGATGCTCAGGCTCAGGGGACCCATCTTCACGACCGGCCGCGAGCGCACGCCGATCTTGGCCTCGAGCACCACGAGCGACGTGATCCCCCGCTCGAGGCACGCCAGGCGCAGCGCGGCCAGGTCCAACAGCCCGCGCGCCGGCGCGGGCAGGGACCCGTAGCGGTCCAGCCACTCCGCGCCCAGGTCCTCGAGCTCGGCCACGCTGGTCAAGCTCGCCAGTCGACGGTAGGCCTCGAGTCGCGCGTCATCGGCCTCGACGTAGTCCTTGGGCAGGTGAGCCTCGCCGGGCACCTCGAGGTTCACCGTGGCCACGGTGACCGGGGTGAGCCCCTTGGCGTCGGCGACCGCCTCGGCGACCAGCTGGACGTAGAGGTCGTAGCCCACGGCCGCCACCGGCCCCGACTGGTCGTGGCCGAGGAGGTTGCCGGCGCCGCGGATCTCGAGGTCGCGCATGGCGATCTTGAAGCCGCTGCCCAGAGCCGTGTTGTCGCCGATCGTGCGCAGGCGCTCGTAGGCGGTCTCGGAGAGAACTTGGTCGGCCGGGTGGAACAGGTAGGCGTAGGCGCGCTGACCGCCGCGCCCGACCCGTCCGCGCAGCTGGTGCAGTTGACCCAGGCCCAGGCGCTCGGCGCGGTCCACGATCAGCGTGTTGACACTGGGCAGGTCGATGCCGGACTCGACGATCGTCGTGCAGACCAACACGTCGAACCTCCGCTCCCAGAAGTCGATCATCACCCGCTCCAGGGTGCCCTCGTCCATCTGGCCGTGGGCCACCGCGATGCGCGCGTCGGGCACGAGCTGGCCCAAACGCCGGGCCACCTGGTCGATGTCGGCGACGCGGTTGTGCACGAAGAACGCCTGGCCCTCGCGCAGCAGCTCACGGCGGATCGCCTCGATCACCGCGGCCTCGCTGTACTCGCCGACGTGGGTGAGGATCGGACGACGATCCGCCGGCGGCGTCGTGACCATCGAGAGGTCGCGAATGCCCGCGAAGGCCATCTCAAGGGTGCGCGGGATGGGGCTGGCGCTCAACGTCAGGACGTCGACGCCGACGGCGCGCGCCTTGATCGCCTCCTTGTGGGCGACGCCGAAGCGCTGCTCCTCGTCGACGACGAGCAGACCGAGGTTCTTGAACGTCACGGCGTCGCTGAGCAGTCGGTGCGTGCCCACCACGACGTCGACGCTGCCGTCGGCGAGCCCGCGCAGCGTCGCAGCGCTCTCGGCGTCGTCGACGAATCTGCTCAGCATGGCGACTCTCACGGGGAAGCCCGCGAAGCGCTCGCGTAACGTCGCGTAGTGCTGACTCGCGAGCAGGGTGGTCGGCACCAGCAGCGCGGCCTGGGTGTTGTCCTGGACGGCCTTGAAGATGGCGCGCAGGGCCACCTCGGTCTTGCCAAAACCCACGTCGGCCACGACGAGGCGGTCCATCGGTCGCGGCGACTCCATGTCGGCCTTCACGTCGAGAATCGCCTGGGCCTGGTCGGGCGTGAGCGTGTAGGGGAAGAGCTCTTCCATCTCGCTCTGCCAGGCGCTGTCCGGCGCGAAGGCGTGGCCGGTCGCCACGCTGCGCTGGCGATAGAGATCCACGAGGTCCTGGGCGACGAGGTAGGCCGCGGCGCTCGCCTTGGCGCGGGTGCGCTGCCACTCGGCGCCGCCCATGCGCGACAGCGCCGGCGCGTCGCCGCCGGAGTACGGCGTGAGCGCGTCGATCTGCTCGGTGGGCCAGTAGCTGCGCCCGTCCTTGAATTCGAGGACCAGGTAGTCGCGCACCGTGCCGTTCATCGTGCGCGTCGTCGTGCCCGAGAAGCGGGCGACGCCGTGCTGGCGGTGCACCACGTAGCTTCCCACCGCGAGGTCGTCGAAGAACCCGTCGACGTTGCGAGCCCGCGTGTGCACCGCGCGGTGCGCGGCGCGCCGACCGGTCAGGTCCGCCTCGCTCCAGACCACGACGTCGGCGTCGTCGAGGGCGAAACCCGCGGGCAACGCGCTGACCAGCACGCTCAGGCGCGCGTCGAGCACGCGTGCGGCGTCGGTGGAGACCTCCAGACCCTCGGCGCGCAGCTGGTCGGCCATTCGCGACACGGCGGCCGGATTGGTCGTGAGGACGACTCCGCGCCGGCGCGCGGGCCAGCCGCGCACGTGCGCCGCGATGCGCGACGCGTCGCCCTGGACGACCGGCGGCGAGGTCAGCGCAGCCCCCGCGCCGGCCAGCGTGCCACCGATTCGTGTCGCTGTGTCGAGGTCGAGCTCGTCTCGGTTCACGTGCAGCAGCGGCACGTCGTGGGCGCCCCAGGTGGCGCCCACGACGTCGGCGAGCTCGCGCTCCTCGTCCAGCAGATCCGCGAGGCGGTGCTCAACGCGATCAGGCTCGACGAGCACCACGGTGGCGCCGCCCAGCTCGTCGAGCAGGGTGCGGCGCTCGACCCCGGCGAGCATCATCCAGCCCTCCATGCCGTCGAGGAGCTCGCCCTCAGCTAGGCGCGAGAGCACCGGGCGCGTCCAGGGGTTCGCCGCGGCGACCTCGGCGAGGGAGTCGCGCACGGCGCCCGAGGGGATCCACTCACGCGCGGGGGCGATGATGACGTGCTCGAGGTCCTCGCGCGAGCGCTGGGTGGCGACGTCGAAGACCGTAAGGCGCTCGATCTCGTCGCCGAAGAAGTCGAGGCGCACCGGCTCACTGGCCTGGGCGGGCCACACGTCGACGATGCCGCCGCGAACGGCGAACTCGGCGCGGTGCTCGACCAGGGACTCGCGCCGATAGCCAGTCGCCACCAGTCGCGCCAGCAGTTCGTCACGCTCGCGGCTCTCCCCGCGGCGAACCTCAAGGGGGATGAGCACCTCGCCCGGGGCCAGGATCTGAGAGACCGATCGGGCCGAGGCCACGATCACCCGCGGTGCGTCGCCTCGGGCGACGCGCCAGCGCACCAGGCTGCGCGCCGCCATCACGCTGACGTCGGGGCTGACGCGTTCGAGCGGGTGCGTGTCCCAGGCCGGCCAGAGGGCGACGTCGTCGTCGCCCAGCAGCGCCGCCAGGGCCTGGGCGAGCAGATCGGCGTCGGCCGAGGTCGCCACGACCGCGAGCACCTGGGGGTGATCGAGAGCCAGGGCCCCCACCGCGAGGGGGGTGGCGAAGGTCGAGGGGGTCAGCGCGTCACTGGCCAGGAGGGCGCGCAGCGTGGGCGCGACGCGCTCGAGGACCCGGGTGAGACCCGTCTCAGTCACGGGGAGCGTTCACGCGACGCTGGGCCCCGTCAAAGCCCTCGTCGATCAGCAAGTCGATCGCGTCGGCGGCCAGGGCCACGTTGTCGTCGCGCTCGGCCTTCTTGGTCCCCCGCAGGCGGGCGAGCACGTAGTTCGCCCCCTCCTCTTTGGTGCGTGGCTTGCCCACCCCGATTCGCAGTCGGATGAAGTCGTTGGTGCCCAGGACCTGAGCGACGGAGCGCAGTCCGTTGTGACCGGCCAGTCCCCCGCCCATCTTCAACTGGACCCGACCGGGTTCGAGATCGAGCTCGTCGTGGACGATCACGAGGTTCGCGGGACCCTCCAGCGAGGTGCGCCGCATCAGTGGCGCGACCGCCGCTCCCGACTCGTTCATGAAGGTCGTCGGCACGGCGAGGGTCACCGGGCCGAGCGGCGTCGGAAACGTGGCCGACATCGCGCGCTGGCGCCCTTCGAGGGCGAGGGTCGCGCCGTGGCGCGTCGCCGCCAGGCGCACGGCGTCGCCGCCCACGTTGTGGCGGCTCGACTCGAACTCCTCGCCCGGATTGGCCAGACCGACGATCAACAGGACGCTCGCGCTACCGCGACGTTCCAAGGAGCGCCGCAGCGCCGACACGATTAGGCGGTGACGTCGGCCCCGCCGGCCTTCGCGGCTCGCCCGGCGTGGGTGGTGACCACGGTGAGAGCGACGTCAGCGACCGCCTCCACGCCCGCGGGCAGTTCGAGGTCGGCGACGCGGATGGAACTGCCGGCCTTGAGGGCCGAGATGTCAACGTCCAGGTGGGTCGGGATCTGGTCGGGGCGGGTGCGGATCTCGAGTGAGAACAGCTGCTGGTCGACCTCCCAGTCGGCGTGGCGAACCTCGACGGCGTCGCCCACCACGTGCAGGGGGATCTCGGTGACGACCGGCTTATTCGGGTCCACGACCTGAAAGTCGATGTGCGCGACGGTCCCGCGCACCGGGTGGCGCTGGATCTCGCGGGCCATGACCGTGAAGGTCTGGCCGTCGGCGTCGAGGGTGATCAGCGAGTTGAGGCCCTGGGCGCCGGACACGGCGCCGCGGAAGGCCTTGGCGTCCACGGCCACCGCGAGCGGGGAGACGCCCACGCCGTAGACGACGGCCGGGATCGAACCGGCCAGACGCAGGCGGCGCGAGTCGCGCGAGCCCAGTGATCGACTCGTCGAGGCGTGCAAGGTGGCCTGAGACATGACATTCCTCCAGTAGTTCTCGACGATCGGTCGAGCACAGAGCGTCCAGTCTAGTGCCTCGGGCGGGTGCCCACACTGGGCCTAGAGGAGGTTCTCGCCCCCGAAGATGTCCGACACCGAGGAGTCCTCGAAGATCGCCGCGATCGCGTTGGCCACGATGGAGGCCACCGAGAGGACCTCGAGCTTCTCGAAGCGCCGCTCCGGGGGCAGGGGCAGGGTGTCGGTGACCACCACCCGGCTCACGGGGGCGTTGAAGAGCCGCTCGATCGCCGGCGGCGAGAACACCGCGTGCGTGGCCATCACCCAGATCTCCTCGGCGCCGTGAGACTTGAGAAGGTCGCAGGCCGCCACGATCGTGCCGGCGGTGTCGATCATGTCGTCGATCAGCACGCAGTGGCGCCCGTGGACGTCACCGACGATGTGGCGCGCCTCGGCGACGTTCGCCGAGCCGCGCGGGCGGGTCTTGTGCACCAGGGCCAGGTCACAGCCCAGGTGCTGGGCGTAACGCTCGGCCACCTTGACGCGCCCGGCGTCGGGGGCCACCACGACCAGTTCGTGGGGATTGGCGTTGGCCTTGAGATAGTCCTCGAGCACGGGGGCGGCGACCAGGTGGTCGACCGGGATGTCGAAGAACCCCTGGAGCTGGCCCGAGTGGAAATCCACCGACAGCACCCGGCTCGCCCCCGCCGTCTGGAGCATGTCGGCGATGAGTTTCGCGGTGATCGGCTCGCGGCCGGCGCTCTTGCGGTCCTGGCGGGCGTAGCCGTAGTTGGGAATCACGGCGGTGATCGACTTGGCCGACGCGCGCTTGGCCGCGTCGATCATGATCAGCTGCTCCATGACCGCGTCGTTCACGGGCGAGGAGTGGGTCTGGACGATGAAGACGTGCGCACCGCGGATCGACTCGTCGAAGCGGCAGTGGATCTCGCCGTTGGCGAATTCGCGCACGTTGGCCTCGGTGAGCTCGACGCCGAGCTTGCCGGCGATGTCGCGCGCGAGGGCGGGGTGACAGCGTCCCGTCACGATGACGAGACGGCGTTTGGCGAGCGACTCCACGGCGCCAGCGTACAGGGCGCGCCGGCTCAGGCCGAAAGATGCTCTCCCGCAGCGACGCGGGCGCCGGCCTCGAGCACCACGCCGGCCTCGAGCACCGCGTAGGCGCCCACGTCGGCGCGTTCGCCGATGACCGCGCGCGTGGCCGTCACCGTGGCGAGGTGGGCGCCCTCGCCCACGGTCACGTCCTCTAAGTGGGCGTGGGGGCCGATGACAGCTCCGGCGGCCACGGTCGTGCGACCTCGCAGCACCGTGCCCGGCAGCAGAGAGACGTCCGCGGCCAGTTCGACGTCGGCGTCGACGTAGGTGTGACGTGGGTCCCACATCGTGACCCCGCGCTGCATCCAGCGCTCGTTGATGCGCCGACGCATCTCGCGCTCGGCCCCGGCGAGCTGGGAGCGGTCGTTGACCCCCATCACCTCGAGAGCGTCGTCGACCGGGACCGAGGCCGTCGCGTGGCCGGCGTCGCGCAACACGCCCACCAGGTCGGTCAGGTAGTACTCGTGCTGGGCGTTCTGGCGGCCCACCCGGCGAAGCCCGGGGCCCAAGAGGGCGGCGCGCACCACCATGACCGACGTGTTGACCTCGTGGATCTGGCGCTCCTCGGGTGAGGCGTCGCGCTCTTCGACGATGCGCGTGAAGCGCCCCTCGCGGTCGCGCACGATGCGCCCGTAGCCCGAGGGGTCCTCGAGCACCGCGCTCAGCACGGTCATCGCGGCCTGGCCCTCGCGGTGACGGTTGACGAGCTCGCTGAGAGTGGCGCGACGTAGCAGTGGCGTGTCGCCAGGCACGATGACGACGTCCACGTCGGCGTCGCCCACGACGTCGAGGATCGCGGGCAGGGCCGTGGCCACCGCGTGGCCCGTGCCCAGCTGCTCAGACTGCTCGACGAAGGACAGCGCGTCGCCGTGTCGCGCGCGCAGCTCCTTTTCGACCCACGTCGCGCCGTGGCCGACGACGACGAAGGTCGCGCGAGCGTCACTGACCGCGTCAAGAATAAAACTGACCATCGGCCGCCCGCAGAGCAGGTGCAGCGGCTTGGGTCGCGGCGAGCGCATGCGCGTTCCCTCGCCCGCGGCGAGCACGACGGCGCAGGTGGCTCTCACGCCTCCATCTCTACCAGTTTCTCCTACGATTCCAGCGTGGAGGACTTCACCTACAACGAGTTCAACTATTTCCACGAGAACATCGCGGAGTGGGACCTCGAGGTCGAAGTGCCACCGGTGCGGCGCTTCTTCGTCGCCGTCGACGGCCTGCGCCAGGTGAGCGGACTCGCCTGGGGCGAGGGCGCACCCGAACTCGTGCTCGTTCACGGCGGGGCCCAGAACGCGCACACCTTCGACACGGTGGCCTTGGCCCTGGAACGGCCGCTCCTCGCTGTCGACCTGCCCGGACACGGACACTCAGACCCCGGACCCCACGGGCCCTCCTCGGCGCGAACCCACGCGACCGACCTCGAACGCGCGCTCGAGCAGCTCCTCGCGCGCCCCGTGCCCTTGGTCGGCATGTCCCTCGGCGGACTGACCAGCCTGTTCATCGCCCACGAGCGCCCCGACCTGGTGAGCGAGCTCGTGCTCGTCGACATCACCCCCGGGGTCAACGCCGACAAGGCCCGCCACATCACCGACTTCGTGAACGGACCGGCCACGTTCGCCGACTTCGACGAACTGCTCGCGCGAACGATCGAACACAACCCCACCCGCTCGGTGTCCTCCCTGCGCCGCGGGATCCTGCACAACGCGCTGCGCCGCGACGACGGCGCCTGGGTCTGGCGCCACCAGCAGCACCCCGCGCCCACCGAGGCTCCCGCGCCCCTGGGCGACCTCTGGCGCGTGCTCGAAGAGATCACCGTGCCGGTCACCCTGGTGCGAGCCACGTGGGCGAGCTCGGTGGTCGACGACGAGGACGAGGCGCGCTTTCTTCAGGCGCGTCCCGGCGCGCGCGTCGTGCGCGTCGAGGCCGGTCACTCGGTCCAGGGCGACAATCCCCTTGCCCTGGCCGCCCTGCTCGCCGAGCGAGGACGCGGCACGCACTGACCGGCGACTCGCTGGTGGCTGGCGGGGGAGGGCTCGAACCTCCAACCTTCGGATCCAAAGTCCGCTGTTCTGCCGGTTGAACTACCCGCCACCGGTGCTACCGCCACAAACTTCATAGATTCTTAGAGAATGGAAGATGTGGCTAAATACCAAACAGCCACACTAGAGCCTGTCTAGCCGGGTAAAGGATCGACGTGACAACCACCACCCCGAACCCCTACGTCGCCATCGTGGACGACGACGGGGCGATTCGCACTGCCCTCGGTCGCGCCCTGCGAATGGAGAACTACGACGTCGACCTCTTCGAAGACGGCCTCAGCGCGCTGAAGTCGGTCCAGCTGCGAGCGCCCGACGCGATCATCCTCGACCTGCAGCTACCCGACATCGACGGACTCGAGGTGTGTCGACGGATCCGCCGCGCCGGCGACTCGACGCCGATCCTGATGCTCACGGCGCGCGACGCGGTGAACGACCGGGTCGAGGGCCTCGACGTGGGTGCCGACGACTACCTCGTCAAGCCCTTCGACCTCGCCGAGCTGCTCGCGCGACTTCGCGCGCTGCTGCGCCGGCACAACCTCTCCGACGGCGACGTGGCGGTGCTGCGCTTCGAGGACCTGAGCCTCAATCCCCAGACCCGCGAAGTGCTGCGCGGCAGCCGACCAATCGCGCTGACCAAGATCGAGTTCGACCTGCTCGAGCTGTTCTTGCACCACCCGCGCCAAGTACTGACCCGCGACCAGATACTCGACCTCGTGTGGGGATACACGTTTGACTCGGGCACCAACTCGCTGGCCGTCTACATCGGCTACCTGCGTCGCAAGCTCGAAGAGGGCGGCGAGTCACGCCTCATCCAGACGGTGCGCGGCGTGGGATACGCACTGCGCGCGTCGTGACGTTTCGCGCGCGCGTCATCGGCGCCACGGTGGGCGTCGCCGCGGTGGCCGTCGTGCTCGCCTGTTTGGCATCGTTTCTCACGACGCGTAACGCGATCCTGCGCTCGGTGGACGAATCCCTGCTCCAGGCGTCGCACTCGCCCGCCGGACACCTGGTGGGCGACGACTCCCAGGTCACCGGGTCGTACTTCGAGCTGGTCCTCGCCAACGGCCAGACGGTGCCCAAGTCCAACGTGCCGATCGACGCGACGATCCTGCGTCTGGCCAACGGGCACGGCTCGGAACTGATCCGCAGCGTCGAGTTCGGCGGGCAGTACTACCGCGAGCTCATCGTCCCGCTGCCCAAGAACTCCATCGTCGGCGGTCAGAGCGGCCTCTACACGATCACGACGACGTCGGCCCAGTTGTTCGTCGTGAACATCACCGGTCAGGAGAACGAGCTGCGCCACCTGGTGCGCACCCTGCTCGTCGTCGCCGCCGGCGGGCTCGCGCTGGCGCTCGTGCTGGGACTGGCCCTCGCGCGCACCGCGCTGCATCCCCTCGAAGAGGTCACCGACGAGATCGAGCGCGTCGCCGAGACCAACGACATGACCTATCGCATCGACGAGGGTGGTGCCGACGAGCTGGGACGGCTGCGCCGCGTGTTCAACCGGCTCCTCGCGAGCGTCCAGAGCAGTCAGTACCTCCAGCGACAGCTCGTGCTCGACGCCAGCCACGAGCTGCGCACCCCGCTCACGTCGCTGCGCACCAACGCGCAGGTGCTGTCGCGAGCGCGCGACCTGTCGGCCGAGGATCTTCGCCAGCTGACCCACGACATGGTCGCCCAGGTCGACGAGCTCGCCGCGCTCGTCACCGACCTCGGCGAGCTCGCTCGCGGCGAACGCAGCGAGGGCGAGCCCGTCGTCCTGCGCCTCGACGAATGCGTGGACGAATGCGTGGACACCGCGCGCACCCACGCGCGGATCAAGGACATCACCATCGACGCTGAGGTCGACGCGTCGATGGTCGTCGCCCGGCGCGACCGGCTCGTGCGCGCCGTCTCGAACCTGCTCACCAACGCGGTCAAGTTCACCCCCGCCGGCGGGCGCATCCGCGTGACCAGTGAGGACGGGCGCATCACCGTCGCCGACTCGGGGCCCGGGATCGCCGAGAGCGACCGCCCCCACGTCTTTGACCGCTTCTGGCGCTCGGCGTCGGCGCGCGCGCTGCCCGGATCGGGTCTAGGCCTGTCCATCGTCGCCCAGGTGGTCGCCGAACTCCAGGGCACGGTCGAGGTCGACCAGGACCCCGAACTGGGCGGGGCGCGCTTCGTGGTCACCCTACCCACCGTCAGTCAGCCCTAGGACCAGGACTATTTTGTCTAACTTCTTAGACACGGACTGAGACTTCCTTAGTTACCAGTGCCACACTGGATAACAAGGAAATCTCATGACCCCACGTCCCCGCACCCCCCAACTTCGCGACAAGCGCTTCGCGCGCGTACGCCGCGTGACCCAGACGATTCTGGTGGGATCGGGCGTGGCCTCGGGCCTGTTCATCGGCTACGCGGCCAGCACGGCCAAGCCCTTGAAGGTCATCTCCCCGCCGGTGACCACGCCGACCACTACCATCCCCGCCACCGCCACGACCGCGCCCTCCTCGGATGACTCCGGCGCGTCGACGCCGTCGCCCGCGGCCTCGACCCCTCCGGTCACGGCGCCGATCACCTCGACGACCACGTGCTACTCCACGCCGTCGGGCACGCGGGTGTGCTACTAGCGTCGCGATGAACTTCTCGATCTGGGGGCTCACGGGCTCTCTCGCCACCCAGCACCCCGAGGATCTGCCCATCGCCCAGCAACGGCTCTGGCACTGGATCGACTCGGTGGACGCGACCTGCAATCGCTTCCGCGCGGACTCGGAGATCTCGCGGCTCAACGAGCACCAGGGAGAGACCGTCGCGGTGAGCGACACCTTGGAACTCGCCCTCGCGGCGGCGCTGCGCAGTGCGCAGCTGACCGGAGGGCTCTGCGATCCGACGGTGCTGCCGGCGCTCTTGGCGCTGGGATACGACCGCGATTACGACGAGCTGGTGCGCACGGGCGCGGGCGCACCCGCGGCGCCGGTGCCCTCGCTCGGGGTGGGCGCGATCGACCTCGACCGTGCGGGCCACAAAGTGACCCTGGCCCCGGGATGTCGACTCGACCTGGGCGCGAGCGCCAAGGCCATGGTCGCCGATCGCGTCGCCGACGAGCTCGCGGCCTACGGCGGTGTGGTCGTGGAGATCGGTGGCGACGTCGCCGCGCGAGGTTCGAGCGACGAGGGCCCCTGGGTCGTGGCCGTCTCGGACTCGCTGGAAGTCACCGGCCGCGAGCCGCGCGTGGCAATCCGTGACGCCGGCGTGGCGACGTCGTCTCTCACCACGCGCACCTGGCGGGCGGGCGACACCCTGGTCAACCACGTCATCGATCCGCGCACCGGCACCTTCGCGCGCGGCCCCTACGCCACGGCCACCGTCAGCGCCGCGACCTGCGTCGACGCCAACGCGTTCGCCACCGCGGCCCTGCTCTGGGGCGAGGAAGCGGGATACCGCATCGCCCAGGCCGGCCTCTCGGCGCGCCTCGTGCGCCACGACGGTAGCGTGGAATTCGTCGGCGGGTGGCCCCCTGACGGAGGTGGAGCGTGATTGCTCTGACGTCGCCTTACCTGTGGTACACGACGCGCGCGACCGGTCTCGTCACCCTGATCCTCTTCACCGGAGTCGTCGTTTTGGGCAGCCTCGTCGCCAACCGCGTCGGCGGGGCCGCCGTGGGTCGCTTCGAGCTGTCCGAGCTGCACCGGTCCCTCTCGATCGTGGCGGTCATCTTCCTGGTGTTGCACATCGCCACGACCATTGTGGACAGCTTCGTCTCGACGGGACCGATCTCGGTGCTGGTGCCTCTCACCTCGGCCTACAAGCGCGTGCCGGTGGGACTGGGCGCCGTGGCCTTCGATCTCATCCTCGCGGTGTGGATCTCGAGTCTCGCCAAGACCCGGCTGAAGAACGAGACCTGGCGCTTCATCCACTGGTTCTCGTGGCTCGGCTGGGCAATCGCGATCGTGCACGCCTTTCTCACGGGCACCGACGCGCGTTCTGGCGTCGGTCTCATCCTCGTTGTCGTCTGCGCGCTCGCCGGCGCCCTCGCGGGCCTGTGGCGCTTCTACGCCCGTCCGGCGCGCGCGGCCGGGCGCACCGCGCTCTCACCTCTCGCCCCCGCCGCCGAGGCGCCGCGGCGCGAGGCGCCCCTTCGTCCCGCCGAAGCTCCCCGTCGCGAGACCCCCCTTCGCCCCGCGGAGGCGCCGCGGCGCGAACCGCCCGCCCGTCGCACCGCGACCGACGAGCAGGCGCAGCCGCCCTCAACGACCGCCTTCCCGCGCCGCCCCCAGGACACACCTCGTCGGGGGCGGCGATGATCCAGGCCCACGACCTGCCGCGCCTGCTCCACGGTGACACCGGGC
The DNA here is from genome assembly GCA_027451285.1 of Acidimicrobiaceae bacterium. Classification (GTDB taxonomy): domain Bacteria; phylum Actinomycetota; class Acidimicrobiia; order Acidimicrobiales; family RAAP-2; genus RAAP-2. The sequence goes on along the minus strand of DAIDJP010000056.1, from coordinate 40,321 downwards.
GGCCCCTCACCCTCGCCCAGCACGAGGCGACCTTCCCCATCGGCGCACGCCCGGGCGGGCTGTTCGAGGAGCTCGAGGCCTCCGGCCTGACGGGTCGCGGCGGCGCCGCCTTTCCCACCGCGCGCAAGGTGCGCCTCCTGCGCGAGCAGCGCAATCACCACAAATTCGTCGTGGTCAACGCGATGGAGGGCGAGCCCGGAGCCCACAAGGACCAGTCCCTCCTCAGCGCCAACCCCCACCTGGTCCTCGACGGCGCGGAGTACCTGGCGGCCATGATCGGCGCGAAGAACATCGCCGTGGCCGTCGCGCGTGACAACCCCTCGGTGGTCAATCACGTGACACGAGCCCTGCACGAGCGCGAGCGCCGCCACGACCGCGGCGCCAAGTTCGAGCTGCACACGCCGCCGTGGCGCTTCGTCGCCGGTGAGGAGTCGGCCCTGGTGCACTGGCTCGACGACAACGAGTCACTGCCCCAGTACCGGCCCCAGCGGCCCACCATCTTGCGCATCGGTCACGGCCCCGTTCTGGTGGACAACGCCGAGACCTGCGCCAACGTCGGGCTGATCGGCCGCTACGGGGCGGCGTGGTTCCGCGCCCACGGCACCGAGCAGAGCCCCGGCACGACGCTGGTCTCGGTGACCGGCGCGGTGGAGCGGCCCACGGTCGCCGAAGTCCCCTTGGGCACGACGCTGCGCGAGATCCTGGCCCTGGCCGACGCCGACCCCAATCCCCTCGCTCTCGTCATGGGCGGCTACGGGGGCAGTTGGCTCGACGGGCGCCATCTCGACCTGCCCTACGCCAACGAGGCGCTCGCCCCCTACGGCGTCAGCGTGGGCGCGGGAATCATCGTCGTGCTCTCGCGCGCGGGTTGCGGCGTGGTGGAGACCCACCGGGTCGTGCGCTGGATGGCCAATGAGAGCGCGCGTCAGTGCGGACCCTGCGCCTTCGGCCTGCCGGCCCTGGCCGAGGACCTCGGGCACCTGGCTCACGCCACGCGCGACGCCGCGGCCGCCTACCAGCGCCTCGTCGAGCGCGCCGGCGTCATCGAGGGCCGCGGCGCGTGCCGACACCCCGACGGAGTCGTGCGCTTCGTGCGCTCGGCGCTCGCGGTCTTCGCCGCCGACTTCGAGGGTCACCGCCACGGAGCGGCGTGCGCCGGGGCCCAGTCACGGCGCCATTTCGCCGCGGTACCCACCCTGGAGCGCGAGGACGAGTTGATATGGGAATGAGGCGGCGAACCGGCGGCTTCGTGCTCGCGGTCAATCCCATCCAGTGCGACGGTTTCGGCCACTGCACCGAGCTGGCGCCCGATCTCGTGCGCCTGGACGAGTGGGGATACCCCATCATCGACAAGACACCGGTGGCCCTGTCGAACCTCAGCGCCCTCGAGTCGGCCCGTCTCGCGGTGCGCGGCTGCCCGCGCCAGGCGCTGCGCATCGAGCGCGTCAGCGACCTGCCCGAGGGCCCGGCGCATCGCACCTGACGAGCGGGGCCCCGAAACCTAGTAGTGTTCAACAGGCCATGGGATCACTGATTAAGAAGCGCCGCAAGCGCATGCGCAAGAAGAAGCACAAGAAGATGTTGAAGCGCACGCGCTTTCAGCGTCGCGCCGCGGGCAAATAGGTCGTCGGCGCCTCCGGCGTCGTGGTGGTCTGGACAACGCGCACGGGTCCCACGGGACCCTCCTCGCGCCACGTCGCACGCTCGGGATCTACATGCGAGTCGACGAACATCGTCGAGCCCGATCCGGCCAGCGTCACCTCACCGAACCTCTCGCGGGCCCAGGCCAACGTGCGCGCCAGGCGCGGCTCGACCAGCGTGGCGGCGGCCTCCAGGTGATTGCGACCCGTCGGGCGAACCCCGCGCGCGATGAGTTCGTCGTAGGCGCGGAACACGCGGGTGGTGTCGATGGCGATGTCGCTCAGAAGGAGGGTGACGCGCCGAGCCTCGAAGGCCAACGGGGTCACGCGCTCGCCCACCCCCTCGACGAGGGCGCGTCCACCGACGAGGCAAAAGGGCACGTCGGCGCCGAGCGAGAGCGCCGCGGCCGCGTCCACGCCGCCGGCCCAGCGGAGTATCGCCGCGGCGTCCGCGCTGCCACCGCCCAGCCCGCCACCGGTGGGGATGCGCTTGATCACGCGCACGCCCGCGCGCCGGCCCACCAGGGCGAGGGCGCGCGACACCAGGTTCGTCTCGTCGGCGGCCAGGTGCGGAGCCCCCTCGATCACCAGGTAGTCCGCCGTCTCGTCGACCTCCAGTGTGTCGCCGAAGGCGAGGCTCACCATCTCGGCGCGCAGCTCGTGATAGCCGTCGGCGCGCCTGCCGGTGACCTCAAGGAACCAGGTCAGCTTGGCCGGCGCGTCGAGTGCGATCACCGCGCCGCCGCCAGTCGCGCGAACTCCTCCAGGGTCAACTCCTCGGGCCGGCGCGTGGGGTCGAGCTGGGCGCGCTCGAAGACGCCCTCGCTCGCCCACGCCGCCAGTGAGCGGCGCAACATCTTGCGCCGCTGGCCGAAGGCGGTGCGCACGACTTCGAACAGGTCGGCCTCGGCGACGACCGCGGGATCGATCGCCACCGCCGGGCGACGCACGATCTCCACGAGCGCGGATTCCACGCGGGGCCGGGGTAGGAAGACCGCCGGTCCAACGTGGCCGACGACTCGCGCCGTCGCGAAGTAGGCCACGCGCACCGACACCGCGCCATAGGCCTCGTCGCCGGCCCCGGCGGCGAGACGCTCGCCAACCTCTCGCTGGACCATGACGAGCATTCTCGTGATCTCGGGCACCTCTTCGAGCAAGCGCAGGACGAGGGGCGTGGCCACGTTGTAGGGCAGGTTCGCGACGACGACTGCGTCGCGGCCTGCGAGAAGTTCCGAGAAGTCCGCGGTCAGAGCGTCGGCGTGCACGACCCGAGCGGCCGGCTCGACCGACTCTCTCAGCGCGTCGAGCAGGTAGCGGTCGACCTCGATCGCGATCACCTCGGCGCCGGTCTCGATGAGGGCGAGGGTGAGAGACCCCAGCCCCGCGCCGATCTCGATCACCACGTCGCCCTCGCCCACCCGAGAGAGGCGCGCGATGCGTCGCACGGTGTTGGGATCGACCACGAAGTTCTGGCCGAGCGCGCGCGAGGGGTGCAGCCCGTGGTTCTCGAGGAGGGCCGTCAGTTCTCGGCGGGTGTGGGTCACCAGGAAACTTTGACACGCACGACGCCGCGCCAGAGCGCGGTGAGCTGCGCGAACTGCGTTTCGTTCAGGTCCACGACCCGCCCCGGGCTGTAGTCCTGGCGATCGGTCACCACGCACGAGACGCTCACCCCGGTGTCAAGGTCCTCGACCGTGATACGCGTGCCCATGGGCAGATACGAGGTCGCGCAGCGTCCCGGCACGTAGGAATACCAGGTCGCCACGCCGATTCGGTAGTGGGTGGTGCCCACCAGCGGCGCGGCGGTGGAGTGGGTGGTCACTGTCGCCGTGCGCGTCGGCACCGTGCGCGTCGGCGCCGTGCGCGGGTGGGTGACCGCGGCGGTGGTCACGGCGAGGGCCGTCGTGAGAGAGATCGTTGAGCGCAGCGCCACCACCGCACCCGGCGACGGGCTCTCGGCGACCACCCTGGTCCAGGGACGGCCCGCGCCGGTGCCACGGGTCGTGAAGTAGAGATCGGCGTGGCGCATGACGGTATAGACCTGAGCGCGCGAGAGATGGGTCAGGTTCGGCACGCGCACGTGCCCGGGCGGCACCGGCGCGAGCAGCGAGGTCGTGAGGGTCACGCTCGAGCGCGCGGCGATGGGCGTGCCGGGCTTGGGGCTCTCGGCGACCACGCTCTTCCAGGTGCCGTTGGCCGAGCCGGGGCCCGTGGTCGAGAAGTACAGGTCGGCCCGGTGCATCACGGCGTAGATCTGAGCGCGGGTCATGTGCGAGAGATTCGGCACACGACCAGGGGTTCTACGCGTGGACGTCGTCGCCGTGGCGAGCTTGGTCGTCGGCGTCGCGCTGGCCGATGCGACCCGCGTCACGGTCAGGACCACGCTCGAGTGCCAGGCCACGAGGGTGCCCGCGCGCGGCCGCTCGGCCACGACGCGCGACCAGGTCGCATTCGCGCTGCCCGGGCCGCTGGTCGTGAAGTAGAGATCGGCGTGGCGCATCGCGGCGTAGGTCTGCGCGCGCGAGAGGCCGACCACGTTGGGCGTGCGCACCGGCGCGTGCGAACCCGACGCCCCCGCGATTGAGGGCGCCATCACTACCAGTGGGGCTAGAAGCAAGCTCGCCACGGCCACCAGCAACGGCGGGCGCACGCGCCAACGCCGAGGTTCTGTTGTCAGTGTCTATCCTCCGCCAGGATCGCGGGCCAGGGTGAATCGGCCCGTCCTCCAACGCTAGGTTGAGCGGCACTCGATGGCAACTCGTGAACCAACAATTCTACTTACTCCCTGATAAAAACTACTTTATCAAGATGGTAATCGAAAGAGCCGGGCGGTGTTGGACTGCGTCGCGCGCGCCAGGATCGCGGGGTCCTCGCCGCGCAGATGAGCGACGTACTCGCCCACCACGGCCACCAGCGCCGGCTCGTTGGGCCGACCTCGATGCGGCACCGGCGCGAGAAAGGGACTGTCGGTCTCGACGTGGAGCCGCTCGAGGGGCACGGCGCGGATCGCCTCGCGAAGCGCCTCGGCGTTCTTGAAGGTCACGACCCCGGCCACCGAGATGTCACAACCCAGCGCCAGACACCCCTCGGCGTCGGCGGGGGTGCCCGTGAAGCAGTGGATCACGGTGCGAGCCGGCACGCCCTCGCTCCTCAGGATGTCGAAGAGGTCGTCGATGGCGTCTCGGGCGTGAATCACCAGGGCGAGGTCGAGCTCGTGGGCCAGCGCGATCTGGGCCACGAAGGCCGCGCGCTGGGCCGAGCGCGGCGAGTGCTCGTAGAAGTAGTCAAGGCCCGTCTCACCGATGCCGACCAGGCGAGGGTGGGCACCGCGCGCCAGTGCGGCCACCTCGGCCAGGTCACTCGTGGCATCGTGAGGGTGCAGGCCCACCGTGGCGTAGATCTCCACCGGGCCTTCGATCTCGGTGACGGCGAGGGCCTGGGCCGAGGTGGTGGCGTCCGTGCCGACCACGACCACGCGGGTCACCCCCGCGGCCGCGCTGCGCGAGAGGATCTCGGTCAGATCCGGGCCCTCCTGCGCGCGGAAGTTCTCCTGGATGTGGCAGTGGGCGTCGGTCCAGGTCACGCGTCGGTCCGGATCCGCGGAAAGAGGGGCTCTCCCTTCTCGACGGCGAGCCCTCCGGGATAGAGGCCCCAGGTGGCCGCGACGTCGACCGTCGCGTCCTCGGGCGAGCCCTCGAGACCGATGCGCCGCCAGATCTCGGCGCACACCGCCGGCATCGCGGGCGTCGCCAGCACGGCCGCCACTCGCAGCACTTCGAGGGCGTCACCCAAGACCGCCTCGACGTCGACGCCCGGGTCCATCTTCCAGGGCGCGTGCTCCTCCAGGTAGGCGTTGGTGGCACTCAAGAGGCGCCACGTCGCCTCGAGCGCACCCTGGGGCGAGAACGAGTCCCAGGCCTCGACGGCGTCGGCGATGGCCGCGCGCGCCAGCGGGGCGAGCTCGGAGTCGGCGCGTGGGGCCGGGCCGATCCCGGCGCACTTGGTCGCCACCACCGTGGCCACCCGACTCATCAGGTTGCCGAGGTTGTTGGCGAGGTCCGTGTTGTAGCGATGCGTGATCCCCTCGTGAGAGAACTCGCCGTCGTTGCCCAACGACGTCTCGCGCAAGAGGTAGTAACGCACCGGGTCCACGCCGAACTCGCTCGTCAGCGTCACGGGGGCGATGTCGGTCAGCTTGACGGCGCCCTCGGCCGCCATGGTCTTGGAGAGCTTCTGGCCCCCCATCAAGAGCCAGCCGTGGACCTGGACGTGGTGGGGCGGCTCGAGGCCCGCGGCCATGCACATCGCCGGCCACCAGACGCAGTGGAAGCGAATGATCTCCTTGCCGATCAGGTGATGCGACGACGGCCACCAGGTCGCGACCTCGTCGGCGTCGCGTCCGTAGCCGATCGCGGTCATGTAGTTGATCAGCGCGTCGTACCAGACGTAGAAGACGTGTCCCTCGTCCCAGGGCACCGGAACGCCCCAGGCGATCGACGTGCGGGTGATGGAGATGTCGCGCAGTCCGCCGCGAATGAAGGACGCCGCCTCGTTGCGCTTGGTCTCGGGGGTGACGAAGTGGGGGTGGCGCTCGTAGTGCTTGCGCAGCCGGTCCTCGAAGGCACTCAGGCGAAAGAACCAGTTCTCCTCTTCCATCTCGGTGAGGGCCCGGCCGTGGATCGGGCATCGACCCTGGTCCGAGGATTCCAGCGTGAAGTAGTCCTCGCAGCTCACGCAGTACAGGCCGCGATAGACGTCCTTGTAGATGTAGCCGTTGTCGTAGATGGCCCCGAGGAACTTCTGCACCGTCTCGTAGTGGCGCGGCTCGGTCGTGCGGATGAAGTCGTCGTAGCTGATCCCCAGAGCGTCCCAGGCCTCGCGAAAGCGCGCCGAGGTCCGATCGGTCCACTCCTGGGGCGAGACCCCGTTCTTCGCCGCGGCGTCGGCCACCTTCTGGCCGTGCTCGTCGGTGCCGGTGAGGAACTTGGTCTCATCGCCGCGCAAGCGGTGCCAGCGGGCCAGGGCGTCGGCGTTCACCGTCGTGTACGCGTGACCCACGTGGGGCGCGTCGTTCACGTAGTAGATGGGGGTAGTGATGTAGAAACGGCCCATCTGCCAAGGCTAGTGAATCAGGTGGCGCGCTCGGCGCGAAGAGCGAGGGCCATCTCGTAGGCCTCACGATGGGTCACACCAAGATCCGCGACGACCCCGGCGACGGCGTCGCGCAGGCTGGCGCCCTCGCCCAGTCGCTCGGCGAGGGCCGCGCGCACCAACGAGCCCTCGAGCGCGGGCCACGCCGCGGCGTCGAGCACGAGGACGACCTCGCCGCGCACGTCGCGCGAACTCACGAGCTCGCTCACCTCGGCGAGCAAGCCACGCAGCACCTCCTCGTGGATCTTGGTCAGTTCGCGCACAATCGCCACGCGCCGCTCGGGGAAGAGCTTCGCCAGTTCGGCCAGGGTGACGGCGAGGCGCTGGGGTGACTCGTAGGCGACGATCGTGCGCTCCTCGCGCGCCCAGACGTCGTAGAGCGCCCGGCGCTCGCCGGCCTTTCGCGGCACGAAGCCGTCCATCACGAAGCGCTCCGTCGGCAGACCGCTCACCGACAGGGCCGCGACGACCGCCGAGGGGCCCGGCGCGGTCGTGACGCGAAGGCCCGCGGCGAGGACCGCGGCTACGACCCGAGCGCCGGGGTCGGATATGCCCGGGGTGCCGGCGTCGGTCACCAGCGCCACCCTCTGGCCGGCGGCGACGTCGGCGACGACGCGGGCGCTCAGGGCGACTTCGTTGTGCTCGTGCAGGGCCACCAGCCGCCCGGCCGGGGCGATGCCCAGGGCGCTCAGCAGGGTGCGGGTGCGCCGGGTGTCCTCGCAGTAGATCGTGGCGGCCCGTGAGAGCTCCTCGATCGCCCGTCGGGTGATGTCGCCGAGGTTGCCCAGGGGGGTCGCCACGACGACCAGTGCGGCGGTATCGACCGCTTCGTCCACGTCGCTCCTCGGGTCCTCGTCGATCTACTAAGATTGTCACCTATGTCAAAGCGGACCGTGAAGCGCAAACTACGCGCCAAGAAGAAGGCCAACCACGGCAAGAAGCCGAACTGCGGTCGCGGCTAGCCCAGCCGCCCGTCCCAGGCCGCTCCCCGCGCCGCCAGTAGCGCGCTGGTCAGGCTGGGTCGATCGCTGATGATCCCATCGACCCCCAGGTCGAGCGCTTCGTTGATGCCGGCCTCGTCGTTGAGCGTCCAGACGTGCACCGCCAGGCCGGCTTCGTGGGCGCTCTCGACGAATCGCGCGTCGACCACGCGGATCTCCCCGTAGGTCATCGGCACCTGCAGCGCTTGGGCCGGTGGCACGATCGCCGTCCCTTCGAGCATCGAGAAGTAGAAGGTCGTCGTCTCGCGGGTCGCCGCCGAGGTCGCGACCCGCGGCGCGAGAGTGCGGAAGCGCACCAGCGCGTCGTCGAGGAACGACGCCACGATCACCCGGTCGGTGAGTTCGAGTTCGGCGATCTCGCGTGCCAGCAACTCCTCGTACGCCTCGACGTCGGGTCGCGACTGCTTGATGTCCAGGTTGAGTAACACCCCCGGAAAGGCCTCAGCGACCTCGGCCAGGGTCGCCACGCTGAGGCGCGCGTCCGCCGGCGCGCGTCCGCGCAGCACGTACTCGTCGTCGTCGCGCCCCGGCGCGACGTCGCTGCCCTCAATCCACCAGAAGGCGTTGTCCATCTCGCGAAGTTGCGCGAGGCTGAGCTCGCTGATCGCCCCGGAGTGATTCGTCGTGCGATCGACCGTCTCGTCGTGACAGACCACCAGTCGTCGATCGCGCGTGGCGTGCACGTCGAGCTCGAGCGCGCGGGCCCCGTTCTCGAGGGCGCGGGCCATGGCGTGCAGCGTCGACGACGGCCCCTCGAAGGAGCCTCCCTGGTGGGCGAAGTTGATGACGCGCCGCTGCGTCCAGACGCTCACGCGCTCTGACGGGCCATCACCGTGATCGCCATGCGGTGCTCCATGTAGAACGCGAGTCCCGGCACGAACCCCGCGAGCAACATCAGCACGACCCAGCCCGGGTGCAGGCGAGCCTTCAGGGCGAATTGGAAGCACATCACCATGTAGATGGGATAGAGCACCACCCCGTGCCCGATGCCCACGATCGTCACGAGGATCTTCAGGTGCGTCCAGAGCGCGAGATCGAAGGTGTGCAGGATGAGGAACACGCACAGCACCAGCAGCGTGGTGCCCGTGACGAAGGACATCACGCGATAGCGCGCGAACGCCGCCTGCACTAGTGGCCCCAGAGTTTCTTCTTCGGATGGACCGCGATTTTGGCGAGGTGATCGTTGTAGGCGGCGAGCAACGGGTCCTCTTTGTCGGCCGCCGCGGCGGCGTCACGTGCGCGGGCCGCCTGGGCCTCGGCGCGCATGCGCTCTTCGTACTCGCGCCGCTCGCGCTCTTCCTCCTCGGTGGCGCGCTCCATGTTGAGCATCGCGAACCACCCGAGCACGCCGAGCACCCCGAACACCGGCCACTCGATCGAGTACATGAAACTCAGCGCGTTGCCCTGCACCGCCCGACCGACCTGCCACCAGGCCGCGACGGCGCACAACGCGAGCCACGCGATCAACGAGAGGTGGAGGACGAGGGCTCGCGAACTAAACCACTTCGACTTCACGCGGACATCCTACTGATGAGATTCTCAGAACTGAGCCCGGTCCTAGACTGACGCGGTGCCCGCGATGATCCAGACGCAGTTTTCGTGGCATCACCTGAACCAATGGCAGGTCGCGCTATTTCCCACCGCGCTGATGGTTTTTGTCGGGCTCGCCTACCTGCTCGCCGTGCGGCGTGCGTCGACCTGGCCGCGCTCGCGCACCCTGCTCTTTCTCACCGGCCTCGTCGTCACGTTCCTCGGAACCCAGTCAGTGATCGGCGTCTACGACCACGAGTACTTCAGCGTCCACATGGTCGAACACCTGGCCCTCATCATGGTCGCCGCCCCCCTCTTCGCCGCGGGGCGCCCCCTCGAGCTGGCTATGCGCACCGGCGGGCCGAGCGTGCGTCGAATCCTCGACTCGCGCCCCGTGCGCCTTCTCCTGCACCCCCTGGTGGGATTCGGTCTCTACGTCGTCTTCATCCCGATCACCCACCTGACCGGATTCTTCAACCTCATGATGGCCCACGAGTGGCTCCACCACATCGAGGAGATCGGCTTTCTCGTCGTGGGCTATCTCTTCTTTCGCCCGGTGCTCGACGCCGAGGACGGGGCGGGCATCCATCCGGGCCTGCGCCTCGTCTACGTGATGGCGGCGGTGCCCGTGGACACCTTCACCGGCCTCGCGCTCGCGATGTCCTCGCACAACCCGTTCCCCGCCTACAACACCGACGCCCCGGTGGGATCGACGCCGACGTCGATCCTCGACAACGTGCACCTGGGCGGGGCAATCATGTGGATCGGTGGCGACGCGTTGATGCTGCTCATTTGCATACCCATCGCGGTCGCGTGGGTGCGCTACGAGACGCGTCGCACGCGCGAACTCGACCGCGAACTCGACGCACGGGGACTCTAGAGAAGTCCCGCCTCGATTGCGAGCTCTTCGAGGTCGACCTCGGGGCGCGCGCCAAGGTGCTTGATGATCTCGCCCGCGCACAGCGACCCGAGCTCGGCCGCTTCAACCGGATCCGCCCCCAGGGCGAGTCCGTAGAGGAAGCCGGCGGCGAACATGTCCCCCGCGCCGTTCTGGTCGACCACGGTCTCGACCTCACGGGCCGGCACCGAGACGACGCCGCTGGGTAAGACGACGTCCGCTCCCTGGGGACCCCGGGTCACCACGGCGAGCAGGCCGAGCTCGTTGATGGCCTCGAAGGCCCGCTCCAGGTGTCGCACCTGGAACAGCGAGGTGATCTCGGTCTCGTTAGCGAGCAGTACGTCGATGTCGCTCGTGACCAATTCGAGAAAGTCGCGACGATGCCGGTCCACGCAGAACATGTCCGACAGCGACAGCGCCACCAGTGACTCGTGCTCGTGGGCCAGGTTCACGACCTTGCGCACCGCCTCCTTGGCTGGGGGCAGGTCGAAGAGGTAACCCTCGACGTAGGTGATCTCCGAACGAGAGATCAGCCCCTCGTTGATGTCCTCGACGCGCAGCTGGTTCGACGCCCCGAGGTAGGTGGCCATGGTGCGCTGCGCGTCGTCGGAAATGAAGACGTGACAGCGCCCAGTGGCGCCCTCGTGAGCCGCGGCCACCGCGAGATCGAGCTCGACGCCGAGGCTGCGCAGGTCGTGGGTGAATCGCTCGCCGAACTCGTCGTCGGCGACTTTTCCGATGTAGCCACACGTCCCGCCGAGGTTGGCGACACCGGCGATGGAGTTGGCGACCGATCCACCCGACATCTCAATGGTCGGTCCCATCGCGTTGTAGAAGGTGTCGAGCTGGTCTTCCTCGATCAGGGTCATCGAGGCCTTGACCAGCCCGAGGGACTCGTACGCGCCGTTCGAATCGCGCGTGATCACGTCGAGCATCGCGTTGCCGATGCCCGTCACCGCGAGCCGATTGGGTCCGGGGCGCATGCGCAGCGAGACGGGCGTGGGAGTAGTTGTCACTTAGCGAGCGTAGAAGATTTCGACGTAAGGTGGCGACCTATGAGCACCACGAAAAACCCCTATCGCCTTGCCCGAACGGTCCTGCCGCGGGCGTATCGAATCTTTCTCACCCCCGACATCGAGGGGGCGACCTTCGCCGGTCGCGTCGAGATCGACGTCGACGTCGTCGAGCCCGTCCGCTCGATCACCCTGCACGCCAAGGACCTCGAGCTGGGCGCGATGACCGTCAGCGGGGGCGGCGCCACCCACCGCTCCGGTCCAGTCAGCCACGACGCGACCTACCAGACCGCGACGTTCGGCTTCGAAGACACCGTGCCCGCCGGCGAGGCGACCCTCGAGATCGCCTTCACCGGCGTGCTCAACGATCAGCTCACGGGCTTCTACCGCTCCACCTTCACCGACACCGAGGGCACCACCCACACGATCGCCACGACACAGTTCGAGCACTCCGACGCCCGCCAGGCGTTCCCGTGCTTCGACGAGCCCTCCTTCAAGGCGACCTTCCAGGTGAATCTCACCGTGCCGAGCCACCTCGCGACGTACTCCAACACCGCCGAGGTCTCGCGCGTCGACCTCGGCAACGGCCAGAAGACCGTCAGCTACGCGCCCACCATGAAGATGTCCACCTACCTCGTGGCCTTCGTGATCGGGCCCTTCGAGGAGACCGCGGCCGTCGACGTTCTCGGCACGCCGCTGCGCGTCGTCTACCCCGTAGGCAAGGGCCACCTCGTGGACCTCGCCATGGAGGCCGGGAAGTTCGCGCTGACCTTCTTCTCTCGGTACTTCGACATCCCCTACCCCGGCGACAAGCTCGACATGATCGCGATTCCGGACTTCGCCTTTGGCGCGATGGAGAACCTAGGCTGCATCACGTACCGCGAGACCGCCCTGCTGGTCAATCCCGAGACCGCCTCGCTCGCCGAGAAGCAGCGCGTCGCCGAAGTCGTGGCCCACGAGATGGCCCACATGTGGTTCGGCGACCTCGTGACGATGGAGTGGTGGGAGGGGATCTGGCTCAACGAGGCGTTCGCCACCTTCATGGAGGTGCTCTGCACCAACGCCTTCCGCCCCCAGTGGAAGATGTGGGTCGACTTCGGCATCCAGCGTGACCTGGCTTTGCAGATCGACGGTCTGCACTCGACGCGGCCCATCGAGTACGAGGTCATCTCCCCCGACGACATCCGCGGCATGTTCGACGTGCTGACCTACGAGAAGGGCGGCTCGGTGCTGCGCATGCTCGAGCAGTACCTCGGCGAGGACGTCTTTCGCGACGGCATCCGCCACTACCTGAGAAAGCACAGTTACGCGAACACCGTAACCACCGACCTGTGGGACGCCCTCGAGGAGAAGTCGGGCCAGCCGGTGCGCGCGCTGATGAACACCTTCATCCTCCAGGGGGGCCACCCGGTCGTCACCCTCGAGAACGCGACGATCTCCCAATCGCCCTTCGCCTACGGCCCCCGCGACGGCGAGAGCGCGATCGGAGAGAAGTGGATCGTGCCGGTGCTCACCCGCTCGCTGGAGGGCGGGGCGCCCTCGCGCCACCTGCTCGAGGACACGCCCCTCGCCGTCACCGACGCCGCGCCGGTCGTCGTCAACGCCGGCGGATCGGGCGTGTACCGCACGCGCTACGCGAGTGGCGACCTCGCCGTCCTGGCCGGACGCCTCGGCGAGCTCGACGAGCTCGAGCGCGCAACACTGGTCGCCGACAGTTGGGCGCTGCTCTTCGCGGGGCAGAGCACCTGGGCCGACTTTCTCGCGGTGGCGCGCGGAATGGGCACGCAGAACGAACCGGCGCCCTGGACGACGATCGCCACGGCGATGGACTTCGCCAGCCGGGCGGTCACCGACGAGCAGCGCGGCCGCCTCACGGCAATAGTCCACGACCTCTTCGCGCCGCAGCTCGCGCGACTGGGCTGGGAACCAAGCCCGAACGAGGACGAGCGCACCGGCCAGCTGCGCGGCGTGATCCTCGGCACCCTGGGCACCCTCGGCGCCGACGAGAGCGTGCGCGCCGAGGCCCGGCGCCGCTTCGAGGCCGGACCCCTCGAGGGCGACCTGGCCCGCTCGATCCTGCGCGTCGTGGCCAGCGAGGGCCGCTCGGGTGACTACGCCTTCTTCCTCGAGCGCCGGCGCAACGCCGCCACCCCCCAGGAGGAGCAGCGCTACCTGTGGGCCCTCGCCGACTTCCCGGTGACGGCACTGGCGCTCGACGCGGCCGAGAAGTGCTTCAGCGAGTTCCGCCTCCAGGACGCCGCCATCGAGCTCGGGCTCCTGTCGCGCAACCGCGAGACCGGACCCGACGTGTGGCGCTACCTGGTCTCGCGCTGGGACGACGTGATGAACGACTTCCCGCCGAACTACCGCGGCCGCGTCGCCTCGGGTGTGGGGACCTTCATCGCCGACGACGACTTCGCCGCCGAGGTCGCCGCGTTCCACGCGAGCCACTCGGTGGGCGGCGAGCAGCGCCACGTCGACCAGCAGGTCGAGCGACTGCGGGTGGGCCTCGCCTTCCGCGACGCGTTGCGCGCCTCCTTCTAGGGGTGACGTGAACGTCGGCACCTTCTTGAGCATCGCGGCGTTGATGTTCATCCTGGAGTTGCCCGACAAGACCATGATCGCCACGATCGTCATGTCGACGAGGGCGCGGCCCTCGTCGATCGTGATGGGTGCCTCGAGCGCCTTCATCGTCCAGATGGGTCTGGCCGTCATCGCCGGCGGTCTGCTCACCCTGCTGCCCATGCGGCCCAAGGACATCGTGATCGCCCTACTCTTCCTCGGCGGAGCGGCGTACCTGCTCTTCGTGCCGGAGAAGGAAGTGGAAGAAGAAGGCGAGCGCGACGCGAGACTCGAGCGCGCCGGCTCTCGCCGGCGCGAGATCACGACCGCCTTCACCGTGATCTTCATCGGAGAGTTCGGCGACCTGACCCAGATCCAGGCCGCCAACTTCGCGGCCAAGACCCATCAGCCGCTCGAGGTCTTCGTGGCCTCGTCGGTGGCCATGGTGCTGATCTCCTTCGTGGGCGCCTACGGCGGCAAGATGCTCCAGCGCATCGTCCCCCTGGGCAAGATCCGCCTGGGCGGCGGTTTGATCTTCGCCGGGCTGGGTGTCTACACCATGATCACGGCGTTCACCGGGTGACGCGCCGCGACGAGCTCTTCGCGCTGGCCCGCCGCACGCGAGGTTTCATGCCCGACGACGAGGGCGACGCGCTCTTTCGGGCGGGACTCGCGACGTCGCGAACCACCGGCACCTGGCTCGAGATCGGCGCCTGGTGCGGCAAGTCCGCGCTTTATCTCGGCGCGGCCGCCGAGGCGCGAGGTGCCGTGCTCTACTCGCTCGACCACCACCACGGCTCCGAGGAGAACCAGGCGGGCTGGGAGCACTTCGATCCCGACCTGGTCGACCCGATCGACGGACGGCTGAACACCCTGCCGACCTGGCAGCGCACCATCGCCGAGGCCGACCTCGAAGAGACGGTCATCGGCCTGGTGGGCCACTCGGTGATCGTCGCCGCGCACTTCGCCCAGCCGCTCGACCTGCTCTTCATCGACGGCGGCCACGGCGACGCCGTCGCGTGGGCGGACTACACCAGCTGGTCGCCCAAGGTCGTCGCCGGCGGCACGCTCGCCATCCACGACGTCTTCGCGGATCCCGCCGACGGGGGCCGGCCGCCCTACGAGATCTACCAGGCCGCGCTCGCGAGCGGCGAGTTCGTCGACGCTAGCGCGACGGGCTCGCTGCGCGTCCTGACGCGGCGCTGATTCCACAGCCCGCCTCGGGAACCTCCGGAGGAGCCGGGAGGGTGCCGTGGCGAAAGAGGCCCGCGGCCGGGCTCGACGAGCTCAGCGCGTCGGCGGCGAGCAGCACCGCCGCCGCGGTGTAGGACGTGACCTCGCGGTCGGGGAAGGTGACGTGCTGGGGGTAGGCGTAGCCGGTCCAGTAGGCGCCGTCGTCGCGCCGGTGGCGCCGGGTCAGCGCGAAGAGGTCCAGGGCCCGGCTGGTCAGCCCCACCGCGTCGAGGGTCAACACGCACTCGGCGGTCTCGGCCGCCGTCACCCAGTCGCTCGTCGACACGCAGCGCACCCCGTAGCCCTCCATGACGTGACGCTCCCAGCCGTGGGCGAGACGCGACTCGGCGGCCTCACCCACCAGCGCCCCGCTAAACACCGGGTAGTACCAGTCCATCGCGAACTCGTTCTTCGGCGCGAAGGCGCCGGGGTGATGCGCGACCGCGTGACCCAATCGCCCAGTGGGAACGACCCAGTCCGACACGTCCTCGCCCAGGCGCTCGCCGAGCGCCAGGGCGCAGCGCAGCGAGTGATAGATCGAGGAGGATCCCGTCAGCAGGGCGTAGTGCTCGGGCCGACCCGCCAGGTCGAGCGACCAGCGCACAGTGCCGTCGGGCAACTGCCAGGCGAGCACGAAGTCAAGGGCGTGGCGCACGTTCGGCCACAGGCTCGCGGCGAAGTCGACGTCGCCGGTGACGAGCAGGTAGTGATACAGGCCGGTCGCGAGGTAGGCGCAGACGTTGGTGTCGAGGCGGGCGTTGAGCACGCTCGCGTCGCGGTAGTAGTTGAACCAGGCGCCGTTGGCCAGCTGGGTGGCGCCGAGCCAGCGATAGGCCGCGCGGGCCGCCCCGGTCTCGCCGGTGACGGTGAGGGCCATCGCCACCTCGACGTGGTTCCACGGGTCGCAGTGCCCGCCCGGGTACCACGCGATCTGGCCCGAGGGGCGCTGCAGCGAGATGAGGTGCGCCGAGGTTGCGGCGATCTCGTCGTCGCTCAGCACTTCGGGCACCCCGCGCAGCGCGGTCGTCGTCACGCGGGGACCTTCTCGAGGTAGACGACCAGCGACTTGCCCATGAGAGGCGAGAGCACCGCCTCGGCCCGGCGCGTCAGCCAGGGTCGCTTCACGATGTCCCACACCAGCAGCCGGTGATAGAGCTTGACCAGTCGGTGCTCGTCGTTGGTCGTGCCGACGAAGCACTTGAGCCACCAGTAGGGGCTGTGCAGCCCGTGGGCGTGGTGGTGGCCGCGCACGCGCAGCCCGGCGCGAGCGAGGCGCTCTTCGAGCACCGATCGCCGGTAGATGCGCACGTGCCCACCGGGCACGTTGTGGTACTCGTCCGACAGCGCCCAGTTGATCAGTTCAGGCCCGAAGCGCGGCACGGTGACGGCCATCGTGCCCCCCGGGCGCAGCACGCGCGCGAGCTCGGCCATGGCGGCCTCGTCGGCCGGCAGGTGCTCGAGCACTTCTGAACAGATCACCCGGTCGAACGTGGCGTCGGCGAAGGGCAGGGCCAGCGCGTCGCCCTGGACGACGCCCGTCGCGACCTGCACCTCTCTCAGCTCGCCGGCCTCGGCCATCGCGGCGAAGGTCGCGACGACGCCGTTGACCTCGTCGGTGCCCGCGTCGAGGGCGACGACGCGCCCCCCGCGGCGCGCCGCCTCGAAGGCGTGGCGACCGAACCCGCAGCCCAAGTCGAGCACGGTGTCACCCGGCGCGAGCCCGAGACGGTCGTAGTCGCAAGTCAGCATCAGTCGAAGGACATCGCCGCGGGCAGGGGTCGGCCCTCGAGTATGGCGTCGTAGCAGACGGCGGTGCCGCGCGCGGTGACCTGCCAGGTGAAGCGCTCGATGACCCGCTGGCGCCCGCGCGCACCGAGTTCGACGCGCAGCGTGGGGTCCCCGAGCAGGCGACCGATCGCCGCCACCAGCGCCTCGGGGTCATTGGGAGCGACCAGCAGGCCCGTCTCGCCGCTCACGCCGACTACCTCGGGCAGCGCGCCACCGGTCGTGGCGACGACGGGAACGGCGCAGGCCATGGCCTCGATGGCCGGCAGGGAGAAGCCCTCGTAGAGGCTGGGCACGATCGCCACCTCGGCCTCGCCGTAGAGGCGCGCGAGCTCCTCGTCGCTGACCCCGGAGATCGTCGTGACAATGTCGCCCAGGCCCAGGCGCTCGATGGTGGTCGCCACGCGCCCGCCGGGGCGCGGACGTCCGATCACGATGAGATCGATGTCACGCTCCACGCGCAGTTTGGCGATCGCCTCGAGCAGGGGGACGAGGCCCTTCATCGGCACGTCGCTGCTCGACGTGACCATGAGGCGACCGGGCTTCTTCACCACGTCGGGGTACGGGCGAAAGACCTCGTGGTCCACGCCAACGGGCACCACCGTGAGCCGCTCGAGGGGCACGCCCATCTGGGCGTTGATGTCGACCTTGGAGTTGTGCGAGACCGTCAGCACCGCCGGAAGGGTGCGCAGCACGCGCACCTGCATGCGCAGGAATCCGAACCAACGCCGCGTGGTGAAGCGCCGCCACGCGCCCGTCGTGTGATCCAGGGCGATCGAGCGATCCACCGTGATCGGATGGTGCAGCGTCTCGAGCAGGGGCCAGCCCTCGCGAACGAGCGCCGCGATGCCGGGCCCCATGCACTGGTTGTCGTGGACGATGTCGAACTCGCCTCGCCGAGCGCGCAGCATCGTGTGCACGCGGCGGCTGAAGGCGTAGGGCTCGCCAAATCCCGCGCCGAGCATGATGAGGAACTCGGCGACGTCGTCGCGGCTGGTGAACTCGCGGCGCGCCGGAATCCGAAAGGGGTCCGGATCGCGGTAGAGGTCGAGCCCTCGCACCGGGGTGAAGCCCACGCCCTCGTCGAGTTCGGGCCACGGCGGACCGGAGAAGACCTCGACGCTGTGTCCCAGGGCGACCAGTTCGCGCGTGAGGTGACGGGTGTAGACGCCCTGGCCGCCGCAGCGCGGATTCCCCCGGTAGACCAGGAAGGCCACCCGGGACTTGCCGGGGGCCGGGGGAGCCGGCGCCACGCGTTCGGGGAGGGTGATCGCGCGCGATCGCGCCCACGAGGCACGGGTCTCGGCGATGGTCTGACGCAGCGATCGGGGCACGGGCCAACTCTCCAGTCGAAGTTCCTCATTCTTTCGCACTTGCCCAGCGCGCACAAATGCCCTCGAGGCGCTCGTCCAACCTGGCTACGCTCGGACCCATGGACCTGACCTATCCCGACGACGCCGAATCCTTCCGCCTGGAGATCCGCGCCTGGCTCGAGGCCAACCTGCCCGCGGGCTGGTTCGAACCGGGCTTCTCCATGACCGAGGCCGAGCGCCAGCAGTTCAACAAGACCTGGAACGAGACGCTCTTCGCTGGCGGCTGGATCTGCGCGGGCTGGCCCGTGGAGTACGGCGGCAAGGGGCTCTCGCTGCTCCAACAGGTCGTGCTCAACGAGGAGTTCGCCAAGGCGGGTGCGCCGATGCGCGCCGACTTCTTCGGCGACACCCTGGTGGGGCCCACGATCTTGCAGTGGGGCACCGAGGAGCAGAAGAAGGAGTTCATCCCCGGCATCCTCGAGGGGCGCATCACCTGGTGCCAGGGCTTCTCCGAGCCCAACTCGGGATCCGACTTGGCCAGCCTCAAGACCAGCGCCGTGCTCGACGGCGACGAGTGGATCATCAACGGCCAGAAGGTGTGGACGACCCAGGCCCAGTACGCGGACTACGTGTTCTTGCTCGCGCGCACCGATCCCGCCGCGCCGGCGCACGCGGGCATCAGCTACCTGCTGGTGCCCATGCACCAAGAGGGCGTCGAGATTCGCCCCATCACCCAGGTCGACGGTTCGGCCGAGTTCAACGAGGTCTTCTTCACCAACGCGCGCTGCCCCAAGGGCAACGTAATCGGCGGGGTCAACAACGGCTGGAAGGTCGCCATGACCACGCTGGGATTCGAGCGTGGTTCCTCGTCCACCACCGGGTACCGTCGCTTTCTCAAGGAGTGGGACTCCATCCTCGACGAGGCACGCCGCCACGGCCGCACGAGCGACCGCCTGGTGCGCGACGCGCTCGTTCGCTCCTGGCAGAAGGTCAAGATCATGGAGATCAACGGCTATCGCTCGCTGACCGACGCGCTCAACTCGACGCACAACGCAGCCCTGCTCGGCGCGTGCAACAAGATGTTCTGGTCCGAGACGCACCGCGACATGATGGAGTTGGGACTTGACGTGATGGGCATGCAGGCCCAGATCCTCACCGGCAAGGCCCCCGACCCCAAGGCGGGCCCGGGTCGACGCGGCCGGGCCGACTACCCGGTGTCGGAGCTGCAGGCGTCCTTCTTCTTCTCGCGGTCCGAGACCATCTGGGGCGGCACCGCGGAGATCCAGCGCAACATCATCGGCGAGCGGGCCCTCGGCCTGCCCAAGGAGCCCAAGGCCCAAAACGCCTAAGCCGCGGGCTCGAGCACCACGGCCGGGGTTCGCTGGTGTGTGGACAGGAGCCACGCGCCGACCAGCACGGTGAGAATCGAGCCGACGAGTAGGCCCGTGCGAGGGTCGCTCAGTTTGATGATGAACCCGATGAGCGGCGCGCCGATGGGCGTCGTGCCGAAGAAGGCGATCCCGTAGAGGCTCATGACCCGCCCTCGCATCGCGCTCGAGGAGTTGAGCTGCAGCGTGGCGTTCGCCGTGGAGACGAAGGCCACCGAGCAGGCGCCGGTCGGAATCATCAAGAGCTCGGCCAGGTGCGCCGACGGCATCAGCGCCACGAGGGTGAGCGACGTGCCAAAGCCCAGCGCGAGCGCCGCGAGCAAGCCCGGGGTGGGCCGCGAGCGGTACGCGATGGCCAGGCCGCCGAAAATGGCGCCGAGACCCATCGCTCCCATCATGAGCCCGTACTCAACCGCGGTGCGCTGGTGGAACGTATCGTGCGCGAGCAGGGGCAGGGTCACCGTGAAGTTGAAGGCGAACGTGCTGACCACCGCGACGGCGATCACCGCCCGGCGCAGCTCGGGATTGGCCCGCACGTACGCGATGCCCAGGCGCAACTGGCCCTTCTCGCGTGTGACCGTCTTCATGGGCAAGAACTCATGGCTGCGCATCAGGGCCAGAGCGATCAGCACCGCGACGTAACTGACGGCGTTGGCGTAAAAACACACCGCGGTGCCGAAGGCGGCGATGAAGGCGGTCGCGATCCCCGGGCCGATCAGGCGACCCGCGTTCATGAGGACGCTGTTGAGACTCACGGCGTTGGCGATGAGGTCACGTCCGACCATCTGCTGAACGAAGGCCTGGCGCGCCGGCACGTCGAAGAGATTCACGATGCCCAGCAGCGCGGCCAGCACGTAGACCGCCGCGATGCTGACGTGGTGGGTCGTCACCATCAGCCCAAGGGCCAGGGCCAAGAGACCGGCCCCGCCCTGGGTGCCGTAGAGGATGCGACGCTTGTCGTGGCGGTCGGCGATCACGCCCCCGTAGGAGCCGATCACGAGCATCGGCACGTATTGCAAGGCCACCGCGATGCCCAGGTCGACCGACGAGCCCGAAATCTGCAGGATCAGCCAGCCCTGGGCCACCGACTGCATCCACGTCCCCGAGACCGACACCAGCTGGCCGAAGACGTAGAGACGAAAATTGCGCACACTCAGTGCGGCGAAGGTCTTGGATTTGAAGTT
Source organism: Acidimicrobiaceae bacterium (assembly GCA_027451285.1). Lineage (GTDB taxonomy): Bacteria > Actinomycetota > Acidimicrobiia > Acidimicrobiales > RAAP-2 > RAAP-2. The sequence continues at coordinate 19,623 of DAIDJP010000056.1, read as the reverse complement.
CTGCGCGGCGCTCACTCGTCCTCCAAGAGGAGTTCGAGGAAGCTCGCCACCTCGGAAGCGCGCTCGCGATCCTGAACCGACAACGCCTGCAGTCGACGTTCCAAGAAGGCTGTCTTGCGCTGGCGAATGGCCGTGACTTCGCGCCGGCCGCGCGCGGTCAGACGCACCCTCGTGCAGCGTCGGTCCTCCGCGTCGGTCGCGCACACCACGAGGTCTTGAGCCTCCATGGCCCGGATCAGTCGCGTCACCGACGGCGGCTGGATCTGCTCGGCGGCGGCGAGCTCACCCAGTGACGGGTTATCGAGGGAGTCCACCAGAGCCAGGAGCGACGCCTGCGCGGGCGTGACGCCTCCCAGAGATGATGCGCGAAGCCGCCGGTTCAAGCGGGTGACGGCGCGCCGCAGCCGCGCCACAGTTTGAGAGTCCGTCGCCGTTTGGTCCATTAGTTCACCTAACTAAATAATAGCGCCGGGGGGCGGCCCCGTGTCGCGCCAACGCGACCCGGCGCCGGCCGCAACTAGAGGACCTGGCGCATCCAGACCGAGTCTTCGCGCACGAAACCGTGACGCTGATAGAAGGAGCGCACCCGCTCGTTGTGGGCCTCGGTCTCGAGGAACACGACCTTCACCCCCGCATCCCGAGCGCCGCGTAAGGCGGCGTCGAGCAACTGGGCGCCGAGGCCCCGGCCGCGGGCGGTCACGTAGATCTCGTCCACGATGCACTCTCGCCCACCGGACTCGAGTGAGTAGCTCCATCCGAGCACGCAATACCCCTGGGCGCCGTCGGGCGCGCTGATCTGCCACACCTGCCCGTACTGGTCGCCGTCGAGCAGGGGAATCAAGGCGTCACGCACACGGTCGTCGTCATGATCGTGGCCGTCCAGGAGATTGAACTCGCGACTCAGCTCGAGCAGGACCGAGAGATCTTCCCGAGACGAGCGCCACACCGACGCGTCTGGCCGGTGCGCTGACGCGCCGCAGGCACTCACGTCACTCACGCCCCACCGCCAACGGCCTCCGCGTAGTCAACATCGCTCTTCTTTCAGCGCGCGCTCGCCGGGCACAACCCCAGCGCGCCGCGCGTGCCGGGTGCCGCTCCACGAGGTAGCAACGAGACCACGAGCTGTCGCAGCGCGCATACGCTGCCGAGCGACTGCGTGGCGCCACGCCCGTTGATCAGCAGATAGCCCGGGGACGGACACAGCAGGTCGCGGGCCGTCCAGTACGGGTGCTCACCCCGGGCGCGCATCACGCGCACCACGAAGTCGGTGGACTCGCCGTGACAGAAGAAGGTCGCCCCGTGACCCAGCGAGGGCAGTTCCGAGATGGCGCGCGCGACGCTACGCGCTTGAGCGCTGGTGAGTACCACCGTGGTGGGATCGAGCGAGGTCCCGCTCGCGCCCACGACGCCGTACCCGGTGAGCAACGCGACCCCCGACGACGGCATCGACGTGGCACTCACGGGACGAAGTCGATAGGCCGTGACGCCCGCCGCGACGAGGACCACGAGTACGGCCAGCACACCGATCAGTCGCCTCGAGCGTTGGTAGTGCCGAGCGTGGCGTGGGGCCATCGGCCAAGGCTAGGTCCTGCGAACTCGACGCGCCACGGTTGCCCGCGCCGCGCCGCTTCCCTTTAAAGGGACTGGTAGCGGGGCACGTAACCGCCGGTGCCCAGGATCATCGAGTCCTCGGGATCCATGCTCTCGTCGACGCCCCCGATCACCTCCGTGACCCAGTGGAGCCGGTCGGTGAGAATACGCGTCACTCCGCCCTGAAGAGTGGACGAGGAGATGGCGCAACTCGAGCACGCCCCCTGCAGCTGGACCTCGACGACACCGGTCTCGACGTCCGCGCGCACCAAGACGAGGTCACCTCCGTCGGCCTGCACGGCCGGGCGCATCAGGTCGAGCAACTTGTTCAGCGCTTGGAGGCGCTTGGAGCGCTCGTCATCGGTCAGTTCCACTCCCCCAGTCTGCCGTGAAACCCTCTCGGCGTGACCGGACGTCGCTACGATGGCGCGAATGGGCGCTGAGCGTGTCGATGAGATCAACCTGTCCGACCTCGACTTCTGGCGTCGCCCGTGGAGCGAGCGCGAGACGGCGTTCGCGACGTTGCGCGCACAGCGGCCGATCGCCTTCTTCGAGGAGCCCGAGGTAGAGAACACCGCGATCGAGTTTCCACCCGGTCCGGGCTACTACGCCCTCACGAGGTATCGCGACGTGGCAACGGCGTCACGCCACCCCGAGGTGTTCACCTCAGGTCCCGGAGCCGTCTCGATCCTCGATCTCCCCCCGGAGATGGTCGAGTACTTCTCGGGCATGATCTCGACCGACAACCCCAAGCACGCTCGACTGCGACGCATCGTGGCCAACGCCTTCAACCCGCGCAACGTCAAGGCCATCGAGAACTCCATCGAGGTGCTCGCCGACCGGATCATTGCCGACGCGCTGGCGTCGGGCACCGGCGACTTCGTCGCCGACCTCGCCGCCCCGTTCCCCTTGGAGATCATCTGCACCATGATGGGCGTGCCGGCGAGCGAGTTCGCAACGGTCCTGCGCGCCTCCAACGTCATCCTCGCGATGGGCGACCCCGCGATCATCCCCGACGGCACCGACGTCATCCTCGCCACACTCGAGGCCGGCGCCGCCCTGACCAGCATCATGGAGGAGCTCGGGGCCTATCGCGTGAAGAACCCGATCGACGACATCACGAGCGCCCTCGTGAACGCCGAGATCGAGTCCGAGCGCCTCAGCCAACAAGAGCTCGCGTCGTTCTTCGTCCTGCTGGTCACCGCGGGCAACGAGACCACCCGCACCGCGCTCGCCCACGCGCTGGTCGCGCTCTCGACGCATCCCGATCAAAAGCAGATTCTCCTCGAGGACTACGCCGCTCACGCCAAGACCGCGGTGGACGAGATCGTGCGATGGGCCTCACCGGTGATCTGGATGCGCCGCACGCTGGCGAGCGACTACACGCTCTCGGGCGTCGACCTGCACGCGGGCGACAAGGTTCTGCTCTTCTACAACTCGGCCAACCGCGACGAGGAGGCCTTCGTCAATCCCGACGTCTTCGACGTCACGCGCGAGCCGAATGATCACTTCGGCTTCGGAGCCCCAGGCCCGCACTTCTGTCTCGGCGCGCACCTGGCGCGCCGCGAGATCACGGTCATGTGGCGAGAACTACTGCGCCGTGTCCCGGGCATACACGCCAGCGGACCGGCCCGTCAGCTGGTCTCGAGCTTCGTCAACGGCATCACGCAACTGCCCTACGAGGTCTAGGAACTATTCGGCCGTTCGCGCCGCGACCGCCTCATCGAAGGCCCGCAGGGCGCGCGGGCCCCAGACCGTGCCCGGGCCGCCGTTCATGGTGATCGCGACGCCCATGGCCTCGGCGACCTCCTGGCGGGTCGCGCCCCGCGCGGCGGCGCCGCGAGCGTGACTCACGACGCAGCCGTCGCACTCGCGGGTCACGGCGATGGACAGGGCGATGAGCTCCTTCATCTTCGCCGCGAGCTCGCCCTCGGCGAAGGACGCCCTCGCCATGTCGGCGTAGCCCTTTAGAACGTCGGGAATCATCGCGCGCAGGTCGAGCGCGGGCTGGCGCAGTTCGGCACGGACTTCATCGTTGCTCTTCATGTCAACCTCCTTCTGGCAGCGTAGCGAGCAACGCTTCCTAGGATGGTGGGATGAGCGTGATCGACGACCTTCTGGCCCACAACCGCGAGTACGTGACGAGGCACGGACATCGCGAGATGCCCACCGTGCCCCAGTTGCACCTCGCCGTGCTGACCTGCATGGACTCGCGCCTCGACCTCTTCGGGGCTCTCGGCCTCGACCTGGGCGAAGTGCACCTCATCCGCAACGCCGGCGGCATCGCCACCGACGACGCGATTCGCTCACTGCTGCTGAGCCAGAGATTGCTGGAGACGCGTGCGGTGATGGTCATCCACCACACCCGCTGCGGGCTCGAATCCTTCGACGAAGACGAGCTCCAGAGCGAGCTCGAAGCCGAGTTCGGCGAGCGGCCGCCCTTTCGCCTCGGCGCCTATCGCGACATCCACGCCGACGTGCGCGAGACGGTCGCCGCCCTGACGGCGAGCCGCTTCGTCGACTCCACCGAGATCCGCGGCTTCGTCTTTGACGTCGACGACGGCTTCCTCACCGAAGTCCTCTAGAGCAGCGACTTTCGAAAGCCCTGCGCGGCCTGCTCATATCCGTGGGCGACGTAGAAGCGATGGGCGTCGACGCGCACGTTGCGACTCGTGAGTTGCACCCGGTAGCAGCCCGCGGCCCGCGCGAGGCTCTCGGCGACCTCGAGCATGGCCGCGCCGATGCGCTGACCGCGCCGGTCGGCGCGCACGTACACGCTCTCGAGCTCGGCGCACCAGCCGCCAGTGTGCTGGAAGTGTCGAAAGACGATCACCTGGCACACCCCGACGACGACGCCGTCGTCGACGGCCACCAGCACGTCGCCGCGACGCTCGCGCACCTCGACGACGGCCGCCCAGTACTCGTCCTCGCGCTCGGGGTGCTCGTCACCGGGCGAAAGGGTGCCCTCGTTGATGATCGCGACGGCCGCGGCGACCTCGCCACGCTCGATTCCGCGGACCTCCAGCATCTAGTCCCTCGGGTCGATCGGTGTCAGGACCCCGAGCGCGGACTCCACGTCTGCGGCCGCGTCCAGGCAGAGGTCCTCGCGAAAGGGCAGCGAGATGATCTGCACACCGGTCGGCAGCCCGTCGGCGAGCCCGGTGGCGACGCACGCGGCGGGCAGCCCCATCAGGTTGGGCGGCAGCACGAAGCGAAAGAGCTCGGCGACGGCCATCGCGCTCTCGCGGCTTTCGATGTCAAAGCCGTGGGCGAAGGGCGGCTGGGTCCAGGTTGGCCCCACGATCAGGGGGAAGTCCTCGAGAAAGCGCCGCCAGGCCCGGGCCACGCGAAAGCGCGACAGGTGCATCTGGAACATCGACTCCTCGCTCGCCGGGGGTAGTTCCACGTCGGAGAGCTCGAGGAAGCGCTGCCCGCCCTCACCCATGAAGGGCGCGAAGATCGGCGCCGCGACGCGCAGGTTCGACCACATCAGCTCCACCCAGGCCAAGTAGGCCTCGATCAGCAGGGGCGGCTCGATCTCGTCGACCTCGTAGCCGGCTGCCTCGAGGGCCACGCCGGCAAGGCGCACGCCCGCCTCGACATTGGGGTGCGTGTCACCGCCGGCGGGCCGTGGCACCAGAGCCACCCGCCGGGCCATGGGACGCCCGCCGAGCGGCGCGTCGATGGCCTGAGGGTCGCGACGGTGCGATCCCATCACGCACTCCAGACCCAGACGCACGTCGGACACGTGGCGCGCGAGCACGCCCTCCACCGCCATCAGCTGGCCGTTCAGGGCCGTCTCGACCGTCGCGCTGGGATTGCCCTCGGGCACGCGCCCGCGCGAGGGCTTGATCGAGGCCACGCCGCAGGCGTAGGCGGGGTTGCGCAGCGAGCCACCGATGTCATTACCCAGTCCGAGCGGCGTCATGCCCGCGGCCAGGGCCGCCGCCTCGCCGCCCGAGGAGCCACCGGCCGTGATCCCGTGACGCCACGGGTTGTGCGTCGCGCCGTAGAGCGAGGACTCGGTATTGATCCGCAGACCCAGGTCGGGCATGTTCGTGCGCGCCAGCACCACGCCGCCAGCCTCGCGGATACGTTCGACGACGGGGGCGTCGTCGCTCGCCATGAAGTCCTTCAGCGCGGCCGAGCCTTCGTTCGTGGCATATCCCGCCACGTCGATGTTGGACTTCACCGTGACCGGCACCCCGTGAAGCGCTCCGAGGGGTGCTCCGGAGCGGCGCAGGGCGTCGGCGGCGTCGGCGTCGCGGCGAACCTCGTCGGGACGGATCTCGACGATCGCGTTCACCTTTGGGTTCACCGCGTCGATGCGCGCCAGATGCGCCTCGACCACTTCTCGTGAGGTGGTCTCGCCACTGCGAATCATGCGCGCCAGATCGACCGCCGATCGTTGCCAGAGTTCCATGATTGTCCCCCGTTCTTGAAGGCGAGGGTAGCAGCGCTAGCGAGCCGCCTCGGAGTGCCGCTGGCTCCTCGCGACGACGAGACGACTCACGATCAGGAGGCTGAGGACCATCACGAGCAGAATCAGCGACGCGTCATAGGAGATGTAGTGCAGTGACGCCAGCGGCTGGTTCCAGTCCGTCCACACGTAGTACGTCAAGTAACCGATGGGGTGATGCACCAGGTGCCAGTTGGGCAGGTTGTTGGTGACGCCGGCGGTGTAGAGCAGGGGCGCGGTCTCTCCCACGGTGATCGACTCGGCGATGAGAAGGCCGGTCACGATGCCGGGCAAAGCCGTGCGCAGCACGACCTTGCGCAGGCCATATCCCGTGCGCATCCCCAGGGCTTCGGCGCCCTCTCGATACGACGTCGGCACCTGGCGCAGCGCCGTTTCGGTGGCCTTGGTGATGTAGGGCACCACCATCAGCGACAAGATGATGAGTGCCGCCAGGAGCGAGAATCCCCAGTGAAGTCCGACGACGAGTGCGACGTAGCCCACGTAGCCCAGCACGATCGAAGGGAACCCAGCGAGCACGTCAATCCCCGTGCGCAAGATGGTGCCGCGTTCGCGTCCCTTGCGGTTGACACCGGTGAACTCGGAGAGGAAGACGCCCGCCAGCACGCCGGTCGTGCCGGCGATGATCAGCACGCCCACCATGATGACGAGCGTGCCCAGAATCGCGTTCTCGAGACCACCGCCGTTGCCGCTGGGCACGTGGGTGAGCACGCCCCAACTCCAGTGCGGCACGGCCTTGACGACGACGCCCACGATCAACCAGATCGCCGGACCGAGGACGAAGACGAGCGCGAGAAGGGTGAACGCTCGAAAGATAACGGACTTGACACGCCGCCACGACGTGCCGTGCGAGAGGCTCTCGGTCATCGACATCAGCCCCTCCCCACCGGCGCCATCAGCTTGCCCGTGTGACGAACGATCGAGCGGGCCGCGAGGTTGACGAGAATAGAGATGAGCGCGAGCAGGAGCCCGGCCTCGGCGAGGTTGGACAGCGCGAAGCCCGTCCCGTCGGTGAGCGACGAGTCGAGTTGACTGACGATTGTCGCGGCGATGGTGGTCATCGTGCCGTAGATGTTCGGCGCGACGGTTCCCAGCACCGAGCCGGACACCATGGCGATGGCGATGGTTTCGCCGATGGCCCGACCCAAGCCGAGCATCGTGGCGCCCACGATCCCCGAGCGCACCCAGGGCAGGGTGACCCGACGAGCGACCTCGGCGTCCGTGAAGCCGAGAGCCTCGGCCCCCTCCTTGGGCAGCACCGGCACCTGCAAGAAGAGGTCGCGGGTCGTCGAGGCGATGATCGGAACGATCATGAAGCTCAGAACCAGGCCCGACGTCAGGAGTCCCTCCCCGTAGCCGACCGAGCCGCGAAAGTAGCGCAGCACGGGCACGTTGGGGACGTGGTTGGCGATGACGGGATAGACGTGCTGGGCGAGGAACGGGCCCAAGACGAGCACGCCCCAGAGCCCGATCACCACGCTCGGTATGCCGGCCAGGATCTCGACGAAGAAGCCGAGGGGCTGGGCGATCCACTTGGGGAGGCGCTCGGTGAGGGCGAAGGCGGTGCCGATGGAGACCGGCACCGCGATGATGATCGCGATGAGAGATGATTCGAGGGTGCCCGCGATGAGAGGCCACGCGCCATAGACGGCGCCTTGGGGATGCGCGACGCCGTGGGTGTGCTGCACGGCACCGTAGAAGTTGCCCACCTGCCAGACCGAACTCGTGAGATATCCGGGGCCGTTCACCTTGATCGCGGGCCACGCCTTGACGGCAAGAATGATGATGACGAACAGCAGTCCCAGCAGCGGCACGGTCACCGCCACGCGGGTCGCTACCTGCCAGAGGCGGTCTTCGACGTGCAGTGAAGCCGCGATCCGGCGGGGCCGTGGGCCCCGCCGGATCGCCGACGCTACGGGTGACGACGTCTCGATGGGTGTCGGATTGTCGCCACTCATTCAGGTACTAGCCCTTGATCGTCTTGATCAGCGCGTACGAGCCAAGGATGAAGGTGTTGGGCAGACGCAGGAAGTTCACCTGGGACAGGAACGACGGCCTCTGGCCACCCGACGGGCTAATCGCCCACTCGAGCAGCGAGCGCGTCGCCGACGCCATGGCCGCACTGGGCTGGGTCTTGTTCACGATGGCGTACTCGTAGTTGATGATCGGGTAGCCGCCCTTGGTCTTGGCGTTGATCATCGAGACGGCGCCCTTGTTGCGGAAGACCTTGTACCCGGCCGCCTCGGTCGTGACGCCCTTCGCGCTCCAGTTCAGGTACTGACCGGTGCCGTTGAGCAGGGCCGCCGTCGTCAGACCGCTGCCCAGGATGTTGCTCAGGTAGCTCACCCCGACGTAGGCGATGCAACCCTTGGTCGCGCCGCAGGCCGTGACCATGCCGCCGTTGCCGTTCTCACCGAGCGCCGACGGGTTCTTCGGCCACGTCACCGTGGTGCCATATCCCACCGACTTGCCCCAGCCGTTCGGGTCCTGCTTGGACAGGTAGGAGGTGAAGAGGAAGGTGTCGCCACTGCCGTCGGAACGGTAGAGCGGCACGACCGGAAGGCTGGGCAGATTCACGCCCGGGTTCAGGGCGGCGATCTGCGAGTCGTTCCAGTTGGTGATCTGGCCCTCGTACATCGCGGCGATGAGCTTGCCGTTGAGCTTGAGGTGCGCGTGCAGCCCCGGGATGTTGTAGGTGACGACCTGTGAGGAGATGGCCACCGGGATGTTCATGAGACCCGGCGTCGTCTGCAGCTGCGTCGGGGACAGGTACGCGTCCGAAGAGCCGATGTTGATGGTGCCGGCCGCCGCTTCGGAGATGCCGAGGCCGGATCCGCCCGCACCCGTTGTCAGGCTCACCTGCTTGAACTTGTTCTGATACGCCGGCGCCCACAGGTTCCACAGCGGGTAGAGCAACGAGCTGCCCGCCTCGGTCAGGCTCGCGGCCTTGGGGGTCTCGATTTTGAAGTTCACCGTAACGGGAACGCTCTTCTTCTTGGCCTTCGCCGTGGCGGCCGACGAGGCCGAGGCGATGCCGACGAGGCTCACTGAACCCGCGAGGGCGACGATTGTCGCCAGACGGGTGCCTCTACGGAAATTGGTGATCACTGATGTCCTCCTAGTTGTTGACGAGACCACGGTAAGCAGTCGAAGTAACGCAACCGTGAAGTCCGAGTGAGTGCGAACTGATTTCTACGTAATCTGTCGGCTCGCTCAGCCCATCAAACCCTGGACGTAACGCTCGGTGTCGATCTCGCGAGGGTTCTGGAACACCTGCGACGTCGCGCCGTGCTCGACCAGCTGACCGTTGAAGAAGAACATCGTCTGGTCCGAGATGCGTCGCGCTTGGCCGAGATTGTGCGTGACGACGATCAACGTCAGTGCCGGCGTCATCGCCCGCAACATCCGCTCGACGGCCTCAGTGGAAATGGGATCGAGCGCGGACGTCGGCTCGTCGAGCAAGAGAACTTCCGGACCCACCGCGAGGGCGCGCGCCAGACACAGCAGCTGCTGCTGGCCGCCTGACAGCCGATAGGGCGAGTCACCCAAACGATCCTTCACGGCGTCCCAGAGGCCCACCTCGGTCAGGCGCATCTCGGCCACCACGTCCAGTTGCTTGCCCCTCGCGATGCCGTGGGCCTTCACGCCCGCTACGACGTTGTCGCGAATCGACATCGGGAACGGGTTGGGACGCTGGAACAGCATGCCCACGCGTCGGCGAATGGTGAGCAGATCCTGCTGGTCGCCCCAGATCGACTCACCGTCAAGCAGAACGTCGCCCTCGTGTCGGAATCCCGCCACCCGATCGTTCATTCGGTTGATCGTGCGCAGGAAGGTCGACTTGCCCGAACCCGTCGGGCCAATCAGCGCGGTGATCGTGCCGCGCTCGAAGTTCATGTTCACGCCTGAGAGAACCGTCTTGTCGGAGAACTTGAGGTTGAGACCCTTGGTCGCGATCACCTCACGCGGACGATCGTGGTCCGGGTCGAGGCGGGCCAATTCGGCATCGAGCGCGCTCGAAGCGACCTTGAACTTGCTGACCTCTTCCATGGATTCCCTCACTCGTGGCGTCAAGGCCAGAGTAAGGAGGTCATATGAACGGCGGGTGACAACAAGGTGTCACGAGATTGATTTCTGGGCTAGTCGCAGCAGCTATCGCGCCACCCGCAGGCGCGACATCGATAGTGAGCGTGCTCGGACGACATCTCCGATCCGCACTGGGGACACTCGAAGAAGATCGCCAGCGGGCTCGGGCACTGGCGGGCGGGGCTCTCGGGGACATCGCGCATCGATCCAGTATCGGCGCCGAGACGTCTCGTCGCAACGACCCCGGGGTGAACCTGTTCTAGGGTGAAAGTACCGAGATTCGAGAGGGAGTCATGCGCATTGGGGTCCTGACCGCCGGCGGCGACGCGCCCGGGCTCAACGCCGCCATTCGCGCGATCGGCCAGATGGCCGCACGCGACGGCCATCAGTTGTTCGGCATCGCCAACGGATGGCAGGGCCTGGCCACGCAGTTCGTCGAGCGAGAGCTCACGACCTCGGAACTCAACGGCATCGTGGGAGTAGGCGGGACGATCCTTGGCACTGCTCGCTACGACCTCGACAATCCCCCGGGCGGTCGCGAGCGCGTCCTGGCCACCATCGCGGAGAACCTCGACGCGCTCGTGGCGATCGGCGGCGACGGCACCCAGCGGATCTCACACTGGTTGGCTGAGCGTGGTGCTCCCGTGGTGGGAGTACCCAAGACGCTCGACAACGACCTGATCGGCACGGATTACTGCATCGGCTTTGACACCGCGATCTCCCTGGTCGCCGAGTCGCTCGACCGCCTCTACACGACCGCGGCCTCCCATCACCGCGTGATGGTGGTCGAAACCATGGGACGCACCACGGGCTGGGTCGCGGCGATGGGTGGCCTTGCCGGCGGCGCCGACTTGATCGTGATCCCCGAGTTCCCCTACACGATGGACGAGATCATCGCCCACCTGGTGGCCCGGCGCGCCCGCGGGTACGCGTTCTCCATCGTCGTGATCGCCGAGGGCGTGAACCTCGAAACCCTGGGGGGCCGCGAAACCGGCGAGATCACCAGCGAGGGCGTGCGCGGGGTGCGCTTGGCCACGCGCGGCGTCGGCCAGTTCCTCAGCTCGCGAATCGACAGCCACGGCGGCTTCGAGGTGCGCACGACCGTGCTCGGGCACCTCCAGCGCGGCGGCAGCCCGACCGCCCACGACCGGATCTGGGCGACGCGCGTGGGAGCGGCCGCCTACGACGCCGTCGCGGCCTCGCGATTCGGAACGATTCCCGTGGTGCGCGGCGGTGACATCGAACTCGTGGATCTCGCCGAGGTGTCCCACGGTCAGCGTCGCGTGCCGCGCACGCTCTACGACCTGTGCGCCGCGTTCTTCTAGTCCCGCCGTACGACGAAGTCCCAGCCTCGCCGCCCTCGCACATCCGGCGAGAAGCCGAACGACGACACGACTACGGGCGCAGCTGGCCGATCCGGTAGTGGGTGCGACAGAGCACCTGGTAGTGGACCACCCCGTCGGACACGTCGCCGTAGAAGAACTGGTCGCCCTCTCGCGCGACGACCCCGTTGACGACGCGGGCATTGCAGCGCCCCCGCTTGCCGCACCAGCACGAGGAGGTGAGGGGAAGTTCGTGCGCCGAGTCGGCGATGGCGAAGAGTCGAGCCGAACCGGGAAAGAGGTTGAGCAGGAAGTCCGCTGACAGTCCAAAGGCGTGCACGTCGACCTCGTCGTCGTCGACCAGTCGCGCGAGCGCGTCGATCTGCTCGACGCTGGCGAACTGGACCTCGTCGATGACGAGGACCCGGATCCGCTGCGCGCGCAGTCGTGCGACGTGCGCGGCCAGGTCCTCGCCGGGGCGAATCGCCTCGGCACTCGCCTCGATCCCGATGCGGCTCGTCACCATGCCGTCGCTCGAGCGATCTCCGAAGGTCCACAGCGCGACATCGCTACGACCTTCGCGCAACTGCCAGCACAGCTGCAGTGCCAGGGTCGACTTTCCGGCCGCCATGGTCCCGTAGGTAAATGTCAGTTCCGCCATGGGTCCTCGCTCACGAACGCCTCACGATAGCGCCGCGCCGGTCCCTCGGGCGACGCGAGCGCCTTGATTAAGGTGAGCCCATGACCTACAGCGTGCGCCCCGTCGCCTATATCCGCAACGACCGCAGTGAGGCCCTCGACGACAACTGGGACGACGTCGTCTCCACCGTCGAGCTCGCCGCCGACGTGCCGAGCGAGGCGCTCGCCGGCCTGGGCGACTTCTCCCACGTCGAGATCGTGTTCTTCGCCGACTGGGCCGAGGACGTGCCCCCAGCGCCCTGGCACCGGCGCCCGCGCGACAACCCCGACTGGCCCGACGTGGGCGTCTTCGCCCAACGCAACAAGGACCGGCCCAATCGGATCCTTCTCACCACCGTCGCGATCTCCGACCTCGAGGAGCGCTCCTTCCGCGTGCGCGGCCTCGACGGTATCGACGGCACGCCCGTTCTCGACATCAAGCCGGTGTTCCGCTGGAGCGTGCCGCGCGGAGAACTGCGTACGGCCCCCTGGAGCGAAGAACTCGGCGAGCACTACTTCTAGTTCGTTCGTCGCGGTGAGCCCGCGAGGAACGAGGTGATCTCCTCGCGGTCGGGACACGTGGCCGGCCCGACGCGCTCGACGGCCAGCGCGGCCGCGGCGTTGGCGCGCGTCGCAGCCTCGATCACGCTCGATCCGCGCGAGAGCTCCGCGAGCACGACACCGTCGTGGGTGTCACCCGCGCCGTTGGTGTCGAGGACTTCGATCGCGAATCCCGCCACTTCGTGAACGTCACCCTCGCGGGTTGCGAGCACGCACCCGCGCTCGTCGGCGTGGATCACGATGCCTCGTCGACCACTCACCGTGAGCAGTACCTCGATCACATCGCCCAACTCCTCCTCGCCCGAGAGCGCCATGGCCTCGACGGTGTTGAGCAGGAGCCAGTCCGTGCGGGCGAGAACGGGATCGAGGATCGACGCGTCGATGTCGAGGACCCGAGGAGCGGGATCGAAGGCCACCACGACCCCCGGTGCGAGCCCCGCGATCCAGGCAGCAACCGCTGGGCCGATCTCGGGGTAGACGAGGCTGTATCCCGAGAGAAACACGTAGTCGCCCTCGTGGGGCGCGACGGTGTCCAGATCCGTTGACGACAAGGTGAGCTCGGCGCCGGGTGCGGTGACGAACGTGCGCTCGCCGCTCTCGTCCACCAGCACCACGCAAAAGCCCACGTCGAGCCCGCCCGCCGGAGACAGCGGAGCGTCGATGGCGAGCGACGCGAGGTCCGCTCGGGCGAGATCAGAGAACGCACCGCGCCCGAGCCGGCCGACGTAGGTGACGTCCATTCCCTGGCGGGCGGCCGCGCTCATGACGTTGAACCCCCCGCCCGTCGTGACCACGTGGCTGTTCGCGAGCGAGTCGCCGCCGCGGGTGGGCAGCGCGACGACGCGCATCACGACGTCCACCATCACGGTGTCGAGGTTGAACAGACGCGGCGCCACCCTGCTCACGTTAGGTCGCCTCAGTCGTGGTGAGAGAGGAACTCGTTGACGACCTCGAGGTAGCGATCGGGCTCTTCGACGAAGGGCATGTGGCTCGACTCGTCAAAGAGCGTCCACTGGGCGCCGGGGATCTCCTCGACGAACGGGGCCACCGTGGCCGGCGTGGCCTCGTCGTAGTGGCCCGAAAGCACGAGCGTGGGTGCGGTGATGGCGCCCAGACGCCCGACCACCGACCAGTCGCGCAGAGTGCCGATGCAAAAGAACTCGTTAGGGCCGTTCATCGCCCGATACACGGTGGGGTCATCGGCGAGCTGATCAAACGTCGCCTGGACTTCTGGCGGGTAGGGACGCACCCGACAGACGTGGCGGTCGTAGAACACCTCGGTCGCTGCGAGGTACGCGGGTTCGTCGGTGGTGCCCGCGGCCTCGTGCGTCTCGAGCGTCTCGAGCGTCTCACGAATGTCCTCGGGAAGATCCGCGCGCAGGCGGTTCGCCTCGCTCACCCACAGGGCCATCGACGCCGGCGAGTTCGAGAGGATCAGCGAACGCAGACCCCGTGGAGCGGTGAGGGCGAACTCCGCGGCGAGCATGCCACCCCAGGATTGGCCGAGCAGGTGGAATCGGTCGCCGATGCCAAGCGACTCGACGAGGTTTGCCAGCTCCTCGCGAAAGAGCGCCACCGTCCAGAAGTCATCGCCGCGCGACGGATCGTGCGTCAACTTGCCACAGCCCACCTGGTCGTAGTGGATCACTGCGCGCCCCTCGCGTGCGAGCGCGGAGAGCGACAAGAGATAGTTGTGCGCCATGCCGGGTCCGCCGTGGGCGATGACGACCGGGGTCAAGCCTGAATCCAGGTCCCCCGTCACGCGATACCAGGTGCGCATCCCGGCGAAGTCCAGTGTTGCCTCACGAGTCGCGTCGAGGATCACGCCCTGACGATATCGGCGACGGCCTCGCCCGGCCCCGCGTTTCTTAGGAATTCATTATCGGCCCTTAGCCCAAAATTCGACCCGCTTCGGTAGCCTCGGACTCGATCGCACGCGTCTACGACGCCGCCAGGGAGAGGAAAGGCCTATTTCCATGATGCAACGGGCACCCCAGCGCGCCCGTCACGCCGCCGCCCCCGACGATAGCGGGGTTGAGGGCAACGCTCGCTTCACCAGCCTGCTGGCCGTCGTCCTCCTGATCCTGCTCGCCCTGGAGGGGGTCACGATCCCCTTCATCGGACCGCTTCTCACCCCGCACGTCTTCATCGGCGTGCTCCTGATCCCGCCGGTCCTCTACAAGATCGGCTCGACCACGTGGCGCTTCGTGAAGTACTACACCGGCGATCCTCGCTACCAGCGCAAGGGACCACCGGTGCTGGTGCTGCGCCTGCTCGGACCCGTCGTCGTGATCCTCACGCTCGCGGTCATCGCCTCGGGCGTCGGGCTGGTCCTGCTGCCGCGCTCCGATCGCGCCTTGTTGCTCAGCGCGCACCAGGCGAGCTTCGTGCTGTGGTTCGCTGCGATGACGATCCACGTGCTCGGCCACCTGGTCGAGACGGCCAAACTTGCGCCACTCGACTGGATCGCTCGTACCCGTCGCCAGGTGCGCGGCGCGTCGATGCGCCAGTGGGCGGTGGCGTCCAGCCTCGTCCTGGGCGTCATCGCCGCCGTCGCGATCACCCCCTACGCCGCCAACTGGTTCGCCCAGTCGTTTTGATCTAACCGACGAGCGCCAGCGACTCTCCCGGCTGCCAGGCCGTCACGCGCGTGGGCGTGCCCGCGGCGCGCAAGTGCTCCTCGACCTCACCGGGCGTGCCCGCGAGCATCGGGAAGGTCCCATAGTGATAGGGCGCGAAACGGGTCACGCCGAGGAGTCGCACCGCGTAGGCCGCCTCGCGCGGGCCCATGTTGTAGTGGCCGTCGATGGGCATGAGGGCGATCTCAGGCGCGTAGAGGTCGCGCACGATGCACATATCGGAGAACACGTTGGTGTCGCCCGACACGTAGACGGGTCCCCCCTCGCCTGGCGCCAGCGTCACGACGAAGCCCACGGGGTTGCCCCCGTAGATCGAGGGCTGGTGCTCACCGCCCGAGATCCCACAGGAGTGGTCGGCGCCCACCATGGTGAAAGCGAGGTCGCCGTGCCGATACGTGCCCCCCTTGTTCATCTCGACCACCTCGCTGAGCCCGGCGGAGGCGAAGTACGCCGCCATTTCGGGCACGCAGATCACGGTCGCTCCGGTCGCCACCGCCAGAGGAACCACCGAGGCCATGTGGTCGAAGTGGCCGTGCGTGACGCAGATGAGGTCGACGCTTCCCACGTCAAGACCTTCAGGAGCCCGCGGGTTCTCCAGCCACGGATCGAAGATGACCCGCGTCCCGCCCTTGGTCGTCAGCAGCACGGTCGCGTGGCCCAACCAGGTCAACGTGCCCGGCGTGCCCACGGGTTGGTTTTCGATCTCGTCAACGAGTACGGCGGTCATCTCGACTCCTTCATCCGGTGAGTACGTCTTCGTGGCGATGTTATGTCCAGGCGCAGCGCGCGCACTCACCCACCGGGTACACAGCCCAGCGCCCGCGCGTACGCCGCGAAGGGGAGCGAATAAAGGGTGACCGCGTTGGGGTTCGAGCGCACCAGGCTGAACCGCCACCGTCCCGCGACGTAGTGCCAGTAGTCGGTCAGCGCGACGCTGTCGATCGAGTAGTGGACGAGCCAGTACCCTCCGGAGCCCCGTTGCACTCCGGTGGTAGTGGCCGGTCCGGGTGGATCGGGACACTCCAGGTGGCGCCGGACGTAGTCCGCGCGCGAGATGACGGCGCGGCTCGCCGCGTCGAAACGGTCGTAGACGGCGTTCGGGTGATTCTCCGAATAGTTCCGGTTGAACGTGGTCGCAACAGCCCACAGCACGCTCGCCCGATCCCCCTCGAGCGGCGCTGCGACGTGTGCGAGGGTTGCCGAAACCACGAGCGCGACCACCAGGACGCCGCCCCACAACCCGAACGCGACGCGATGACGACGCGTCGAACCGGTTCCGACCAGGGGCTCAGAAATATGAGCATCACTCAGCACGTTCGAAGGCTAGCGAGCGTGTAAATTCCCGTCCCAATGGTCATAACCGCGCACCGACCCCTAAGAGACTCCCTCGGTTAGGAGCCATCGATGACTGAGCCGATCACTCTGGCCGAGACGCCCTGGGGATACCAACGCAGTGACGAGCTGCAGAGTCGGTTTCTTGCCGCGGCCGAGCGACTGCGCCAACTGGACGGTTGGCCGAATCCCGAGCGAGACGGGGAACGCGAGTTACGAGCCAACCTCGTCCTCGAGGGCGGCGGCGTCAAGGGAATAGGACTCGTTGGCGCGATCATGGCTCTCAATGAGGCCGGCTACTCCCTGGAGCGCGTGGCGGGCACCAGCGCGGGCGCAGTCACCGCCGCGATCGCCGCTACGATCACCCAGCGCGGGCTAGACATGAGCCACCTGGTGACCCACCTGCGCTCACTCGACTTCTCGAAGTTCATGCCCGAGGGGCGCCTCCACGAGATGCTCGATCACGCCGGCGGTCATCTCGCGGGGCTGATGGCCGACGCCGCCATCCTGACCAACCGGGAGGGCCTGTACTCGGGTGAGTACCTCGAAAACTGGCTGCGCCCGATCCTGCACGACATGGGCGTCGCCACCTTCGCCGATCTGGCGATCGACGACCACGAGCACGTGCTGGCCGCCGAGCGACGCTATCGGCTCCTCGTCTACGTCTCGGACATCACG
The DNA here is from genome assembly GCA_027451285.1 of Acidimicrobiaceae bacterium. GTDB lineage: Bacteria > Actinomycetota > Acidimicrobiia > Acidimicrobiales > RAAP-2 > RAAP-2. The sequence continues at coordinate 2,260 of DAIDJP010000056.1, read as the reverse complement.
CGTGGACGCCTCACTCGCCTGCCCTGGGACTATTCCCTCTACGGTCTCGATCCCGCCGTGCAGGACCCCGTGATCGCCGTGCGCGCCTCGATGTCGATTCCCTTCTTCTTCGAACCCGTCCACGTCTCGGCCCACGACACGGTTCTCGAGGTCCAGGTTCCGGGCACCGGCGCCACCTCCGTGCACTTCGCCGAGGGCCGCCACACGTGGGTCGACGGCGCGCTGCTCGCGAAGTACCCGATCCACTCCTTCGACCACACCGACGGCGTGGTCCCGCCCTGGCCGACCATCGGCATCAAGCTGTCACGATTTCAGACCGAGTACCCTCCGGCCGGGCCGCGTGAGTCAGCGCTCGCCATCGCGGTGCGCTGCCTCAAGACGATGATGAACGAGTGGGACGCCCTCACCACCCACGACTCGGTCGCGCACCGAACGATCTTCGTTGACAGCGCTGGCGTCAGCGCGACGGACTTCGACCTCACACGCGACCAGGAGGACAACATCTTCCTCGCCGGCGTGAGGGCGGCTACGCAGTACGTCATCGACGTGGCCGCGCTCGGGGGCGTTCCGCGCCGCTGAGCGAAATCGGTGGTCACGGGCGTTGGGCGGACCCTGGCCCCACCGGTAGAATTGGGTCTGCGCGGGCATCGTCGGCGCATGCAGCGAGTCCGGAGGGCGGAAGCGTGACGATTGCAGCGAGGTGGCGGCGCGCATTCGTTCTCCTCGCCGCCCTCACCTCACTCGGTGGGGCCGTGGACGCCGCGGCGACGACGAATCCCTCGATGATCCATCCCGCCAGGAACATCGTCGCCCGGCCCAACTTCGAGAGCTCGGGCCCGTGCCATTGGACGAGTTCGCACGCGCTGGGATGCGTGAACCCGTGCTTCGTCGGCGTGACCGGCACCGTCGTCGTCGCCCCGTACGACAATTCGCACGCTTGCACCAATTACGTGCTCGCCGCGATCAACTCGGCGCGAGCGAACGAGCACGTGGCCCCGATGACGCTGCCTTCCAATTGGTACTCGCTGTCGGTGACCGATCAGATGTACGTGGTGATCAACCTCGAGCGCACCGCACGCGGACTTCCCCCCTACCTCGGCCTCACGAGGAACCTCGACACGTCGGCACAGGCGGGAGCGGCCAAGAACGTCGACCCCTGGTTCATCACCGGAATGGCCTACTCGCGCTTCACCTCAATCCTCGCGGACGCGTCGCCATCGCCGCTCGCAGCGGACTACGTGTGGATGTACAACGACGGCTGGGGCGGTAGTGCCGCGGCCACGTCCAACGTCGATTGCACCAGTCCGCACTCACCATTGTGCTGGGGACATCGCTCGAACATCTTGGGCGGCTATCTCGGGCCGTACTGCCACACGTGCCAGATGGGCGTGGCCTTTAGGAACAACCGCGGCACCGGCGCCTACGCCGCCATCTTCGTTAAGCCCCGCGGACGCGTGGCACCGATGTATTTCACCTGGTCCCACGATGTCGTTCCCTATTTGAGCACCGTCACCACCACCTCAGCACCACCTGGCAACTGACGGTCGCCACTCCCATAGGCTCGTTGACGAATCGCCGCGTAGTGGCGTGGCATCAAAAGCGGCCGCGAAGTGACGTGGTGTAGCGAACCTCGACAACCTCGCGAAAGTCGAAGGTGATGGTCAGTTCCTGGCCGTCGTGGCGCCACCCTCGGGCCTCGTAGAAGCTCCTCGCGCGATGGTTGTCCTTAAGAACCCACAGCAGTGCTTCGTCGAAGCCCCGCGCGGCCAGGTGCTTCTCGGCGTGGGTGATCAGAACCGATCCGACGCCGGAGCGCCACGACGACGGTTCGACATAGAGAGCGTAAATCTCACCACGCCGGCGCTCATCGTCGCGCGCAGGGCCCACACTGACGAATCCCACGATGTCATCGCCTTCGAGGGCGATCCACGTCAGGGGATCGTCGTGACCGGTTCGATCAAAGGTGTAGCGACTCGCGCGCGTCTCCTCGTCAAGGCCGTCAAGGTAAGAGTCCGGAACGATGCCCCGATACGCTGCGCGCCAGGCCGCGAGGTGGACAGTTGCTACCGCCAACGAGTCTGAGACCACGGCCGGACGCAGCGTCAGTGGCGATGAGGACTCCATCTAGACACCCCTTCTCAATAAATGTCAAGTGGCTCGAGCGAGTCGATGGGACCACGCCGCCGCTTCATCGTAGAGGCACGATCGCTCCAGGCAGGTGTGCAGGATCCCCACCCAGCGATTCGCCAACTGTCGGATC
>DAIDJP010000055.1 GCA_027451285.1 Acidimicrobiaceae bacterium | reverse complement strand
GAGCCAGAGCGACCGCGAGGAGCTCGGCGTGATGTCGACGAGCGAGCGCATCCAGCCGACGCTGCCCGAGATCGCCGAGCAGGCCACGCCGAGTGTGGGGGTGAGCGTGCAGCCGACGTTGGTCGACCTCAGCCCGGCGCCCGCTCCGGTTGCCGCGCCAACGCCGGCGGCACCGGTGGCACCGGCGCCGCGCACTGAGAACCGCGACGCGCCGATGTGCTACCAGTGCGGCAACGTCATGCAGCGCGCGGGCTCGTGCTACGTGTGCTCGAGCTGCGGGGCCACCAGCGGCTGCTCGTGATGTGAACTCTCACCAAGTGACGAGGCGAAATCTCATCAAGTGACACGGGTTTTCTCACGAAGTGACATGGTCGTTTTCACGAAGTGACATTGTTCGATATCACCTCATTTTTTCAGCCTGAGTCGGGGTTGAGGATGTTGAAGCGCAGAATTGACCTGTCAACTCGCAGTCCGACTATCTCCAAGGCGTCTAGAACCTCCGCGCGATGGGTGGTCCAGAACACGGCCCACCCATCGTGCCGAGTGGTGCGGAATCGGACGCCAGCCGTGACGTACTTGATACGTCCAACAGCGCGCACTTCGGTGATCTCGGCGAAGCGCGCCTCCCAGGGAGGTACAGCATGCCGAAGCCACCGAACACTGGGCTGCATCTCAATCCTGTCTTCGAGGATCACCAATCGAACGAGCGGCCACGTCGCATTCAAGAGTCCGGTGCGTCTGCCCCCGATGAAAGTTCTTAACGGTGAGCTCTCGAGGTTGGACATACAACCAGTATCGCCTCCAGGGATCACTTTTCCACAGCCCCGCGGACGGATGTCACCTGATGCGAATTCCAGGTGACATTCCATGAGATTTCACACGTGATGTGAACTCTCATCAAGTGACAAGGTGAAATCTCATCGAGTGACGTGGGTTTCCTTACCAAGTGACACCAGTCTTCTCATGAGGTGACATCGATCTCGGCGGCGGCTCCCTGCGGGGGGCCGCCGTGCCGCGTCCGGCATGACTCAGCAGATTTTGCTCGCGCCGTCGCCGTGATGACGGAAGTGTAACGTCGCGTAATGAGGGGACCCACTGTCGCGGCGCGGGCGCCGTGGAACATCAACCGCAACGCGTGGCGGGCGAACGTGAAAGATGTGACGAATGGTGCGACTGGGTAGATGGCGCTACGGCGCCGCCGCTCGCCAGAGGTGGGTGGTCCATCTCGCACTGGTCATCGGCTTCGTCGCGTCGCTCGCGACGGCAATCACTCTTTCCAAGAGGTACCTCGGGCACTCGGGCACCACGAATCACGCCATCGTCAGCGTGGCCGTACTCGTCGTGATCTTCGTCCACCTCTTTCAACGGCGGCACACGATTGCTCGACTCGTCACGCAGCTGTTTCACCGCCGCGGGCGCGCGAGATCGCGTCGAACCGGGCTCTCGGACGCGATCCTGTGGTTGATCGTCGCCAACACCACGGTGTCGGGCTTCGCGGACTACGTCGTCGGTCACACCATCTTTCTGCCGATCCCCGGTCCCAATCTGGTTCAGAAGTGGCACGGCTTCTCGGCGATCGTTCTCCTCGTCTACGTCGCGGTGCACGTCATTCGTCGGCGGCGGCGCCTGCGGTCCTCGCACATCACCTGAGCACGACGTCGACGGGTCGCATGGAAGCCCGCGCGAGGAGAGTCGTCGGGTGTGTTAGGCGACGTTCGTGGACGACGGCGCGCGACCCATCGCGCGCAAGTGGCGAAAGTGGGAGGCGACGGCGGCGTGGAAGGACGGTTGGACGTGGCGCGGGATGCCGAAGTCCTCGCACACGGCGCTGACCACCGGAGCGATGAGGGGATAGGCGGTGTGCGGAACCCGCGGGAAGAGGTGGTGCTCGGTCTGGTGGTCGAGCCCACCGGCGTACCAGCGAAAAAGCCGGCTGAGCGGACCCGACCCGTGGGAGAAGTCGAGGCTCGAACGGACCTGCCACTCGTGCCACTGATACGCAGGACGCGATCCGGCCTCGGCGAATTCGGCGCCCTCGACCACGTGAGCTGACTGGAAGACCACGCCGAGAAGGAAGCCCACCGCGAACATGATGGCCACCGCCCCCACCACGACGACCCAGAACGGGTGAGTGAGGGCGGGCAGGCCGACCATCAGCGCAACGAAGACCACCTTGGTGAGGATCGCTACCGATGCGTCGGAGAGCCGCGAGCGCGCGTTGCGCTGATGGCGCGACGCCCCCACCAGGGTCGCGAGGTCGTTGAACATGATCTCGAGAACGGTGAAGCAGTAGAGAGGCCAGAGGTAGAGGTGCTGGTAGCGGTGCCAGAAGTAGCGGCGTTGGAAGGGCGCGAGACGCGCCAACGGCCCCAAGTTGATGTCCGAGTCAGTGCCGACGACGTTCGGCGAGCCGTGGTGGAGGGTGTTGTGCCGATAGAGCCAGCGGTTGGCGTCGGCGCCGATGACGAACATGGACCATCCAACGATGCGGTTGGCTCGCGACAGGCGCTTCGACGACGAGGCGAAAAACGCGTTGTGGTTGGCGTCGTGCTGGATGTTAAAGCCGACTGCGGCGAAGGCGAGTGAGAGGGAGGTGGCGGCCAGGAGTCCCTCGAGCCAGCCTGAGGCCAGGACGACGCCGGTGATGCTCGCGAGGTACCAGACGCCGATGATCAGCGCCTTGACGTGGAGACGGCGGCGCGCGAGGCGCAGAGTGGCCGCGTCGAGTCGTTGATTGACTGCCCGCGTCAACGCTCCGGCGAATCCCCCCGTTTGAACCGGCGGGGGACCGGTGGTGATGCTCACAAGCGGTGACTTCTTCTATTGTGTACTCAACCACTCTACGGCGCGCTCACGCCGAACGGTCACTCGGCCTCGCCTCCGTCGAAAAGTCGGTCAAGTTCGAGCGCCGTTCTACGAATCGGTCTGCGAGGATGTCTCATGGTCAGCGGGGCAGAGTCACGGAGGTTCCTGATGGGGCGTGTGATCGCCGGACTCTTACTCGTCTCGTCGAGCTTCGTGCCCTCCATGGCGGGCGCCGCGACGGTAACGTCGCCTCCCGCGTGTGCGCCGTCACGGCTCACTTTCGCCCTCGGGCCCACGCAGCGCTACTCGACGCGACCCTTCCGCGGTCTCACGTCGATTACCTGGATTCGGGTGACGAACGCGGGACCGGCCTGCCGCTTCGGTGTCTCTGCGTCGCTGCGCTTTGACTTCTCACCCTACGACGCCACGTCCGGACTGTTCTCTGCGGCCGCGGCCGCTAAGTCCGGCGCGAGCGAAGTGCTCGCGGCGCGAGAACACACGAGCCTGGTCGCGTACGTGCGCGTCGTTCCGATCGCGCGTCGCGGCTACTGCGAGCCGCGCACGGCTCGGGGCATCGCACTCATCCTCGGCGCGCGAGGAGGGGGCTCCACCCGGTATCTCTTTCCTCGAAGAATCAGCTCGGTCTGTTCGAATCCAGCCTCGGGAGCGTCTAATTTTGGAGTCGTGTGGCTGAACCGGTGGAATCTCTGACCATGGTGCGGTGGCGGCCCCGCGCGCGACGAGAAGGGTCATCGGGGGTGTCGTCGCTCACTTCGTGGGCAGTTCGCTTCCTCGCCGCGAGTCTCGTGTGCGGATCCACCGTCGCGCCCCTCAGTGCCGGGGCCTCGGCGACCAGCCGCGCGACCCCTGTGTGCACGCATCTGGTTCTGGCCGCTGGTCAGGCCACTGGAACGTTGGGAACGGGTTCCCTGGTCATCCTGGTGGCTAACGCGGGAACGCGCTGCGAGGTGGCGGGATATCCGAGGGTTGTCTTCTTCAATGCCCACGGTGTGGCCGTCGACTCGGTCAACCTCCACTCCGGGGGACCCTTCGCCATGGGGCGGCCCCGCGTGGTGGTCCTCTCCCGTAATGCGGTGGCGTCCTTTGGCGTGTCGTGGGCTGACAGCCCGAGTGGGCACGAAGCCTGCCCTCTCGCGAACTGGGCGGATGTCACCCTACCCGAGGGCAGCGGCAGTTTCGAAGGCGGCCCGGCGGTCAACGCGGCCCCGTGCGGGGGCTACCTACGTGTGACACCTCTCGAGACTGGTCCCGCGCCGGAGTTAACGTAGCCGGAGTACCGCTCGCGAATCCGGCGTGGTGGGCATTCGCCCCACGCGAAAGCGCCCGTCCCACGAAAGCGGGGAATCGGGCGCTTTACCTAATCTGTCTCCTCGGGCGGCTCGCTCAAAACATGACAACCGGGGAAGCGAACGCGCTTCTCGTGTTGCAACTTCAGACTTCGACCTTGCCTTGTTCACACCCGGGCCTCGCGGGACTATCCGCAACTCCTCGCGTGCCGCTCGCAGGGCTAACTTTCCAGGGGTCTCACTCGATGCTAAACCTCCTTGAGGACCCTTCCGAACCCTCGCTTTCATTGTACCGCATCCCTTGCGTTTCTGCAATATTGACCGAACGTTTATTGACAAAATCACGTCACGTCGTCGTCGTCTCTTCTCCCTCGTCAGTCGGGTGATGTTCGGGGACTCGGCCGGGTCTTCCCTGGACGCCTCGCCGTTGTCGTCAAGGACCTAGACGATGAGTGAGAGGGGACTCTCGATGAGGCGCGTGAGGGTCTGGAGGAACTCGGCGGCGAGGGCGCCGTCGATGATGCGGTGGTCGGCCGACAACGTGTAGCGAAGTCGGTGGCGCAGGACGATCTCGTCACCTACGCCGACCGGCTCGCGCTTGGTTGCCCCGACCGCCAGGATCGCGCTCTCCGGCGGGTTGATGATCGCCGTGAACTCCTCGATCCCGTACATGCCGAGGTTGCTGATGGTGAACGTGCCGCCCGACATCTGGTCGAGTGAGAGTCCCTTGGTGCCCGCCTGGGTGGCGAGCTGTTTCGCCTCGGCACCGAGCTGGCTGACGCTCTTTTGATCAGCGTCGGTGATGACGGGAACCACGAGACCGTTGACGGACGCGACGGCGATGCCGATGTTGATCCGGTGATGCACGAGCATCGTCGTGCTGGCGTCGTTCACGTAGGAGGCGTTCACGAGCGGGTGCTCGCGCAGCGCCAGCGCGCAGGCGCGAATGAGGAGGTCGTTCAAGCTGACCTTGGTCCGACCCGTGGCGAGGAGCTGCTCGTTGAGATCTTGGCGCAGTTGGACCAGCGCTTCGGCGTCGGCGACGGCCGTGGCGTAGAAGTGCGGGACCGTGCGCGCGCTCTCGCCGAGACGACGCGCGATCACACGGCGTACGTTGGTGAAGGGGATCTGCTCAGAGCCTCGCTTCGCGTCGAGCAGGGGACCGCTCGCGAGGGGCATCGCGGGGCCCTTGTGCTCCTCGGCTTCGGCGGCGGCGACGGCGAGCAGTCCATCAAGGTCGGCACGGATGATGCGTCCACCTGGACCACTGCCGCGCACCTGGCGCAAGTCCAGGCCGTGTTCGCGCGCGAGCTTGCGCACGAGCGGTGACGCAATGCGCCGTTCGGCATCCTCGGCGGATTCTGCAATCGCGGGCGCGGGCGCGGGCGCGGTCGGTGGCGCGGGGGCTTCCTCCACCTCCGGCGCGTCGTCTGCGACAGGGACCGACGAAGTGGCGGGCTCGTGAGTCGTCGCGCTCGCCGGAGCACTTGGGGACGCGCTCGCCTTGCCGTTGTCGAGTCGAGCGATCGGGGTGCCGATGGTGGCGGCTTCACCTTCGGGCACCAGGATTTCGGTCAGGGTTCCCGCTTCGTAGGCCTCGTAGTCCATCGTCGCCTTGTCGGTCTCGATCTCGACCAGGATGTCGCCGACGTTGACGGCGTCGCCGGGCTGCTTGTGCCAGCGCGCGATCGTGCCCTCTTCCATGGTGTCCGACAGGCGGGGCATGGTGATGTCAATCATGGGGACCTGTCTTCGTGCGTCGATGTCCGATGGCTTCGAGGGTCTGGTAGATGGCCTGGATGACGTCGTTCTCCGACGGCAAGGCGGCGCTCTCGAGGCTCTTGGAGTAGGGCATGGGCACCTCGGCCATCGCGACGCGGCGAACGGGCGCGTCCAGGTAGTCGAAGGCGCCATCGGAGATCGATGCCGCGACCTCGGCGCCGATGCCGTAGGTGAGCCAGTCGTCTTCGACGATGACCGCGGCGTGGGTCTTCTTCACCGACTCGATGATGGTGTCGCGGTCGAGCGGGCGCAGGCTGCGCAAGTCGATCACCTCGATGTCGAGTCCGTCGTGGTCGGCCAGCTGGTCGGCGACCTTCTTGGCCACGTGGGCCATGCGCGAGTATCCGATCAGGGTCAGGTGATGTCCCTCACGGGTCACCGCCGCCTTGCCGATCACGGCAGGCGTGTCGTGGTTGGGCACCTCGCCTTTGGTGTTGTAAAGCGCCAGATTCTCGAGGAAGAGGACCGGGTCGTCGTCGCGGATCGCCGCGATCAAGAGGGCCTTGGCGTCGGCGGGCGTGCTGGGGGCGACGACCTTCAGGCCCGGCACGAATGCGTAGTAGACCTCGATGTTCTGCGAGTGGGTGGCCCCCAACTGCTGACCGCCGCCGCCCGGCGTGCGAATGACCAGCGGGACCTTGGCCTGGCCGCCGAACATGCCGTAGATCTTGGCGGCGTGATTGACGATCTGGTCGAGGGCCAGCAGCGAGAAGTTGATGGTCATGATCTCCACCACCGGGCGCAGGCCGAGCATTGCCGCGCCGATGGCGGCGCCCGTGAAACCCTCCTCGGCGATCGGAGTGTCGCGCACGCGCTTCTCACCGAATTCGGCGAGAAGGCCGGCGGTGATCTTGTAGGAGCCCTCGAAGACCCCGATCTCCTCGCCCATCAATAGGACGTTCTCGTCGCGCAGCATCTCCGAGCGCAGGGCGTCGTGCAGGGCCTGGCGATAGGACATCAGGGTCATGACGGGGCTCCGCTCGTGCTCGCGCCGAAGAGGGGCTGGCCCGGAAGTCGACGTGAGTCGTTCGGGACGGCGGTGGCGTAGTTGTAGTCGAAGAGGGTGTCGACGTCGGGGAAGGCGCTGGCCTCGGCGAAGGCGCTGATCTCCTCGATGTTGGCGAGGACCTCTTGGTCGAGGATGGCCAGGGTCACGTCGTCGGAGATCCCCTCGGCCACTAGGCGAGCCGCCATCGTGTGCACGGGGTCGTGCTCCTTCAGGCTCGCGACCTCTTCGGCGGAGCGGTACTTCGCCGGGTCGACGACGGAGTGTCCACGCAGTCGCTCCGAGACCACCTCGAGCAGGTAGGGCCGGCCCGAGCGCGCGACTTCGATCGCGTGGGCGGTCGCTTCGGCGACCGCGAGCGCGTCGAGCCCGTCGACGCGCGAGGCTTCGATGCGATATGCGGCACCGCGCTTGTAGAGCTCGGGTTCGGCGGAGGACTTCTCCACCGTCGTTCCCATACCCAGGCGATTGTTCACGATCACGTAGACGATGGGCAGATTCCACAGCCCCGCGATGTTGAGCGACTCGTGGAAGGCCCCGATGTTGGTGGTGCCGTCGCCCATGGTGCACATCACGATCTCGTCGCCCCCGCGGTAGTCGATGGCCAGGGCCGCCCCGGTGGCCAGGGGAACCTGTCCACCGACGATGCCGTAGCCGCCGAGGAGCCGGTGCTCGAAGTCGAACATGTGCATGGAACCGCCCCAGCCCTTGGAGACGCCGTCCACGCGCCCGTAGAGTTCGGCCATGATGCGTCGTGGATCGATGCCGCGCGCGATCGCGTAGCCGTGCTCGCGATAGTTCGTGAAGAGGTAGTCGGTGGGGCGCAACGAGGAGATCAGCCCGACGACGGTGGCCTCCTCGCCGAGGTTCAGGTGGCAGTAGCCGCCGATGAGGGCCTGGGTATAGCTGCGCGCGGCCCGCTCCTCAAAGCGACGGATGAAGAGCATCTCGCGGTAGAAGTCCAGCATTCGCTCGGCGTGTGCCGCCGCGGCCGCCCGAGTCGCTGAAGGCGCTTTGGGTGTGCGAGCTGGGCTCTTCCGGGTGTTCCGCTTCTGATCGGACATCAGGAGTTCCCTTTCAAAGACCCTCGTTGGTCGAGCGTGGTACTCATGAAACATCGTGGCGCGAGCCGCCGGTCAGTCTATTTGACCGACGGCGAGGCGAATCGGCCGCTTCGCGGGTCGACGTTGCGCCGGACCACCCAGTAAGGAGGGCCGCGCGGGGGACAAGTGAGTGGTATGGGTCTTCATGTGATCGCTGCGGGTCGCCGGCTGATGGTCTCCGCCCTCGTCCTCGCGATGGTGAACGTCGCCGGCGTCGCCACGGCGTCGACGCTTGGACCGACCAACGCCCAGCGCCGCACCACCGCGGTCCTCGAGGCCCGACACCTGCTCGCGACGCTGACCCTGCCGAACGGTTCACGGGGTGTAGCGCGCAATAATCCGTCGATCAATCGAACACTGCTCTCGATGGGTGCGGGGTCGATCGATCCCGATCAGGTTGACCTGACGCGCTACTACGTGGTGGCGCGGGGCGAATGGGCACTCAACTGGTTCGAAACCCACCTTCCGCGCGGGGGAACGCGCACGGGATGGGGCACTGGTAGCGGGCCCGGACAATCGACGTCGCACACTTTGACCTTCTCCTTCGCGACTCCGCCAAACTTGTCCGAGGCGCAGCTCCAGTATTCGATGGTTATTGGTTCCTCGGGTGAGCTGGGGGTACGAGTGGACGCCGACGTCCTCTGGACGCCCCGCAAGTCGTCGTACGCACTGGTGGCGAGCGGGGCCGTCAAGATCGTCGTCACGATGGATCGCGGACTCAACGTCACGTCGCATCGGGTGACGACGCTGACGGTCACGTCACCTGCGACCATCGATCTGATTCGTTCGGCGATCAATGCGGCGCCGGTCGCGATGCCGGGAGTCACGTCCTGCCCGTTGGACGTCGGCGCGACGATGACCCTGTCGTTTTGGCGCGCGGGCGCGTCCGGACCTTTCGCGACGGTGGTGGCGGATCCGGGAGGCTGCGGGGATGTCACCGTGACCCAGTGGCGAGGTGACGGAACTCGCCGCGGCGTTGGCCACGACTCGGGAGGTGGCACCATCGTTCGCCTGGTAGCCACCTCCCTGGGTATCAGGGGCTGGATGGGCGCCCTCTAGCGCACCCAGCTCCGATAGTGCTCGTCGAGAACTCGGCACCCGCGGGCGTCGTGAAGCGCATTCGTCGGCGCGCATCGCTTATCGTGAAGCGAACGTGGCGCGTATCGGCGCGACGACGATGGCCGGGGGGCGAGTTGATCGACTTTGCATCGTTCTGGGAAGACGTAGTTGACGCCGTGGCGGAGCGAGACGCGATCATCCAGGGTTCGCGTCGGCTCAGCTACGCGGAGTTCGACGACGCGGCGGCCCGCTTCGCCGCAGCGCTCGAGGAGGCGGGAGTGACTCGCACCGGTAAGGTCGCGCTGTACTTGCACAACTGCCCCGAGTACCTGATCGCGCAGTATGGGGCGTTCAAACACCGCGCCGTTCCGGTGAACGTCAACTATCGCTACCTCGATGACGAGTTGGTCTATCTCATCGAGAACTCCGACGCCGAGGCTCTGGTGTTCCACTCATCGCTGTCAGAGTGCGTGGGCCGGGTGCGAGACCGGCTCACCAACGTCCGACTCTTCGTCGACGTTGACGATGGCGGAGAGCGGCTCGACGGCGTCGAGCGCATGAGTGAACTACTCGCCGACCACGAGCCTCAGGCGCGCCAGGAGCGTGCGCCCGAGGATCTCTACATGCTCTACACCGGCGGCACGACGGGGCTGCCCAAGGGCGTTATGTTCCCCCAAGGCGAGTTCATCGAACGCCTGCTGGTGTCGGCCGTGTCCCTCGGACTCTTAGCATCAGTGCCGACGTCGCGCGACGACGTGCGCGCGCTCATGAGATCGTTCGCTACGTCCGATCCGGAGGTCTCCATCCCGTGCTGTCCTCTGATGCACGGCACCGGAATGTGGATCGGTGCCATGCCGGCTCTCATGGTGGGAGGAACGGTCGTCCTGCTCGAATCGCGGTCCTTCGATCCCGACGAAGTGTGGCGACTCACCGAGGAGCGGGGCGCCACGCGAATCGTCATCGTCGGCGACGCGTTCGCCCGCCCGCTGCTGCGGGCCCTCGAACGACGCGAGGCCGAAGGACGTCCCGTGGACGTGTCGAGCGTGCGCCACGTGATGTCGTCGGGCGCAATCTGGAGCGCCGAGATCAAGGACGGGCTGCGCGAACGTCTCAACGCGACTCTCGTCGATTCGCTGGGCTCGACGGAGGGCCTGGGCTTTGGCGCGAGTGGTGCGACGCACGAGGTAGGCGCGGCCACCGCCCACTTCGCCCTGGCACCCACGACTAAGGTCGTGACCCCCGATGGCCGTGAGGTCACGCGGGGCACGGGCGAGCGGGGCATGCTTGCCAGTCGTACCGCGGCCTTCGCCTACTACAAGGACCCCGACAAGACGGCCTCGACGTTCCTGCGCATCGATGGACAGGGCTACGTGCTGACGGGAGACTGGGCGACGGTGGACGAGGACGGCAGCGTCACGCTGCTGGGCCGGGGATCGATGAGCATCAACACCGGTGGCGAGAAGGTCTTCGCCGAAGAGGTCGAAGAAGCGGTCAAGCGTCACGCGTTGGTCGACGACTGCCTGGTGGTTGGACTCGATGACGAGCGTTTCGGACAGAGGGTCGTCGCCGTGGTCGGCTCGCCCACGCCGCACGCGATCAGCGAGAGTGATCTCGCCGACTTCTTACGCGGTTCGCTGGCGCACTACAAGATCCCCAAGTCCTACGTCGTGCTCGACGCGGTGCGACGGGCGCCCAACGGCAAAGCGGACTACAAGTGGGCGCGCCAGGTCGCCGACCGTGCGGTCAACGCGAACTGAAGGAAAGATAGATTGCTTACCAGCCGACGGGGGAGCACCCGTACTGGTCGGGTACGTAGCCACCGGTAACTTGCATGCCGATGAGTATCTGCTCGTCGCGCGTGGCGAGGCCCGCGAGAGGTGCGTAGCGGGTGCCGCCATAGTGCGACCACGTCGAGTTAAGGAATCCGATGCCGGAGTACACCGGGCCAACCATCGACCAGTTGCCGGCCACTTCGCAGATCGCGACCCGTTGCCACATGGCGCGCAGTTGATTCACGCTCACCCGCAGCCGCAGGGCATTCGCGCGAAGCTCGCGCATGGTGAGCACCGTCTGAATATTGGCGTGTCGAATCCGAATCGCGGGCGCGCGCGGCGTCGTGCGAGCGGCGAGCTCGACGGTGGTCGCCTGGGGGCTGGGTGCGGGGGTCGATGGTGCGTGCGACGTCACGACGTTGATCGGTGCTAGTAACAAAGCGAACAAAAATCGTCGCATTGTGCTCTCCTTGAACGGGGCCTGTCGCGACGCGCTACGTCGATCTCGACGAAAGCGCCACGCGCGCTGGCGAGCGTCTCGCGCCCACCAGGCGGCTCCATTGGTTGGTCACATGATCCACAGGGCTGTGGCGTGATATCGAAGCAGTCGTTGCTGCCGGATCAATGATAGGGGTTGTCGAGCGAATTGAAACTGTCGAATGTCCTTAATCAGGGCTAGAAATAGCTTTTTATCAGGTTTTATCAAATCAGTCGATTTCAAATATCAACGGAGTTTCGTCTTCCCTGCATGACCATTCCTAAGCCTTCTCGAGATCGTTAATTTTCCTCGTAGGGGGACTCTTTCGGGGTGGTGATACACGGGATTCACGCCAAAGTGCGTGTTTTCGACTTCCGCGGCACCGGGGGTTCGACCGGGGCCAGACTGAACCTGGGAGAGGGGTGAGCGTGACCTTTATCGACCGTGCTGACGCGGGACGTCAACTCGCTGTGAAGCTGGCTCATCTACGGGGCACCAACGTCGTCGTACTCGGACTGGCGCGTGGTGGGGTGCCCGTCGCGGCGGAAGTCGCATCGGCTCTGTCGGCGCCGCTGGACGTGATCGTCGTGCGCAAGCTGGGCGCGCCGCATCAGCCTGAACTGGGGATGGGGGCGATCGGCGAAGGCGGCACACGGGTGATCAATGACGAGGTAGTGCGCGTAGTGGGTGCGACGCCGAAAGAACTAGCGGACGTCGAGAGGCGTGAGCGCACCGAGCTCGATCGACGTGCTCGTCGCTTTCGTTCGGGTCACCCACGTCGTGATCTGGCGGATCGATCGGTGGTGATCGTCGACGACGGCGTGGCCACGGGTTCGACTGCCCGCGCCGCATGCCAGATCGCGCGCTCACAGGGCGCCACACACGTCGTTCTCGCGGTGCCCGTGGCGCCGCCGGGATGGCAGTCCATGCTCGGCGACGCCGCCGACGAGTACGTCTGTCTCGAGACGCCCGCGTCGTTCTACGCGGTCGGTCAGGCGTACGTGGATTTCTCTCAGACCGACGACGCCGACGTGGTGGCCATCCTCGAGGGTGCTCGTGAGCGCAGCGAGAGCGTGCGAAGCGACGCGGGTCGCGTTGACGCGGGGCGAGAGAGCGACGTCATCGTCACGGCCGGCGATGCACAATTGACCGGTCATCTGCACGTTCCGCCTTCCGCCGTGGGCGTGGTTCTCTTCGCCCACGGCAGCGGCAGTAGCCGGCTCAGCCCGCGCAACCAGTACGTGGCCGAGGTTTTGGTGGAGGCGGGTCTCGCGACGCTGCTGCTCGATCTACTCAGCGAAGAGGAGGCCCGCGAGCGGTCGGCCGTCTTTGACATTTCGTTGCTCGCCTCGCGCCTCGAAGCCGCTACCGAGTGGCTCCATCGCGAGGAAGGACTAAGTCGTCTACCTGTCGCCTACTTCGGTGCCAGCACCGGGGCGGCCGCGGCGCTGTGGGCGGCGGCCGATCGCGGCCGCGAGATCGCGGCGGTCGTGTCGCGTGGAGGACGACCCGATCTCGCGGGCGCGCGCCTGGGCGACGTCGTGGCGCCCACGCTGCTGATCGTCGGTGGGGCCGACGCCGAAGTGTTGGAGCTCAACCAAAAGGCTCAAGGACGCCTGCGCTGCGAGAATCGTCTCGAGGTGATTCCCGGCGCCACGCACCTCTTCGAAGAGTCGGGTGCTTTGGAGGCCGTTGCCCATGCGGCTCGTGATTGGTTCCTCGCGCACGCGGGGCCGCACCCTCGCTCCTGGTGAAGAAGTCGTCGCACCGTGTCATGTCGTGGCCGCCACCTACGCTGGTCTCGTTCGAAGGGTGAGGGGGATGCCGTGTCGATACGGATGGGTGCGGTCGCGCTGGATTGTGAGGATCCGGGGTCTCTCGCACGGTTCTGGTCTGCCCTGCTCGACGGTGACGTGGTCGTCGAGCTCGCGACCTTCGCGGCGGTCAAGGTCCCCGGACTGTGGATCACGGCGCAGAAGGTTGATGGATACCGGCGCGCTACCTGGCCCGATGGTGACGTGGCCAAGCAGATCCACCTAGATCTCGCGGTCGATGAGCTCGAGGCAACCAGTGCGCGCGCCATCGAATTGGGAGCGCAACTCGCCGACGTCCAGCCCGCCCCCGATCGATACCTCGTGTTGATCGATCCGGCCGGGCATCCATTCTGCCTGACTACACAGATTCCCGACTGAACGTCCCTACGGGAAGACGGCCCAGGAGGTGAGCGTCTCGATCGTCATGAGGGCGAGCCCGACGACGGAGACGGCGAGCGCGACGCGAAACTTCGTCCCCTCCCACCGCGAAGCCGCGGCGATGGTGAGAGGAAAGGCCAGCATGAGAAAGCGCGGACGCAGCCCCACGGGTGATGAGATCGCGAAGAGGACGACGGCGCTGACTCCATAGGCAGTGACGGCGAGCGGGAGGTGCTCGCGGAACATCAGCACGGTCAGATAGATCGCTACCACCGTGCCCCAGAAGAGAATCTGGCCGGTCATCGTGGGCGACAAGGGATTGGAGAGGAATTTGCCCAGGATCCGGAAGGGATAGACGAGGGAGGGGAAACTGTTCCAGCCGTAGCGTTCTGTTTCTCGCCAGGCCATGAGAGTGCCCGTGTGACGCCAGAGGTAGATCATCCAGGTAATGAATCCCATTGGTGCGAGGAGGGGCGCCACGAGAGCTCTCCACGCGCGGTCGCGCCAGAGGGCGACGAGCGCCACCACGGCGCAGGTGACGGCGAAGGCGAGCCCCACCGGCGAGGTGAAACTGGCGAACGCGCCGAGCACGCCGGCGAGGAGCCAGCGGCGTTGGAGGAGAGCGCTCAGGCCCAGGGCGGCGAACACGATGAGGAGCCCCTCGGCGTAGATGAGGCTGAAGACGAAGCTCCCGGGGCTGAGGGCGAACAGCAGAGCCGCGCGTTCGGCCGTCGCGACGTCGGCGAAGCGGCGGGTCAGAGCCCCGACGGCGTAGACCGCGCCCAGGCCCGAGAGTCCGCTGACGATGATGCCGACCGTCGCCGCACCGAGTCCGGTGGCGTCGGCGAGTCCGCGAAGAACCAGGGGCAGCAGGGGGAAGAAGGCGACGGGGCTCGCACCGATGTGGCCGTTGACGAGCGGCAGATGCGAGGGCCAACCGTGATAGACCGCCCTCAAGAACCACGCACCGTCCCAGGTCGACAGGTCGCTCACCCAGCTGTGGTGGGTCCACACGTTGCCGAGCGCGACGGCACCGAGGGTGATCAGGCGCGCGGCGAGGTAGGCGAGGAGGGCCCCGGCGAAGGGACGCGCCAGCACGCGGCGCGTGGTGGGTAACGTCTCAAGCGACACGATCGGCACGCTCCAGAATCTCACGCCCGCGGTTGTGTCGCACGAGCCAGTAGATCGCTCCCGCGACGAGTGGGGCACTGATCAGGTAGGCGTTGCCGCCGAGCATCGGTGAGCCGCCGGGTCCCACGAGCAGCGTGGCCCCGACGGCGCCGATGGCGAGGGCGCGCGAGGACTGAGCACTGGTCGCAGCCAGCACGCTGAGCCCCCACAAGAGATACCAGGGCCAGAGGGTTGGCCCGCCGAGCACCACCGCGAGCAAGATGACGCCCAGGACGCGCACGGCGTTGTGCGCGCGCACCGCCAGCAGCGCCATCGCGGTCACGCCCAGTGTTACCACATCGAAGACGTACTGCACGACGCTCACCACGGTGTGGGTAGAGAGCGTGTGGGCACCGGCGACACGCAGAGTCGCCGCGATGAACGCGCCCACGGAGACGCTCGGCGTCGCGAGGGTGCGCAGCTCACTCGGGATTGAGAGGGCCGTTGGCGAGGCCCACGTCCAGCCGAATCCATTCACGAGCGTGCTCACGGCGAGTACGACCACCGTGATCACGAGGGCCTCAAAGAAGAGGACCGCGCCGCGCCGCCAGGGAACGCCGCGCAGATCGCGCACGGTGAATACCGCGACGCCGGCGAGGGCCGGCAGCTTCACCGCGGCGGCCACGGCGATCACCGCGAGCGCGCCGCGCCGCGCTCCGCGCAGCGAGAGCGCGATCCCGGCGAGCAGGAGACCGATCATCAGCGTGTCGTTGTGTGCGGCGGACACGTCTGAGAGCAAAGCGAGCGGGCTCAGCACCGCGATCCAGAGGGCGACACCCTCGTTCGCGTGAAGTCGGCGGGCGATGACCACGATGGCCCACGCGCCCAGGGCCAGACCCACGAGCTCGAGTGCTCGAAAGACGAGGATCTGTTCGATCAGGCTCGTCCCGGCGATACGCGCGCCGGCGCGCGTGAGCAGGACGAAGAGCGGTCCGTAGGGCGACGGCGTGTGGCGCCAGACGACGGCCAGGGAGTAGTAGAGCGTGTCGTGGGCGAGCGCGAACGGTGCCACGTGATAGGGATTGAGACCGGACGCGGCGAGCTCGCCCTGGGCCACGTAGCTGTAGATGTCGCGACTGAAGAGGGGCGCGCCTGCGAAGAGCGGAGCGGCCCAAGCGATGGCGGCGACGAGCACCCGCGAGCGCGAGAGCGAGCCGCGGTGCGCGATCATCCCGAGTCCCAGCCAGGCGAGCCCGACGACGGCCATCGCGGCGTAGAGAACCACGTGGGCGCCCTCGTAGCCACCTAGGGGAACGTGGAACCACCAGCGATACGACGTCGGGCGCGGGACGGCGCCGACGTCCGAGCCGGCCAGGGCCAGTCCTATAGAGCCGATCGTGCCCAGGGCGACCCACGACCACCACGGGGCGCCGTTGAGTCGCGCGCGCAAGGATGTGGTCGGCACGCGAGCTCCTCGGTCGTTGTTGGGCCGTCGGCTCAACGGACTCAAATTATCGGACGGGACCACCGCGTCGGCAAGTGCGTACGAGGATCGCCGGGATAAGGTGAGCGTTTGCTCGACGCCGCGCTCGCGCCGGGGCGTGGACGCGATAGGAAGGCCCATGGTCACTGCAGCCGAGCCCGACACGATCCGCACTGGCGCGGGCCGCCTCACGGGCGCGCAGGTCGCTCGTCATGTCCACATTCCGCTGTCGATCTTCCTGGTGTCGCGCGCCGTCGTGTGGTCGCTCTTCGGCGCGCTCGGTGTCAGCGAAGGCCACTCCGTCATGTACCTGCTCGGTTCGTGGGACTCGAAGTGGTACCTGACGGTGGCCCAGAGCGGCTACGCGACGTCGATACCCGCGGGGTTGGGCAAACTGACCCAGACGGATCTCGGATTCTTCCCGCTCCTGCCGCTCTTGATTCGCGCGACCCACGTGCTGACCGGCTTGGGCTTTGGGGTCTCGGCGGTCGTGACCTCGAGCGTGCTCGGGGCGTTGGGATCGGTGGCTCTCTGGTGGCTGCTCGCCGACACCTTCGATCTGGCCGCGGCCGAACTCGGTACGGCCCTCGTCTTTTTCTCCCCGGCCGCTTTCGTGCTCACGATGTTCTACTCCGAGAGCGCAATCATCTTGTTCGTCTCACTGTGCCTTCTCTGGCTCGGGCGCCGCCGGTGGATCCT
>DAIDJP010000054.1 GCA_027451285.1 Acidimicrobiaceae bacterium | reverse complement strand
GCCACGACCGTCGTCGGCGACGCGGCAGCTGCCGTCGGCGAGGATGGCCACGTCGATACGCGTGCAGTAGCCACCCATCGCCTCGTCGACCGCGTTGTCGACGATCTCCCAGATCAAGTGGTGCAGCCCAGCGGGACCCGTCGAGCCGATGTACATACCCGGGCGCAGGCGCACCGGTTCGAGGCCTTCAAGAACGGTGATGTCGCTGGCTCCGTAGCTAGCGGCTCCCTTGGTCTTTTCGGCCACGAAGTGGTCCTTTCGGCTAAAAAATGGGCGCGATAAGCGCGGTCGACGCGGAAATTTCGACCCCTTCATCCTACCCGACCGGCTGTGACGTTCCCGCGTCTGAGAACGACGTCACCACCGACTCGCGAGACTCTCAGGTCGTTGTGAGAACTGTGCGCACGCTCGTCGGAGCGCTCGCGCCGAGTACCTCGAAGCCGCGCAGAATCGACGCGGCGTCACTGGTCACCCGCGCGGCGAACGCCCCAGACGGCACCGAGACGATGAGCGCGCCGTCCTTGATCATCTCGGGTCGGCACGCCTCGGCGAGGACGGGATCGACGACGCTCGGCCAAAGACGGCGAACCTCGTCGATGAGTCGCAAGTCGACACGTCGCAGACGTCCCGCGACGGTGTCCAGTAGTTCGCCGAGGGTCACCGGCTGATCGTCTCGCCGTCTCATACGCGGCTCGTGGTCAGGTCAATCACCGCAGCCGGGGTCAGACCCGACGGCAGGGGCGAGGCCGTCGTGACGAGGGTCTGTCCCGTGGGCAAGAGCTCGAGGAGTCGGTCACTGCGACGTGGATCGAGCTCGCTGAAGACATCATCAAGCAGCAGCAGTGGATCGACCCCGCGACGTTGGCGCACGAGCTGATCCCCCGCCAGGCGCAGCGCGAGGGCCAGGGAGCGCTGCTCACCCTGTGACGCCTGATGACGGGTGTCGCGACCCTCAAGTGAGATCGCCACGTCGTCGCGATGTGGCCCGATGGATGTATGACCGCGCAGCCGGTCGTCGTCTTCGCTGGCGGCGATGGCCTTCGCGAGTGAGCCCGACCACGACGGGCGATAGTCGAGATCGACGCGTTGGTCGCTCTCGGAGAGTTCTCGGTAGTAGTCCTCGACGAGCGGCGCGAGCGCACCGAGCACTTCGCGACGAACCACAACGAGGTCCTCGCCGTAGCGCGCCAGATCGGCGCCCCACACGTCGAGCTCGGCACGCTGACTTGCATTCGGCCGATCTCCGCGCAACGCGCGTAGCAGCGCGTTGCGCTGACTCAGCACGCGCGCGTAGCGCTCGATGACGTCTCCGCTCGTCAGGTCGACATCGGTGAGCAATGTGGTGAGGAACGTACGACGGTTCTCGGGGCCCTGGCGGATGACGTCCACGCCCTCGGGGGTGAAGATGGTGATGGGCAGCGCTGCGGAGAGGTCGGCGCGCGAGCGAGGTTTCTGCCCGTTGACCAGCATCTTCTTTGTGGTGCGCAAGCCACGGGTCAACGTGAGATCGACCCCCACCCGGCGTTCGCGATGAAAGAGAACGCCGTGCACCTCGGCGAGGTCCTCACCGTTCTTGATCATGTCACTGGCGGCGTTCGTTCGAAACGAGGACGCCGTCGCCAACGCGTAGACCGCTTCGAGCACTGAGGTCTTTCCGGTGCCGTTGGGCGAGACGAAGACCGTCACCGCCTCGGTATCGGGGTGCAGGACGAGGTGGTCGAATAACCGGAAGTTCCGGACTTCGAGTTCGTGCAGCCCCACGCGAGTCGGGCTACTGGACCCGCACCGGCATCAGCAGGTAACGAAATCGAGTGTCCTCGACGCCGTGAACCATCGCGGGACGCACGGAATCGGACATCTCGAGGATGATCTCATCGCCGTAGACCGCCTCGACGCCGTCGATGAGGAAGTTGGGGTTGAAGGCGATGGTCAGCTCCTCACCGACGTAGTCGGCGTCGACGTTGTCCTCGACGTCGCCTGCGTCATGGCTCTGCGTGCGGATCTCGACGTTCTTGTCATGCATCGACAGGCGAACCGACGACGTCGAGTCCTTGGCCAGCAACTTGGCGCGACGCAGTGACGTCAACAAGGTGTCCTTGGCGACGCGCAGCTGGTTGGGATAACTCGCGGGGATCAGTTGAAGCACGGAGGGATAATTGCCGTCGATCAGGCGCGATGAGATGCTCGTACGACCAACTACGAAGGAGATCTCCGCGTCGGTCAACGTGACCCCGATTTCAGAGTCCGCAACCAGCGACGCGGCCGTGCGCTGGAGCTCCTGGAGCGCTCGGGCCGGCACCAGCACGTCATGGGAGCCGATCAGGTCGTGCACACCGGGAACGTCGCGCACGGCGAGTCGATATGAGTCGGTCGCGATCAGCCGCAAATCACCGTTCTCAGTGGTGAAGAGAACACCGGTCAACAGTGGCCGGGCGTCGTCGCTCGCCGCCGCACGCACCACTTGGTTGATTCCCTGAATGAGATCAAGTGCCGGGGTTGTGATGACCGCTCCGGTCACCGGGGGCAGGTTCGGGTAGTCCACAACGGCGAAAGTGCGTAGGGAGAACTTCGCGCGACCCAGGCTCAACTCGACGTTCTCATCGTGGGCGGTGACGGTGACGGCACCCGCCTCGAGCGAACGCACCGCATCAACGATGAGACGCGCCGGCACCACGGTCGCGCCGTCTTCGATCCCGATGACATCCACCACCGTGCGCACCGTGATGTCAAGATCGGTTCCCGTGACCGTGAGCTGGTTGTTGGACAGCGAGAGAAGGATTCCCGAAGTGGCACCAACAAGGCGGGTGGCTACGACGCGACTGGCCGCACTCAACGCCTCGACCAACAGGTCGCGTTCTGATCTGAACTTCATCGGCTTGCCTTTCTATGGCGACTGCGTGTGTGGTGTGTCAATTCTGAAGGTATAGCAGTAGTAGGTCTGTGGATTCTGGGTTGTACGATTGTTGATCCTGATCAAAACGGTTGTTTTCTCCACAAGTTGATGTGTCTTCGTGTGGAGAGAAGTCTCAACGTCACGACTTCAAGATTGAAGTGATGTGGATGACGTACGGTTGCTCCACGCGAAACCAACAGACTTTGTGTGGGGTTTCGCACAAGATTTCAAACTCTGGTTTCCCCCTGTAGTTGGCGCTTCAACTGGTTGATCTGAGCGAGCAGCTCGCTGTTGGACGTGAGCTGCTCCTTGATCTTCTCGACGCCGCTGATCACCGTGGTGTGATTACGACCATCGAAGATGCGCGCAATCATCGGGTACGAGTAGTTGTCCAACAGGTCGCGAATCAGGTACATCGCCACGTGGCGGGCGTGTACCAGGGGTCGCAGACGCTTCGAGCCCCGGATCTCCTCTACCGAGAGGCCGTAGAACTCCGACACCGCCGCGAGGATCGTCTCGGGTTTCAACGACATCTGCTCGTGACCGAGGTTCGTGAGGTGGCTCTTGGCCAGGTCGAGTGTGATCGGCTCCTGGCGTAGGTTCGCGAAGGCGCGCAGCATGGTCACCGAGCCCTCGAGCTCGCGAATGTTGTCGCGCACCCGTTGCGCAATCCACTCGGCGACGTCGCGGGGCAGCTCGATGCCTTCGCGCTCGGACTTCGAGTGCAGGATCGCGATGCGCGTCTCGAGGTCGGGCTGGTCGATCTCGGTGACGAGACCCTGGAGAAGACGACTGCGGAATCTCTCTTGGAGACCCGCGAGGTCGCGCGGCGAGCGGTCCGACGTGAGAACGATCTGCTTGCCCTCACCGTGGAGCGCGTTGTAGGTGTGAAAGATCTCCTCGTGGAATGTTTCGCCGCGCGTCTCCATGAACTGGATGTCGTCAATGAGCAGAACGTCGTTCTCGCGGTAGCGCTCGTGCAGAGCGAGTTGCGTGCGCGTCTGGATCGCGCGGATGAAGTCGTTGAGGAAGGTCTCGGTCGAGACGTAGAGGACCTTGCGCCCCGGGTAGTTCTCGTGCACGTAGTTGCCGATGGCGTGCAGGAGGTGGGTCTTGCCCAAGCCTGAGTTGCCGTAGATCATCAACGGGTTGTACGCCCGACCAGGGGTTTCGGCGACTGATTGGGCAGCGGCGAACGCGAGGCGATTCGACGAGCCCGGCACGAAGGAGTCAAAGGTCATGCGCGGGTCGAGTCGTGCGGGGCGATCGACACTCGGAGCGAAGGTGGCTGTCGGCTCCTCCTTTTGCGGCGCGTCGTCCATCGAGGTGGACGTCACTGACTCGTCACTCAACGTGAGAGAGACGTTCACGTGGTCGCCCACGACTTGGTGAACTTGCTCGGTGATGAACGGCAAGTAGCGCTGCTGCACGCGTTGAAGCTGGATCTGATTTGGCGCGCCGATCACAATCTCGTTTTCGCGGTAATCCACAAGGCGCAACGTGTTGAGTCCGGCCGACCACACCGCCTCAGAAGCGTTGCCACGTAAGGAATCACGAAGTGCTGACCAGACCTCTTCCCCACTCTGCACAATCTTCCTCCACAGCCCGTATCCGACGTTATCCACAAGCACGATCACTGTCCGGCGACGTCGGTTGTGTCCCCGGGGCAGCCACCATACTCCTCTTTTCAAGTTCGTGCCGGGGCCAATTCGGTCGTGGGGTAAGATTGCCCCCACGTGGCGTTCGCGAAGCTCCAGGAGCCGTCGCGGCGCATAACGACACCATGTGAGATGAGGTTTCTGTGAAGCGTACGTATCAGCCAAACAAGCGAAAGAGGGCCAAGACCCACGGCTTTCGGGCGCGCATGCGCACCCGTGCCGGGCGCGCGGTCTTGAAGTCCCGTCGTGACAAGGGCCGTCACGAGCTGACGGTCTAGGTTCGTGCCGGGTCGGGTTCGCACCCGACGCCAGTTCGCCCAATTCTCGCGCCCCAGTGCGCGAGGTCGCAGCGGGTCCCTACGGGTGAGTTTCGTACGGATCGACGGCGATGGGGTGAAGGTGGCCTTCGCGATCAGCCGCAAGGTGGGATCGGCGGTGGTGCGAAACCGACTTCGACGTCGCCTCCGGGCGATGTTCGACGGACTGTCGAGCGACTTGCTCCATGGGTTGTACCTGGTCAAGTGCGACATCCGGGCGAAGGATCTCTCCTATGACGAACTCCACTCCCAGCTCCACGAAGCCCTCCGGGGGGCCGGTGTCATCTAAGTCCCCCCTCGCGCGCTTCCTCGGACGTTCGATCGCGATCTATCAGAAGTTCACCTCGGGGCGGCCGTCGCCGTGCCGTTTCTATCCGTCGTGCTCGAACTACGCCGCCGAGGCGATCGAGGTTCACGGTGCCCTGCGCGGGTCGGCTCTGGCCCTGCGCCGACTCAGTCGTTGCCGACCGCTAGGTCCGCACGGCGTTGATCTCGTGCCAGAGCCACATAAAACAAGGAGCGCTCAGTAATGAGGTCGTTTTTCCATACAATTGGTACAGTATTTCAGCCGATCTTCCATCTCT
The DNA here is from genome assembly GCA_027451285.1 of Acidimicrobiaceae bacterium. Classification (GTDB taxonomy): domain Bacteria; phylum Actinomycetota; class Acidimicrobiia; order Acidimicrobiales; family RAAP-2; genus RAAP-2. The sequence goes on along the minus strand of DAIDJP010000054.1, from coordinate 12,474 downwards.
TCGGCTGGATCCTGGCCTTCTTCTATGGGGTGATCCCCAATTACGCGGTCGCCATCATCTTGCTCACGATCGTGATCATGGGTGCTCTTACCCCCTTCACCGTCAAGAGCACCAAGTCGATGATGGCGATGCAGAAGCTTCAACCAGAAATTAAGAAACTGCAGCAAAAGTACAAGGGCCCCGAGAATCGCCAGATCCTCAACGAAGAGTTGATGCGCCTCTATCGCGAGGAGGGCGCCAACCCCATCGGAGGCTGCCTACCGGTCTTGTTGCAGGCCCCGTTCCTCTTCATCCTCTACAGCGTGATCAAGGGACTGGCCAACGTCTCAGCTGCGGGACTGGCCCAGCCTCGTTACATCCCGACCAGCTCGAAGATGTATCACAACCTGGTGGCCTCCCACGGCCAGATCAAGGTCTTTGGAATGGACCTCAACCTCAAGCCCTTCTCGAGTCATGGTTCGATCGCCGCGGCCATTCCCTTCTTTGTTCTGGTCGCCCTGGCAGTGGGTCTGCAGTACTTCCAGATGGCCCAGATGAACAATCGCAACCGAAAGACCGGCCAGGCGATGCCGAGCCAGCAGTTGATGATGCAGCGCTTTCTGCCGATCATCTTCGCGTACTTCTACATGGTGATCCCTGCGGCTGTCGTTCTCTACATGATCGTTTCGACAGGGATTCGCATCATCACCCAGGACGTCATGTTCCGAACCGGTGTCTCCAATCCGCACAAGGCGGGTGAGCGGTCACTGCCCGCCGCCGAAAAGGCGATTGAGACGCCGGCGCCGCCTGAGGCCAAACCTTCAACTATGAAGTCGAACCCGCATCCGCGATCGAAGTCGAAGCGCAAGAGAAAGGCGTAGTACCCCATGGATTGGGTAGAAACCACTGGCAAGACCATTGACGAGGCAACCGAGCGAGCACTGGCCCATCTGGGTGTGCACCGCGACGACGCCGAAGTAGAGGTGCTCGAAGAGCCCCGCGCCGGACTGTTCGGACGGGTGCGCGGCGAGGCTCGCGTACGCGCACGGGTGCGTCCCACCTCGCCTCGTCCCAAGCGTTCGCGCAAGCCCGGTGCTCGCGAGGAGCGTCGGGGTTCGGGAGCGCGCGGCGCGAAGCCGCGGGGTGAGAAGGGTCCCCAGCCCGCACCCCGTGCGGACGCCCCCAAGAACGGCGGCCGACGATCGGAGTCCACTGGATCTCCGAAGTCCCGAGACGAGAAGATTTCCAAGAAGGAGGAAACAATGGCGGAGGGTATCTCTCTCGCCGAGCAAGGTGCGATAGCCAAGGATTTCTTGGAGGGACTGCTGCGCTCGATGAACATAACGGCCGAGGTGTCGGTCCGTGAGTTGGATGAGGAGACCGTCGAGTTGTCGGTCGACGCCAATCCGCCTACGGAACTGGGCATCCTGGTTGGTCCCCGCGGTTCAACCCTCCAGGCGCTGGCGGAGGTGACCCGCACGGTGGTGCAGTCGAAGTCGCCTGGTCGCACCGATCGAATCCTGGTCGACGTCGCTCGCTACCGGGAGCGTCGCGTTGAGGCTCTCGGTCGCTTCGCTACGAAGGTGGCGGCTGAGGTGATCGAGACCGGTGAAGAGCGGGCCCTCGAGCCCATGTCCGCCGCGGACCGCAAGGCCGTCCACGACGCTCTGACCGAGGTCGAGGGTGTCACCACGCGTTCCGAAGGTGACGAGCCGCGTCGATTCGTGGTGGTCAGTCCGGCATAATCAAGTAGTGACAAGTGAATGGTTGACCCGCGCCCTCGAGGAATCGAGGGCGCGGGGCTTTTTAGGGCCGGGTGAGATCGCCCCCCACGTAACACACTCTCTGGGCTTTATCGCCGCGTGGACCCGGCACTCCCCCACTCCCCCGTCGAGCTTTCTCGATCTGGGAAGCGGGGGAGGCCTGCCGGGGCTGGTTCTCCTGGAGAAGTGGGAATGTCGAGGAGTGCTCCTTGACTCCATGGCAAAACGAGTCACCTTCCTTCGGGAAGTCCTGACGTGGCCGGGCTCACCGCGTGGAGGAGACGTGGTTGAGGGGCGGGCTGAGGACCTGGCGCGTCGACCCGAACTTGACGCGTCTGTGGATCTGGTGACGTCTCGATCCTTTGGTCCCCCGGCTGCGACGGCTGAATGTGCCGTGAGGTTCCTGGTCGTCGGGGGAGTTCTGATCGTCTCAGAGCCCCCAGACAGCTCGTCACGATGGGATGAGGACGGGCTGAGGCGTCTGGGGCTTCGTCTGGGACCGCGCGAGAGTCCTGGTGCGACCTACCAACTCCTGATCAAGGAGGAGGAGACGCCGCAGGAGTACCCCCGTCGCTCCGGAATCCCGGGGAAACGCCCCCTGTTCTGACGTTTCACGTGAAACATGTCCGCGAGTGCCCATGGGGATTCGTGGCGCGGATACGGGACTCGTGCGGTCTCCTGGCATGGGCACGTGGCGGCACTGTAGAGAGGTGCGCATCATGGGGTTCATGAGGGATTTTGGACTTCTCAACCGGCAATCTGTGTTTCACGTGAAACATGTCTCGGGGAACTCGCGGCGCATCAGGATTGTGTGATAGTCCTCCCCGCTGGCCCCCCGGGATGGTTTCTTGGCTCTCCGGTGAGTTCGTTGTTCGCATTTGCACGGAATGCCGGAGCCAGCCATTGGGACGGCGCCTCGCACACTGAGTGGGATGTCTCGAGACAATCCGTGACAGCAAGGTGATCCTCTCAGGAGCCCCAGTGTTCCTGGTGGTTCCGCATTCCCACGGGAAGATGCGTGGTACTCGGAGAGAGCTCGTCTTCGCAACCTACAGTCTCGCCAGAGCAGTAGCCCCTCCACCCCAACGTGCCAGACCGGAGTCCTCTCTGGTCGACTGCCCCCAAGAGGAGTCCGTCCGCCACTGAATGGGTCGAGGGCTAACAGCATGTGTTCTATTTCTGATGTGGAAGACCTGGTCGACGAGTGTGTGTTACACGGGTTAGGTACCGTGGGAAATGAATTCGCGTTGCTTCGGTGACACGAATTCTGCACCGTGAAGCGCACGGGAAGAGCCGTTCGTCACCCGTACAAGCCTCGAAGGAGGTAGGGCTCTGGGACGGAATCGGGTATTGCCAGGGAATCCTGGCTATCCGGACGGTGAGCAAGTGCCGAGCTCGTTCATTCGGCCAAGGCAAACCGGTGTGTTCGAATTAGGACACACGCTGTGAGGAGACGGGGTAACGAATGTGAGGGCAACGGGGGAGCCACTCACGAGAAAGGGTAGACCCCACGTGTGCCGGTGTGGAGACCGTCCTTCGCGGTCGCGTTGCGGACATCGTGCCAAGGACCAAACCGACGCGAGATCGATCTCCCTAGGCTGAAGAAGATGGAAGGTCAGCGGAGTAAACCGAGGCCAGTGGAGAGATGTTTCACGTGAAACACGGTCACCCCTGACACCACGCGCCACAGCCATGCGAGTCCATCACGCACACAAACCTTTGTAATTACAACAATCCAGCCCGCATGACAATCCGAACGCCCGTGATCGACTCGGCGTGTTTCACGTGAAACATTGGTACTTGACGCCTTCAGGAAAGTCGTGTTGAATGGCAGGGAACTTGACGACGTGTCGGGAACGTAGTTCGGGAAGAGGCTCATGGCAGACGACAGCGTGATGAGGGTCTTTGCCGTGGCGAACCAAAAGGGTGGTGTCGGCAAGACGACCACCACGACATCCCTCGGGGCGGCCCTCGCAAAGCTGGGAAACCGTGTCCTCGTCGTCGATCTAGACCCCCAGGGGAATGCCACCACGGGTTTGGGCGTGGATGGGCGTCAATTCGAACGGTCGGTGTACGACGTCCTTCTTAACGACATCCCCATGGTGGACGTGGTCGAGCCGACGGCGTTTAAAAACCTGTTCGTAGCTCCTGCGACCCTCGACCTGGCAGGTGTCGAGCAAGAGCTGACATCGGTGATCTCCCGAGAGCTACGCCTCAAGCGGGCGCTCGAGTCGGTTGAGGGGGACTTCGACTTCGTCTTCATCGACTGTCCCCCGTCTTTGGGACTGATCACGATCAATGCGTTCGCGGCGGCGACCGAGATCCTGGTCCCGGTTCAGACCGAGTTCTACGCGCTCGAAGGTCTCACCCAGCTCGAGCGGATCATCGGGCTGGTCCAGCGAAACCTCAACCCAACGCTGCGGATCTCCAAGGTCGTTCTCACCATGTACGACTCGCGCAACATCTTGTCGATCGACGTCGCCGCGGAAGTTCGCAAGCACTTTCCCAATGAACTTTGCAAGACCATCATTCCCCGGACTGTCCGTTTGGCCGAAGCTCCATCTTTTGGCCAGCCGATCACCGAGTTCGATCCGAACTCCAAAGGGGCCAAGGCATATCGCGCACTCGCAGAGGAGATCATGAATGGCTAGGAAACCAGGACTAGGAAAGGGCCTCGGGGCGCTGATCCCCGAAGGCGAGGCCAAACCCGAGGCCGAAGAGACGGAAGTGAGCCAGGGTCCGTTGCGCACCATCTTGGTGACGTCGATCCGACCCAATCCCTTCCAGCCACGCAAGTCCTTCAACGACGAGAGTCTCGCGACCCTCGCCTCGTCGGTCCGCGAGCTCGGCGTTCTTCAGCCGCTCATCGTCCGGCCGGTTGAAGGTGAGGAGGGGCTCTACGAACTGATTGCGGGGGAGAGGCGCTGGCGAGCCGCGAGTCTCGCCGGCCTGGAGACCGTTCCCGCCCTCGTCCAAGACGACGTGAACGATCGACTTTCACTCGAGCAGGCCGTGGTGGAGAATCTGCACCGAGTTGACCTCCACCCGCTCGAAGAGGCCGCGGCCTATCAGCAGCTGATCGACGAGTTCGACCTCACTCATGAGCAGGTGGCACAGCGCGTTGGCAAGAGTCGAGCAAATATTACGAACACGTTACGACTTCTTCAGCTCGGCGAAGTGGCTCAGGCGGCGCTCGCCAACTCCGAGATCACCGCGGGCCACGCCCGTTCGCTGCTGGCGATCGCCGATCCGGCGGCCCAGGCGACGATGGTCGCGCGAATCATCAAGAACGAATTGTCGGTACGCGCGACGGAGGAGGCCGTGAAGGCCTTCAACGAGCCGCGTCCGGTGGTGGTCGTCGACGAGTCGCCCGCGGTGAGCGGTGCGCCGCGGCTGCGTCCGGTTCCCGACGCCAGCGTGGCCGAGCTCGAGCACCTGTTGGAGGACTACCTCAACACGCGCGTGCGGGTCGACCTGAAGGGGCGAAATGGCCGTATCATCATCGATTTTGCCGATCTGGACGACCTCGAACGGATCTACATCATGATCACGCAGTCCAAGTAAGCCTCAACCTTCAACCTAAGGTTCTCGTAGAGGTTTTCCCCAAGTTGTGGATGAAGTTGTGGGTTACCACGAAATCTTTGGAAAATCTAAGGATTCGAGGGGGTATTGCAGCCCTTCGGGCCCCGCTCACAAGCCCCGGTTGTGGATAACCAGGGCCACGTCGTGGGCCAGCGCCTCCAGATCGGCCTCGCTGGCCGGTCCGTGCTCAATGTGTAGCGTCGTCATTGTCGTTTCGCGCAAAATGGGCAGCGCCATCCCGGTCACCTCCACGCGCGCGAGGTCGGGGGTGTGCGACAGGCGACTCGCCAGAGCGCTCGCCAAGCGCTCCCCACGACGCGAATGCGAACGGTAGCTGGCCCAGTAGTGGACGTGGATCACGTCGAGGGACTCCTTGGCCTCGAAGGACAGCACGAGCGACGCGCCCAGCGCGTTGGCCTGGGCCGCGACGTCTCCGCAGGCGAGGTCGCCGAGGTTGCGGCAGTCCCCGTAGGAGGTGCACTCGCGAGCCACCCGCTCGACCAGGGGGCCGGTCCCGCAGATCACGATAGGCCCACTGAGTCGAATCGACGACGTGACCAGGTCGATAGCGTCCGTGACGAGGTGGCCGTCGGCGTCACGGCGCATCATGCGGCGCAGTTCGTCGAGTGTCGCGCGGGTGAGTGTCCCGTCGACGTCGAGGCCGCGGTGGCGTTGAAAGTCGGTCAGCGCCGCGGCCGTGACGGGACCGAAGATGCCGTCGATGCGTCCGGGGTTAAAGCCCAGCTGGGCGAGGCGTACTTGAAGGTCGGCGACGTCGTCGCCGCGCAGCAGCGGCGTGGTCACGTAGAGCAGCCGGGCCCCGAGGGACCAGCCTGCCTCGATCAACCTCTCCCAGGTGACCTCGTCGACCTCGCCGGTGAGCGGCAGCCCGCGGGCGTGCTGGAAGGCCTCGACGAGCGACGCGGTCGCGTCGCCGAAGTCGTCCGCCGCGTCGGTGCTGCGATAGCCCAGAGAGTCGAGACGCTGGTGCAACTCGCGCACCAGTGGGCCCTTCTGGCCCCGCGTCAGGGGGAGCGGGTTCAGGGCGATCTCTAGAGGTTGCGGGTGATTTCCTGCAACAGCGCGCCCTTGGGCTTCGCCCCGACCAGGCGGGCGGCGACCTGACCGTCCTTGAAGAGCAGGAGGGTGGGAATGCTCATCACCGAGTAACGGGTGGCGGTCGCCACGTTGGCGTCGACGTCGAGCTTGCCGATGGTGAATTTGTCGGACTGCTCGACGGAGAACTCCTCGAGGATCGGGGCGATCATCTTGCACGGCCCGCACCATTCGGCCCAGAAGTCGACGAGGATGGGCTTGTCGGCGCTGCCGATCACCTCGTCGAACGTGGCGTCGGTCAGGATCGTGATCGGACTGGTCATGTGCGCCTCCCGGGAACGACGTCATCGTCGTTCGACCACACTAGCGACCGGTCGACGCGTCCTGTGCCTCCAGCCAGCGCTCCGCGTCGATGGCCGCGGTGCAGCCCGAGCCGGCGGCGGTGATGGCCTGGCGATAGACGTGGTCCTGGACGTCGCCGGCGGCGAAGAGTCCGTCGATGTTGGTGTACGAGCCCGGGCCCGTGCGCACGTAGCCGTTCTCGTCAAGGTCGGCCGCACCCGCGACGAGACGCGTGTTGGGCACGTGACCGATGGCGATGAAGACGCCGGTCACGTCGAGGACCCTTTCGTCTGCGCTGATCGTGTCGGCCACGCGCAGGCCGGCGACCTTGTCCTCGCCGAGGACCTCGAGGACGCGCGTGTTCCACGCGAAGCGGATCTTCTCGTTGTCGCGGGCGCGCTGCTGCATGATCTTGGAGGCGCGCAGCGAGTCGCGCCGGTGCACGATGGTGACGCTGTTGGCGAATCGCGTGAGGAACGTCGCCTCCTCGATCGCCGAGTCGCCGCCACCGATGACCGCGATGTCCTGACCGCGAAAGAAGAATCCGTCGCACGTCGCGCACGTCGAGACCCCGTGGCTGAGCAGGCGGTCCTCGCCGGGAACGTTGAGCATCAAGGATTGGGCGCCGGTCGCCAGGATGACGGCGTCGGCACTGATCGAGGGCTCCTCCTCGCCCGAGAGCCAGGCGCGGAAGGGTCGGGCCCCCACGTCGAGGCGCGTCACCTTGGCCACGCGCAGGTCTGCGCCGAAGCGCTCGGCCTGGGCGCGCATGTTGGCCATCAGCTCCGGGCCGGTCAGGCCCTCGACGAAGCCGGGGAAGTTCTCGATGTCCGTGGTGAGCATGAGCTGTCCGCCCGGCTGGTCGGTCGTCGAGGAGGGCTCGCCCTCGATGACGATCGGTGAGAGCTGGGCGCGAGCGCTGTAGATGGCGGCCGTCAGGCCGGCCGGACCGGATCCGACAATCAAAACGCGAGTGTGTTCCACTACTTCCTCAATTTGACGGGGTGGCGACGTCGCCAGATGTACAGCCCGGTCGCCAGAGAGATCGCGCCGACCAGGAGATACGACAGCCACTGGTGTGAGGCGAACGCGTAGACGTCGAGCAGGCGCACGAAGCCGATGACGAGCATCGCGACGAGCAAGATGCCCATCAGCACGAGGATCGCGGAGAACGCGATGGCTCGCCCGGCGAGCAAGATCGGGCGCAGCACCTTGTCGTGGATGATGTCGAGGAGGTGGTCGAGCGCTCCGAGTGCCTTGTCGACGACATCGTCGCGCTGCGGGTCCGTCGAACTGTCCACGCTACGAATGTAGTGGCGCTGGGGAACTGGAGATCCAACACAGGGCCACGATGCGCGGACCACCGTGCGTGCCGACGACCGGACCCATGTCGGTGACGATGACCGGGTGCTCGAGCGGGATCGATGCGGCCAGTGAAACCACGGAGGCCACGTCCGGGGCATCACCGTGGACGATGGCGAGTCGTTCGAGCGGCGCGTTCTGGCGGGCCACGTCGACGATGGCCGCCAGGGCCCGCGCACGTGTGCGCTGGCGCCCGGCCTCGGCGACGACGCCATCCTTGAGTTCGAGTAGGGGCTTGATCGCGAGTACCTGACCGAGCAGGGCCCGCGCGCCGCCGACGCGCCCGCCCTTGACGAGGTGCTCGAGCGTGTCGAGGGTCCCGCACACGCCCACCCGCTCGCGCAAGCTGAGCGCGAACGTCTCGAGTTCCTCGAGGCTGGTCCCGGCGCGCGCGGACTCGGCGAGGTCCAGCACCATCAGGCCCAGCGCCATCGACACGGCCTGGGAGTCCACGACGCGCACCGCGAAGTCCGGTGTCTGGGCCGCGGCCAGGGTGGCGGACTGGTTGGTCGCCGACAGCGCCGCCGAGAGCGTCACGACCAGGGCGCCGTCGTAGCCGAGGTTCCGGGCACGCTCGTAGGCGTCGTGAAACGCGCCCGGCGAGGGCGCGGAGGTCTCGGGCAGCACCTTGCTCGACGCGCACCGCGCCCAGAACTGGGCGGGGGAGAGGTCGACGCGATCGACGAACTCCTCGTCGCCGAAGCGGATCGACAGAGAGACCACGTCGATGTCGAGGGACGTGACGATGTCCTGTGGCAGGTCGCACGCGCTGTCGGTGATGAGTCGGACTCGAGACATTTCTCCCCCTCTAGCGGATCAGCCTGTCACCTTTTTGGGGGCGGCGCCCGTGGCGGCTCGTGCCCAGGGCGACCGCGGCGACGTAGACGACGACTCCGGCGAGAAGGGCCAGCACGAAGCGCACGACCAGCCCGGTGCCCACGGTGGCGCTCGACGTCGCGTAGGCGAGGGCGATGGCCAGCACTGCCGCGAGCGAGGCGACCAGGCTGCGGCGCACGTGGACCGACCAGATCGCCCCGGCGACGTGCACGTGGTGGTGCGCGAGCGTCGCGAGGGCCATCACGGCCGCCGCGCTGTAGGCGATTGACACGCTGGCGCTCAGAGCTCCGATGCTGTGGCGCCCGATGGCGACCGCGACCGCGATGGTCAGGGCGTTCTGGACGACGTAGAGGTAGAAGACCTGGCGGGCGCGCTGCATGGCCTGCAGGCCGCGCACGCACACCTGAAACACCGTGAATCCCGGCAGCCCCGCGGCGAGCATCGCGAGCACCGTTCCCGCGGAGAGGGTGTGCGCGCCGCGCAGGTGGTTGAGCAGGATCGCCATCAGGGGTTGGGAGACGATCAGGAGAACGAGCGTCGAGGGCACGATGATCACGAGCGACTGGCGCAGTCCGAAGCGCAGGCGGTCCCCGAGGGCCGACGTGTCGCCCGCCGTCGCGTAGGACGCGAGCTGGGGCGTGAGCGAGGCGAGCACCGAGACCACGACGACGGCGTAGGGCATCTGCATGAAGGACCAGCCGTAGGTGTAGGCACTGACCGGACCGTGACCGCCGGTGCCGAAGGCCAGGGCCAGCACGACGAAGAGCGACGCCTGATTGGCGAGCACCACGAGCAGGGTCCAGCTGCCCAGTCGGGCCACGGAGCGCAGCGCCGGGTCGGCCAGGTCGAGGCGCAACGAGAGGCGCCAGAGGTTGGCGCGCGCGAGCGACGGCAGGAGGAGGACGAACTGGACCGCCACGCCGAGCGTCGTGCCCAGTCCCAGCCAGAGCAACTCGTGCGAGCCCCCGAGCGTGGTCAGCGACGGGGAGGGGTCGACCAGGTGGAACCACACGAGCACGACGATGCACACGAGGTTGTTCGCGACTGGCACCCAGGCGGGCGCGCCGAAGCGCTGGCGCACGTTGAGTAGCGCGGTCGCGATGGCGATGACGCCGTAGAAGAAGACCTGGGGGGCGAACCAGCGCAGCAGCGTCGCGGCGACGTCGCGCTGGTGCGAGAGAGTGGCACTCGCGACGTGGACGTGGTTCAAGGAGGTGAAGGCGCCGATGATCCACGGCGCCGCGATCCACGTGAGGACGGTCGCCGCGCCCAGCACGAGGACGGCCGCGTTCACCACCGAGGAGATCGAGCGCCACGCGCGGCGCTCGCCGTCGAGGGCGAGACGCTCGACGAAGACCGGGATGAACGTCGCGCTCGCCACGCCGCCCAGCACGAGGTCGAAGAGCATGTTCGGCACGGTGTTGGCCAGGTTGTAGGCGTCGGCGAGGGGCGTGAAGCCCAGGACCCAGGCGAGCACCAGGACGCGCACCAGCCCGGTCAGGCGCGAGGCCAGCGTCCCGCCGGCCATCGACAGCACTCGCGTGCCGTGGGTCGTCATCGTGCGTGTCGTCCCTTGCGTCCCCGGCGCAGCGTGCGCCACCACCACACGCCCAGCACCACGAGCGAGGCGAGGGTGAGCAGGTAGCCCACGAGCGACGCCCCGGCGATGCGCACGGTGATCGCGGCGCGGGCCAACTCGACCTGGCCGTTGGGGGTGGTGAGAATCACCTGGAGGGTGGTGTTGTTCGCGTGGCCGCCGCCGATGGGTACGCGCAGCGACGTCGCCGGTGAGGTCAGGGTGGTGGCGATGGTGCGACCACCCGGAAAGGTGATCCCTTCGGCATCGAGGTGCACGGCGACCGTGACCGGATAGGGCGCTCGCGATAGGAGGGTGATGGGCAGCGCGGTGCCGGTGCCGGCGAGGGTGATCGCACTCGGATCGATGGAGAACTGGGTCATCTGGGCGTCGAGGCGCGCGCTCGCGCTCGAAATGAGGGCCTGGCGCGCGGCGGACGAGCCGATGATCTCGGCGCTGGCGACCGCGACGCGCAGGCCCTGGCTGACCGACTTCGACGCCACGGCGTTCGCGTAGGAGGTGACCGCACCGATCAGCGTGCGCAGGGAGTCGACGTTGTGGCTCGACCACGCGGGGTCGCTGCCGTGGGCGATCGAGCGCGTCGTCGGCGCCGAGTTGGTGCCTACCAGCGAGGAGTCGAAGCTCGGGGTGAGACTCGTCGCGCGCACGAAGGGGTTGTGGGTGAGGCCGGTGAAGAGTTGGTCGAGGTAGGCGGGTGACGTGTAGGCCAGGGGCGCGTTCACGACGACGATGCGTGTGGACGGCGCGTTGGGCGCTTCGAAGTGCAGGAACGCCAGCGTGGCGAGGGTCATCGCCGCGCGCCGGCCCGGCTCGATGCTCGCGTCCATGGCCAGCGCGGTGAGGGGCTCGTCGGTCGCGAGCACGAGCAGTGGGGTGCCGGCCACGCGAAAGGGCGCCCCCCAGGCCAGGGTGGTCGAGGGGGCCACCGTGAGAGCACCCTCGGGCACGACGACGTCGCGCACGCCGACGCCGGCCAGCGCCGAGAGGCTCGCGAGCGAGGGGCTGCCCGAGAGGACGAGGGGCGAGTCGACGAAGCGTCCGTTGAGCGCGGTGAGCAGGTCGCTCGTCAGGGTGAGTTGGAGGGCGACCTGGGTCGAGAGCCCGTTGGCGGCCAGGCCGCCGAAGTCGATCGACGACGGGGGTGCGGCCACGACGCGGTGCAGCGGGTTGGTGAGCGCGCGGCCGAAGGCCGTTCGCCACGCGGCGCCCGTGGCCGAGGTCGAGTTCAGCGCGCTGGCGAGGGTGCGGTAGTCGACGCCCAGACTGATCGGCAGCTGCTGGCGCGCGATCACCGCGAAGTCGCGCGTCGCCCGTTGGGGATTGGTCCACGACGCCGGCCCGAGCGAGGAGATCCAGTCGAGCGCGATCGGTCGCACGACGCGACTCGAGCGCAGCGCGACGAGGGACCACTCGGTGGAGGTGGAGGAGCCGGACCGGATGCTCAGTCGCAGCGGGTAGACGCCCTCGCAGCTCGCGCCGGCGCAGTGCAGGCGAAGGTCGAGCGGCCTCGCCGCGCAGGGTTCCTTCACCGGGCGTGTTCGTGTGGTCAGCAGGCTGATCGTGAAGGTGTGCGTGGCGTGGGCTGAGCAGTCGAGGTGCACCGGTCCGCTCGAGGCCAGCGCCGCCGCGCTGTCACCGGCGCCGCTGATGATGGGAGCCAGTCCTGAACGGGTCACCGCGAGGGGGTAGATCGCGACGCTCAGGGTGCCGTTGAGCGGGCCGCTGAAGGCCAAGCCCAGGTGGAAGCGCGCGACGCCGCGCGCGGTCAGCGTGGTCGCGGCGTCCTGGTGGACGACGCTGAAGGTGCTCGATGATGCCCCCGCGCTCGAGGGCCACACCAGCGATGCGAGGCTGAAAAGTACGACGCCGAGCGCCCGCCACCAGGAAGAAAGTCGGTGGAACATGTGCCTACAGGCTACCGTTGCCGAACCGCGGGACCGGGAGCCGGTACCCTAC
>DAIDJP010000053.1 GCA_027451285.1 Acidimicrobiaceae bacterium | reverse complement strand
GAAGTCCGACCTCCTGATCTCGCTCGGGGCGCGCTTCGACGACCGCGTGACCGGCAAGGTCTCGGCCTTCGCCCCCGAGGCGAAGGTCATCCACGTCGACATCGACCGCGCCGAGTTCAACAAGGTCCGCCACGCCGACGTGGCCATCCAGGCCAACGTCGCCGCGGCCCTCGAGGCCCTCGACGGAGCGGGAGCGAGCCCTCGCAACTTGGACGCCTGGTGGCGCGAGATTCGCTCCTGGCAAGTGAGATACCCCCTCACCTATGACGAGCCGGTGCTGGATGGTCCGCTGCGCCCCCAGCACGTGATCGAGTCGATCGCGCGTGCGGCCGAGCCGGGCACCATCGTGGCCTCGGGCGTGGGCCAGCACCAGATGTGGGCGGCCCAGCACTGGAAGTTCGAAGAGCCAGGCACCTGGATCAACTCCGGTGGCGCGGGCACCATGGGATTCGGCGTGCCGGCCGCGATCGGCGCCAAGGCCGGCCGGCCCGACCGCACGGTGTGGACGATCGACGGCGACGGGTGCTTCCAGATGACCGCCCAAGAGTTAGTCACCGCGCGCAGCGAGGGGATCCCGATCAAGGTCGCGATCCTCAACAACGCCTACCTGGGCATGGTGCGCCAGTGGCAGGAGATGTTCTACGACGAGCGCTACAGCGAGGTCTATCTCTCCTCGGACCTGCCCGACTACGTGAAGTGGGCCGAGGCGATGGGCTGCGTCGGCCTGCGGGCGACCAACGTGAAGGAGATGGACGACGTGATCGCCGAGGCCAACTCGATCAACGATGTGCCGGTCGTCATTGACTTTCGCACCGACGTCACCGAGAAGGTCTTTCCCATGGTGGCGGCCGGGGCGAGCAACGACGACATCATGGTCCACCCGAGCCAGCGAGGTGCCAAGTGAACGCCCCGGAGCCTTATGCCGGGGTGATCAGCCACACGCCGGTTCGTCACCACATCCTTTCGGTGCTCGTGGAGAACAAGGCCGGTGTCCTCGCGCGCATCGCCGGGCTCTTCGCACGTCGCGGCTTTAACATCTACTCCCTCGCGGTCGCCCCGGCCGAGGGTCACGCGCGCTTCTCGCGCGTCACGATCGTGGTCGACGCCGAGTCCGCGCCGCTCGAGCAGATCGTCGGCCAGCTCGACAAGCTGGTCAACGTCGTCTCGATCACCGACCTCGCGCCCAAGGACGCCCTCGAGCGAGAGCTGCTGCTCGCGACCGTCGACGTCGACGACGCGAGTCGTGTGGCACTTCTTGATGCGGTGGCCACCGCGGGCGCAGCGATCGTCGACGTCGACGCGAGTCGCGTGACGGCGATGCTCGCCGGAACGCCCGGCGCGTGCGACCAGTTCGAGCGCGTGTTGGAAGCTTTTGCCGACGTCGAACTCCACCGAACGGGTCGCGTCGCACTCCCTAGACTTGGACGAACGGTGTCCGAGACAGCAGAAAGTTAGACCATGACCACGATGTACTACGAAGCCGACGCGAAACCCGAGCTCTTGAAGGCCAAGAAGATCGCCGTCCTCGGCTACGGCTCCCAGGGACACGCACACGCGCTGAACCTGCGCGACAGCGGATTCGACGTGCGCGTCGGCCTGCGCCCCGAGTCCTCCTCGATCCTCAAGGCCGAAGAGGCGGGACTTCGCGTGCTCGGAATCGCCGACGCGTGCGCCGAGGCCGACGTCATCATGATCCTTCTGCCCGACACCGAGCAGAAGGCCATCTATGACGTCGAGATCGCCCCGCACCTCAGCGCGGGCAAGATGCTGATGTTCGCCCACGGCTTTAACATCCGCTTCGGCCTGATCGACCCGCCCAAGGACGTGGACGTCACGATGGTCGCGCCCAAGGGCCCCGGGCACCTGGTGCGGCGCACCTACGTCGAGGGCGGCGGCGTGCCGGCTCTCATCGCGGTGCACCACGACGCCACGGGTCACGCCAAGGACCTGGCGCTCGCCTACGCGCACGGGATCGGCGCCACGCGCGCCGGCGTGCTCGAGACGACGTTCACTGAAGAGACCGAGACGGACCTCTTCGGTGAGCAGGCGGTGCTTTGTGGCGGAGTGAGTGCCTTGGTGAAGGCGGGATATGAGACCCTGGTCGAGGCGGGCTATCAGCCCGAGAGCGCGTACTTCGAGTGCCTGCACGAACTCAAGCTGATCGTGGACCTGATGTACGAAGAGGGGATCACCGGGATGCGCTTTAGCGTCTCGGACACCGCCGAGTACGGGGACCTCACGCGCGGCCCGCGCATCATCACCGACTCGGTCAAGGCCGAGATGAAGAAGGTCCTGACCGAGATCCAAGATGGCACCTTCGCCGCCGAGTGGATCCAGGAGAACCAGATCGGGCGTCCTCGCTACCGCGAACTTCGCGAGGCGGGCAAGAAGCACCCGATCGAGCAGATCGGCAAGAAGCTGCGCACGATGATGCCCTTCGTCTCGGCGGGCAAGCAGAAGGTCTCCGAGGTCTCCGGCGGCGACACCGACTGATGGCCAATCGCGCCCTCGTCGTCGTCGACGTGCAGAACGAGTACGTCACGGGCACGATGCCCATCACGTTCCCGAACGTCACAGAGAGTCTGGCCAACGTGGGCCGCGCGATGGACGCCTCCGCAGCGCACCAGTTGCCGATCGCGGTGATCCAGCACCGGGGAAGTGCCAGCTCGCCGATCTTTGCCGCCGATAGCGACGGCTACCAACTCTGTGACGTGGTGGCCACTCGCCCCTTTGACCTGCGCCTCGACAAGGAATATCCCTCCTCGTTCACGGGCACCGTCCTCGAAGACTGGCTGCGCGAAAACGACGTGGACACCATCGTGGTCGTGGGCTTCATGACCCAGCTGTGCGTGGAGTCGACCATTCGCGACGCGGTGCATCGCGGCTTTGACGCCGAGCTGCTCGCCGACGCCGCGGGCACGCTCGACCTCGCCAACCAGTCGGGTCGGCGCAGCGCGTGCGACATCCACGAGACGGTCTGTGTCGTGCTGCAGTCCGAGTTCGCGGCCGTCACCACGACCGACGCCTGGATCGCGGACATGCAAGTCGGGCGCTCTCCGGCGCGCAGCAACATCGTGGAGAGCTCTCGCCCCTGACCTCCTAGAGCCGATTGGCCTCGGCGTCGGTGACGATGCCGGCGAGGAGACCGGGGAAGACGAAGCGGTGAAAGGGCATGGCGCCGAGCCAGTAGAGCCGGCCCCAGAGACCGCGCGGCTTGAACCGGGCGATCTGGGTGACGCGTGTCGAGCCGTGGGACTCCTCCAGGTGCCACTCGAGCCAGGCCTCGCCGGGTAGGACCATCTCGGCGTGCAGCACGACGAGCGTGGGCTCGCTCACCGCCTCCACGCGCCAGAAGTCGACGAAGTCGCCCACGTGCAGGGTCGTCGGGTCGCGCCGACCGCGCCGCAGCCCCGGCCCGCCCCAGAGCGAGTCAATCCAGCCGCGCACCCGCCAGAGCCATTCGCCGGCGTGCCAGCCCGTCTCGCCGCCGAGGGCCGAGACCGCGGAGAAGACGTTTCCAATCGGGGCGGCGGTACTCATGGTGCGCACGTCGCGCAGCTCGGTGCCGCCGGCCCACGACGGGTCGGTCGCGTAGGAGCGAAAGGGCTGGAAGTCGGCGTCAGTGAAGCTGGTCGGCACTTCGCCGCTCTGGGTGCGCCCGAGGGCCAGGCGAATCGCCTCGCGAAGCGTTCGCTGGGGCTCGCCAAGCAGACGCCGCGTCCGGTCGTCGGTCACGACCACTTCGTTCACCAGGCTGTCCACGAGGGGGCGCGCGAGCGAGGCCGGCACCGGCGTGACCAGTCCCACCCAGTGGCTGGAGAGTCGCGGCGTGAGAACCGGCACCGGCAGGAGACGGCGCCGGGCGAGGCCGGCCTCGTCGGCGTAGAGGGCCATCATCTCGGCGTAGCTCACGATGTCAGGCCCGCCGATCTCGAAGACCCCCGAGAGCGGCTCGGGCGTCGAGATCGCCGCCACCAGGTAGTCGAGCACGTCGGAGATGGCGATGGGCTGGGACTTGGTCGCGACCCAGCGCGGCGTGACCATGATGGGCAGCACCTCGACGAGGTAGCGCAGCATCTCAAAGCTCGCTGAGCCCGAGCCGATGATGACCGCCGCGCGCAGCTCGGCGACGGGGATCGTCCCGGCGGCGAGCTCGCGGCCCACGGCGTGGCGGCTCGCCAGGTGGGGGCTGAGCGACGCGTCGTCGCGTCCCATCCCGCCGAGGTAGATGATGCGCGAGACGCCCGCCGTCTCGGCGGCCAGGCGAAAGGCCCGCGCGTCGCGGATCTCCTGGTTGATCCAGTCGGCGCCGTCGCCGATGCCGTGCACGAGGTAGAACGCGGTGTCCACGCCCTCCATCGCGGCCTCCAGCGGACCCGAGAGAGAGCCGGTGATGATCTCGACGCGCTCGCGCCAGATAGCGGCGTCAAGCTTGGCCGGGGTGCGCACGAGGCAGCGCACGGTGAATCCCTCTTCGAGGAGTCGCGGCACCAGGCGTCCCCCGACGTAGCCGGTCGCACCGGTGACGAGGATGCGGCGGTCCTGGTTCGTGATTAGAGGTTCCCGACGATCCAGTTGATCGACGCGCACAGCGCGGCGACGTCCTCGGAGTCCACGCTCGGGAACATCGCGATGCGCAGCTGATTACGGCCGAGCTTGCGGTACGGGTCGGTGTCGACGACGCCGTTGGCGCGCAACACCTTGGCGATGACGCTGGCGTCGACGTCGTCGGCGAAGTCGATCGTACCCACCACGTGGCTGCGCTGAGCCGGGTTGGCCACGAAGGGGGTCGCGAACGGCGACGCCTCAGCCCAGGAGTAGAGGATCTCGGCGCTGCGCGAGGAGCGACCGGCCGCGAATTCGAGCCCGCCGTTTTCGTTCATCCAAGTGATCTGGCTCGCGAGCAGGTGGATCGTGGCGAGGGCTGGGGTGTTGTAGGTCTGATTGAGCCGCGAGTTGTCGAGAGCGATCTTGAGGTCGAAGAACGCGGGTGTCCAGCGCGAGGACGCCGCCATGGTCTCGATGCGCTCGATTGCAGCCGGCGAGCACACGGCGAGCCAGAGCCCGCCGTCGGAGGCGAAGGACTTCTGGGGCGCGAAGTAGTAGACGTCGAACTGGGTGGGATCGACCATGAGACCGCCGGCCGCGCTGGTGGCGTCCACCGCGACGAGGCCGGTCGCACCGGTGGGGCGTTCGATGGGCATCATTACGCCGGTCGAGGTCTCGTTGTGGGTCAGCGCGTAGAGGTCGACGTCGTCGCTGGCAGTCGCGTAGGGGTGCGTGCCCACCTCGGACGTGATCACCTCGGGCTTGTCCAGGTGCGGGGCCTCGGTGGCCGCCTGGGCGAACTTCGAGGAGAACTCGCCAAAGGAGAGGTGCTGGCTCTTGCGCTCGATGAGATGAAACGTCGCGGCGTCCCAGAAGCACGTGGTGCCGCCGTTGCCCAGCAGCACCTCGTAGCCCTCGGGCAGGTTGAACAGGGCGCGCAGACCCTCGCGCACCTCTGCGACCTTGTTGCGCACGGTGGCTTGGCGGTGCGACGTGCCGAGGTACGTCGGCGCGTCGGCGACCAGGGCCGCGATCTGGGCGTCGCGGACCTTGGAGGGTCCGGAGCCGAAGCGGCCGTCACGCGGCAGCAGTTCGGAAGGGATACGGAGGGCGTCGGGGGAACTCATAGACTTACATTCTTACGGAAAACGAACGGAGTGGTTCATGGGTACGAGAGTGAGCAACCTCCTAGGGGGGCTCGCCCCCAGTGCCACTCTGGCCGTCGACGCGAAGGCGAAGGCCCTAAAGGCCGCCGGCGAGCCGGTGATCGGTTACGGCGCGGGCGAGCCGGACTTTCCCACCCCTGATCACATCGTCGAAGCTGCGCTCAAGGCCTGCACCGATCCCGGCATGCACAAGTACACGCCGACCGCGGGTCTGCCCGCCCTGCGCGAGGCCATCGCGATCAAGACAATGCGCGACTCGGGCCTCGACGTGGGCTCTCACCAGGTGCTCGTGACCAACGGGGGCAAGCACGCCGTCGCGACCACGTTCATGACACTGCTCGATCCCGGTGACGAGGTCCTCATCCCTGCGCCGTACTGGACGACGTATCCGGAGGCCGTCTACCTCGCCGGGGGACGACCGGTGGCGGTGCCCACCAGTGAGGCCAACGGCTTTCGCGTGACGGTCGCCGATCTCGAGGCCGCGCGCACCCCCAAGACGAAGCTCCTCGTCTTCGTCTCGCCCTCGAACCCCACGGGTGCGGTCGTCGCCCCCGAGGAGGTCGCCGCGATCGGCGCCTGGGCGGCCGAGCACGACGTGTGGGTGATGTGCGACGAGATCTACGAGCACCTCACCTACGGCGACGCCCGCCACGTGTCGATGCCGGTCGTCGCCCCCGAGCTCGGGGACCGCTGGGTCGTGGTGAACGGCGTGGCCAAGACGTACTCGATGACCGGCTGGCGCATCGGCTGGATGATCGGCGCGCCCGACGTCATGGAGGCCGCGATCAACTACCAGAGCCAGACCACGTCGAACATCTCCAACGTCTCCCAGCGCGCGGCGCTCGCCGCCGTCGCCGGCGACCTCGAGGCGGTCGCCATGATGCGCGCGGCCTTCGACCGGCGTCGCCGCTCGATGGTCGCGATGTTGAACGCGATTGACGGCGTTTCGTGCGCCGAGCCCGAGGGCGCCTTCTACTGCTTTCCTAACGTCGAAGGTCTGCTCGGGCGCAGCCTGGACGGGCGCGTGGCGACGACGTCGTCCGAGCTCGCGGCGAACCTGCTCGAGACGATCAAGATCGCGGTGGTGCCGGGCGAGGCCTTCGGCGCGCCGGGATACTTCCGCTTCAGCTACGCATTGGGCGATGACGACCTGGCCGAGGGCATCACGCGCCTGGCCGACCTCGTCGCCCGGGGCTGAGTTTCACGGGCTGCCTTTAGCCTGACGCAATGAGAAAGGACGGGCCGTGGCTCGAGTACTGGTAACAGAAGAGATCGCGGAGTCGGGACTCCAGGAGTTGCGCAACGCCGGCCACGAGGTCGACGTGCGCCTGGGACTGACCCCGAGCGAGCTGCTCGACGCCGTCAAGGGTGCTCACGCCCTGATCATCCGCTCGGCCACCCAAGTGGACGCCGCGACCCTCGAGATGGGCAGTGACCTCGTCGTGGTGGGTCGCGCCGGCATCGGCCTTGACAACGTGGACGTGAGCCGCGCGACCGAGCTCGGCGTGATGGTCGTGAACGCCCCCCAGTCGAACATCCTCTCCGCCGCCGAGCAGGCAATGGCCCTTCTCCTCGCTCAGGCCCGCAACATCCCCCAGGCCCATTCGGCACTGAAGAACGGCAAGTGGGAGCGCTCCAAGTGGGAGGGCGTCGAGCTCTACGGCAAGACGCTCGGCGTCGTGGGTCTGGGCAAGATCGGCGCCCTGGTCGCCCAACGCGCCCTCGCCTTCGGCATGCACCTCGTCGCCTACGACCCCTACATCTCCGAGGAGCGCGCCCGCCACATGGGCGTGGAGCTGATGGACCTCGACTCGCTGCTGCGACAGAGCGATTTCATCACCATTCACCTGCCCAAGACCAAGGAGACGACGAATCTCCTGGATGCCGAGGCACTGAAGAAGACCAAGGTCGGCGTGCGCATCATCAACGCGGCGCGCGGCGGCATCGTGAACGAGGAGGACTTGGCCGAGGCCATCCGCAGCGGTCACGTGCAGGGTGCCGCACTCGACGTGTTCGCGAAGGAGCCGACCACCGAGTCGCCCCTCTTCGAGCTACCGAGCGTCGTCGTGGTGCCCCACCTGGGTGCCTCGACCAGCGAGGCCCAGGACAAGGCCGGCGTCACTATCGCCGAGCAGGTCCAGTTGGCGCTCTCGGGCGACTTCGTCCCCTTCGCGGTCAACGTCGCCGCCGGTGACGTGTCCAACGTGGTTCGTCCCTTCATGGGACTCGCCGAGTTGCTGGGCCGCTTCATCGGCGGTCTGCTCGACGGCGAGCCGGCTGACCTCGAGGTGATCTACCAGGGAGAGCTCGCCGGCGCCGGCACCAAGATCTTGACCTTGTGTGCGCTCAAGGGCTTTCTCAGCGCGGCGGGATTCGAAGGTGTCTCCTTCGTGAACGCCCCCCAACTCGCGAAAGACCACAATTTGGCCTGGGGCGAGATCTCGACGGTCGAGTCGCCGGAGTACGTGAATCTGATCACGGTGCGCTCGGGCGACCACGCGGTCTCAGGAACTCTCATGACGATGGGCACCCGCGTGGAGACGCGCATCATCTCGGTCGACGGTCACAGCGTGGAGATCCCGCCGACCGCTTCGATGCTCGTCGTTCGAAACGACGACCGCCCCGGCATGATCGGGATCGTGGGCGTAGCCCTCGGTGAGGCGAACATCTCCATCGCCTCGATGGCGGTGGGTCCGGACCCGTCGTCCAAGACCGCTTTGATGGTGCTGTCCACGACGACGCCAACGCCGACCAGGGTGATCGACCAGCTGCGCAACACCGACGGCTTCGAGGATATACACCTCATCACCCTTCGATAGGCCTCCCTTGAACGCGCCTGGAGTGTGCAAGGGCAATGGGTTGTCAAGAACGAATCACAGAACGTGGATTCTGCGCCGGCCTTAAGTGTGTCATCTGTCAATATGGGAAATACGAAATAAAATTCTTTTCGTTGTTACTCCTTTGATTTAGTGGATCGGTCGTCATATAGTTCGTTCTTGGGGCCACGATTGTGGCGCAAAGGGGGAATGATTCATGTCACTTCGACACCGAATTTTCAGTGCATCGGCGTTGGCGCTCGCGATGGGAATGGTTGCTTTCGCACTGCCGACCGGAGCCGCTACTCCTAATTCATGGAGTGCGTACTACTACAACAATGGTGGAGTAGGGGGACCGACGCCAGCCGGATCCGGTTCTTCTGCCTCCTTTGACTTTTCTCCCGGCTACGTAGCCACATTGACGACCACGAATTCTGCAGTCACGGGCGATCTCACTGGTTTGACAGTCACTGCGAATATCTCTGTTACCGGGGTCACTCCGGGTGCGAACTTTGTTTACCAGGACAGCTGGTGCGGAACTACGCCAGCATCCGTGCGTTTCTATTTCTCTTCAACGGCGATGTCGGGAACGAGTTGGCCCCTGCCAGGTGTACCACCGGCACCCTGGGCGCCAGGCACGTCACCGGCGTTCGGGCTGACACCATCGGCCTACTACTCCCACTCGTGGTGGTCGAATCCAACGGCACTCACTTTGGACAGTGTGAACGGATCAACATTGACGCTCACTGCGAAGTTTGACGCGTCTTCGTGGTCGGACTGGAACGGACAGGAAGCGAGCGCTGTGCCAGGATCCTTCGCGGCGGCAGTATCTCACGTCAAGTCGATTGGCTTCTCGTTTGGCGGAGGTTGCTTCTTCGAAAATGGCGTGACCACATCGGATGGTACGGGAACGTTCAACGTGAGTGGATTCAGCGTTAGTTAGCGAGTTCGGTTAGGCAACACCGCTTCGAAATAGGTTTCAAGAGAGCAGACTGGCGGATGTCACGGGCTAGTTGTCCCGTGACATCCGCCAGTTTCTCTGATCGTGATCAGTACTCAACATCGGTACGCGCCACTTTGTAGTGGGTCGCTGTACTTAGAACAGGCTGATGAGGTCGATGCGCTCCATCACTTCGGGGGTGAGGAGGGGCAACACGTCGAGCGCCGTCATGTTCTCGCGCACCTGCGCGGCGTGCGACGCCCCCGTGATCACGGTCGAGACGTGGGGGTTCTTCGCGCACCAGGCGAGGGAGAGCTGAGCGAGCGTGACGTCGAGCTCGTCGGCGATGACCTTCAAGTCGGCCACCTTCTTGTTGCGTGCCTCGTCGGTCAAGAGGCCGCGCAGCCACTCATATCCCGGCAGCGTCGCGCGAGAGCCCTCGGGCACGCCGTTGATGTACTTGCCGGTCAACAGGCCCGACGCGAGGGGTGACCAGATGGTCGTGCCCAGTCCGATGTCTTCGTAGAGGCGCTTGTACTCCTTCTCGACGCGGTCACGCCAGAGGAGGTTGTACTGGGGCTGTTCCATGAGCGGCTTGTGCAGGTGGTGGCGGTCCGCGATGTCATAGGCCGCGCGGATCTCGTCGGCTGACCACTCCGAGGTGCCCCAGTAGAGG
>DAIDJP010000052.1 GCA_027451285.1 Acidimicrobiaceae bacterium | reverse complement strand
TGGGCGTGAGTGGTGTCTCCATCGGCAGCAACGACCTGACCCAGCTGATGCTCGGGGTGGACCGCGACAGTCAGATCTGCGACGAGCTCTTCGACGAATCCGACGCCGCCGTGCTCGACGCGATCGGACGGATCATCAGCGCGTCGCACGCCGCGGGGATCACCTCGTCACTGTGTGGCCAGGCACCCTCGAACCACCCGGAGTTCGCCGAGCACCTGGTACGACTGGGCATCACGTCGATCTCGGTCAATCCCGACGCCGTCGATCGGGCGCGCGCGTCGATCGCCCGCGCCGAGTGGCGACTGCTCCTCGAGTCGGCCGACCCCGCGCATCGTGGCCTAGCGTCTCGCTAAGACGAGACGAGACGAGGGGAGTACGTGACGGCCTTCCAGGACTATTACCCCGAGCACCTGGCCCACTGCTACGGCTGCGGGCGTCTCAACGAACACGGCTATCACGTCGCAACCGTCTGGGACGGCGAGGAGAGCCTGACCCGCTTCACCCCGCGCGAGTATCACACCGCGGTGCCCGGCTACGTCTACGGCGGACTGCTGGCGTCGCTGATCGATTGCCACTCCACGGGCACCGCCGCCGCTGCGATGTATCGCGCCGAGGCTCGAGAGATGGACACATTGCCGGCATTTCGCTTCGTCACGGCGTCGCTGCTCGTCAGTTTCGCCAAGCCCACTGCACTCGGGCCGGAGATCCAGATCCGCGGCCGCGTGGCCGAGATCGCCGGGCGCAAGGTGCGCGTCGTCTCGGACCTGATGGTCGACGGTGTGGTGACGGTCACCGGCGACGTGCTCTGCGTGCAGATGCCCGAGGCCCTCGCCGCCGAGACGCCACACTGAAATCATTTCGCCCCGCGAAGGGTCGTTGGTCACGGCGTCGCGGTGACACGGTCACGGGTTTCGGGCTAAAGATGGAGGGGTAAAAACCGTGCGGGGGACTCCGGCGGCGACGAAGGGAAAAGTCATGGCATTCACCGCGATCAATCCGGCCACCGAAGAGGTCATCGCCGAGTATCCGGCGCACACCCCGGAACAGATCGAGGCGGCGGTGGCCCAGGCCGTCACGACCTTCGCCAGCTGGAAGATGACCCCCTTCAAGGACCGCGGCGAGCTGATGACCCGCGCGGCCCAGCTCCTCGAGGACGAGCTCGACAGCGCGGCGGCTCTTCTCACCTCGGAGATGGGCAAGACCTTCGTCCAGGCCAAGGGCGAAGTGATGAAGTGCGCCAAGACCATGCGCTACTACGCCGAGCACGCCGAAGAGCTCCTCGGCGAGGAGATCATCGCCTCGCCCGCCTCGCGCAGCGGCATCCGCTACGAGCCCCTCGGCACGGTGCTCGCCGTGATGCCCTGGAACTTCGCGCTCTGGCAGGCGGTGCGCTTCGCGGCCCCGGCCATGATGGCCGGCAACGTCGGCATCTTGAAGCACGCGCACAACGTGCCCGGTTCCGCCCTGTACCTGGAGAGCCTGTTCCTGCGCGCCGGATTCCCCAAGGGCGTGTTCGCGAACCTCTTCCTCGGCCACCAGGCCCTCGCGGACCTGATCGCTGACGACCGCGTCGCCGCGGTGACGCTCACCGGCTCGGAAGTCGCCGGTCAGAAGGTCGGCGCCCAGGCCGGCGCGAACCTGAAGAAGTGCGTGCTCGAACTTGGCGGGTCGGACGCGTTCATCATCGCGAGCTCGGCCGACATGGACAAGACGGTCCCGATGGCCGTCACGGCCCGCATCCAGAACAATGGCCAGAGCTGCATCGCGGCCAAGCGCTTCATCGTGGTAAAGGAGCGCTCCGAGGAGTTCATCGAGCGCTTCACCCAGGCCATGAGCGAAGTCAAGGTTGGCGACCCGATGGACCCGGAGACCAACATGGGCCCGCTCGTCAACGCCGAGCAGCGCGAGTTGCTCCACGCCCAGGTGCTCGACTCCGTCGCCAAGGGCGCGGTTCTGCGCTGCGGCGGCAAGATGATCGAGGGCACGGGCTACTACTACGAGGCCACCGTTCTCACCAACGTGCCGCGCGACTCGCGCGCGGGATGTGAGGAGCTCTTTGGTCCGGTCGCGGTCGTCGAGGTCGTCGAGGACCTGGACGAGGCTTTCAAGCTCGCCAACTCGACCCCGTGGGGCCTGGGCGGCTCGATCTGGGCGACGGATCCCAGCGAGATCGAGCGCGCGATCAACGGCGTGGAGTCGGGGATGGTCTTCGCCAACGCGATCGTGGCCTCGACCCCCGAGCTGCCCTTCGGCGGTATCAAGAAGTCGGGATACGGCCGCGAGCTGTCGGCGCTGGGCATCCGCGAGTTCACGAACGCCAAGACCTTCTACATCGCCTAGAGCGGCGCGCCACCTCGGGTCGGCGTACTGAATGGTTTGAATTCTGATTCTTCTGGCGGTCTGCTGGACGGACTACGCCCTTAGTAGGTATAATTAGATCTATTAGTACCGTACGAGGGATCTAAAGAGTGGAAATCCAACCTTCCAGCACCGTCGACGAGTGGGAGAAGAGCTTTGGCCGCGCCGTACGGCGGCTACGCCTCGCGCGCCGTCTCACCCAGGCCGAGCTCGCCGAGCGGGCCAACATCTCCCTGAGCACTCTCAAGAACCTCGAACGTGGGGGCGGCTCGAGCCTGGCGAGCGTCGTGCGCGTCGCGCGCGTCCTCGGACGCGCCGAGTGGCTCGACTCCTTCGCCCCCGCCGAGCCCGAGTTCAGCCCCATGGAGATGCTGCGCACCCGCGAAGAAGCGAGGCGAACACGTCGCGTTCGCCGAGCACGCGCGGGGTCATGACCTACTCGCCCGCCACGGTCCTCGAGGTCTCGGCCTGGGGTCGTCGGGTGGGCGCCGTCGCGCTGGATCCGGCCACGGGGTTCTACGCCTTCGAATACGACGAGGCCTGGCTCGAGGACGGGGTCGAGCTCGCCCCGCTGCACATGCCCCGACGCGCCGGGGTCTACGAGTTCCCCGAGCTCTCGCGCACCACGTACTACGGGTTGCCGGCGATGCTCGCCGACGCCCTGCCCGACCGCTTCGGCAGCGCCCTCGTCACGGCCTGGATGGCCGAACAGGGCATCGGCGCGGCCCAGGTCACCGCCCTCGATCGCCTCGCCTACGCCGGCAGCCGCGCCATGGGGGCCCTAACCTTCGCGCCACCCGCCGGCCCCGAGTTCGTAGAGCCGAGTCTCGTCCAGGTCGCCCGCCTGGTCAGCGCGGCGCGCTCGGCGCTGCGCGGGACGCTGCGCGAGGATGATGTTCACGACGCGCTCGCCGATCTCATCACGGTGGGATCGTCCGCCGGGGGAGCGCGCGCCAAGGCGGTGATCGCCTTCAACCCCTCGACCTACGAGATGCTCTCGGGCCAGTTCAACGCACCCGAGGGATTCGAGCAGTGGATGATCAAGCTCGACGGCGTGGGCGATCCCGCGGTACCGGGCACCACGCCCCTTACCGACACCCAGCCCTACGGGCGCGTGGAGTACGCGTACTACCTCATGGCGCGCGCCGCCGGGATCGACATGAGCGAGTCGCGCCTCCTGCTCGAAGGCCCGCGAGCCCACTTTCTCACCCGGCGCTTCGACCGCGCGGCGCACAATGAGCGTCTCCACACCCAGACGCTGTGCGCGCTCGCGCACCTCGACTACAACCTGGCCCGCAGCCACTCGTACTCGAGCTACTTTCTCACTGCGCGCGAGCTCGGACTCGGACCCGAGGCGGCGCGCGAGATCTTCCGGCGCGCTCTCTTCAACGTGGCCGGCGTGAATCGTGACGACCACACGAAGAACGCCTCGTTCCGCCTCGCCGAGCACGGGACGTGGCAGCTGGCGCCGGCCTATGACGTCACCCACTCCTACTGGGACGCCGAGTGGCCCCAGGCCCACCAGATGAGCGTCAACGCCAAGTTCACTGACATCACCCTGGACGACTTTCGCGCCCTGGGCGATCGCCACGAGGTGCCCGGAATCGCCGCGACGATCGACCAGGTCAACGGGGCCATCGACCACTGGCCCGACTTCGCGATCGAGGCCGGCGTCGATGCGGCCACCAGCGCGAAGATCGCGGCCGACATCGCGCGCTTTCGACCCCGCTGAGTCGGTGTCGCTCCTTGGAAGTTGGTGTGAGCCACGTCTCGTGCGAGGAGCCTGGCGTAGGGTGGACGGGTGATCCGACGAATGTTCGTGGTACTCGTGGTGTCCTCGCTGATGGCGGGGGGCCTGGGGGTACTCGCCGCGCAGGCGGCCTCGGTGCCTGCGACCTCGTTGGGATATGACATCAGCTTTCCTCAGTGCGGCGCGAACCTGCCCGCCGCCACGGGCTTTGGCGTCGTCGGCGTCGACAACGGGCACTCGTTCTCGGTCAACCCCTGTCTGGCCAGCGAGATCACCTGGGCGGGAACCTCGCTCTCGGCGAGCCCGCAGTTCTACGTGAACACCGACAACCCCGGCCCGTCGAACAACACCAACTGGCCCCAGTCGCAGTCGACGCCCAAGCCGTGCGCAGGGGCGAATTCCGTGAACTGCTCCTACGACTACGGCTGGAACGCCGCGCAGGCCTCGTTCCAGGCGGTGGTCTCGGCCGAGACCCAGTTGTCTGCGGCCTCTCCGACGGCCGCGGCCCTTGGGGCCCAGTGGTGGCTCGACGTCGAGACGGGCAACGCCTGGCAGTCGCTGCGTACGGGCAGCGCGCCGACGAGCGCGCAGTTCGCCAACGACGCGGCGACCCTCCAGGGCCAGCTCGCCTACTTTGCGAGCATCGGCGTGGGCACCGTGGGCATCTACGCCACCAGCCTGCAGTGGGGCGCGATCGTGGGCAGCAACACCGGCTCGACCTTCTCGCAGAACCCGCTGTGGGTTCCGGGGTACGCGACGCTCGTCGCCGCTCAGGCGGCGTGCTCGATGACGAGCTTCACCGGCGGGCGCATCGCGATGATCCAGTACCCCCTGAACGGTCTCGACGGCGACTACGTGTGCGGCCTCATCGTCACGCCGGCCTCGGCGACGATCTCCCTCGCTGCGGTGTCGACGTTCTCGAGTCAGCTCGCGGTGGCCGGCGAGAGCGCGCCGGTAACCTACACCGAGACCACGGGCTCGCCGAGCCTGCTGGTCTCATCGAGCGGCCTCGTGACGACGAGTGGGACCCTGGCGGCGGGCACCTATAGCGCGTCGGGCACGGCGAGCGCGGGGGCACTCTCGGGTAACTTCAGCTTCGCTCTCACGGTGGGCACGATCGTCCAGACTGGGGCGACTTCCGCGGCCACGTCGGTGCTCGGCTCGGCGACCTACACGAACCAGCTCACGGGCGTGGGCGGCAGTGGCCCGCTGTCCTTCACCCAGACGACCGGCGCGGCCCACCTGCTGGTCTCGTCGAGCGGCCTCGTGACGACGAGTGGGGCGCTCGCGCGCGGCACCTATAGCGCGAGCGGCACGATCGGCGACGCCTTCGGCGACCAGGGGACCTTCACGTTCTCCCTGAAAGTGGGCTTCCTCACGCAGACCTCCACCATTCGCACCACGATCTCGCCAGCCGCCTCGACGACCTACACCATGCAACTCACGGCCAGTGGCGGCAGTGGCCCGCTGTCCTTCACCCAGACCACTGGCACCCCCTCGTTGGTGGTCTCGCCGAGCGGTCTGGTGACGACGAGTGGGACTCTCGCTGACGGCTCCTACGTGGTGCGCGGCGTGATCAGCGACGCTTCGGGCGACAGCGGGACGTACTTCTTCAACCTGCTCGTCGCCGCGGGCGCACTCGTGCAGGGCACACCGACCAGCGCGACGGTCGCTCCCACGGCGTCGGCGGCCTACACGACTCAACTTGTCGAGACGGGCGGCGTCGGTAACCTCACCTTCACCCAGACCTCGGGCACCCCGTCGCTCGTGGTCTCTGCGAGTGGCGCGGTGACGACGAGCGGAGCGCTTCCGGCGGGTACCTACAGCGCGGCTGGATCGGTCAGCGACGCCAGCGGTGACACCGGGACCTACGCGTTCACGCTGACGGTGGCCGCTCCGACCACGACGCCCCCGCCACCACTGTTGCCAGTCGCTACCCGAGTCGTCGGTCACGCGGTCGCGGGCCACACGGTCATTCTGCGCATCCTCGGCCGAGGGTTCATCGGGCGTCCCACGGTGGTGGGCCCCGCGGGGACCAAGGCGTTCGTGCTTCGTGACAGCGGCACCGTCCTCACGGTGCGCGTGCGAGTGGATCGCCGCTCGCGCCCGGGGGTGCACACCTTCGTCATCGCGATGTCCAACGGCAAGATCGCCAGCGTGCGCTTCGTGCAGCGCTGACACGCGAGCGAACGACAGCCGTCGCTCGCCATTTCGACGCCTGCCACAGTTCAGCCTCGTCGGCGACGGAGATCGTACTCGCTGGAGATCAGCGGCGCGCGGTGTCCTCGCTCTCGCGGTCTCGCCGTTGGCGAATGATCGAGCGGATCTCGCGAAGCGTCCACGCGAGGCGTCCCGCCGGTCCGTCCGCGCACAGGTCGTCGTCGCAGGGCGCCTCACGCGCTGCCTCTTGGGGCGCGCGAGCCGACGGCGACGTCGAGCGCACGCCACGGCTCAGGCGGGCTCGCCACTCGTGTGTCGTGGTCACGCTTCGAGCGTAGGTCGCTCTCCGATCGGTCGGCCACCTCGTGGCGAGCCTCACGGCGCACGGACATCTCGAACGCCGACCACGCTCGACGTGGTCGATGATACGCAACGTGAATTGTTGCCATCGTCGTCCTCGATGGCCCCGTGCCGGGCGATTGCGCCGACGTATGTGCCGATTGGCCGCTGTGCGGCGACTCTGATAGGACCGGACTAGTGGCGATATGAACGTCGACGAGTCGTCGGTCCTCGAGGAGGCGGAATGCGCGTAGGTCGGATCGTCCAGATCATCGTGGGGGCGATGATCCTCATCGGCGGACTCGGCGTCACCGGTGCTGGCGCCGGACTGATCTGGGCGAACGCGACCCAGCGCGACGCCCAGGGCTACTTCATGTCGCCCAGCGAGCCCTTCACCGCCGACGGCGTGGCCCTGGTGTCCTCGGTCGACTTCGCGATGAGGCCCGGACCGAACTCGTGGGTCACGCTCGACCCACTCGGCACCGTGCGCGTGCGCGCCTCGCTGTCGCGCGGTTCCACGTTCCTCGGCATCGCGCCGACGTCCGACGTCGAGCGCTACCTCACCGGTGCCCCCTACAGCGTGGTGACCTCGGTGAGCGTCCTGCCCTTCGCCGCTAACTACCGCGGGGTGAGCGGCTCGCGTTCCGTGGCCGCGCCCTCGAGCCGGTCGTTCTGGGTCGTCTCGTCCGTCGGTCCGGGTGAGCGGCACATCTCGTGGCACTCGACGAGCGGCGCGTGGAGCGTGGTGGTGATGCGCGCCGACGCCCAGCCTGGCGTCGCGGCGCGGGTCAGTGTCGGGACGAACACGGGGCTCGTCCTGCCCGTGGGCGTGGGACTGGTGGTGGGCGGCGCGCTCGTCGTCTTCGGTGGAGGCCTCCTGATCGGCTTTGGCGTGATGGCGCTCGCGCGAAAGCGCCGCGAGCGAGCGGCGCCCGCGTCGCTCGACGACCACGAGGCGCCCGCGCCGCCGGTGCGGAGTGTGCCGGGGACCTATCCCGCACGCCTCGACGGCCAACTACGCGCACCTCTGAGCCGATGGCTCTGGCTCGTGAAGTGGTTCCTCGTCATTCCCCACCTGATCGTCCTCGCGTTCCTGTGGATCGCGGCGTTCGCCCTCACGGTTCTCGCAGGACTGTCGATCCTCGTCACGGGGCGCTATCCCCGGGCGATCTTCGACTACGTGGTGGGAGTGATTCGCTGGACGTGGCGGGTCACGTTCTACGCCTTCAGCGCCCTGGCGACCGACGTCTATCCGCCCTTCTCACTCGCGTCAGATGCGCGGTTCCCGGCGGACTTCACGGTGGACTACCCCGAACACCTCTCGCGCGGATTGGTCCTCGTGAAGTGGTGGCTGCTCGCGATTCCCCAGTACATCGTTGTGGCGATTCTCACCGGGGGCGGATTCGGCTGGCGTGACCACTTCACGAGCTCGTGGTCCTTTGTCACGAGCGGAGGGGTGATCGGGATTCTGACGATCGCGGCCGCCGTCGTCCTGCTCGTGACCGGGGAGTATCCCGCGGCGCTCTTCGACGTGGTCATGGGCCTCAATCGCTGGTGCTACCGGGTGTTCGCCTACGTGATGTTGCTGCGCGACGAGTATCCGCCGTTCCGCTTCGACGGCGGGGGGCGCGACCCCGGCACCACGCCGGTGGTGTCGTCGGAGCCCGCTATCGGCGAGCCGGATGCGACGGGCTCGACCTAGGCCCGAGACTTCGCTGAGAGGAGGATCATGAAAGTCCTAGTGGTATACGAATCGATGTTCGGCAACACCCGTCGCGTCGCCGAGGCGGTGGCGCGAGCCATGGCCACGACATTCGAGGTGCGCCTCGAGCACGCCGACGCGGTGGCGCCCGAGGACGTGGCGGGAGTGGATCTCCTGGTGATGGGGGCGCCCACGCACGCGTGGGGGCTGCCTCGGGCCGGCACGCGCCGGGCGGCCAGTTCGAAGGTCGTGACCTCGGGGGATCTCGTGCTGGAGTCGGGCGCGGACACGAAGTCGGGGGTGCGCGAGTTGCTCGCGTCACTGCACGGGGGCGAACTTCGCGGGTGGGTGGCGGCGTTCGATACGCGTCGTCGCGGACCCGGCTGGCTGACGGGCCGCGCGTCGACGTCGATCGGCAGCGCCCTGACGCGACTCGGACCGCGAGAACTCGTGGCTCCGGAGAGTTTCCTCGTCGATCAGCGCGATCACCTGATCGCGGGCGAAGTCGAACGAGCCGAGGCGTGGGGAGCGATGTTGCGCCACGAGCTCGAACACCACGGCGCGACCGCGGCCTAGGCGAGAGGATGCCCCCCGACGGGTCGTACGGGCCGACGTCGACGGACCCGTCCGTCACGAGGAGTTCGTTGCCCTCCGCACGTCGGCGCGGCTCGATGCGTCGCCTGCGGGCGATAACCCGCAAGGAGTTCATCCAACTCGTGCGCGATCGGCGCACGCTGGCCCTGATGATCGGGATGCCACTGGTCCTCTTATTGATCTTCGGCTACGGCGTGCGACTCAGCGTCGATAACATCGGCGTCGAGTTAGTCGGTCACGACTCGCCCGCGGTGCGCGCGGTGCTGAGCGAGCACCAGCACTTTCGCGTCGCGCCAGCCGTCGCGCCCACGCTGACCGCCGCGCGCCGGGACCTCTTCAACGGCTCTGAGGCCGTCGCGGTGGTCGTCGACGCCCTGGGGCGCCCCGTGCGGGTTCTCATCGACGGCTCGAACGCGTTCGTGGCACAGAACTCGCTCGAGTACCTGCGCACCTTGATGTCCTCGGGCACCAGCGCGCCGGTGGAGATCCTGTATAACCCGACGCTGCGCTCCGCGGACTTCATGGTGCCGGCCGAGGTGGGAATGATCATGCTCTGGGTCGGCACGGTGGCGACCGCAATCGGGGTCGTGCGCGAACGCGAGCAGGGCACCCTCGAGCAGCTGATGATGACGCCCATCGGAAAACTCGAGTTGATGGTGGGAAAGATCCTTCCCTATAGCGTTCTCACCCTGCTGATCGCCGTAATGATCACGGTGCTCGGTCTCGTGCTCTTCCGCGTGCCGATGCGAGGCAATCCGATCGAACTGTTCCTCTTCGCCATCCCCTATCTGGTGGCAGCCCTCTCGATCGGACTGCTCATCTCGACCGTCGCTCAGAACCAGCGCCAGGCCATGCAGACGGCCACATTCATCCTGTTGCCCCAGGTCTTGCTCTCGGGCGCCCTCTTTCCCCTGTCGGCAATCCCCTGGGGTATCCGCTGGGTCAGCCAGATGCTGCCGCTGACCTATTTCACGCCAATCTCGCGCGGGATGTTCTTGAAGGGGCTCGGCTTCGCGCAGCTCTGGCCCGAGGTCAGTGTGCTGTGCGCGATGGCGCTGGTCTTCACCGTTCTTGCCGCGCTGCTCTTCAAGACGCGACTCGACTGATGGACGTCGTCGCCGCCCGCGGACTGGTCAAGTCCTTCGCCTTGCAGCCCGCGTTGCGCGGGGTGAACCTCGCGGTGCCCTCGGGCGAGCTCTGCGGGGTGGTGGGGGCCGACGGGGCGGGCAAGACGACGCTTCTTCGCTGCGTGGCGGGGCTCTATCGACCCGACGCCGGCACGGTGGCGCCGGGGCGGGCCGGGCGGGCCGACGTCGGCTTCTGTCCCCAAGGATTCCACCTGTACCCGGACCTCACCGTGGATGAGAACGTCGACTTCTTCGGCGCCGCCTACGGCCTCGACGTGGCGACGCGCGCCGCGCGCCGCGACGAGCTCCTCGACTTCGCGGGACTCGTCGGGCACCGTGCGCGCCTGGCCGGGCACCTCTCGGGCGGGATGCAGCAGAAGCTCACGCTCGTGTGCTCGGTGCTGCATCGTCCGTCGATCCTGCTGCTCGACGAGCCGACGACCGGGGTGGACCCCCTGTCACGACGCCAGTTCTGGCGACTGATAGAGGAGCTGCACGTCGCCGGCACGACGATCCTGCTCGCGTCGTCCTACTTCGACGAGGTCGAGCGCTGCGAGCACGTGGTGTTCCTGCACGAGGGCCGCGTCCTCTCCGACGGTGGCGTTGACGAGCTCACCGAACGTGGCGCGAGCCTCG
This sequence comes from Acidimicrobiaceae bacterium, assembly GCA_027451285.1. Lineage (GTDB taxonomy): Bacteria > Actinomycetota > Acidimicrobiia > Acidimicrobiales > RAAP-2 > RAAP-2. The sequence goes on along the minus strand of DAIDJP010000052.1, from coordinate 50,539 downwards.
AGGACGCGTTCCGTGCCAGCCTGAGCGGAGTCGGAACGTGAGCGCGGTCATGACGTCGGGCCTGTCGAAGTCCTTCGCGGGGCGCGCGGCGGTGAGCGACGTGACCTTCGAGGTCAACGACGGCGAGGTCTACGGGCTGATCGGTCCCAACGGTGCGGGCAAGACCACCCTGATCCGGCTCTTGTGCGGACTCTATCGACCGAGCGCCGGCGCGGGCACGGTGCTGGGGCTGGACATCGAGCGCGAGCGGTCCCTCATCCGCGCCCGCGTCGGCTACATGTCTCAGGGCAACGGTCTCTACGGTGATCTCACGGTGGCGGAGAACCTGCGCTTCTACGCCGACGTCTACGGGGTGCGCGAGGAGTCGCGACTGCGCGAGGTGATGAGCTGGCTCGACCTCGGCGACGTCGCTCACCACGTGGTCGTCGACCTGCCGACGGGCCTGCGCCAGCGCGCCGCGCTCGCCGCGGCTCTGGTGCACCGGCCCCAGATGGTCGTGCTCGACGAACCCACGAGCGGGGTCGATCCGCTGGCCCGCGACACCATGTGGGAGCTGGTGCGCTCGATCGCTGCCCAGGGGGTGACCGCCCTGGTCACCACTCACGTCATGCCCGAGGCGCAGCGCTGTGATCGTCTCGCGCTGCTGGCTGAGAGCCGTCTCATCGCGGCGGGCACGCCCGAGGACCTGGTGGAAACAAGTGGCCTGACGATCGCCCGCGTCGACGCGACACCCTGGGCTGAGGCCTTCGCCCGGCTGCGCGCGCGCTGGCCCGACGCGGCCCTCTACGGCACGCGCGTGCACGTCCCTCTCCCTCAGGGCGAGGCGCAGGAGCGCGAGGTGCGCGGCGTCCTCGCCGGTCTCGAGGTGTACTCGCTGTCCTGGCAGCCTCCCGGCATCGAAGACGCCTTCATCGCCCTGGTCGACCGCGCCGCGTCCCATGGAACCGCCTAGCTCCGCCGCGACACCGCGCGAGGACGTCGTTCGCGGCGTGACGACCGCGACGTCCGCCGCCCACGAGGCGAGTGCGCCTGCTGGCGGGCCTGGCGTGCTCGCGCTCGACGTCGGCGCGGCCTTCGCAGCGCTCGACACCTCGCGTCGCGGGCTCGACACCACCGAGGCCGAGCGGCGTCGCGCGTCGACGGGCCCCAACGTGTTGCCGGCCGCAGCACGGCGATCGATCCTTCGTGAGATCGCCGCCCAGTTCGCGAACATGTTCGTCGTCGTCCTCGTGGTGGCGGCTGGCCTCACTTTTCTCACCTATCGGCTCACGACGCCGCGCGACGTCGCCACGTTGGAGCTCGCCGTGGGAATCCTGTGCGTGGTGGCGTTGAACGCGCTCATCGGCTTCGTCCAGGAACACGCCGCGGAGCGCACCGCGGAGGCGCTGCAGTCGATGGTCGCCCACTCGACGCGCGTGCTGCGCGCCGGTCGCGAGGTTGAGATCCCCGCGGAGGATCTCGTGCCCGGTGACGTGATCGTCCTCGACGCGGGCGACGCGGTTCCGGCTGACTGTCGCGTGATCGAGGCGCACAACCTCTCGGTGGAGATGTCCGCGCTGACCGGCGAGAGTCGACCGGTCGGGCGCAGCGTCGACGCCGCGTCTCTCGACACCGCGAGTACCGACGCGCGCGACGCCGTCTTCATGGGCACCGCCGTCGCGACGGGATCTGGCAAGGCGGTGGTCTACGCCACGGGGCTCGCCACGCAGTTTGGTCAGATCTACCGTTTGACGGCCGAACAGCCCGAGGAGGCGAGCCCGCTCCAGCGTCAGGTCAGCGACATGGCGCGCCGTGTCGCCGCCGTCGCGATCAGTGCGGGAGTCGTGCTCTTCGGTCTTCGCACCCTCGCGGGCAGTCCGCTCGAGCGCTCCTTCGTCTTCGCCCTGGGTGTGATGGTCGCCCTCGTTCCCGAGGGTCTGCCCGCCACTCTCTCGGTGTCACTGGCGATCGGCGTGCGGCGCATGGCCCGTCGCCACGCCCTGATTCGTCGTCTGGCCGCGGTTGAGGCCCTGGGCTCGACCACCGTGATCTGTACGGACAAGACCGGCACGCTCACGACCGCCGAGATGACGCTTCAGCGCGTCTACTCTCCCGGACACCTCGCGAAGGTCACCGGCGTGGGCTACACCCCGGTCGGCACCGTGGAGGATGTGGTGGCGATCACGCCGGTTCTTCGCGCGGGCGCGCTCTGCAGCGACGCTCGCCTGCTCGAAGGTGATCGGGGCTGGCGCGTGCTCGGCGACACCACCGAGGGCGCCATCCTGGTCGCCGCGGCCAAGGCGGGGATCGACGTGGATAATGAGGCGTCGCGCTCACCTCGCGTCGGGGTCTTCCCCTTCGACGCTGATCGCAAGATGATGTCGACGATGCACCAGGTCGATGGCGGGGTCGAGGTGTACCTCAAGGGTTCGCCCGAGGCCGTGCTCGAGCGCAGCGTGTCGGTCGCCGTCGATCGCGACGTGCGGGCGTTGGACGACGCGCGACGCACCGAGATCGTCGAGACGTACGACGAGATGGCTCGCGACGGACTGCGGGTGCTCGCCGTCGCCAGCCGAGAGCTCGCCTCCGCGCGCGTGGACCAAGACGACGCCGAGCGAGATCTGACGTTTCTGGGGCTCGTGGGAATCGCCGACGCGCCCCGCGCCGAGGTGACCGAGGCGGTCGCGGCCTGTCATCGGGCGGGTCTGCGCATCATCATGGTCACCGGGGACTATGGGCTCACCGCCGAGGCGGTCGCGCGCCACGTCGGCATCCTCAGTGAAGGTCCGGCGCGCGTCGTGACCGGCCGCGAACTCGACACCAGCGACGACGCGGCCCTGGCGGCCTTGCTTCGCGGCGACGAGCAGGTCGTCTTCGCGCGGGTGCGTCCCGAGCACAAGCTGCGCATCGTCGTCGCCCTCGAGGAGATGGGCGAGGTGGTGGCGGTGACCGGCGACGGCGCCAACGACGCGCCCGCCCTTCGACACGCGAGCGTGGGCGTGGCGATGGGCGAGGGCGGGACCGACGTGGCGCGCGCGGCGGCGGTGGTCGTGCTGCTCGACGACTCCTTCGCCTCCATCGTCGCGGCGATCGAGTTGGGTCGCGCGGTGTATCGCAATATCCAGCGATTCCTCGTCTACCTCTTCAGCCACAACCTGGCCGAACTCGCGCCGATCCTGGTGGCCACCGCCGTGGGATTCCCTCTGGTGCCGCTGTCGGCTCTGCAGGTGCTCGCGATCGACCTGGGTTCGGACGTGCTGCCGGCCCTGGCCCTGGGCGCCGAACCGCCCGAGACCGACACGATGAGCCGCCCGCCGCGTCCTCCCCGTGAGCATCTCTTCTCGTGGGCCGTCGTGCGGCGCTTTCTCTTCCTCGGTTCGATCCAGTCGATCGGTGTCGTCGCGGCCTTCTTCTGGAAGATCCACTCGGCGCACCTCGGCTTCGACCAGTTCACCGGCTCGACGCCCGCCTACCGCGAGGCCGTCACGATGACCCAGGTCGGGATCATCGTGAGCCAGTTCTTCAACAGCTTCGCCGTGCGAACCGAGCGCCAGAGCGTCTTCGCGGTGGGACTCTTCACCAACCCACCCCTCGTCGCCGCGGGTGTGATCGCTCTGGGCCTCGCGGCCGCCGTCAGCTACGTGCCCGTCCTCCAGGCGGTCTTTCACACCGCGGCCCTGAGTGTCGTCGACTGGCTCGTCCTGATCGCCTTCGGGGCGCTCCTGCTCCTCGCCGACGAGGTTCGCAAGGCTCTTGTGCGGCGCGCCGAAGGGCGCCGTGCGCGGACAACCAGGGAGGCGTGATGCACGTGATCATTGTGGGATGTGGTCGTTCCGGAGTGGCCCTCGCGACTCGCCTCGACTCCGAGGGCGACAGCGTCAGCGTCGTCGACGTGGACGCGAGAACGAGCGCTCGGCTCTCGGCGGCCTTCCGCGGCGACTTCGTCGAGGGTGATGGACTGCGCCGTGACGTGTTGGAGCGGGCCGGGATCTCCCGCGCCGATGGATTGATCTGCCTGACGGCGTGCGACGAGCTGAACATCGTGGTGACGCGAGTGGCCCGTGACGTCTTCCACGTTCCCCACGTCGTGGGTCGCCTGGGCGACGTCGAGCACTCCCTGATCGCCACCGAGCTCGGTCTGAACATGGTCGCGACGGTGCGCGTCATCGTCGACCGGGTCGATCGCCAGCTCCACCACCGCCCCCTGGATGCGGAGTACACGTTCGGCAACGGTGAATCCCTCCTCGTGCGCGCGCCGGCGCCGGCCTATCTGGCGGGGCGACGAACCAGCGAGTTCAATGTCGAAGGAGAGATCGCGGTCATCGAGGTCACTCGCGGAGGACACTCGATGATCCCCGGACATTCGACGACAATCCGCCACGGTGATCAGTTGAGTTTCGTCGTCGCGTCGGGATCGATCGAACGTCTGAAGGGTTTCTTGGGTGGGAGGTGGCAATGACACAGGTCATCGTGGCGGGCGGGGGCTCGACGGGAGAGCGAGCCGCGATCACCCTGGCGGGCGCCGGACACGTCGTGGTGGTGATCGAAGCGGACCCGTTGCGCGCCGCGGACCTGCGAACGCGGGGATTCACGGTCGTCGAGGGCAGCGCCACGTCTCCGAGCGTGCTCGAGGCCGCGGGCGGTCTCCACGCGGAGGTTCTGATCGCCGCCACCAACCGGGACGACGTGAACCTGGTCGTCGCAGTGCTGGCGCGCCGGCACTTCGACGTCGGTCGCGTCGTCGCGGTCGTGCGCGAGGACGAGCACCGTTGGCTCTTCGACTCGAGCTGGGGCGTCGACGTCGCGATCTCCTCGGGGCTCGCGGTGGCCACGCTGGTCGCCGAGGCCAGTGAGACGTCGCCCATCCTGCGACTGGTCGACCGTTTCGACGAGAGGCTGGCGCTGATCGAGGCGACCATCACGGAGGCGTCGCCGGTGCGCGGACTCACCATCCCCGAGCTGTCGCTGCCCGGCGGCGATCGGGTGGCCACCGTGGTGCGTGAGGGCGCGGCGATCGAACCCGGCGCGGCCGGAGGTCTCCAAACGGGCGACACCCTCGTGATCGTGGCCGCGATCGACGACGAGCCGGCCATTCGTCGGAGACTGTCGGCGCCGGAGAGTGCGAGCGACCCGCGGAGTAGTTATTCTGGTGATGACTAGAAAATTTACGACATTCGACGAGGTGCCGATGAGTGAGACGGAGATCCAACGAGAGGCGCGCGCGTTGGGTGATCCCACGCGTTATTCGATCTTCCGGCGCATCGCCGACGCCGACGGACCCCTCAGCGTGGCCGAATTGACGGCCTTCGTGGGGCTCAACCACAACGCCGTGCGCCAGCACCTCGCCGTGCTTAAGGACGCCGGACTGGTGAGCGAGGAGCGAGAGCTGCGCACCCGTCCCGGTCGGCCGTCGCTGCTCTATCGCCTCCACCCCGAAGCCGCGGGCAAGTGGTCGACGCTCGGCTCCTACGAGTGGCTCGCGCGCCTGCTGGCCGAGGCGGTGCACGAGGGCGCGAGCGTGCGCGACGTCGGGCGACGCGACGGGCGTCGCCGCGGTGCGTCGGGCGACGACGGCGACGCGGCGGACCGGATGGAGGTCGAGTTGCTGCGCGGGGGATTCCGTCCCACGCGAGTGGACCGCGCAACGACGACCGACTTCGTCTTGGGGCGCTGCCCCTTCGAAGAGGTGGCGGCGACCAATCCCCACGAGGTCTGCCAACTCCACCTCGGCCTGGCCGAGGGCCTCGCCGACTCTCTCGGCGACGTGACGATTGAGCGCCTCGTGAAGAAGGACCCGCGTCGTGCGGGCTGCCGTCTGGTCATCTCTCGCGCGTCGTCCTAACGCAAGGACTTGGTCGGACGGGTCCTCAACTCGGCGGCCAGGGTGATCGGCGACGGCTCGTCGCTCTCCACGCTCGGACGCGAGGTCCGTAAGCGCAGGGGTCGCCAGGCCAGGTCGATCGCCGTGATGACGCCCACGCACGCGAGTAGTCCGCCGCCGAGGCCGATGGCCGCCGTCGACGAGGCGGCGATGCCGGCGGTCAGCGAAGCCACGCCCGCGTTGACGAGGACGAAGTCGACCGCCGCCCAGTGACGGTTGAAGAGGTCCGCGAACATCAGCTGCGCGCCGTCACTGGTCGTCGACACGCCGCGCGCGCGCAGCGACGACCACGCGATGAACGGAACGATCTTGAAGGAGTGGCCCACCAGGGCGACGAGCAGCCAGCCGGCGACGGCGCCGACGGCCGACGCCACCAGGGCGACGCCGCGGGTGTGATTCGCGCCGAGGGTGAGGCTTCCCGCGAGTGCGAGCGCCGCGCCCACGATCAGCCAGAGCGCCGAGGCGCTGACGAAGCCCAGGTGGAGGTCGGCGCCCCGGCGTCGGTGGCGGATCGTGCGCACGAGCGAGGTGAGGTGGGCCCCCAGCCCCAGGGCGGCTCCCCCCGCGCCGAGCACGGCGAGGGGCCCGACGTTGGTGAGAAGCCCCGCCGAGAGGAGCACGGTGCCGCCAAAGAGCGCCCACACCGAGAGCGCCGCGCTGCGCTGGCGGCCCGGGACGTGCGAGAGCATGAACATCGGCCAGAGCTTCTGGGCGACACTGACGTAGGCGAGACCGAGCCACGCCAAGAGCCCGACGCACGCGTGGGCCAGCACGACGTGCCCCGAGAGGTCGAACCACTGCCCCCGCCGGTCGATCACGTAGACCACGCCGTAGCAGGCCGTCACCACGAGGCCGATCACGCCGAGGCGCAGCCCGCGCACCGCCGCGCTGTCCGAGCGCACCGACAGGGCGCTCCACACGTTGATCACGAGAAGGGTCACGGCGGTGGCGGCGAGCGCTCCGCCGGCCTCGACGACGCCCTCGCGGCGCGTGAGAAATCCCACGGGCAGCAGCCAGGCCCCGCCCAGCCAGCTGAGGAACGTGGCGCGCGAGAGCCGCACCGAGGCCAGGGCCCGCTGGGTGATCACGGGGATGAACTGGTGCAGCGCGCCGAGCACCCCCATCGAGAGCGTGGCCAGCATCGCCAGGTGCGCCGCGCCGACGACGCGATCGGCCGTCGGATCACGAACGATCGACGCGCGCACGGCGATCAGCGACACGCCACACGCGACGAGGCCCACGGCGGCGGCGGCGAGAAAGCTCAGGGGTACCGACGGCGGGGGGACACCCGCGGGCATCCCGGCGGGTCGATCGCGCCAACCGGCGTTGGTGGGGGGGATCGTCACGGTGGCCTCCTGGACACGGGTCCGCGTCTGTTATTGTTCTAGTTGATAGTAGAAGAATAGACGGCCTCGGGGCCGGGAGGGTAGGGACCATGGCCACACTCGACGTTCGACCACTGCTCGCGGACGGCCACGAGCCGTTCGACCAGATCATGAGTGCCGTGGGCCAGCTCAGCCCGGGCGAGGACCTCGTGATCGTCGCGCCCTTCGAGCCCGTTCCCCTGGAGGGCGTGCTCGGCAGCCAGGGCTTCGCCTTCGACGCGGTCGAGATCGGCGACGGCGACTGGCGCGTCACGTTCTCGAGGCCCGCGTGAGCGCCGACGTGGAGCGCGCCCGCTTCGCGAGCGCCGAGCGCGAGTTCGACTGGGCCTGGCGGGCGCTCGCCGGGGTGATCGATCCCGAGCTCGGCCTCGACATCGTCTCACTCGGCCTCGTCTACGACGTTCTGACCGAAGGCGACCGCCTGGTGGTCGCGATGACGCTCACGACGCCGGGATGCCCGGCGTCAGAGACCCTTCCGGCGATGGCGCGCGCGGCGCTCGTCGAGGCGGGTCCGCAGGGGACGAACCCGGACGTGCGCCTGGTGTGGTCGCCCCCGTGGGACCTGTCCATGATCGACGACGTCGCCGCGGCGAGGGCCGGTCTTCGAGTGCGGCGCTAGGCGCGGCGCGCTCGATATAGTTAATCTAGTCAAAACTAGAAATAATCAGTGACGGCCGCGGCCGCCGAAAGGATGACATCATGACCGAGGGAAACGACATCGCGTACGCACAGATGCTCGCTCATCACAGCGAACTGGTGGAGAACGTGTCGCGCCGGGTGGCGGCGCTCGAGGCGGCCGTGGCCGACTCGGCTCCCTTCGAGGAAGTCAAGGTCGATCTGCTCACCTACGTGGTCGACGAGGTCCTGCCCCACGCGCTGGCTGAGGAGTTGACGGTCTACGCGAGCGCCGCGCGACGCGCGGGCGTGGCGGCGACCGTCGAGCACATGGTCAGCGAGCACCGTACGCTCGCGCTCGAGGTCGAGGGACTCGCCCGGGCGGCGAGCGGGGTGGACGCCGTCGCCCACGCGCGCGGCCTCTTCGATCTCTTCGACGCGCACGTCACGCGCGAGAATGAGGTGCTGCTCGCGCCGATGGTCGGCGACGACGAGGTGGATCTCGCGGCGCTGCTCAGCGCGATGGGTCAGCTGATCCATCACCACGCCGACGACGCCGTGCAGCTGCGCGTCGAGCGCGCGGATCACGAGGCCCTGGTGGTGCGAGCGTTGATCGACGCAACGCTGTCCCTGGCGCGAGCGGGCGAGGGGGAGCGGGCGTGCTCGCTCGCGGCCCGCGCCTGGGCGGCTCTTCGCATGGCTCGTCCCGACCTCGCCGACGAGGTAAACCGGGCGATGCACCGCCTGGTTCGCGTGAGCGGCGCAAGCACGCCGGTGACGTCCTCGGGGGAGTCGACGGCGCTGGACATCGTGCTCGACGTGCGCCCTCTGGTGCCGCGCGAGCGTCACGAGACGATCTTCCAGACGTTCGACGACCTTCGCGCGGGGACCGGTTTCCTGCTCGTGAACGATCATGACCCGCGACCGCTTCGCTACCAGTTCGAGGCCGAGCACGCCGGCGAGTTCACGTGGGACTATCTCGAAAGCGGCCCGAGCGTGTGGCGCGTGCGCGTCGGACGCGTTCGCTAAATCGATCCGATCCCGTCTACGGCCTAGGGTGACGCGGTGACGTTGCTCTGGACCCTCGTGCTCTTCGCCCACGTGACGGCGGCGGTCTTCTGGGTCGGTGGGCAGCTCATGCTCTCCTTCGTGGTCCTGCCACCGCTTCGACGACTGGCGCCGCCACCCTTGGCCGCCCAGGTCACGGTTGCCGCGGCCCGGCGATTCGCGCGCATTGCCAACCGCGGGCTCTTGCCGGCCTTGGTGGTGAGCGGTCCGCTGCTCGCCTGGCACGACGGCGTGCGCCCCTCGACGATCGACGCGACGGCCTTCGGCCGGGTCCTTGAGGTCAAGATCGCCCTCGTTCTCGTGGTCGTGGGTCTCGCGCTCGCCCACGGGGTCACGGCGAAGCGACTGTCGCGACGCGGCTCGCGACGTCTGGGCCTCGTCACCATGGGACTATCGGTCCTGATCGTGGGCTTCGCCGCTGCGCTTGCGGTCCTGCCGTCGCCCCACTAAGCGTCCGTCTGTCAGCTTCGCCGGAACGGCCCTTGACATCTGAACTATAACGATATATCGTTATAGAGCGTTATAAGTCGCCGCGGCGACGGAAAGAGGAACGAATGTTTGATAACGACACCACTGGCTGGCCCGAGGGCCGCGGCGGTCGCGGTCGTGGCCCCGCTCGCCGAGGCGGGCCCGGTCACCTCCACGGACACTCCCACGGTGGACCCGGCGGGCGGATGTGGGGTGGACCGGGGCGTCGCGACGGACGACGGGCGCGCGGCGACGTGCGCGCGGCGGTCCTGGTGCTGCTCGAGGAGCAGCCACGCAACGGCTACCAACTCATCCAGGAGCTGACCGAGCGCTCCCACGAGGCGTGGCGCCCGAGCCCCGGCTCGATCTACCCCGTCTTGCAGCAGCTCGAGGACGAGGGTCTCGTCCAGGCGAGCGCCACCGGTACCGGGCGCACGTACGAGCTCACCGACGCCGGTCGCACCTTCGTCGCCGAACAGCGCGAGCAGCTCGGCCGACCGTGGGAGGACGCGGCCGCGGGTGACGGGGAGACTGCCCGCACTCTCATGCGCACCGCACGTGACGTGGTTCTCGCCGCCCGCCAGGTGATCGTCGCGGGCTCACCCGCCCAGGCGAGCGCGGCCACGACGATCCTCACCGAGACTCGCCGCTCACTCTACGAGATCCTTGCCAAGGGCGACGAGGCCTGATCGCACTGCTCGGTCATTGTGCGGTGCCGGCCGTCGATGTAAATCGTCGACCGGTTCGACGCGAGAGGTCACGGTCTCGTAGTCCCTTCGCGCCCAGCGAGATACCGTGAGCAACGTGGCCTCGAATCCCTCAGTGACGACGGCGAGTGAGTGGCGACGCTTCATCGCGGCGGTCCTCGTCGTGAGTGGTGCGATCGGCCTCAGCATTGTGGCGCGTTCCTTCTCACCCGGGTCGAACCTCGGCGCCGAGGGGCCGGCGACGGCGACGTACGACTACTCGTGCTGTAGCGCCGCGCTCGTTGACACCGTCTATCACCCGGGCGAGGAGATGGCGATCCACTGGACCCGCATCGTCCTGCCGCCGGCTTACTACGGGCACGGTGTCCTTCTCCTCTCCGCGCGCCTCGTCGGCCCGTTCGCGAGCGTTGAAGAGCTGAAGTCAACCATCACCTCGTCACCCTCGTCACGCCAGGCCGTCAACGTCGCCTCAACCGTGACGCGGGTCTCGAACACGGTTGCCGCGAACCCCGTCACGCGCGTGGCGATACCCTCGACGGCGGCTCCGGGCTACTACAACCTGACGGTCAAAGTGGGGTCGAGTCCGCAGAGCGTCGTGACGAGTGCCGGAACGATCGTGAGGGTTACCGGGTAGCGAGCCGGACATTGTGACGCCGGCACCGACAGGGAACTCGACTCACCGATAGAGTCACGGGCAGTCTCGATCTCGCAAGGTCAGTATCACGTGAACGTCCTCTTCATTACCCTCGACCAGTTCCGCGCCGACGCCTACGGCGCCGCGGGTCACGCGCTGGTGGCCACACCCACCCTTGACATGCTGGCCAGCGACGGCGTGCGACTGGCCCGCCACTACTCGCAGGCCGCGCCGTGTTCGCCGGGTCGCGCCGCGCTCTACACCGGCACCTACCAGATGAACAATCGAGTGGTGGCCAACGGCTCGCCCCTCGCGGCACGTTTTGACAACGTGGCGACGATGGCGCGTCGTGCCGGCTACGTGCCCACGCTCTTTGGCTACACGGACCAGGGGATCGACCCCGCGATGGCCGAGGGGCCCGACGACCCGCGCCTCGACAGCTACGAGGGGGTGTTGCCCGGATTCGCCCTGGGCCACTACCTGCCCGAGAGCCAGGCCACGTGGGTCGAGTATCTGCGCGACCTCGGCTACGACGTCCCCTACGGCTGGCGGCTCTCGCTGATGGGCGAGCCCGAGCGCCCGGCCGAACACTCCCTCACGAGCTTTCTCACGACGAAGTTTGTGGAGTGGCTCGCGACCCAGGAGTCGGGCTGGTTCGCGCACCTGAGTTACCTGCGGCCCCATCCGCCCTACGCCGCGGCCGGCGAGTACTCCTCGCTCTACGACCCGGCGGACGTCACACTGCCGATTCCCGCGGTCGAGGCGGGCGAGCGCCACCCGCTGCACGAGATGGCCCTCGCAGTGGCGGCGAGCGCCGCGCCGCGCGAAGAGGAGGCGATGCGCCAGCTGCGGGCCCAGTACTACGGGATGATCAGCGAGGTCGACGCCAACCTGGCGCGTGTGACGTCCGCCATCAAGGATCGCGGCGAGTGGGAGGACACCCTCGTCATCGTGACCTCGGACCACGGTGACCAGCTCGGCGACCACGGCCTCATCCAGAAGCTGGGATTCTTCCCCCAGAGCTATCACATCCTGGGCATCTGGCGCGATCCGCGTCGCGCCCGTCGCGGACACGTCATCGAGCGCTTCACCGAGAACGTGGACCTCGCGCCGACCCTCGCCGACGCGTTGGGCCTCGAGATCCCCGCGCAGTTCGACGGCCGCGTCCTCACCCCACTGCTCGACGGCGAGGACGGCGACTGGCGCACGAGCGCCCACTACGAATGGGACTATCGCACGTACTTCATCGCGAATGCGGCGAAGCCATGGCCGCGGGACCGCACGCTGTCGCGTCAGAACTTGGCGGTGGGCGTCAGCGACGACGTCGCGTACGTGCAGTTCGGTGACGGGTCGTACAAGTGCTTTGACCTTGCGACCGACCCGACGTGGCGCACCGAGTGCGTCGACGCCGATCGCGTCCTCCGTGCGGCCCAGGAGATGTTGGTCTGGCGCCAGGAACACCTGGCGCGCGAGTACACCGACATGCTCCTCGAGCCGGAGCGGCCGGGGCGCTGGCCAGCGCAGCTGGGACGTCGCATCCGGTTCTGACCCGCTAAACGATCAGTCGATCGATGAACGAGTGAAGGGTGTCTCTCATCGTCTCGACGTTCATCTCCTTCGAGTTCGCCAGCACCTGAACGGCGAGACCGTCGATCATCGCAATGAGCATGTTGGTGAACTGCATCGGGTCACCTTCGCGGAATCTTCCTTCGGTCTGCCCTTGGGAGATGATTCGGAAAGTGGTCGAGCGCCAGTCCACATCGAAGACGTCGATGACGCTCTGCATGTCGGTGTCGCGAATCGAAATCGCCCAGAACTCTGCCCATACCCTCCAAGCCTTGACGGTCTCGCGATTGTCAGGAAGATAGGAGTCGACGTAGCGCGTCAGCAAATCTACGGGATCGGGCGTCGATGCGAGAAGGTCCTTGCGACGCGAAATCGAGTTGCGAACGTTGAAGGAGAAGGCCTCGCGAAGCAGCGTCTCTTTGTCGGCGAAGTAGTAGTGGATCGTCCCGGTGGAGAAGCCGACTTCCTTGGCCACGTCGGAGATCCGTAGCGACGCCACTCCGCGCTTGGCTACGACCTTGCACGTCGAGGCGAGTATCTGTTCTCGTCGCAGTGCTTCAACGTTTGGACGCGCCACGCCGGACCTCCGGAAGAAGTTTGATGATGAGCATTGAGTCTACGAAGACGCGGCCGAAGCAGCCCCAAAGGTACCGAGGCGTAACTCGCACGCGCCCCACCGTGGTGGAACCGGGGCCGCGGTGACGTCGAGTGAGCGCGCGCAGTGTGTGTGTGGGCTGCACTATTTCACCTGATGAACGCTGACTTGTGTCAGTGACGGTGGGTCATCCGTAGGCGGTGGATCACAGAGAGACTTCCCGAGGTGTCATGGAACCAGCATGGTGCCAGCAGTATGCTCCCTCGCCATATGACGACACATACGCACACAGACGACGACGCCGTAGCTTCCGTCTCGGTCGCCTCGGCCCCGGCCGTCGTACTCGACGGGGTTTCCAAGGTCTTTCGCGGACCTACCGGAGCTAAGACCGTCGTAGACGATCTGACCCTGACAATCCGTCAGGGCGAGTTCTTCTCATTGCTCGGCCCGTCCGGCTGCGGCAAGACAACCACGCTGCGCATGATTGCGGGACTTGAGAAGGTGGACGGTGGAAGGATCTACCTCGGCGGACGTGACGAGACTGATCTGCCAGCTCACTCGCGCAACGTCAACACCGTCTTTCAGAACTATGCGCTGTTCCCGCACATGTCGGTCTTCGACAACGTGGCCTACGGACTTCGACGCCAGCATGTGGCCAAAGCCGGGCTACGCCAGCGCGTCATGGAGGCGCTCGCCCTCGTGCACATGGAGACGTACGCAATGCATCGCCCCACCCAACTATCCGGAGGGCAACAGCAGCGAGTCGCGCTCGCACGGTCGATAGTCACACAGCCGCTCGTCCTCCTACTGGATGAGCCGCTGGCCGCACTCGATCTCAAACTGCGCGAATCGATGCAAGAGGAACTCAAACGGCTCCAGCGAGAATTGCAGCTCACGTTCGTTTTCGTGACTCACGATCAGGCGGAGGCGTTCGCGATGTCGGATCGGGTGGCCGTCATGGAGGCGGGAACCCTCGTTCAGGTGGGATCGCCCGAGGAGCTCTACCTCAATCCAGCGACACGATTTGTGACCACTTTCGTCGGACGGGCGAACTTCATTCCCGTCGGACTTGTCGAGGGCGTCGCGGTTTCCTCGCCGCACGCGGTGGCAGCGCGCGAGCTCGAAGACGCGCACAGCGCGGACGCCACGTTGGTCTTCGTGCGACCGGAGCGACTGCAACTGCACCTCGGTGAGATCGAGGCGTCCGGCCCCTTGGTGCGTGGGTGGGTCGTCGACCGCACCTTCGCCGGGGGACTGACGACGGTCAAAGTACGCCTTGCCGACGACGTGGATGTCCTGGTCACGAGTGATAGTGCAGCTCCGGAGCTGGGCGGCGCGGTGGTGAATGCGACTGTCACCCTGACCTGGGACGTATCCGACGCAACACTGCTCGATCGGTGATAACTTACTGACGGGTCAGTAAAGATGGCCCACCGACCCCCCAGTCGACGACCATCCAGACAAAGGAGAAGCGGTGACCATGGAGCCTGACAACCACGATGGAGAGCGCCTGCGCATCCTCGCCCCCGCGGGGCACCCGCTGACCCGACGGGGCTTCATCTCCCTGGCGGCCGCGGGTGCGGGTGCGTTGATGATGTCCTCTACACCCGCCTTCGCGGGAACGATGAATGCCCTCGAGGCCGCGGCGCGCAAGAGCCTCAAGCAGATCGGCAAAACCACCAAGAGCCTCTACCTGTACACGTGGGGCCAGTACGACAACCCGACGACGTTCAGCGCGTGGAAGAGTGCAACGGGTATTCCCATCCAGATCGGTAGCTATGACTCCAACGAGGCGCTGATCGCCAAACTCGAGCTTGCCAAGGGCACCGCCGGATATGACATCATCGTGCCCACCGGCGGCTACGTGCCCGAGATGGCGGCCAAGGGTTTATTGATGCCGCTTGACAAGTCGAAGATCCCCAACTTTAGAAACCTTGATCCCTCGCTGCTGAATTTCCCGTGGGACCGGGGAAACAAATACACCGTGCCTAAGGACTTCGGCACCACGGGCTTTATCTACGACAAGACCGTGATAACTAAGAAGCTGCACTCGTGGCAGGACTTCGTGGACGCCGCCGCGCTGCCCCAGGTCGCCGGACGCGTCTCTCTGCTTGATGCACCTGACAACGTGCTCGCGATCGCTCTGTGGATCGAGGGTGTCGACTGGAACACGACCAACGCGGCCAAGCTACGCGCTGCCAACGCCTACCTCATCAAGAAGTTGGCACCCTATGTGAAGAACTTGGACTCGTACCCGGGAGCTACCGGCGGTCTCGTCGACGGCTCCTACGTGTTGTCCCAGGCGTGGAACGGCGATGCGCGTGCTGCACTGTTGAAGGACCCGACTCGCTTCGAGTGGGTCATCCCGACTCCCAAATCAGAAATCTGGGTCGATAACTGGGCGCTTGCCAAGGGCGCGAAGAACGTCGATACGGCGTACGCGTTCTTGAACTACGTGCTCGATCCGATCGTCTCGGCCAACGAGATGACCTACACGGGGTACAACACCGCCGTGAAAAACGTGAAGAACTATCTGCCAAAGAACCTTCCTGAGGCCGATGTAATCTTCCTGACCGCTGCGCAGCGTAAGCGTCTGGAGTCTTACATCGTGAACTCCTCGTATAACCTGCGCACCCAGCTCTATGACAACTTCAAGGCTGCCATCGCCTCCTAGCGGTGGCGTCGAAGTAAGGGGAACGGTGACGTGTTAGGGCGGGGCATGCGCGGCTTCGTGGGCCTGACCTACACGTGGTTCGCGCTGTGGTTCATGGCCCCGGCCGCGATCATGCTCGTCTACTCCTTCGGCCGCACCGCAGGATTGACGCAGCGTGGGCTGGTCAATTTGCATCATTTGGGGCTGGGGAACTTCCTTCAGGCACTTCGCTATCCCACGGGAACGGTGCTGGTCATCAGCATTGAGAACGCCGTGCTGGCGACCGCTCTGTGCGGTTTGATTGCGTATCCGGTGGCGTACTTCATCGCTCGAAAGCTCGGTCCTCGGTCCCGGGTCATCGTGCTGTTGCTCGTTGTATTACCGTTCTGGACGGACTACCTATTGCGCATGTTGGGTTGGCGCATCTTTCTGAGTCCACTCGGGCTGCTCTACGGTGCCCTGAATGCACTTGGCTGGCACGTGACATACATCTCGATCCTCGATACGCGTTCCGCCGTGATGGTTGGACTTGTCTACAACTACCTCCCGCTGTTCATCCTGCCGCTGGCAGTCGTCCTTGAGCGCATTGACTCTCAGCTTCTCCAGGCAGCCGACGACCTGGGCGCAACACGCTGGACGGTCTTTCGCACCGTCACTTTTCCGATGTCGATGAGTGGCGTGGTGGCGGGCACGGTGCTGGTGTTCGTGCCGATGCTGGGGGACTACGTGACACCAACTCTGATGGGCGGCGCTCGCGGATTGATGATTGGAAGTCTGGTGGCCTCGGAATTCACCGAGGGCCAGAACTGGTCTCTTGGCGCGGCTATGGCGATTCTCTTGATACTTTTGCTCGTCGCCATCGTGGCGATGGCTTGGCTGTTCGTGACGGGCATCCGTCTCGTCGCGTTCCGGCTTCGTTCACGAGCACTCGCGCGGGAGTGGGCGACGTGAAAGAGCGTGGTCCCAGCGCATGGGTCTTCGGACTGATCACGACGGTGGTGGTGCTGTTTCTCTTCTTGCCGCTCGTCGTCGTTATCGCCTTCTCCTTCAATGGGGGTTTTGACGCATTCCTTTGGGGCGGCTTCTCCACCGCGGCTTACGGGCAAGCGCTTCAAGACACCACACTGGTCGGAGCCCTCAAGATCTCGCTCGAGGTCGCGACCGCGACCGCGATTCTGAGCATGGCCGTTGGCCTCATCGGCGGCCTCGCGGCGACGGGTCGACGGTGGCCACATCGGCTTCTGTTCCTGCTCTTCGTCGTCATCCTCGCGACACCCGAGATTGTGGGCGCGAGCGGCGACCTGCTGTGGTTCGTGACGCTCGGCGTGTCCAACGGTTACGTGCGCTTGATCATCGCACATTCGATTTTCGGGAGCGCCCTCACAGCATTGATCGTGCGAGGTCGCGCCCTCGGCCTTGAACCATCCATTTTTGAGGCGGCAAACGACCTTGGAGCAAAGGTGCCGACGATGCTCCGAACGATCGCGTTGCCTCTTCTCGCGCCGGCGCTGATCGCGGGAGGTCTCCTCACATTCACGTTCAGCCTCGAGGATCTAGTCACGTCGGTATTCGTGAGCACCGCACAGACGACGCCACTTCCCGTGTACATTCTCGCGTCATTGCATTCGCAGTTTCACACTGACATTTTTGCCATCGCGGTCCTGGTCTTTCTCGCCACCACGGTGATGTTCCTTGTCGCTCTCGCAGTAATGGGTGGGGGGTCACGCTCTCGGATGCGACGGGGGCTGCGGCTCCTGGGCACGACCTCGGCGGTCGGGAGTGCCTAAGTCGTTGACCGGTCGGTCGCGGTGCAATCGATGAATCCCGTCAACGGAGAGGTCTCCTTCTGGCAGGCCCAACTTGGCCGTGGTGAATCGTACGCGCCGCTAAGCAAGCCGACGTCGGTGGATATTTGCATCGTTGGGGCCGGAATGACGGGTCTGTGGACCGCCTACTACCTCAAACGGGAGGACCCGACCCTTTCGATTTCTGTTGTGGAACAGCGGCACGTGGGATTCGGTGGCTCTGGGCGCAACGGTGGCTGGCTCAACTCGGCGGTCGCTGGCTCGCTGTCAACCTATGCGGCACGCCGGGGACACGCGGCGGCGCTCGCTCTCCAGCAAGCGATGGTCGCGACCGTGGACGAGGTGATCGGCGTGGCTGGTGAGGAGGGAATCGACGCCGACATCGTCAAGGGTGGTGTGTTACGCGTCGCGCGCACTCCGGCCCAGCTCGTGCGACTCGAGCGAATGGCCGAGTCGGCGTTGCAGTGGGGCGATGTCCACGTCCTCTTGGACGCGGCCCAGGTGCGAGAGCGCGTCGTAGTGGAGGGGGCGCTCGGCGGGCTCTACAGTCCACAGGGAGCGCGTATCCACCCGGCAAAGCTTGTCTACGGACTCGCCGATGCCGTCACGCGTATGGGGGTCGTCATCTACGAGTCGACCCCGGCCCTCGAGATACGTCCGCACCAGGTCGTGACTCCCGTGGGTGCGATCTCGGCCAGATTCATTGTTCGTGCCACCGAGGGTTTCAGCGCAACGTTCAAGGAGTTGCATCGGCTCTGGCTGCCCATGAACTCGTCGATGATCGTGACCGAGCCGCTGGCCGACTCGCTGTGGGAGGAGATTGGCTGGCACGGTAGCGAAGTGCTCGGTGACAGCGCCCATACCTTTATGTATGCCCAGCGCACGGCGGATAATCGAATCGCCGTCGGCGGACGCGGCGTCCCGTACCGATTCGCGTCACGCATCGACCGTGATGGCGAGACCCCGGACGTGACCATCGACGAGTTGTGCACCGTTCTGAGGACCTTCTTTCCCGTGCTCGACCGAGTCAAGATCGCTCACGCTTGGTCGGGGGTCCTCGGAGTGCCGCGCGATTGGTGCGCGACCGTGGGACTTGATCAAGCCACGGGCATTGCCGCCGCCGGCGGCTACGTGGGCCACGGCGTCGCGACGACGAACCTCGCCGGCCGCACATTGCGTGACCTTATTTTCGGACGCGATAGTGAACTGACGGAACTGCCCTGGGTGGACTGGCAAACGCGCCGCTGGGAGCCCGAACCCTTGCGCTGGCTCGGTGTGCGGTCCCTGTATCTCGCTTATCGACTGGCGGACCGGGCGGAATCCTCTGGACGGCCGACGACATCGGTAATCGCCAAAGCGGCGAACTTTGTCTCAGGACGCTGAGGTTGTCAAGCCCGACTATTCGACGGTGACGAGGGTCCCGAGCGGGGTGTAGGGCCAGAGGATCTTCGCCGTTACGAAGGGCATCTCTACGCAGCCCAGGCTCTGAGGCCAGCCGTAGGAGGAGCGGATGAAGCCGTGCAGCGCGTCGCCGCCGTTGAAGTACGACGTCCACGGGATACCCGTGTCGTGGTAGGGCTTGCCGTCGGGCAGGGTGCCCGACATCGTGGTCGTCACGTAGCGCAGGTACACGGTGAAGGTGCCCGGCGCGGTGGGTGCCGCGGCGATGCCGGTGTTGGCCAGGGTCGTGAAGGAGATCTTGCCGTTGCGATACAGCCAGACCCGCTGGGGGAGGGCGCGGCGCACCACGACGAAGTTGTAGGTCTCATCGCTCCTCTGGTGGCGCAGCGCGGCGGTGACCAGCGCGAGCCACGTCGGGGGGTACATGTCGCCTGTGACGGGGAGGTTGTGCTGGGCCTGGAATCTCATCAGGGCGCCACGAAGGACCACGTTGAGGGTTCCGACGTGCCAACTGGCCTTGAGAGACGGCGGAAGGTCGCTGAAGCGCCACACGTAGTGGCCGCGCTGGAGCGTCACCGGAGTCACCCGCGACGCCGTCCGTCGAGCCGGGGCGCTCAGCGTGGTGGTGGTGGCCGGCAGCGTCGTTGACGGGGTGGTGGTCGTGGTCGACGACGTCGTCGTGGTGGTGGGTGGTTTGGGCGCGGAGGCGGGTACGAAGGCCACGGGCAGGAAGTTGAGATTGGCGAGGAGTTGGTCCTCGAGGGCGATCGAAAAGACCACCGAGCGGGGATTCACGGCCCCCGAGCGCGTCCCCTGGGCCGACGCCGGCGTCGTGACGGCCAGTGGGGCGGCCGCGATCAGGGCGGTGCACAGGGGCAGGAATCGGCGAAGGGCTGGTGGGGCCATTGATTCACCCTATCGACGCGAGAGGGCAACGATGTCGTCACTCGTGTATCGAAGTGTCGATTCCGCCCATGGAGTCTGGCGGGTTCCCCCGGCGATTACTGTGCGGCGGTAATGGTCTCGCGCTCCCCGCTCCTTCGCCCCACGGTGCTCGTCGCCGCGGCCGGCCTCGTCGCGATGACCTTTTCGGCTTCGGCCGTCGCGGCGTCCTCGCACACGGCGACCACGACCACCACGGTGACCACGGTGCCCGGCTCGACCACGACGACCACGCCGACGACCACGACCACGACCACGGTGCCGCTCACGCTCACCTGGCCCTCGGGTGAGAGCGCGGCGGCCCTCGCCCCGGGCGTGGCGGTCGCCGCGGCGTCGCCGTATCAGCCGCGCGTGGCGATCGCCAGCCTCACCAAGATGATGACGGCCTGGGTGCTGCTGCACCGCATGCCCCTGACGTTCTCCCAGCGGGGCCCGTGCCACGTGGTGAGCGCCCACGACGTCGCCGTCTATCACCACGACGTGGTGACCGGCCAGTCCAGTGCGGCGGTCGCGTTGGGTGAACGCCTGTGCGAGGGAACTCTCATGCGGGGCCTTCTCATCCACTCGGCGGGAAACTACGCCGAGATCCTGGTCGAGCTGGCCGGTCTCACCGATCGCCAGTTCATCGCGCTGATGAACCGCAACGCTGCGGCGCTGGGACTTCGCCACACGCACTACGTGGACATCACCGGCATTGGCGCGGGTGACCGTTCGACGGCGCAGGACCAGGTCCACCTGGCGGAACTGCTGATGACCAAGGAGCCCATCGTGGACCGCATCGTCACGATGCCGTCCATCCGTCTGCCGGTCGCCGGGGTCCTTGACTCCTACACGCCCTTCGTCGGCCAGGGAGGGGTGGTCGGGGTGAAGTCGGGCTACACGGGTCTGGCCGGCGGCTGCGACGTGATGGCCATCGTCTTTCGCATCGGGACCTTCTCGACCACGGTGTACGCGGCCGTCCTCGGTGACCACGGGCCGAACGCAATTGTCGGCGCCGCCCAGACGGCTCTCAACATCGCGCGTGAGATCCGCCTCGGCATCCGCGTGGCCAGCTCCTCGTCGGGCCGGCACCTCGCCTGGGCGGGATCGCCGGGTTACGTCACGACGACCACGACGACTACGACGACCACCACCACGACCACCACCACGACCACCACAGTTCCCGCGACCACGACAACGCTTCCCTAGACGGGTGAGACGGAGTCGTCTCGCCCCGCTAGTGGAGTCCGAGCAGCTTGAACACGAGGAACGCCGGCCAGAACAGGGCCTTGACGAACGCGACCAGGACGAGCCACAGGCTGCCCGAGTGGGTGTGCAGGTAGTAGACGAGCGCGCCGACGAAGCCGAGGAACCAGCCTCCGCCCGCTCCACCCGGCCCCCTCCACGTGTCGTGCGATCCCCTGCGGCCTGGTGACATGGCGTCTCCTCTCGGTACTCGCGGCGCCCCGTCTCAGTATCGGCGTGTTTTGTCCGTTGCGCCAGGATCCCTAGCTGGCCGCGCCAGGATGTCCCGGGCGCACCTTGACGTCAGTCCGTGGCCCCATCGTCGGGCGCCAAGAGGGCCACGGGGCCGATCTGCATCGTCCGGTCCGCGGATTTGCACATGTCGTAGATGGTGAGTGCGGCAACGGTGGCGGCACTCAGGGCGTGCATGCGCGCGCCGATCGACGTGGTGCCCTCGACTCGCGTGGTCACGTCGATTGAGCCTTCGCCGACGACGAAGTCCACCGTCACGTCGTGCACGAGCTCGGGATCGCTCAGGGGCAAGTAGGAGGCGGCCTCCTTCGCGGCCTGCACGCCGGCGAAGCGCGCGGCGCCGAGGACGTCGCCCTTCTTCATCTCGTGGGCCACGATGGCAGCCGCGGTGGCGGGCGACATGGTGATGCGACTACTCGCGCGCGCCGAGGTGACGTCTCTCTCTGAGGCCATAGCCCTTCATAGCAAACGCTCGAGCGCGACGCGCCACGCTCGACGCGTCTACTCTCGAAGGGTGTCCATGCGCGCCAAGGTCGTGACGGTCTCGGACTCCGCCTTCCGGAGTGAGCGAGTCGACACCGCCGGCCCCGCGCTGGTCGCACGGCTCACGCAGGCGGGTTTTGAGGTGCTCGACGAGCGCGTCGTCGCCGACGGCGTCGAGTCGGTGGCCTCGGCGATTCGCGAGCTCGCCGCCGACTTCGCCGGACTCGTCGTGACGACGGGGGGAACGGGGTTCGCTCCCCGGGATCTCACCCCCGAAGCCACGCTGTCGGTCATCGATCGCGAGGCGCCCGGCGTCGCTGAGCTGATGCGCGCGTCGAGTCCCTTCGGGGCTCTCTCGAGAGGGCGCTGCGGAACGCTCGGAGCGAGCCTGGTCCTCAACACGCCCGGCTCGCCGAAGGGGGCTCTCGAGTGCCTCGAGGCGGTGCTGCCCCTCCTCGGGCACGCGCTCTCTCTCCTCGCGGGCAGCGACGACGCTCACCCGCCCGAGACCGGCGGCACGACCGCGATCTCGTCCGAGGGTCCGACCGCCTGATCGGCGGGCGCGTCCTCGCCGTTCACCCACAGTCGACTGATCGCGAGGATCTCGGCGAAGCGCGGACCGAAGCGCGTCACCGCCGCCGCCATCACCTCGGCGAGCGTGTCGCCCTCGATCTCGGCGCGGCGCACGCCGGCGGCCTCGTGGGCGGGACCGAGCAGGAGGACCTGGCTCATGATGGCTCCAGGTCGCCCACGTCGAGGATGTCCTGAGCTTCCTGACTCCAGGCCGAGCCGTTCTGCCAGACCTCGCGCTTCCACATGGGAACGGTTCGCTTGACCGCGTCGATGCAGAACTGGGCGGCCGCGAAGGCTTCGCCGCGATGCGGCGAGGACACCGCCACCACGACGGCGGGCTCGCGTACCGCCACGGTACCGACGCGGTGGTGGATGGCGATCGCGCGCACTTGCGGCCAGCGCTCGCGCGCCGCGGCAATCACGCGCCGGATGCGCGACTCGGCGAGGTCGATGTCGGTGTCGTACTCGAGCTCGATGATCTCGTGCTCGAGCGTCGACGTGGTGCGCGTGGTTCCAAAGAAGGTCACGATTGCCCCGCAGTCGGGTCGCATCACCCAGTCGGCGAGCTCGTCGGGGTTCAGCCTTTCGGCCGACACCGCGACCCAGTCGAGTGATTGGTCCACCGTCACGCGCCACACCCTAGTTACGACGACGAATCTGTCATCTCGTCGATGGCGTGTCACACGTGAAATGACCGCAGATGCGGTTCTCAGTTCGATTTTATGGCGCAAAAGCGGCCCTAGCGGCGTAGTATCGGCGCACGGGGCCGGCATCGCACGGCGCGGAGGGGGTCATCATGTCGAAGGTGCGAAACGTCATCGCAAGGAGTGCAGGTCGACTGCTGGTGGGCGCACTCGGAATCGCGCCGCTCAGCTTCGGCCTCGCGGCGAGCCCGGCGCGCGCCTCAGGCTCGGGTCCGGTCGACGTGCTCTACGCGGGCTCGTTGCTCGATCTCATGCAGAACCAGATTGCGCCGGCTTTCCATCGCGCGACCGGCTACAACGTCGTAGGGATCGCCAACGGATCGACGGCGCTCGCGGCCGAGATCAAGGGCGGCACCGAGGTCGCCGACGTTTTCGTGAGTGCCGCGCCGAGCGTCAATCGCGAGCTCGAGGGAGCGGCGAACGGCAACTGGATCTCGTCGTATCGGGTCATCGGTCGCTCGGCGCTCGTGCTGGGCTACAACCCGTCGTCGAAGTTCGCCGCGGCGCTGCGCACGACGCCCTGGTACGACGTGGTGGGGCGTGCGGGATTCCTGCTCGGGCGCACGGACCCCGCGAGCGACCCCAAGGGCGTGCTCGCCGTGACAGCCCTGCGTGAAGCCGCCCGTCGCTTCCACCGGCCCTCCCTCGCCGCGCTCGCGACCTCTACGTCGAACGTCTTCACCGAGACCTCCCTGGTAGGTGAGCTCGACGCCGGACAGCTCGACGCCGGGTTCTTCTACGCGGTCGAGGCTTCGGCCGCGCACTTGAAGACGGTGGCCCTCACCGGCACGCACCTTGCCGGCACCTATACGGCGGCCGTCGTGAACCGCGCGCCGCACGCGCGCGCCGCGCGCGCCTTCGTCGCGTTCCTGCTCGGCGCGCAGGGTCGCACGATCCTCTTGCGTCACGGCATCGCGCCGAACGCGGCGACGTCCAGCGCGAGTCCGTCGCCCACGAAGTGACCCCTCGCGGTCTCGCTGGACCGCTGCGCTGGCTCGCCGGCCTGGCCGTTGTCTACCTGGCGGCGCCTCTCGTCGCGCTGGTGATTCGATTCGCGTCGACGTCGCAACGCGGCTTTCACCAAGCGGGTCTGTATTCGGCGCTGTGGGTCTCGCTGAGCGCCGCGACCATCTC
The DNA here is from genome assembly GCA_027451285.1 of Acidimicrobiaceae bacterium. Taxonomy (GTDB): domain Bacteria; phylum Actinomycetota; class Acidimicrobiia; order Acidimicrobiales; family RAAP-2; genus RAAP-2. The sequence continues at coordinate 26,470 of DAIDJP010000052.1, read as the reverse complement.
GCTCGCTCTCATTACCGTCGTCGGACTGCCGCTCGCCTTCGTCCTGGCTCGATCGACCAGCCGGCTCTCGCGCGTGGTCGGTGTGCTGGTCCAGATCCCCCTGGCGTTGCCGCCGCTGATGAGCGGGATCGTCCTCATCTATCTCGTGGGTCCCTACACGTTCCTCGGCCGACTCTTCGACCGCCAGCTCACCAACTCGCGCACGGGGGTCGTGCTCGCCATGACCTTCGTGGCCGCGCCGTTCCTGGTGGTCGCGGCGCGCGCGGCCTTCGAGTCGATCGACCAGAGCCTGCTCGACGTCGCCGAGACGTTGGGCCACGGCGAGGTGTCGCGCTTCGTGCGTGTGGCGATCCCCGTCGCCGCGCCGGGCATTCGCGCGGGCATGGTGCTCGCGTGGTTGCGAGCCTTCGGCGAATACGGGGCGGTCGTGGTCCTCGCCTACAACCCGACGTCGCTGCCCATCTACACCTACAACCAGTTCAGCGGGGCGGGTCTCTCCACGACGCTCGCCCCGACGGCCCTCGCGCTGGCGGCGGCGACTGTCGTGGTCGCCGTGAGCCGCCTGCACTGGCGCCGTCGCGCGCCGCGTCTTCCGTCGGTCGAGCCCCGCGCGCCCGCGAGCGTCGCGGCGCGACCCGTTCGCTTCGAGGTGGATCATCACCTCGGCGCCTTCCATCTACGACTCACGTCGTCGCGCGCGGTGCGCCACCTCGCGGTGTTGGGTCCCTCGGGTGCCGGCAAGTCGGCGCTGCTGCGCAGCCTCGCGGGCCTCTACGGGCCGGAGTCGGCGCGGCTCTGGTGTGGCGAGGACGCCCTCGGCGACGTGCCCGTCGTTCGGCGCGGGGTGGGCTACGTCGCCCAGGGCTTCTCGCTGTTCCCCCATCTCACCGTCTGGCAGCAGCTGAACTTCGCGCCCGCGGCGAGTGCCGAGGTCGCGCGCTACTGGCTGCACCGCCTCGGGCTCGACGGCCTCGAGTCGCACCTTCCCGCCCAGCTCTCGGGCGGCCAGCGCCAGCGGGTGGCGCTCGGCCAGGTCCTCTGCGCCGGACCCGTGCTGCTCTTGCTCGACGAGCCCTTCTCGGCCCTCGACGTGCCGGTGCGCCAGGACCTGCGTCGCCTGGTGCGAGAGCTCCAGCGAGAGACGGGGCTCTCCACCGTGCTCGTCACCCACGACCCCGAGGAGGCGGGGTTCCTGTCCGAGGACGTGCTCGTCGTCAGCGCGGGCGCGGCGCTGCAGGCGGGCACCAGCCGTGAGGTGTTCGCCCACCCGGCGTCGCCCGAGGTGGCCCGACTTCTCGGCATCGCGAACCTCCTGCCCGCGCGAGTGCGCGCCGGAGCCATCGAGTGCGACGGGGTCAGGATTGTCGCCGACGTCGCCGCGCTCGAGGGGGCGGACGTCTCGTGGAGCGTGCGCCCCGAGCGCGTCACCCTCGCGGCATCCGACGCCGTGGCGCCGGCTCGCCACACGGCGCTTGCCGGGGCGATCCTCGACGTGGCCTACGTGGGGGTGGCGAGTGACTACCTCGTCGGGATCGGTCCCTCGACGACTCTCCTCGTTCGCAGCGCCGACGCGACGGAGTGGTCGGTGGGCGATACGTGCGCGGTTCTGATCCGCGCCGACGACGTCTCGCTGTGGCCGCGCGTCGAGCTCGCCGCCGCAACCTAGAAGGTTGAGGGGATCTCCACGCCGACGTTGGTGGCCTTCACCACCGCGTCGACCACGACGCCGGGCTCGAGCTGGAGTTCGTCGGCGGCTTCGCGCGTGATCAGCGACACGAAGCGATGCGGGCCGGCCTGGATGTCGATCTGGGCGACGACCTGGTCCTTCACCACGCGCGTGACGATGCCGACGAAGCGGTTGCGCGCCGATTGGGCGCGCGGGGCCTCGGCGGCGTTCTCGCCACCGATCTCCACGGCCAGGCGCGCGAGGTCGGCGCCGTCGTAGTAGCGCCGACCGTCGGGGGCGACGGTGACGGCGATGCGTCCCGCGCTGGCCCAGCGGCGCAGGGTGTCCACGCTCACGCCGAGTAGTTCCGCCGCCCGCCCCACCCGATACTTGGTCACTGGCCCAGACTAACGAGCGGGTACCTCGCCGAGAGGCCGAGGCGGCGTCGTTGCAGCACGCGGCCCGCTAGACCGGGCGGATGGGAAAGCTCGACGAGATCAGCGAGAGCCTGGGCGCGTGGTTGATCGACCAGCCGGTGTTCTTCGTGGCGAGCGCCCCGCTCGACGTCGAAGGATCGATCAACTGCTCGCCCAAGGGTAACCGCGGCGAGTTCGCCGTCCTCGGCCCCGATCGGGTGGCCTACTTGGATCAGACCGGCAGCGGGGTCGAGACGATCGCGCACCTGCGCGAGAACGGTCGCCTCGTCATCATGTTCTGCGCGTTCGCGGGTCCGCCGCGCATCGTGCGCCTGCACGGGCGCGGCCGGGTCGTGGAGATGGGTTCCGCGGAGTTCGCCACGCTCGCGCCTCGATTCGCCGAACCCGACGGCGTCGGCGTGCGCTCGATCATCGTGCTCGACGTCGCGCGCGTGTCGGACTCGTGTGGCTATGGCGTGCCGTTCATGGAGTTCACGTCGCACCGTCCGACGCTGGACCAGTGGTCGCGACGCAAGGGTCCCGAGGGGATAGCCGAGTACCGGCGCGCGAAGAACGCCGTCAGCCTCGACGGCCTCGAGGGCCTCGGCGACTGATCAGCCGCCGGCCATCGCGCCGACGACGATGAACGGCTCGCGCCCCTCGATGACCTCGCGGGCTAGCTCTGCGTCGGGCGAGTCGTGCGAGAGGTCCTCCTCGCAGGCGTAGAAGCGGATGAAGGGTCGGCGCTTCTTCGTGGCGGGGTCGCGGATCGTGCCGAGCAGGACCGGGTAGCGGGCCTCGAGCGCGTCGAGCACGCTGCGCTGGGTGACGGGACCGGACAGGTCCAAGTGGACCTCGCCGGTGACGTGGGTCAGCGTCTTTAAGTGAGCCGGCAGGATCACCCGGATCATGCCACGGTTTGCACTTCCACCGAGAGGACCGCGGGCAGGTCGTGCACGATCGCCTCCCAGGTGTCGCCGCCGTTGGCCGAGACGTAGACCTGGCCGCCGGTGGTGCCGAAGTAGACGCCGCAGTCCTCGAGGGTGTCGACGGCCATCGCGTCGCGCAGGACGTTGACGTAGCAGTTGCTCTGGGGCAGGCCCTTGGTGAGCGGCTCCCACTCGTTGCCGCCGCTGCGGCTGCGATAGACGCGCAGCTGGCCGTCGACGGGGAAGTGCATCGAGTCGCTCGTGATCGGCACCACGAAAAGTGTCTCGGGCTCGTGGGCGTGCACGTCGATCACGAAGCCAAAGTCCGTCGGCAGGTTGCCGCTGACCTCGAACCACGACTCACCCGCGTCGTTGCTGCGCATGATGTCCCAGTGCTTTTGCATGAAGAGCACGTCGGGACGGCTCGGGTGCATCGCGACGTGGTGCACGCAGTGGCCGACCTCGGTGTCGACGTCGGGGATCTCCTCGGAGCGCAGGCCCTTGTTGATCGGCTTCCAGTGCTCGCCGTTGTCGTCGGAGCGAAACGCCCCGGCCGCCGAGATGGCCACAACGATGCGCCCGGGATCGGTGGGACTCTGGATGATGGTGTGCAGGCACATCCCGCCCGCGCCCGGCTGCCACTGCGAGCCCGTGTCGTGTCCGCGAAGGCCCGACAGCTCGGTCCAGGACGCGCCGGCGTCGCTCGAGCGAAAGAGCGCGGCGTCCTCGACGCCGGCGAGCACGCTGTCGGGATCGGTCAGTGACGGCTCGAGGTGCCAGACCCGCGCGAACTCCCAGGGGTGTGGCGTCCCGTCGTACCACTGGTGGGTGCCGGGCACCCCGTCGTAGACGAACTGGTTGCCGACCGGCTCCCAGGTGGTGCCACCGTCGTCGGAGCGCTGGATCAACTGGCCGAACCAGCCCGAGGACTGCGAGACGAAGATCCGGTTCGTGTCGACGGGCGAGCCCTTCATGTGAAAGATCTCCCAGCCGGCGAAGAGCGGTCCCTCGACGCGCCAGTCCTTGCGCTTAGCGTCCGAGGTGAGGATGAAGGCCCCTTTTCGGGTGCCAACCAGTACACGCACGCTGCTCATAGACGCCCCCTCCGTTGCCGAGAACCGCTTGCTCGCCCCACAGTAGCGCCGGGGTGAAACGCGGCGCTCAACCGCCGATCATGGACATGGAGCGATGGGGGCGCAGGAACTCGGGCTCGTTGATGGCGTGCCCCGGGAACTTCGCCCACACCGCGCGCCGCAGCACGCGCTCGATGTCGGCGTCTTCGCAGCCCTCGCGCAGCAGGCGGCGCAGCGAGTGCTCGTCGTCGCTGAAGAGGCAGTTGCGGATCGATCCGTCGGCGGTGAGGCGCAGTCGGTTGCACGTCCCACAGAAGGGCTCGGTCACGGTCGAGATCAGGCCGATCTCGCCGCGTCCGTCGGCGAAGCGGAACCGCTCGGCGGGCGCGACGCGGCCCGGTTCGTCGATCGGCTCGATCCTCCAGGCGGCGTTCACGACGTCGAAGACCTCGCGGCCGGGCACCAGTCGCTCACGGTCCCACTCGCCCTGGGCGTCGAGGGGCATGAACTCGATGAAGCGTACGAGGCGCCCGGTCTCGCGCGCGAATCGCGCGAAGTCGAGGATCTCGTCGTCGTTGATCCCGCGCAGCAGCACGACGTTCACCTTGAGTGGCGATAGCCCAGCAGACTCGGCCTCGTCCATGGCCGCGAGCACCGTCGCGAGGTCGCCGCGGCGCCGTATCGAGGCGAAGCGCTCGGGGCGCAGTGAGTCGCAGCTGATGTTCACCCGGGTCAGCCCGGCCGCCTTGAGGGGCGCGGCCAGCGGGGCCAGCCTGGTGGCGTTGGTGGTCAGGGCGATGTCCTCGAAGTCGAGCGCGGCCAGGCGCGCGACGAGCTCGACGACGCCACGGCGCACCAGCGGCTCGCCCCCGGTCAGGCGAATCGAGGTGACGCCGAGGTCGCGCGCCACGCGGGCCACGCGTTCGAGCTCGTCGAAGCTGAGGAGCTGCTCGCGGGGCTGGAACTGCATGTCCTCGGACATGCAGTAGACGCAGCGCAGGTTGCAGCGGTCGGTGATCGAGATGCGCAGGTCGCTGTGGACACGTCCGTAGGTGTCGAGGAGAGGCCCGGAGTCGGGCATGATCGGCGGCGAGGTGGATAGCGCGCTCGAGGCCCTGCGGTGGGGCTTCACCGAGAGGGCGACCGGCGTGGTCGACGACGCGTCTCGCTCGGCGTGCGGTTCACGCGTCTGAGAGATCGCCCCGTCGCTCATGCCCCGAGCCTAACGAGCGACACACGAAACGCCACGGTCGGCGCGGCGACGCGACACGTCGCTGTAGCATGCCCTCGACTCGAGTTCGAGTCTGGCGAGGGGAGGAACCGGTGGAGACGCCCTTTACGCACTTAGACGATGAGGGTCGCCTGCGCATGGTCGACGTCTCGGATAAGGAGCCCACTCGCCGCAGTGCGCAGGCCAGTTGCGTCGTTCGCTCACGGGTGGACGTGAACAGCCTGCCCGCTGGCCCCGGTGGGCTCGACCCGGTCTTCGCCGCGCGTCTGGCGGGCATCCAGGCCGCCAAGCGAACGTCCCAGCTGATCCCCCTGTGCCATCCCATCAACCTGAACGACGTCCAGGTCGAGGTGACGAGCGACAGCGACGGCGTGCTCGTGCGCTCGAGCGTCGTGACCGTGCACCGCACGGGAGTGGAGATGGAGGCCCTCACGGCGTGCGCCTTCGCGGCCCTGAGCCTGCTCAACGCGCTCACCGCGCACGACGCGCAGGCGCGCTTCGAGGACCTGGTCATCGAGAGGAAGTCCGGCGGCAAGTCCGGGGACTGGGGCCGACAGGTTGCCCCCGAGGCCGCGGCCCGCGAGGGGACCTGACCCGTCGGCGCGCCGCGCGCTGGTCCCTACACTGACTTCGATTCGCTAGGAGGCGCCCTCGAGCGCCGCCCTATGGACGATGTCGGAGGAGGGCGATGACGTCGGAACCACGAGAGGGGCCGGGTACGATCCCCGTCGGTCGACGGGTCTTCCTCGGGGTCGTCGCGCTCGGCGCCGCCGGCGTCGTGGTGGGCGGGGCGATCCAGAGCGGCCTGGGACGGTTGTTGGGTTCGGGGCTGGGCGGTCTCTTGCCGGGCGGCGACCACTTTCGCATCTACTCGCTCAACGGCGTCTTCCCGACGATTCCCAACGACATGTACCGCCTCGAGGTGAGCGGTCTGGTGGATCGTCCGACGACCTTCACCTTCAGCGATCTCACCGCCATGCCCTCGACGCGACTGGTGGCGACCTTTCAGTGCGTGACGGGCTGGCGCGTGCCCGATGTGGCTTGGGAGGGCGTGAAGCTCTCGCACCTGCTCGAGGTGGTCGGCGCGCACCGCGACGCGGTGGCGGTCACCTTCGAGTCCCACGACGGGGCCGACACGGAGAGCCTCACCATCGACCAGGCCCATCTGCCCGACGTGATCGTCGCCTACCGGATGCTCGACGCGCCGATCACGACCGAGCACGGGGGACCGGTGCGCCTCTACGTCGCGCCGATGTACGGCTACAAGTCGCTCAAGTGGCTCTCGGCGATCCGCGTCGTGAACGCCGTCCAGCCGGGCTACTGGGAGCTGAACGGCTATCCGGTGAACGGCTGGCTGGACGGGTCCACCGGGCCGACCAACCCGAATCCGAGACTCACGTGACGGGAGCGCTCGAGGCGACGCGGCGCACCCTCGTGCGCTTCGACGTGGTCGAGCGCGCGGCGCACTGGGTCAGCGCGGCGATGTTCGCCGTCCTCATCGTCACCGCCATCCCCCTGTACTACGGCTCGCTCTTCGGGCTCGTCCTGCCGCGCATCGCGATCGAGCAGATCCACCTGTGGACGGGCGTCGCGCTGCCGATCCCCTTCGCCGTCGCCGCCCTAGGCCCCTGGGGTCGACGACTGCGCCGTGACGTGCGCCGCGTCAACGAGTGGACGCGCGCGGAGATCTCCTGGCTCGCCTCGTGGGGGCGCATCGACATCGACGCCGACAAGTTCAATCCGGGCCAGAAGCTCAACGCCGTCCTGGTGGCCGCCTCCTCGGTGGTCTTGTTCGCGACCGGCGTCATCTTGAAGTGGTTCGACCTGTTCCCGGTGTCCTGGCGCGGAGGAGCGACCTTCGTCCACGACCTCTTCGCCTGGCTGGTCGTGGTGGTGATCCTCGGACACGTCTATATGGCGCTGACGCACCGCGAAGCCTTGGCGTCGATGCTTCGCGGGCGCGTCAGCGAGGCGTGGGCCGCGCGACGGGCCTCGCGCTGGCTCGCCGAGGACGCGGGCGAGACGGGTTCGGACTCGCGGGTCTAGGCCATTCAGACTGCGTTCAGGTGGTCGTCCTCGAGCACGAGGGCGCGCACGCTCTCCCCGGCGGCCAGGCTCGGGCCGTCGGGCGCCATCACGAGGCAGTTGGCCTGCGCGATGGCAAAGAGCAGGTGCGATCCGCGACGCGCCAGGCTCTCGACGTGCAGGCGGCCGTCGTCGTGCACGCGACAGATCCCGTGCACGAGGTGGAGCTTGCCGTCGGGCTGGCGCGTGAGATCGCAGTCGAGGACCATCGGGACGATCGGCCGGTCGATGTCGCGCTGGCCGGCGAGACGGCGCAGGGCCGGGCGCACGAAGAGCTCGAAGCCGACGAGCGTCGAGACCGGGTTGCCGGCGAGTCCGAAGAACGGCGTCGCGTTCGCCGCGTCGAGGGCGAAGGTGAAGGGCTTGCCCGGGCGGATCGCGACCTGCATGGAGCGTGCCCGCTCACCGAACAGCTCGGCGAGCACGACCTTGACGAAGTCGGCGTCGCCGGCGCTGACGCCACCGGTGGAGATCACGGCGTCACACGTCGCCCGCGCGGCGTCGAAAGCGGCGCGCAGGTCCTCTTTCGCGTCGCGCACCGTGCCCAGATCGACGGGGGAGAACCCGGACCGAGCGAGCGCGGCGAGGAGCGTCGGACGGTTCGAGTCGCGGATCTGACCCGCGCGCAGCGGACCGCTCTCGACCAGTTCGTTGCCGGTCGAGAGAACGCCCACCCGGGGGACCGGGTGGGCGTTGATCGAGGTCAGCCCCTGGGCGGCGAGAGCGCCGAGCAGGGCCGGCGTGATCACGTCGCCGGGTTCGACGAGGGTCTGGCCGACGGTGATGTCCTCGCCGACGTGGCGCACCGAGTCGCCGACAGCCACGGCGTGGTGGATCACGACGTGGCCGTCCTCGACGACCGCGTCCTCGCGGGGGCACACGCTGTCGGCCCCGGGAGGAAGCGGCGCGCCGGTCATGATCCGTGTCGCCTCGCCGCGGCCCACGACGACGTTGCTCGACTCGCCGGCGAAGACGGAGTCGACGATGCGAAGTCGCGTCTCGCTCGCGGTCACGTCATTCGCGCGTAGGGCGAACCCGTCCATCGCGGAGTTGGTGAACGAGGGTGCCGGTTCGCGCGCCGTGACCGTGCTCGCCGCCACGAGTCCGATCGACGCGGCGAGGGGGTGCTCGAGCGGCGCGAGGGGACTCAGCCCCGCGAGGACGTACGAGCGGGCCTCGTCAGCGCCGATCACGAAGTGAGACCCCGCGACGTCGCTCTCGGCGGTGGCGTACTCGACACGATCGAGAGACTACCGGTGGCCCGACGAGAGCCGCGGCGGCGCTGGCCGCCCGTTCGCCAGAGGCTCGCGATAGGGTCGAGTGAGGGGCCCGCCGGGGACCCGGCAGCGAGCCGGCGACACGTCGACGGGTGATGACATGGTCGATCACGCCAGCGACGGCATCGAAGTGCACGGACCCGAATCGGTCGCGGTGGGACGCGTCGCGGTGCGCCTGTCGATGACGCGCGCGTTGAAGGAGATGGGTGTCGCGCGCAGCGCGCGCACCCTGACCGCCATGAACCAGGTCGACGGTTTCGACTGCCCGAGCTGCGCCTGGCCCGACCCCCAGGCCGGAGAGCGCAGTCACGCGGAGTTCTGCGAGAACGGCGCCAAGGCCGTGTCGTGGGAGGCGACGCGCGAGCGCGTCGGCCGCGCCTTCTTCGCCACGCACTCGCTCGAGCAGTTGCGCGCCGAGTCCGACCACGAGCTCGAGAGCCACGGGCGACTCACCGAGCCGATGTACCTGGCGCGCGGAGCGAGCCACTACGTGCCGATCTCCTGGGACGACGCGCTCGCATTGTGCGCGAGTCGCCTGCGCGAGATGGCGGACCCGAACCGGGCGGCGTTCTATACGAGCGGGCGGGCCAGCAACGAGGCGGCGTTCCTCTTCCAACTCCTCGCGCGCCGTCTGGGCACCAACAACCTGCCGGACTGCTCCAACATGTGCCACGAGTCGAGCGGGGCGGCGCTAACGGAGACCATCGGCATCGGCAAGGGGACGGTCAGCCTCGAGGACATCACGGATCACACCGACCTGATCATCATCGTGGGACAGAACCCCGGAACCAACCACCCGCGCATGCTCAGCGTGCTCGAGGCAGCCAAGCGCCGCGGCGCGCGGATCGTCTCGGCCAACCCCCTGCCCGAGGCGGGGCTGGTGCGCTTTAAGAACCCCCAGCGCGCGCGCGGGCTGATCGGCCGGGGCACCGCGCTGACCGACCTGTTCTTGCCGGTGAAGGTCAACGGCGACCTCGCGATGTTCGCCGGCGTCAACAAGATCCTGCTCGAGCGCGAGGAGGCGACGCCGGGCACCGTCATCGATCGCGACTTCATCGAGTCCTACTGCGACGGCTTCGACGAGGCCCGCGAGGGCTTGCGTGATCTCGCCTGGTCCGACGTCGAGGAGGCGAGCGGTCTCACGCGACGTCAGATCGAGGCGGTGGCGACCGAGGTCATGGCGGCGAGGAGCGTGATCGTGTGCTGGGCGATGGGCATCACCCAGCACCGCAACGCGGTCGCGACCATTCGCGAGATCGTGAACTTCCTCTTGCTGCGCGGCAACATCGGCCGCCCCGGCGCCGGACCCTCGCCGATCCGTGGCCACTCCAACGTGCAGGGGGATCGCACGATGGGCATCTGGGAGAAGATGCCCGATTCGTTCCTCGACCGCCTGGGCGAGGAGTTCAACATCGAGGTGCCACGAGCGCACGGCTACGACACCGTGGACACGATCCGCGCGATGCGCGACGGAAAGATCGACGTCTTCTTCGCCCTCGGGGGCAACTTCGTCGCCGCGACCCCCGACACCGCGGTCACCGAGTCGGCGATGGCCAAGGTCGGCCTCACCGTGCACGTGGCCACCAAGCTCAACCGCTCGCACGTGGTGCACGGCGAGGAGGCCCTGATCCTGCCCTGCCTGGGACGTACGGAGCGCGACCTCCAGGCGAGCGGTGAGCAGTTCGTCACGGTCGAGGACTCGATGTCCATGGTGCACGCGTCGCACGGACGCCTCGAGCCGGGTTCGCCGCACTTGCGCAGCGAGGTCGCGATTATCGCTGGACTGGGCGAGGCGCTCTTCGGCGCTGACGTCGGCTGGCGGGCGATGGCCGGCGACTACCGGCTGATCCGTCGTCACATCGCGAACGTGGTGCCGGGATTCACCGACTTCGAGGAGCGCGTCGCGAACCCGGGCGGGTTCGTGCTGCCGCGGCCGCCGCGTGACTCGCGCACCTTCGACACGGCGAGCGGCAAGGCGCGCTTCACGCACAACGCTCTCGACGCGATCCAGGTGCCCGAGGGGCACCTGATCCTGCAGACCGTGCGCTCGCACGACCAGTTCAACACCACGGTCTACGGACTCGACGACCGCTACCGCGGCATCGAGGGCGGTCGGCGCGTCGTCTTCGTGAACGAGGCCGACCTCGCGGCGCGGGGCCTCGCCGACGCGGACATGGTCGACCTGGTGAGTGTGTGGGACGACGGCGAGCGCCGCGCGCGGTCCTTCCGCGCGGTGGCCTACCCGACCCTGCGGGGCTGTGCCGCGGCGTACTTCCCCGAGGCCAACGTGCTGGTGCCACTGGACTCGACGGCCGTGACGAGCAACACGCCGACCTCGAAGTCGATCGTGATCCGCCTCGAAGCGGCGCAACCTACCTAGCTCGAGGTCGCGGCCGCGCTGAGGATGCGCTCGGCGCCGGCGTAGATCACCATCGAGGGATCGCGCAGGAACCCCACGAGGCTGATGCCCGACTCGCGCGCGAGATCCACCGCGAGCGAGGACGGCGCGGACACCGCGCACAGCATGGGCAGGCCCGCCATGACCGCCTTTTGCACGAGTTCGAAGGACGCGCGCCCCGACACGAGGAGGATCGACTCGCGCAGCGGCAGGCGCCCCTCGCGCAGGGCCCAGCCCACAACCTTGTCGACGGCGTTGTGCCGGCCGACATCCTCGCGCAGGACCAGGAGCTCGCCGGCGGAGTCAAAGAGTGCTGCCGCGTGCAGGCCGCCGGTCTTGTCGAACACGCGCTGGGCCGCGCGCAGTCGCGCGGGCAGCGAGATGAGGAGGTCACTCGAGACTCGCAGCGAGTCCTCGGGCGGGTCGAAACGCGAACGGGTTCTTACCGCGTCGATGGAGGCCTTGCCGCACAACCCGCACGAGCTCGTGGTGAAGAACGCGCGCGCCACGTCGCTGCCCGGCGGCGCCACATCACCGGCCAGAGAAAGGTCGAGCACGTTGAACTGATTGACGCCGCTCTCGTCGACGCCCGCGCAGTAGCGCATCGCGACGAGCTCGCGGCTTTCGGCGATGACGCCCTCGCTGACGAGGAAACCCGCCGCGAGGTCGAAGTCCGCGCCCGGGGTCCTCATGGTCACAGCCAACGATCTCCCGCCCACGCGCAGCTCCAGCGGTTCTTCGCCGGCCAGGGTGTCACGATGGCGCGTCGGCGGCGAACCCGCTGTCACGCGGATGACGCTTCGCTCGGGTGACACTCGGCTCACGGATCCCCCTGGTCGGTGTGGCGAGATCGAACTCGACTCGGGGCTGATCCTACCGATCACTCCCTCGAACGCGACGGTCGCGAGTGATGCGTCGCTGGCTACGATGCGTGTCGTGACGACTCCCGCCCACGAGTGGCTCAAGGAATTCGCGGCGCAACTGGGCGTCGAGGCGCCGAGTGACGCCGAGCGCGACGCGATCCTCGCCCTGGCCGGCATCGCGGCTCACGCCTCGGAGAGGACCGCCGCGCCGGTGGCGTGCTGGATCGCCGCGTCCGCCGGATTGAGCGTCGAGGACGCGCTGGCGCGAGCGCGCGAGATCTCGCCCCCCGAAACGTCCTAGACGCTCGACGTCACGACAGGCCGAAGCGCTCGAGGTCCTCGGGACTATCCACGTCAGAAAAGGCGTTGGCGTCAATGACGTGCCCCCAGGTCGACTCGTCGACGAGCGTGACGTCGGGGGCGAGCTCGAGGTGGCGCAGTGAGCGCACGCCGCGCACGAGGAGTTCTCTCGCCGCGTCGAGATCCCTCGGCGCCCAGCGCGCGCACAGCGGCTGCGCGCGACCTTCGACCACCGGCAGGACGCTGCCCACAGCGCCGTAGTCGGCCAGGAATCGCACGAGGGGCTCATCGAGGAAGGGCAGGTCAACGGCGACGACCAGCGCGGCACCGTCGAATCCCAAGTCGCGCAGCAGCTCGCGACCGGCGGCGATCGCGGCGAGGGGTCCCTCGCCCGCGGGGTCCTCGCGGGTCGCCACGAGTCCCGAGTGGCCGGGACCGACCTCGATCGCGATCCCCACGACCCGCTCCAGAAGGCTGGCGGTGCGTCGCGCCAGGGTCACACCGTCGACGATCAGGAGGGACTTATCCCGACCCATCCGTCGGCTGGCCCCGCCCGTGAGAAGTATCGCCCCGACCGCGTCTGACGGTGTTCTCACGGCGCCAGCGTATAGAGGTGTGCGCGTGTTGCACGGATCGTCGCCGTGCGCGCACGAGGACGCGCGAGGGGCGAGGGCTGAGTAGCGACCATCAATTATCCTGATAGACGCGGTTTATTTTCCGCTGGATGTGACTTAGTGCCCTAGTGGTCTCCGCGAGTGTGATGGAGACTGCGCTCAGTGCGGGTGTCAACCCGCGGATGGGTTGGGGTGCTCGTCACAGAGAAGGGACCGCCCCATGCTCAGCACCCAGCCCTCGTCACGGGACGTGGTCCACGATCTGGCGACCAGCGTCGCGCACGCCGTCGATCTTGTGAAGACCTACGGTGAGGGCAACGCAGAGGTTCGCGCCCTCAACGGCGTCACCATCGCCTTCGAGCGTGAGAGGTTCGTCGCGGTGATGGGGCCGTCGGGATCGGGCAAGTCGACTCTCATGCACTGCATGGCCGGACTCGACGTGCCGACGTCGGGGCACACCTACATCGGCGACCTCGAAATCGGCGAAATGGACGACACGCACCTGACCCAGTTGCGACGCGATCGCATTGGCTTCATCTTTCAGTCCTTCAACCTGATTCCGACCCTGACCGCGCGAGAGAACATCGAACTGCCCGTCACGCTCGCCGGCGGCAAGGTGGACGCAGAGTGGCTGGAGTTCCTCGCCGCCCAACTCTCGATCACCGATCGACTCGGGCATCACCCCGCGGAGATGTCGGGCGGCCAGCAACAGCGCACCGCCTGTGCGCGGGCCCTGATCCGCCGGCCCGAGCTGATCTTCGCCGACGAGCCGACGGGCAACCTGGACTCGAACTCCTCGACCGAGATGCTGAACTTCCTTCGTCGATCCGTGGACGAGTTCCACCAGTCGATCGTCATGGTCACCCACGACGTGCGAGCGGCCGCTCACGCGGATCGCGTCGTGTTCCTCGCCGACGGCGAGCTCGTGGGCGAGATTCTGGCGCCCACCGTCGACGACGTGCTCGAACAGATGAAGCAGCTGGGTCACTGATGTGGCGGGTCACGCTGCGCGGGATGTTGGCGCACAAGCTTCGCCTGGCCCTCACCGGACTGGCCATCGTGCTCGGTGTCACGTTCGTCTCGGGAACTCTCGTCCTGACCGACACGTTGCACTCGACCTTCTCGACGCTCTTTTCCAACGTGTACCGCAACGTCGACCTCGAAGTGCGCGGCGCTGCGGCGTTCTCCAATCAGACCGGGGCCCTCGCCGTGCGCGAGCCGTTTGCGCAGTCTCTCCTCGCGACGGTGCGCGAGGTGCCCGGCGTCGCCCTCGCCGGGGGCAGTGTCAGTGGCTATGCGCAGTACGTGGACAAGCAGGGGCACGCGATCTCGACCGGGGGAGCGCCCACGATCGGCACGACGTACCCGGCCAGTCAGCGGCTCTCCTGGTTCCACCTGGTGGCCGGGACGGCTCCGCGCACCGCGACGCAGGTCGTGATGGACCAGGGGACGGCCCAGAAGTTCGGGTTTCACGTCGGAAGTCGCGTGACGATCCTTCTCCCGGGAGCGCCGCGGAATTTCACCATCTCGGGAATCGTGAAGTTCGGCACGGCGAACAACCTGGCGGGAGCCACCATTGCGGCCTTCAGTCTGCCCACGGCCCAGTCTCTCTTTGACAAGGTGGGACGCCTCGACACGATCGATGTCCTCGTCGCCAGGGGATCGTCACTCTCGTCGGTCGAACGGGCCATCGCGACGGAACTGCCGAAGGGCGTGGAGGTGGTCACTGGTCAGACGGTCGCCGACGAGAACACGAGCCTGATGAACCAGATTCTCGGCTTCCTCTCGACGGCGCTGCTCGTCTTCGCGTTCATCGCGCTCTTCGTCGGCGCGTTCACGATCTTCAACACCTTCTCGATCATCGTGAGCCAGCGAACGCGTGAGTTGGCGCTGCTGCGCATCGTGGGTGCGAGTCGGCGCCAGGTGTTCGCGATGGTCCAACTCGAGGCCTTCTTGATGGGCCTCGTCGCCTCCCTGCTTGGCCTCGGACTCGGCGTCCTGACGGCGATGGGACTGAGCGCCTTGCTGCGCGCGTTTGGGATCAGCCTGCCGCCGGGATCATTGGTGTTCTCGGCGCGCACCGTGGTGGTGTCACTTCTCGTAGGTGTCGGCGTGACGATGATCTCCGCCGTCAGTCCCGCGCGACACGCCGTGCGCATCGCCCCGGTGCGCGCCCTCGCGAGCTACTCCAGTGCGCCCGCCACGTCGCGACGGCGCCGGGTGATCGTCGGCGCGGCCCTGGGCGTGGGCGGCCTGGCGGTGCTCGTGGGCGGCCTGGCGCGGGGCACGATCGCCCTCGTCGGGGTGGGGGCCGTAGCGATCTTCGTCGGAGTCGCCATGCTCGCTCCGTTCATCGCCCGGCCAATGGCGAGTGTCCTCGGGCGACCGCTCGCGGCGACGCTCGGCGCCTCAGGGGTCCTCGGGCGGGAAAACTCGATGCGCAGTCCACGTCGAACCGCTCAGACAGCGTCGGCGTTGATGATCGGCCTCGCGCTCGTCGCGGCGTTCACGGTGTTCGGCGCGTCGATCTCGCGCTCGGCGACGGGAAGCATCAAGGACGCGATAGCGGCTGATTACGTGATCACCGGTTCGGTCACCGGCTCGCCGATCTCGGGGATCAGCAACGCGGCCCCCGGAGTCATCTCGCACATCCCGGGGGTCGACACCGTGACCCGTGTCGACAGCGGCGTCTTCGAGTTCGGCCACTCGGTCTTCAACCTCGCGGCGATTCCCCGCGACAGCCTCTCTCGGACGGTGACGCTGAGAATGCAGTCGGGTGACGCCGGATCTGCGCTAGGCGCCGGCGAGGTTCTCATCAGCTCGACCACTGCGACGTCGAAGAATCTCTCCGTGGGCGACACGATGCGTGTGCGGTTCGCGACGACCGGTTGGACGTCGGTTCGTGTCGGCGGCGTCTTCAAGCCGAACGCCATACTCGGCTCGTACGTCGTCAGTGAGCGGTTCTTCGCTCAGCACTACGCTCCGGGCGCTCAGCCGGTCGCGATACTGCTTCGCTCTACGACGGGACCCACCGCGGCCGAGACGTCGGCGATCACGGCGGCCCTTCGTCCGTTCGCGAATCTGAAGGTCCAGACGCGCTCGCAGTTCATCGCCACCCAGCAGGCCCAGGTGAATCAGATCCTTGGTCTCGTGTACGCATTGTTGGGCCTGGCGATCATCATCGCTCTGATCGGGATCGTGAACACGCTCCTCCTGTCCGTCTTTGAGCGCACCCGTGAGATCGGGCTCCTTCGAGCCGTGGGCATGCGACGCCGCCAGGTACGCACGATGATTCGATCCGAAGCCCTGATCCTCGCCGTCTTCGGCGGCGTCATCGGGGTCATCCTCGGCACCGGCCTCGGGGTGGCCCTGTCCGTGTCGCTCTCGCAACAGGGCATCACCGACGTCGTGGTTCCCTATTCCAACCTCGTCCTCTTCGTGGTCGTGGCCGCTCTGCTCGGGCTCGCGGCGTCCTCGTGGCCGGCGCGACGGGCGGCACGTCTTAACGTCCTCGACGCCATCGCGGTCGAATGACCAAGCGCGCTCTTCCGACGTGGGACGGCCGGGCTGGCACACCACGAGCAACCGAGGACGAGCTGAGGAATCATGGAGTGAGGTCCTCGGTCGATGCACAGCGCGCCACGGAGAGTCGGCAAGGTCGAGCGGCTGATGTCGCGACGAGGAACCTCGAAAGGAGGCTCAGATGAAGGCAGTCCAGTATCGAACGTTTGGTGGTTCACCCGAGGTCGTGGAGATTGACCGGCCCGTTCCCGGACCCGGCCAGGTGCTGTTGAAGGTGACGGCCGCGGGGCTGTGTCACTCCGACGTCTTTGTCATGAGCATCCCCGAAGATCAGTATTTCCTTGGCTCTCTGCCCCTCACCCTGGGCCACGAGGGCGTCGGCACGGTCGTGGAACTCGGCGCGGGCGTGACGAACGTCACGCTCGGCCAGAGCGTCGCGGTCTACGGCCCGTGGGGCTGTGGGGTCTGCCACGAGTGCGCGCGGGGCCACGAGAACTACTGCGAGCGCGCGACCGAGCTCAAGATCCTCGCTCCGGGACTCGGTGCGCCGGGAGCGATGGCCGAGTACATGATCGTGGATAACGCGCGACACCTGGTCGACATCGGCGAACTCGATCCGGCGATCGCGGCACCACTCACCGACGCGGCCCTCACGCCGTATCACGCCATCAAGTCGAGCCTGCCCAAGCTCGGCGCCGGCACCACGGCGGTGGTCTTGGGTGCCGGTGGGTTGGGGCACCTGGGCATCCAGATCCTGCGCGAGTTGAGCGGGAGTCGGATCATCGCCCTCGACGTCGACGAGTCCAAGCTGCAGCTGGCTAAGGACGTCGGCGCGGACGTGACGATGCTCTCGAGCGATCCGGGCGTCGTGGACGCGGTACGCGAGATCACCCACGGCCGCATGGCCCAGGGAGTCTTCGACTTCGCGGGCTTCCAGGAGAGCCTCGACGTGGCACGACAACTCGTCGGGGTGGGCGGCGACTTCAAGATCGTCGGACTCGGCATGGGCGGAGCCACGATTCCCGTCGGCTTCTTCACGACCCCCTACGAGGCGCGGATCGGCACCACGTACTGGGGTTACCGTGACGAACTGATGGAAGTGATCGAGATGGCCCGGGCGGGCCGACTCAGCGTTCACGTCGAGCGCTTCTCGATCGACCAGGCTCCTGAGGCGTACGAGAAGCTCCACCACGGACAGCTCAGCGGACGGGGCGTCATCGTTCTGTAGCCGCACGTGGCCATCGTGGTGTCGCCATCACGATGGCCACGCGTTCGTCGAAGAATCAGCGGTTCACGAGGGGAGACTTCGCGAGTGTCGCCCCGAAGCCGCTCGCGACCCCCGTGGCGACGAGTTGCGGGTCGTGCCGATTAGGGTCGGTGATGAGGTACCTACCCGAAGGTGATCCTCGGCACCACTCGGTGATCGGCCATTGCCAACGGGAGTCCTCGACGCCGCCAACACTGACGACGCCTACGAGAGGAGTCATTGTGGCCGATAAATCACCCAGTCATCACAACGCCAAGAAGGTGGGCAAGTCCCTCAAGGAGAAGCGCCTCGAGAAGCACCAGAAGCGCGACACCAAGAAGGGCATCTTCGGCGAGCCGAGTGCGGGGAGTGGAGCCCAAGTCTGATCGACACCGCCCGGGTCGATCCCTCGCCGTTGCCGGTGCCCGACGTGGCCGCGCGCGACCCTGACGAGGGTGCGCGACGCAGCGCTCGTGCGAGGTTCTCGTGATGAGCCAGTGGCGCCGTCATCTCATCGATCGTGGTTTTCGGACGCTCAATCTCGTTCATCATTCCGTGTTGCGTGCGACGGATTCGCGCCTCGGCGCGTCGGCCTTCGGGATGTCGATCGTGCAACTCCACACGATCGGGCGCACATCGGGACGCGAACGCACCGTCCTGCTCGCCGCGCCCGTCGTGGAGGATGAGCGGATCGTTCTCGTGGGCT
The DNA here is from genome assembly GCA_027451285.1 of Acidimicrobiaceae bacterium. Classification (GTDB taxonomy): domain Bacteria; phylum Actinomycetota; class Acidimicrobiia; order Acidimicrobiales; family RAAP-2; genus RAAP-2. Next base: position 8,144 of record DAIDJP010000052.1, on the reverse strand, counting down.
CCAAGGGGGGCGACGACCGTAATCCCGACTGGTTCATGAACCTGCTCGCCCATCCGGAGGTCGAACTCACCCTCCGTCGCGAGCGCCGCGCCGTGCGTGCGCGAGTCGCCGACCGGGCCGAGGAGGACGAACTGTGGCCGCGGGTCGTTGCGGCCTACAAGCCCTACGCCAGCTACCGGCGTCGAGCCCGGCGCGACATCCCGCTGGTCATCTGCGAGCCGCGCCGATAGGTGCTGGCCACATAGGCCGGTCGCCCGTAGATTGCCCCTATGGCTCACACGCACTGGACCGGCGCAGATCTGCCCGACCTCGCGGGCCGCTCGGTCATCATCACCGGGGCCAACAGCGGAATCGGACGGGCGGCCGCACGAACTCTCGCGCGCGCCGGCGCCACGGTCACCCTGGCCGTTCGCGACGTGAGAAAGGGCGAGACGGCCGCGGCCGCGATGACGGGGGATGTCATGGTGCGTGCGCTCGACCTCGCGAACCTTCACTCGGTGCGCGCCTTCGCCGAGGCCACCACGGAATCCTTCGACGTCCTCATCGACAACGCCGGGGTCATGGCCGTTCCCGCACAGAGGACCGCCGACGGATTCGAGATGCAGATCGGGACCAATCACCTGGGTCACTTCGCCTTGACGAACCTGCTGCTGCCCTTGATCACGGATCGCGTCGTGGTCGTGTCGTCCGAGCTGCACCGTTCGGGCTGGATCGATGTGGAGGACCTCAACTGGGAGAGGCGCCGCTACAAGGCCTGGGACGCGTACGGCCAGTCGAAGCTGGCGAACCTGCTCTTCGTCTTCGAGCTCGAGCGCCGCCTTGCCGCGAGCGGGTCCGGCGTGCGAGCCCTCGCCGTGCACCCGGGTTACGCCGCGACGAACCTTCAGAGCCACGCGGCGAGCCGCGTCACCGCCGCGGTGATGACCCTGGGTAATCGGCTCGTGGCCCAGAGTGACGCCATGGGGGCACTGCCCACGCTCTATGGGGCCACGGCGGACGTGCCCGGGGGCTCCTACATCGGTCCTGACGGCTTTCGCAGCATGCGCGGGTATCCGGCGGTGGGGGTTCCGTCGCCGAAGGCACGCGACGCGGCGGTGGCGGCTCAGCTCTGGGAACTCTCCGAGGAGCTCACGGGCGTCTCGTGGCTGCCGGGACCGACGCGCTGAGACGGTCTCGCCTCGGGCGCGAGGTCAGGACCGGCGAGGACCAGTCACGAATTCGTCATGTTGCCAATCCGGGCGCCGTCGAACGGGCGTCGTCAGACGGTCGGTGGGTGAACCGAGGAGGAAGAGCCCGTCGACGTCAGCCGGTTGAATCGGCCGACGATCAGCCACAATGCCCGCCGAAGTGACGGGTGAAACGCGGTCAGATGCCGGCTGGCGGACCCGACACCCTCTGCGTCGATCAGCCGCGGCTCGCTCGGCGTGTCTCTGTCACGATTCCGCCTCCGACACGGTGGTCATGAGAGCGGGTCACCCTGGCACGGCCACGTGGGTGCGCGAATGGGGGGCCACTGCGGTAACGATCCCGCCCACCCTTCACCTGACATGGATACGTCGTGGGTGATGATTTTCGTCCAGCATCCCTCACTACAATTTCCGAGGCTTCTACACTTTCCCTACTCGTCTCGTCAGCGAGTGGAACTGACAACAGTGCGTGTTCGAAGTTTCGCGAGAGGAGAAGTGTCGGGTCATGGGAGCGGGTTTCATTCGAGTGCCGCAGGTCAGCCGCCTGCACGACCGCCCCATCGTCGAAGCGGGTTCGGTGCCGGGATACGGTGCCGTGTTCAACGCCGGATTGCTCTTCCACGACGGCCTCTATCATCTCTTCGCCCGGGGAGTGCGTGACGGCTACCGGCGCAACGACGGACCGGGACCGCGCTTCCTCGACTACATCTCCGACGTGCTGGTGCTGACCTCGGTCGACGGGCGCACCTACGAGTTCGCCTACGTGCTCGGGCGTGCCGGGACCTCGGGCGTCCACTGTTACGAAGACCCGCGCGTCCAGCGCGTGCTGGGGGCGCACGGCGAGGACATCGTCATGACCTACACCTCGCTTCCGCCCGAAGAGAGCGGACAACCCTGGCGCATCGGCGCGCACCGACTGTCCTGGGACGGTGAGCGGTTCCACCTCGACGAAGAGACCGGTCAGCTCCTCGGGCCCGCCGACGTCGCCAACAAGGACGCCATTGTCTTCACGCTGAGCGACCAGCGAGTGGCGCTGGTACATCGGATCCACCCCAACATGCAACTGGCAATCTTCGACGACCTCGATCACCTGTGGCACGCGGGACCCGAGTACTGGGATCCCTACATGTCCGACCTCGACGCGCACACCCTGCTTCGTCCGACGCCGGGTGCGCTCGGCATCGGCGCGGGCGCACCGCCGATCATGACCGACGAAGGTCTGCTGCTGTTCTTCCACGAGCGTCGCGCCGACGGCGCCTACACGGCGAACGTCGCGCTGCTCGACAAGGACACCGGGCGTGTGCTCAGCCAGCTCGATGAGCCCCTGCTCGAGCCCGAACTCGAATGGGAGCGCGAAGGCGACGTCGACAATGTCGTCTTCGTCCAGGGGGCTGAGCGTCACGACGACATCGTGTACCTGACCTACGGGGCCGCCGATCGCTGCGTCGGCGTCGCCACGGCGCAGGTGAGTCACCTGGTCAAGGCGCTGCTCGACGCGGCCTGACGACAGTCCGACTCATGTCGAAGGCTTTTTTGAACCATACGGGTCGAGCAGAGTTTCGACGAATCCCATTTGAACTCGGCACTTCGATGCTGGCTGTCGAGTGAACCGACAGGGGTCTCTGATGGCCTCAGGGTTGTCGTCGCTGATCACCGATCGCGACCCCGATTCAAGAGGACCACGTCCTGGTGGTACTCGAGAATCTCATGTTGCTGGGGATTGAACTCTCCAACAGTGGGAGGTAGCGCGTGGGCGTCTTCTGACGTGGTGCACTTTCCTCGGTGACTTTTGAAGACGGACCATCGGTGTCCGTGGCCATGAGAAAGTATCCGCTGGTGACCAGCAAGGGTCCCACCTCGCGTTGAGTATCCGATCGCAGCGCCCCCTGGTCGACGAGCGTGGTGGTTCCACACCAACCACATGCGATCACGAGGTCGGTAGTGTTCCGGTGACGTCGGCTGTCTTGCTCCACCCACACAGTTGGCCGCCAGCGGAGTCGTCATCTGCCTCGAGCAGGTCAATCCTGTGATGACCGGGCGCGATTGACCGTGGAGACTGGGTTCTTCACGCCTGGTCTGCCTCGAGTGCCGGTACCGCTCGGAGTCTCGCGCCGGTGATCGCCAAGACGGCGACCATGATGAAGATCACGGCACCCAATACCAGGGCGACCCAGCCGTTGCCCAGGCCCAGGCCACTGACCTCCTTGGGCTTGCCAAGACCGTCGGCGAGTGACGCTCCCAGGGGTCGGGTCACCACGTAGGCGAACCAGAAGGAGAACACCGCGTTCCAACGAAAGACCCGAAACCCGATGGCCGGAATGAGGATGATCGCGGCGAAGACCGCCGCCGACGAAAAGTAACCGAGGTGCAGGGTGTAGGCGCTGAAGTCGCCGAGCGCGGTTCCCATGGCAAAGGTGGCGACCACCGTCGCCCAGTAGAAGGCCTCACGGCGAGGGGTGTCGATGCTGTGGATCGAGAGGGTCTTCTCGGTCACCCGCCAGGACACGAGTACCGCCGCGAGCACTAGCGCGTACACGATGGAACTCGCCACGTAGGGAACGCCGAGGGCCACGTGCAAGACGTCCGCCGCCATCGTGCCGAAGACTCCCACCATCACCACCGCGAACCAGTAGGTCCACGGGGAATATCGGCCCTTGGCGAAGGCTAGGACCAACGCGATCACGAACGCCGCGAAACCCAACAGGACGGCCACGTAGGGGTTGATCGCGTGGACCAAGAAGTCCGAAGTGGACTCGCCCATCGCGGTCGAAAGGCCCTTGATGACCCAGAAGGCGACCGTGATCTGAGGCACGCGCACGGGCCCCTTCGCTGTCAGCCACGAGCCGATTGGCGAAGCCTTGGCATGTTGCACCGGCTCACCCTAGCCGTCGTGACCTGACGGTCACCGGCAACGCTGCGTTGGGGACTGCTGTCGCCAGGCCAGCTCCTGACTCGGAATTCTGTGTGAACGTGGTGTCCTCGCTGGTTCAGAGAAGCCGCATCCTTCACCCGAAGAACTGGCCCGTCGCGCTGATGGCCGCGGAGAACGATGCGACGGAGACTCTCGAACGTGACGTTGAACCTCGAAGGGATCGGCGCCATCGAGAGTGACTCACAACGTCGGACGATGGGTTCGAGGGTGACCTGCGAGAGGCGTCAACACCCTTGAGACGGGCCGCCCTGTGACTCGGCGACCGAGACCCTACGCACCAGTCAGGATTCTCAGAATGAGTAACGAGTTGTCGTGTTACGTTGGAAGAGGGACGTCCAGACAACCGCATCCTGCTAGCACGCGACTAAATCGAGTGATGGAGGATGCCGAGTGGATCTGTGTGACGATATTGATGGCGCGAGACGTGGTCGCGTACGAGGGACTCACTTTGTTGTGACGCCAATGCTCGCGCGTGACGTCGTGCTGCGTCGCGCATCGGCTCAAGGTCGAGGATCCGCGTCGGCCACACCTCTCGGGTCAGCCAGTCGAGTGCCACCTCGGCGAGCAACGAGAGAGAGCCCAACACACTTCCGCGACTGCGAGAAAGTCGTCGTTTCGACGAAGCGTGCTCAACGAGAGGAACTCGAACGGAATCCCGCACGAGGAGCGGGCGCCCGCCGCGATGCGCAGGCGAACGCGACGGTGCACCACGCGCGCGTGACGAAGGCGACACTGCCCGAGTTCACCCTGTGCCGTCGAACGATGAATTCCCGAGAGACATTCTCTCTCAGTCTGTGAAAGGTGGACATTGTGGGTGAAGCTGGAAACAAGCCGAGGAAGGTCCGTCATCGGATGGCGAAAGTCCCCAAGGGGGCTGAGGCCAACGATATTCATCTGGCGGGCCTTTCCAACTCCGGTGGTGGCATGCACGGAAATCGGCTGGATCACGAAGCGGCCAGTGGACGCAGTCAGGACCTAGGTCGATTCGGACGGCTCTTTCTCAAACTCTTGGGCCGATATCCCAAGGAGTCACAGGGCGAATAGTCCGATCCCGTTCCGCCCGGTCTGCACCGGTGACGTGGAACAAGGAGACGGGGACCGCATCTTGCTGTCACGTGCGAGAGCCGTCGACGGGCTGCGCTCGGTTCACTATGACGGTGAGTTCCTCGAGGGGCCGGGCGAGTCTTGCGCTCTTGCTACACCACGTGCGACAGCGACGTCCGAAGGACGTTGACTTTCGCATCTTGATGAGGAATGTCGTTGGGACCCGATCTCGGTCCCGGAAGAGTGGAGTTGAATGAGGTCGTCGAATCGTTCACGATGTCCGTCTCGACATTCTCTTCATCTCGTCACATTTGCGTGACGTGTGGATCAGGCGCGATCGCCGGCGCTCGCTCTCGGAGAATGACGGAATTGGGCGACGTGGCTCGTCCGGCATCCTCCTTGACCGTGCAGTCGTGCAGTTCGAGTCGCTCTCCACACTGGTCGCACACGAGCACGGCGGTGGTCTCCTGTCCACAGGTGCTGTGTACGAGTACGACGGGGGGACCGGACGGCGCCGCGTAGGTGTCACCCCACTGGCGCATCGCGGTGAGAACGGGCCACAGATCTCGGCCCTTGGCGCTGAGGCGGTAGTCGTCGCGAGGCGGGTGCTCGCTGTAGGGCCGGCGAACGAGCACACCCTCGTCGACGAGCTTTGTGAGTCTCTGTTGAAGGATGTTCCGAGAGATCCCCAGGCGCCGATGAAAGTCCTCGAATCTCGTCACGCCTAAGAAAGCGTCACGAATGATCAGCATGCTCCACCACTCGCCGACCACTTCGAGGCACTGCGCCACCGAGCAGTCCATGTCGGCAAAACTCTTTCGTTCCACGGCTCTAGTGTAGTCAGTTGCATAATAGAACTCAATCTCCTAGTGTGCGTTCTATGACAGGATCAATAAGCAATCGTCCCGTCGACGATGAAGTGCCAGGTCGTCGGACGCGCCGGGCGATCTTTATCGTGACCGCGCTGGGCGCGTTCATGGCGTCGTTGGACCTTTCGATCGTCAACGTCGCCTTCCCGGCCCTGGAGCGGGCCTTCTCCCACGACTCGCGTGCGAGCTTGGCGTGGGTGGTCACGGGGTATTCGATCGTCTTTGGTTCACTACTGGTCGTGGCCGGACGGAGTGCCGACCGCATCGGCAGCCGGAAGGTCTTCTTTGCGGGTCTGGGAATTTTCTGTCTGGGCTCCGCGCTGTGTGGCATGGCCCCGTCGGTGGGACTGTTGATCGCGGGGCGTATCGTTCAAGGCGTCGGCGCAGCGGCGGTGCTTCCCGCGTCGCTGGGACTTCTGTTGGGGGCCTTCCCGACGGAGCGACGCTCTCAGGTAGTGGCGATGTGGGGCGGCATCGGAGCTCTCGCCGTGGCCACCGGACCCTCCTTCGGTGCCGCACTGATCACGTGGCTGGGGTGGCGCTCGGCGTTCTACGTCAACCTACCGATTGGACTCGTTGCCTGGCTCGTGGGGCGTCGCGTGCTCGCGCGCATCGAGGGGAGTCCGTCACGCTCGACTCCGGACTACTTCGGAGTCGTGCTGCTCAGCGTGTCGCTGGCGGCCCTCGTGCTCGCGATTTCGCAGGGTCGTAGCTGGGGTTGGTCGAGCTCGAAGGTCGTGGCCGGCTTCGCGTGCTCGATCGTCCTGGGGTCCCTGTTTCTGCACCGATCGAGCCGACACCCCGAGCCCGTCCTCGACCTGCGTCTCTTTCGGGCTCGATCGTTCAGCGCGGCCAACGCCGCGACGTTCCTCTACGCCATGGGATTCTTCGCGATGCTGCTCGGCAACATTCTCTTTCTCACCAGCGTCTGGCACTACTCGATCCTCTTGGCGGGACTAGCCGTGACACCCGGTCCTCTGGTGGTCGCCCTGGTGTCAAGTTCGGCGGGCCGCTGGGCGGCTCGGTGGGGTTTTCGTCCTGTGCTGCTCGTGGGCTTTGGCTTTTTCGCCCTCGCGCTCACCTGGTTCGCGATACGGATTGGCGTGGGTCCTGACTATCTCGGCGCCTGGCTACCGGGCACACTCGTCGTGGGTCTGGGCATCGGTCTGACGTTTCCGGTTCTCGGCGCCGCCGCCGTTTCGTCCCTGCGTCCTGAGAGGTTCGCCGTCGGCAGCGCCGTGAACCAGACGTCCCGACAGGTCGGTGGTGCGATTGGAGTGGCCGTCTTGGTGGTGGTGCTGGGAACTCCCACGAGCGCTCACTCGGCGCTGGAGAGTTTCCACCACCTCTGGTGGTACGTGGCGGCCACGGCGATCGCGGCGGCCGTGGCATCGTCGACGATACGGCGCGACGTCGCGGTCAAAGTCGGATCTCGTGACCTTGGTCTTGACGTCGCCGAGGCTCGGGCCATGGAGGCGGTGTTGGATGGCGAACTCGTGCTCGCCGATGCCGACGTGCCACAAGAGAGTCTCGCCGGGTCAGAGGATGATTGAAACTAGAACTACCTGGAAAGGACAGTTCACTCCCGCCACCGATTCCCATGCAGTGTCTGGACGATTAGCGAAGCCTGAGGGATCCTCTGGTCATTCTGGGCCGAGTCCAGCTGGCCGTAATTGCTGACGCGAAGGTGTTCGTACGCGAAGGAGTCGCCGCGGCTGTCTCGTCGTTCTGAACAGAGGGAACGTCGTGCTGGTGGGCCGCCCGGGTCTCGATCCCGGCACCTTGGGATCCACGCTGGGCCGTCCGAGCGCGTCTTTCGATGTCCATCTTTCCTGGCTAGAGGGGGCGACTAGTCCGCCTTCGTCCACCGAAGTCCTCTCAAATTTGGGACTTAGGCTACAAGATTGGCTACATGACGCCGGATTTGGCGTGCTTGGGGTTATTCAATTTTCTAACTCAAACGGTGAGAAATTCGAGCTGCGAATCGAGAACTGATGGGTCGATGCATTGCACATCGGCGCGAACCTGGGCAATGGTGCAAGCACAAGAAGTGTGAGTCCGACATGAAATTAGCTCATTAGGTCAAGGCGAAGCGACCGTTGCGGAGTATGT
>DAIDJP010000051.1 GCA_027451285.1 Acidimicrobiaceae bacterium | reverse complement strand
AGCAGCGCGGCCTGGGCCAGCAGCATCGCCATCGGGTTGGCGACGTTCTTGCCCTCGAGCGAGGGCGCGGTGCCGTGAGGCGCCTCGGCCATGGCGACCGTGGGGTGCAGGTTCTCGTCCAGTGACAGCAGCACCGACTCGGCGCCGGCGATCGAGCCGAAGAGGGCCAGCACCATGTCCGACAGGCAGTCGCCGTCGCGATTGAGCGAGGGGATCACGAGCGTCTGGTCGTGCACGTCGGTCAGCAGCCCGGCGTAGGTCGCGTCGATCAGCACGGGGCGGTAGGCGACGCCGGGATGTCTCGCGGCCGCCTCGTCCATCTCCTCCTTGAGCATGCCCTCGTAGGTGGGAGAGACCGTCCACTTGGGTCCGCCGTAGACCATGCCGCCCACCTGGGCCGCCGCCTGGAACGCGTACTCGGCCACGTGGCGACAGACCGAGCGCTCGATGCGCTCGGTGCGCCAGGCGACCTCGTCGACCCCGCCGGAGGCGCCCTCTCGGCCCTCGGCCGCGCCGTAGGCGTCACCGACCGCCATGCGGATCACGATGATGGGCTTGGTCGAGGCGACGACCGGGGCGACCCCGGGGATCCGCCGACCCGTTCGCACGATGACCGAGCCGCCGATCCCCTCGCGCAGCAGGCGATTGGGCGATCCGACGCTGCCGATCTCGGTCGGCGTGACCGTGGCGGCCTTGAGGCCGAGGCCCGTCTCGACCATCGCGGCGGCGGCCTCGCGCACGACGCCGTTGTTCGTTGCCCGCCGACTCGCCAGTGAGAGGTCGAAGTGGGTGAAGGCCAGCTCGACGCCGAGCAGCTCGGGGGTCATGACGCGCAAGGACTCTTCGAGGAGCTCCTGGCCCGTCTGGTCGCCGTCGCAGACGACGATGGTGGGGGTTGTGGACATGACCTATCTTCTCACACGCGATTCGCGACCGGCCTAGGGCTCGACCCCGAGTCGCATGACGACGATCACGTTGTGACAGATCGGCTCGACGAAGGCGCTGATCGCGCTGCCGGGAACGGGCATCTCCTCGACGAGCACCCGCCCGCCGTGTTCGAGGACGGCCTCGCGCGCGGCCGCGAGCGAGGCGACGAGGAAGACCGGATTCCAGTGGGACTGGCCGGCCAGGACCTGGGGCGAGGAGATGCTCGCGAACCACTGCTCGCCGGCGCTGAGGATGCGCAGACCCGTTTCGGGCTCGAGCAGTGAGTGGCCGGTCAGGCTGCGGTAGTAGCGCGCGGCCGCCTCGGGGTCGCTCGAAACGTGGTCGAACCAGCCGGGCGCGCCGACCTCGTAGAGCGCGCCGAAGCCGGTGAAATCGCGCGCCTGCCAGAGCCCGTGGACCACCCCGGCCGGATCCATCAGCAGTGCCATGTGGCCGAGCTCGAGGATCGGGGTCGCCTCGACGATGACCGCGGCGCCGAGCTCCTCGGCGCGCGCGACGCTCGCGGCGATGTCCTCGGTCGCGAAGTAGGTGACGAACGTGCCCGACGTCGCGTCCATTTGGCCGAGGCCGAGCACCGCGCGACCCCGGTGGGTGGCGATGGAGTAGAACCCGGTGTCGGCCTCGCCGTGTTCCCAGCCCCAGGCGAAGACCCCCGAGAGGAACTCCTTCATCGCCGTGAGCTTCTCGCGCGTGGGCACCATCGCGTCGATCCACACGGGCATGCCCGCTGCGGTGGTGTCGACATCGACCATGGCTCATCCTCGCATCGTGCGCCCGTCGCGTCCAGGGCAGTTCTCGCGTAAGCATCCCCGGTCCATTACAGTTTCCCCATCGACGGGGGAGGGCCTGTGGTGGACATCGAGACGCACGCGCCCGCGACGCGACCCAAGATCGCGATCGTGCCCGTCGCCGGTCTGCCCATCGTGGCGCTGGTGCTCGCCTTCGAGATCGCCGCGATCCTCGGCAACTGGCGCTGGGGGCTCATCTTCAGCCACGTCGCCGGCGGCGCGCTGTGGACCTCGATCGACCTCTTCGTGGGCCTCGTCGTCGGGCCGATCATCGGCCGCCTCTCGATTCCCGCGCGCATCGAATTCGTCTCGCGCTTCATGCCCAAGATGGTGATCATCATGCCGACGGTCGTCGCGATGAACCTGGGCTCGGGTTTTCAGGTGGCGCACGCGCTCGGCAACCTCTCGGTGAACAGCCCGAACCACGCCTGGCTGATCGCGTCCTTCATCGTGGTGGGCGTGATGGTCGTCGTCGCCCTCGGGGTCCTCGAGCCGGCGAACATCGCGGTGCTCTTCGAGATGAACAAGGCCCAGCCCAACGGCGAGCGCATCGAGCACCTCATGAAGCGCTTCATCTACAGCGCGGGGATCCTCGGTCTCATGCAGGTGGCGACGTTGATCATCATGACCCGGGTGGCCTCGCGATGACCGAGCGCGCCTACCCTCCGGTTCCCTGGATGACCTCGATCGCGCTGGGCTTCGTCGTGATCGGCGGCATCGTGATGGCGGCCTACGCGCCGCGACACCCCCCGATGGGCGTGGCGACGGCGCTGCTCGTCGCCGGACTCGTCTGCCTCGGCGTGGCCGGCGCGATGATGACGCGTCTGGGCTCCTTCGCCTGGGCGACGTTCGTCAAGGTCTTCAAGTGGGCCCTGCTCGCCTACATCGTCCAGGGCGGGATGATCGAGTTCGTCTTCGTCCACAACCACACCCGTGGCGCGCCGCTCGTCGTCGTGACGTTGATGCTCGCCGTCTTCGCCACCAGCGTGCCGACCACGATCGCCTTCACGACCGCGCGCTACGCGGACGTCTGATCAGACCGCTCGCTCGCGGGGCAGTCCGAGCACCCGCTCGGCGATGATGTCGCGTTGAACCTCGGAGGTTCCCCCGCCGATGGTCAGCGCCGGGGCGAAGAGGAATCCGTAGCCCCACATCGCCGCCTCGGCGCCGTCGGCTCCGCCCGGCCCGCGACCCGCGAGCATGCCGGCGCTGCCGGCGAGTCGCTTGGCGAGGGTCATGACCTCCTGGCCGTGGACGTCGGCGAGCGCCTTGCGCACGCTCGCCTCGGGCCCGGGGGTTCGACCCGCGCGTGCGGCCGCGAGCAGTCGCAGGCGCAGCACGCGAAGGATCTCCCCGTGGGACCAGCAGCGCACCAGGTCGTCGCGCGCGAGATCGTCGTAGGCGACCTCGCCGTCGCGCACCGTCGCGACCAGGTCCGTCGCGGTCGGTCCGCGCCCCCAGAGCGCGCCCTCGCCCGAGAGCGAGACTCGCTCGTTGCCCAATGTCACCTTGGCCAGGCGCCAGCCGTCGTTCTCGGCGCCGATCAGGTGGTCCGCGGGCAGTCGCACCTCGTCGAGGACGACCTCGTTGAAGACGTGCTCGCCGGTCATGTCCCTGATCGCACGCACCGTGATGCCCGGCGCGTCCATTGGGCAGACGAAGTAGCTCACGCCGTGCTGGCGCGGCGCGCTCGAGGTGCGTGCGAGCAGGATGCCCCAGGCGGCGACGTGCGCGTAGCTCGTCCAGACCTTCTGACCGGTGACGACCCACTCGTCGCCGTCGCGGCGCGCTCGCGTCGAGAGCGCCGCCAGGTCGCTGCCGGCTCCGGGCTCGGAGAAGAGCTGGCACCAGAACTCCTCGCCGCTCATCAGCCGGGGCAGCCAGCGCGCCTGCTGTTCGGGCGTGCCGGCGTGGATGATCGTCGGTCCCGCCCAGCCGATGCCGATCGGATTGAGCGGGCGCGCGACGTTGGCGCGCGCGAGCTCCTCGGCGATGAGGAGCTGGTACTCGACGTCGGCGTCGCGCCCCCAGGGCGCGGGCCACTGCGGCGCGACCAGGCCGGCCGCGGCGAGCTCGGCGCCGGAGGGCCGGGGGTGCTCGGCGAGCCAGGCGCGCAGTTCGACGCGGCGCGGGTCGTCGGCTTGCGCGGCGCTCGACGTCGACGCCGCCGGGGTCTCGCCGCCGAAGCTGGCGGCGCGTTCTGGCGCGGTGGACATGGTTGTCGCCTCCGCCGCCACGGTACTCGGGTCGTCGAGCCCGTCGGCGATGTCCTCGGTAGTGTGTCGCCATGACTGATCCCCACGCGCCCAGCGCGGACCTCGCCTACCTCAGCGTCGCCGAGATCGAGGGGCGCCTCGAGGCCGGCACGCTCACCTCGGTCGCCCTCGTGACGGCCCTGCTCGAGCGCATCGCCGCGATCGACGCACCGGACTCGTCGGTCGCGCTGCGCGCGATCGCGGCGCTCGCACCCGACGCGCTCGACGTCGCCGCCGAGCGCGACGCGGAGCGCCGCGAGGGGCGCGTGCGCGGGGCCCTGCACGGCATCCCGGTGGTGATCAAGGACAACGTCGAGGCGACCGGCCTGCCCGGCACCGCCGGCTCGACCGCCCTCGTGGGACGTCCCGCGCGCGAGGCGCCCCTGGTGGCTCGCCTACGCGAGGCCGGCGCGATTCTCCTGGCGAGCACGAACCTGAGCCAGTGGGCCAACATCCGCTCGGTGCGCTCGACCAGCGGCTGGTCGGCGACCGGTGGCCTGGTCGGCAACCCTTGGGCGCTGGACCGCTCGGCCGGTGGCTCCTCGTCGGGCTCGGGCGCCGCGCTGGCCGCGGGCCTCGCGCCCCTCGCCGTGGGCACCGAGACCGATGGATCCATCGTCTGTCCGGCGTCGGTCTGTGGCGTCGTGGGCCTCAAGCCCACCGTCGGGGTCGTGCCGGCCACCCACGTGGTGCCCATCAGCGCGAGCCAGGACAGCCCCGGGCCCCTCGGTCGGCGCGTCGACGACGTGGCCCGCATGTTCGCCGTGCTCTCGGCCAGCGACGCCCCGCCGGAGCGCTCACTGCGCTTTGCGGTGGCCACGTCCTGGCGCACCGAGCACCCGGCGACCGACGCTCTCTTCGAGGCGATCGTCGCGGCGCTGCGCGCCGCGGGCCACGACGTGATCGACCGTGAGGTCGCGGTCCCGGGCGAGGCGGAGGGCCAGGACGAGCTCACCGTGCTGCTCGCCGAGCTGCACGACGACCTCTCGGACTACCTGGCGCGTCGCCCGGGCGAGGGGGTGAAGTCCTTGGCCGAGGTGATCGCGTGGGAGAACGACCACGCGGCGAGCGAGCTCGCGCACTTCGGACACGACCTCTTCGACATGGCGCTCGCCACCGGCGGGCGCGCCGGCGAGGCCTACGAGGCGGCGCGAGCGCGCAACCTCGCCTGGGCGATCGACACCTGCCTGCAGCCCGCGCTGGACGGCGTCGACGTCCTCCTCGCCCCCGCGTACGGGCCGTCGTGGAAGAGCGACCTGGCGGTGGGCGGCCATCCCGGCCCCGCCAGCCCGGCGACGACGCCCGCGGCGATCGCCGGCTGGCCGATCATGAACGTTCCGATCGGGCTGGTCCACGGCCTGCCGGTGGGTCTGGCGATCCTCGGGCGCGCGCACGACGAGTGGACCGTGCTCGCGGCCAGTCGCGTCATCGAAGCCCTCGTCGACGCCCGCGGGCCGCTGGGACGCCCGACCTGGGAGGCGCCCGCTCGTGGGTGAGCGTCGCGGTAACGCACTCACGCTGACACGTCGCGCGTGGCGCGTGGGTCTCAGCGCCGCGCTCGCCGGCGCCGGCGCGCTCGCCTTCTCACCGGCCGGAGCCGCGCCCTCGGCGTCGGCGCTGTTCTCCGCCGCGTTGCGCGACGCGACGTCGGCGCACTGGGTGCACGAGCGCACGATCATGATGATCAAGGGCTCGGTCGTCTCGCTGGGCGTGAACGTCATCGGCGCGACCGGCGGCGAGCAGAAGGTGATCACGGCCAACGGGGGATCGGCCCGACTGATCGCGCTGGATCAGACCCGTCGGATGTTTCTCTACGCCAACGTGCCTGCCCTGACCAGCATGTTCGGGATCTCGAGCGCGCGCGCCGCGTCGGCCGCCAACCACTGGCTGGTTCTCACCCCGTCGGATCCGAACTACGCGAGCGTCGACAGCGCGACGACGCTGGCGAGCGACTTCGCGCAGATCTCCTTCATCGGGGGTCCTGTGCTGCGCGGCGAAACGACCCTGGCCACCCACCGCGTCTATGAGCTCTTCGGCGCGGTGCCGGCGAGTAACGGCATGCCCGAGGGGGCGGGGACGCTCTACGTCACCGCGACCGCCCGGCCGATGCCCGTCGCCTATCACGTGGTCGCCGGCTCCTTCGCCCTCACCGTCGCCTGGACCGACTGGGGACGTGGCGTCGCGCTGCGCGCTCCCTCGGGCGCGATTCCCTTCCCCGTGAAGTAGGCCGTCTGGGCGATTCGCCCGATCGGGCGGAGGCGTGTGAGACTCGACTCGAAGGAGGCGCGTGCTACCGATCCTGTCGAGTGCCGAGATGCGCGAGGCCGACGCGCGCGAGGTCGCGCGCCGCGGCCAGGACGCCCTCGTGGCCGACGCGGGAACGGCGGTGGCGCTGACCGCCTCGTCGATGCTCGGCTCGTGTTACGGGCGCCGGGTCGCCGTGATCGCGGGCCCCGGGCTCAACGGCGCCGACGGACGCGTGGCCGCGCAATGGCTGAAGAGTCGCGGCGCGCGGGTACGGGTGTTCGACGTTGGAGACGAGCCGGCCGAGCTTCTCGGCTACGACCTGGTGATCGACGCCGCCTTCGGTCTGGGATGCACCCGCGCCTACGACGCGCCGCGCGTCGGCGCGACACCGGTGCTCGCGCTTGATCTCGTCTCGGGCGTCGACGCCGACACCGGGAGGGTCTTCGGCCGCTCGCTCGCCGCCGACGTCACGTTGGCCCTGGGGGCTCTCAAGTACGCGCACGTGACCGGTCCGGCCGCCGAGCTCGCCGGCGAGGTGCGCCTCGCCACGCTGTCGATCCCTTGCACGCCGCGTGACGGCGTCATCGAGGACGCCGACCTCGCGGGCGTCGCGTTGCGCTCGGATAACGACCACAAGTGGTCCCACGCGCTGGCCGTGCTCGCGGGCTCGGACCTGATGCCCGGGGCGGCGGCGCTGGTGTGCGAGGGCGCCCTCGCCTCCGGGGCGTCGATGGTCCGCCTGGCCAGTCGGGGTGACGTGAAGACGCTGTCGCTGCCTGTCGAGGTGGTGCGCACGAGCGAGGTCGGAATTGACGCGCGCTGTCGCGCGGTCGTGGCCGGCCCCGGACTCGGCGACGGCGCGCCCGCCTGGCTCGCCGAGCGCCTCGCGACCACGAGCGCCCCCGTCGTGCTCGACGCCGACGGTCTCGACCGGGGCCTCATCGCGCGCCGCCCTGAGGAGTCGTCGTGGATCCTCACTCCCCACGCCGGAGAGTTCGCCCGCCTGGGCGCAGAATCCACGCAGGACCGCCTCGAGGACGTGCGCGCCCTGGCCTTCGCCACCGGGTGCGTGGTGCTGTTGAAGGGGCCGCGCACCATCGTGGCCGCGCCCGACGGGCGCACCCGCGTCGTCACCTCGGGCACGAACGCTCTGGCCACGGCCGGCAGCGGCGACGTGCTCGCCGGCGTCATCGGAGCGCTCCTCGCCTACGACCACGACGCCCTCTCGGCGGCCGCACTGGGCGCGCACCTGCACGGGCGCGCGGGCGCGCGCCTGGCCCAGGGATCGTCGGCATTGCCCGCGGCGGTGGAATCGATGGTGGCTCTCGGGTAGCGGTGACGCGGGGCGTAGCGACCTCGCGTCGCAAAGAGCCGATGAGTTCTTCTCCCCGACGTGCGCCCCTCTGACATCCGTTGCCGAGGTTGCGACGAACAAGGGAGATGACGTCATCTCCCTTGCACCTCACCCGTCGACGCGCGAACGTAGCCGGCGCCACGGCTCTCGTCGCCTCGGGAGAGATCCACGGCTATCTCTTCCTCGCCCAGGGCTATCACGCGGTGCCGGTGATCGGCCCGCTCTGCGCGGTCCAGGCCGTGGCGGGAGTCGCTCTCGGACTCGTCCTCGTGGGTCGCGCGCGCCGGGCGCTCCGCCTCGCCGGCGCCGCGCTCGCGCTCTCCAGCGCGGCGGGCTTTCTGCTCTCCAGCGCGGCGGGCCTGTTCGGATTTCACGACACGTTCGCCGCACCCGGCGCGGTCCTCGCGCTGGTCGTCGAGGTGTTGGCTGGAGTTCTTCTCGTTCTCTAGAGCGTGGTGGAGGCCACGATGGGCATCGTGGGCGCCACCGAACCGCCGGAGGGCTCGTCGGTGATCGCGAGCACGCTCGCGCGCGCGCCCGACATGGTCACGGCCGCGAGCGAGGGCCGCGGTCCGAGCAGCCCGACCGAGATCGGTCGACCCGCCACGATCGCCCAGAGCTGGTAGGTGCGAGTGGGGGCGAGCGCGGGCAGGCGCGAGGAGACGAGGTAGGCCCGTCCGTCGGGCAGGGTCACCATCTGGGCCAGCTCGCGGTGGTGGGATCCCGTCAGCGTGACCAGGTGATGGCCCGGGGCGACGAGGGCGGCCAACACCTCGTTCTTCGCGCTGGCCGTGAGTGCGCCCTGCAGGCGCGCGGCACGGTCGTTGGCGTGACCGAGGGCGAGGGCCAAGACGGCGACGAGCGCCGCGGCGGCCGCCCACGAGATGATCTGGACGCGCGATCGGCGCGCTCGTATCGGCGTCACGCTCGCGGGCGTGACGAGCGCGGGCGCCTCACTCGGCGTGTCGTAGAGGTGGCCCGTGATTCTCTCCCACAGGTGCGCCGGCGGCGCCTCGGTGGCGTTGCCCATCGCCGCGGCGACGCCGCGCAGCGAGTCGAGCTCACTGGCACAGCGCGGGCAGTCGACCAGGTGGGCCTCGACCTCGCGCGCCTCGTCGCCCTCGAGGGCGTCGATCGCGTAGAGCGCCAAAAGCTCGGTGGCGTCGTCGTGGTTCATGTCGCTCCCTCGATGCCGGCGTCGACCAGGGCGCCGCGCATGCGTCGCATGCCGTTTCGGATGCGGGTCTTGACGGTGCCCTCAGGCTGGTTGAGCAATTCGGCGACCTTCACGTAGGAGTGTCCCTCAAAATACGCGAGCTCGATCACCTGGCGTTCCTCGGGGGGCAACGAGGCGAGCGCGCGCACGACCTCGTCGGCGAGCACGAGGTCCCAGGCCTCGTGGCGCACGTCGTAGGTGGCCGCCGCGGTGATCGCGGCCTCGCGCGCCTCGCGCCGGCGCCGCGCTCCTTGGCTGCGGATCAGATCGACCGCGCGCGCGTGGCTCTGGGTGAGGAGGAAGCTGCGCAGCGCGCCGCGGCTCGGGTCGAAGCGGTCGGGCTCGTTCCACAGGCGCAAGAAGACCTCCTGGGTGACGTCCTCGGCGTCGGTCGTGTCGTTGAGGACGCGTCGCGCGAGGCCGAACACCGCGCCGCCGTGACGCCGGTAGATCTCGGCCAGGGCGACCTCGGAGTAGCGCGCGATCATGGTCACGAGCTGGGGGTCACTGGCCTCGCTGAGATCGTCCACGCTTACTCTTCGTCGCCGCCGCGCCGACGGATGTCGGTGGACGCACAGTACCGGCGAACTTCTCGCGCACGAACAAATTCCGACATCCGCTCTCGCGCGGGCACCGAACACCTCGTAACCGATCTACAAGGAGCGAACATGATCCCAGAATCGAGAGCACTCTCCGAGTTGCTCGAAGAGTCCCAGGACCTCCAGGCCGACGCGCTGCGTCCGACCACCGAGGCCCTCAATGAACTGGTCGAGGTGGCCCACGAGAGCCCCGACGACGAGGCGCAGCGCCGCGAGTTCCACGAGGCGCACCAGCGCTCGCTGGCCGCGAGCTTCTCGGGCGCAACGCTGCTGGGCGCGGCCGGCGGCGCGGCCCTGGTGGGCGTGCTGGCCTCCTCGGCCGGCGCGTCGAAGTCGCGCGACGTGCAGATCCTCCAGACGGCGGCCTCCATCGAGAACCTGGCGGTGGCCACCTACTCGACGGCCCTCACGCTGCCCTACATCGGGGGCGCGTCGGCCAACGCCGTGGTGGCCAAGTTCGCGCGCGTCACGCGCAACCAGCACGCCCAGCACGCCGAGGCCTTCAACGCGGCGGCCGAGCGCCTCGGCGGACGGCCCCAGCACCACCCGGACCCCGCCTTCGTGCCGGTGGTGAACAAGGCGGTCGCGTCTCTCAAGGGCGCCTCCGACGCCCAGGGGACGCTGGGCGTCGTGGGGCTCGCCCTCGAGCTCGAGAACATCGCGGCCGAGACCTACGTGAAGGACACCGTCCTCGCGAGCGTCACACAGAACCGGGCCCTCTTCGCCTCCATCATGGGCGTCGAGGCCCAGCACGTGGCGGTGCTGCTCGCGGTGAAGGCCCTGCTCGCGGCGAACGCGCCCCAGTTGATCTCGCTCGCTCCGGGCACCGCGGCCTCCCTGCCCGCGGCGGCCGGCTCGGTGGGATTCCCCTACGCCTTCTACAAGACCAACAGTGCAGCACCCGCGACCCAAGGAGCGATCAAGTGAACAACCCATCTCCCTTCTCCGGCTCCGAGCGCGAGCTTCTCGCGATGACGGCCGACCTCGATGAGATGAACAACGACATCGCGGTGCCCGCGATGCGTGACGGCGTCGCGGCGATGATCGAGGGGCTCCACGAGCGCTCCGCGAGCCGCCGGTCGTTCCTGACCGGCGCCGGCGCCCTCGCGGCGACGTTGGTCGGCGCCGGAGCCCTGCCCGGTGTCGCCGGCGCCGCCACGCGCGTCGCCTCGGCGACGTCGCACGCCCGAGAGCCCCTCGCCTTCCCCCCGAAGGGCCTCTCGGGCGACCTCGCGGTGGCCGCGGTGGCCGCCAGCCTCGAGAACCTCGCGGTGTTCGCCTACAGCGCGGGTCTCTCGGCGGCCTCCGCCGGCAAGCTGGGCAGCGTGCCGGCCGCGGTGGCGACGTTCGCCACCTCCGCGCGCGCCCAGCACCGCCAGCACGCGGCCGCCTGGAACGGGGTGCTGCGCGCCCACGGCAAGGCCGCGGTCACGGTGACGAACCCGACGTTGACCAAGGTCGTTGAAGCCGACTTCGCCAAGGTGAAGACCGTGGTCGACCTGGCGAACCTGGCCCTCACGCTCGAGACCATCGCGGCCGAGACCTACCAGGTCGAGGTGTCGCACCTCTCGAGCGCGGCCGCGATCGGGCTGTCGGCCTCGATCCAACCGGTCGAGATGCAGCACATCGCGATCCTCTACTACGTGCTGGGCGAGTACCCCGGCGCCCAGAGTGCGGGCGGCCAGCCGCTGGCCTTCTCCTCGACGGCCAAGGCCGTGTGATGCACCACGTCACGAGCAGGCTCGTCGCGCTTCTCGCGGCGAGCCTGCTCGTCGTGGGCGGCCTCGCCCTGGACACGCGCTCGACGACCCCGCGCGCGTCGGCGTCGGGTGCGCACATCGAGATCGCGAACTTCGCCTACTCGCCGGCGCGCCTCGTCGTCACCGCGGGTGAGAGGGTCACGGTGACCAACACCGACAACGTCGATCACACGGTGACCGCGGCGGACGGCTCGTTCGCCACCCGCGACCTGGCCCACGGCCAGTCGATGAGTTTTCTCGCGCCGCGCCGGCCCGGCGTCTACGGCTACTACTGCGCCATCCACCAGTTCATGCAGGCCGTGCTCGTCGTGCGCTGATCAGGGCGTGGAGAGGGTGGCGCCGGCGGCGAACTCCTCGCGGCCCTCGTCGTCGAGGCGCCAGACGCTCGCGCGCCCGCGCACCGTCCACTCGAACGGCCCGCCGATCAGCGCGGTCTCCTCGTCGATGCCGAGCACGCTGACGGCGGGGTCGCGCTGGATGAGGAACTGCGTGACGAGGTCGGGGACCCGCCGGCTGAAGGCGTCGAAGTGCGGAATGACGCGCAGTTGCGATAGCAGCCCGAGTCCGGGCGTGGTGCCGCGGCGCGGATGGCGCAGCGAGGGAATCCACGAGGTCATGGCCATCGCGCCCGCACTGCATCCCGCGAGGGCCGCGCCAGCATGCCAGGCGTCGAGGATGGCCTGCCACAGGGCGCTGTCGCGCAGGGTGTCGGCGAGGAAGGCCGGGTGTCCCCCCGAGAGGTAGACGAGGCCCGCTCCGGCCACAAGCTCGACGATGGCGGGATCGTTGGCGTCGGCCGCGCTCTCCACGTTGAGGATCACCGGTTCGACGTCGAGGCGGCGGGCCTGCTCGGTGCCCAGGCGGTGCCAGCGCGCGACGACCTCGGGCCCGTCGGGCACGGCGGCGGTCGCGATCTGCACGTAGCGCGGAGCTCGTCCGGCGATCAGGCTCGCTTCGATGTCGGCCATCACCTCGAGGTACTCGCCCGAACCCACCAGGGCGATCGGCCCGGGCACGCCGGCTGACTCGTTCACGCGCCGAGCCTATCGAGGCGACTTGGAATCGCGAGCGCGTCCCACCCGGTCCCAGCGCACGGTGGGCAGCAGCGCGAGGCCCACCAGCAGCACGAGCTGCAGCGCGATCCACCAGGGCTCGCCCCACACGTTGGCGAGAACCGACGAGAGCTGGGTCTCGACGACGACGGCGGTCGTGACGTAGAGGGTGTAGGTGACGAGGCGCCCGGCGAAGAACGCGAGGCACAGCGGACCGAGGCGCAGCTCGAGCAGGCCGGCCGCGCTGAAGAGCTGGGCCGAGGGCAGGGGCGAGATCACGAAGAGGGTGACGAAGGCGGCGATCCCGCTGCGCCGCTTGGTGAGGCGCGCCTGAAGGGCGGCGAGGTTCTCGCGATAGCGCGGCGAGAAGCGCCCGCGCACACGCCGGGTGGCGACGCCGAGGACCAGACGACCGGTCGTGGCCGCGGCCGCGCCCAGGATGACCAGGGCGACGGGTTCGAGGTGCCAGCGCAGGCGCGCGTAGACGAGGATCGACCAGGTGGGCGGCCCGAAAGCGGGCAGCAGGTTCACCCCGAAGACGACTCCCACGAGGGCGAGGTAGGCCACGTTGTCAGTAGAGCACCTCGTCCTAGCGGGTGACGGTGACCCTCAGCTGGTAGAGCCGGCTCGGCATCAGGCACTGCGGATAGCACGCGGGCGTGCCGGTCGCGCGCACGACGGCGCTGCCCACGCCGCGTGCCACGAACAGCGCGAGCGCCGTCGCGCCTCCGAGAGAGAGTCGCGCGGTGAGAGGCGGCGAACTCGTTGGCGCAGAAAACACGTAGAGACCTTGCGCGCCGAGGCGAACGACGAGGGTCGCCCCGCGCGCGATGGTGACGCGCGAACTGCTCGCGAGACTCGCGACGACCGTGGGCTGGGCGGTGCGCGTTCCCAGCTGGAAGCTCGTCGCGAGACGCGAGTGGGTACCGCTCGCCGTCGTCGTGACCGAGTAGGTCCCGCGCGCCGCGAGCGCCCCGCGGGTGCGCTGGTTCCACGACCACGTCTGCACGCGGCTGGCGCCGGGCGCCAGCGTCGCCACCATGAGATAGAGCGGACACGGCGTCGTCTGGCCACACGACGCCCACGCGACGGATCCGTCGGCGCCTCTCACGGTGACGAGGGGAGAGGACCCGCCCAGGGTGACGCGACAGGCGCTGGGTCCGCTGTTGCGCACGATCGCGGTGAGTCGCACCGGGGTCGAGGCCGCGTAGGACGCGTAGTCGGACCAGGTGAGTACGGTCAGCGCGCTCGGAGCGCAGGCTTGTGAGGCGAGATGCTCGGATGCTGCCGCGCGCGGGGCGCCCCGCAGCGGCGCGATCGCGCTCGCGATCGCGAACGCCACCACGGCGACGACGGCCCAACGACTCCAGCGAGCAGTGATCATCGTGTCCCCCGGGCCGACGCTACTGCCGGCGCCGGCGTCGGGGACGTCGCGCGCTGAAACGAAGCTGGCGCGACGGCGCGCGCCGAACGGTACTCTGGCGAACGGCGTCGTGGCACCCCGTCGCGGCCACCACCTGTAACGAGGACGTCCATGGCCCGAGTCATCACACCGCCGCGAGTACTGATCGTCCTGGTTGTCCTCGTGGCTCTGGTCGCGGCGGTCGTCGTCCTCTCGGCCGGGTCGGGACCGGCGAAGAGCTGCGTCGGGCGCACCTCGACCTCGCCGGGGTTGTCCGCGGTGGGGCTCGCTCCGGCCACGGGCTCGTCCGGATCGCTCACCCCGGCCGCGGGTTCGACGTCGCTCACCCCGGCCGCGGGTTCGACGTCGTTCACCACGTTGCCGCCGTCGCGCGACAACGACGCCGGCCGCTCGCGCATTCCGGATGCGACGCCCGACGCGGACAACGACACCTCGCGCTCTCGGGTGGTGTGCGCCACGAACTAGAACGGGTGCCCGTCGCGTCGTCCGAATTGACGCGGGCCAGCGACGGGCCGATGCTACGGGTGTGAGCAATCGACTCGGCGCGATGGTGCTGTCGGCACTCGTGTTGTTGACGCTGACGGTCCCGGCGCTCCCCGCGCAGGCGGCGACGACCACGACGACGTTCGTCACGACCACGACGCACGCGCCGATGCTCTCTCGCGGCAGTCACGGCGCGCCGGTCGTGGCCCTGCAGCGCCGTCTCAACGCGCTCGGCTATTGGGTTGGACCCGTGACCGGCGTGTTCAACGACGCCACGCAGCAGGCCGTGTTCGCGATCCAGAAGGCGGCCGGTGTCGCGCGCGACGGTGTCGTCGGGCCGATCACGTCGGCCGCGCTGGCGCGCGGGGTGCGACCGAGCGCGCGCAGCCGCGCGGGCTACGTCGTCGAGATCAACCGGCAAACGAACCTCCTGGAGCTGGTGCGCGGCGGTCGCGTGCTGACCATCCTGAACGTCTCGAGCGGCGGCGGGTATCGCTACGTGAGCGGCTCCACGGTGGGTGTCGCCACCACGCCGACTGGTACGTTTCGTCTCTTTCGTCAGGTGAACGGACTCGACGTGAGCCCGCTCGGAGAGCTGTGGCGCCCGAAGTACTTCACCGGCGGCTACGCGATCCACGGTGCTGCGTCGGTGCCGCCCTATCCCGTCTCGCACGGCTGCGTGCGCGTGAGTATCGAGGCCATGGACTGGCTCTGGGCGTCCAACCGTTTGCCCTTGGGAACGGTGGTTCGTATCTATTAAGGGCACGTGTGCGACGGTGCCCGGCGATCAGGTCGTGGGTGCTCCGGTGCCGTCGAGGAACACCGACCGGTAGTACCAGCGCAACCACGCCTCGTACTGATCGGCGGAGAGACGGGCGTGCTCGGTGAGCGTGCGATACGTGCCCCAGTCGAGAGCTACCCAGAACGCAGCTTCGACGTCGTCGCGCGCGAGGTCGCGTCGAGCGTCGGGCTTGGCCAGGAGAGTGGACGCGGCCCAGCGTACGCCGAAGGCGCGATTGTCGTTCATCTGGTCCCAGAGCTCTCCGACACTCGCGTCGTGGGTGGCGGCCTGCTCGACGGCCCACGCCACCCACGCCGAGCGAGCGTTGATGGCACGAAGATGCGCCGCGTGCAGGTCGAGCATTTCGGCCGCGGACTCGGCCGCCTCCATGCGGGCGACGGCTTCGCGCTGGACGATCGGGGTGGAGTCGGTGTCGCCACGAATCGCGAAGTCGACGCTCGCTCGCAGGAGGGCGGCTTTCGTGCCGAAGATTGCCTCGACGCTTTGAAGCGACACGCCGGCCGCCTCGCTCACGAGTCGCATCGTCGTGCCTGCCCAGCCGCGCGACGCGAAGGTGGCCGTTGCGGCGCGCAGGATCGACGCGCGGGTGTGCTCGGCCCCCGCGCGCCGGCGTGCCGATCGATAGGCCCGTTTCTCGGGGTTGACGGGTGAGGTCGTTTTCGATATGGTTCCACCATATTCAAAATGGGGACGGGGGTGGGCGATACCCGGCCGGCCGTTCCAGAACGGGGGGAACATGAAACGACTACTCGTGGCGTCGGCCATGGTGGGGGTGCTGGCGCTCGCGCCGGTGAGCGCACAGGCGTCGCCCAATACTGAACTTGCCTACGCCGACGGTCAGACCTACGTCATGTTGGGAGCGACGCTCGTGACCAACGCGAGCCCCGGCGTGCTCGACGCCCCGCCGCTGTACATCCTGGGTTATCCCGTCACGGGCACGGAGCCGGTCACCCTACCTTCGGGATATCAGCCCCAGTGCAATCCGTGTCTCCAAGAGCCGGTTCACTATCACGACCACCTGTTGACCGGCGCGCCGGGCCTGGGGACGTCGGGAACGGCCTTTGGCAACTACGCGGGGCCGTGGCGCATCGTGATCATGATGTACTCGTACGCCTATGCGATGAGTAAGTCTTTCAAGCCCGTGACGAGTGACGACCAGTTGGCCACCGCGGAAGCTGCGCGCGACTTCAAAGTCATCAATCCGATGGGTTCCAATCTTTACCAGATCTGGACGAAAAATGTACTGATCTGTCCCGTCATCACCCTGCACTCGTCGTAGTCGTCCGAACTGGACGACGTGCACGGTTCCGGGCTCTCGTGGGGATCGACTCGCGAGAGCCCGGTCGGTTGTGCGCGTGCTTGTGTCGCTGGCACATCGTTGTCTCGTGAGGGGCTGACGCCTGGCCTGACAACGGAAAGATTCGCCGCCCGACGTCTCTTCAGGGGTTGCCCGTATGCTGACAGTTAGCGAAGATCATTGACACGCGAGTGCGAAATCTGACTCTGTGCAGTCGTGACGACGCTCGAGCGCTGGTCGGGAGGCGAGCCGAGTCGTTATTGCGCGGACGACGCGGATCCTCTCGCGCGGTGACGAGATCGAGAAATGGTCGGTCCCGAGAGTGGTTGTTGATGGTGAGCGGACGAAGGGGTCTCAATGACGGAAGCGCTACCGCGTGAAAGCCCGGCGTGGCGGGCCCTCAAGGCCCACCGCGACGAGATCGTCCCGCGCCACCTACGAGAGCTCTTCGCGGCGGACCCCGATCGTGGTCGCCGCCTCAGCGTCGAGGCGGCCGGACTCTACGTCGACTACTCCAAGAACCGGGTGAGCGACGAGACGCTGCGCCTTCTCTTCGAACTTGCCACCGAGTCGCACCTCGCCGAGCGGCGCGACCAGATGTTCCGTGGCGAGCACGTGAATGTCTCCGAAGACCGCGCGGTGCTGCACGTGGCCCTGCGAATGCCGCGTGAGTCGTCTCTCGTCGTTGACGGCGTCGACGTCGTCGCCGAAGTGCACGAGGTGCTTGATCGGATGGCGCGATTCGCTGACCAGGTGCGCGCGGGTGAGTGGACGGGATTCACCGGCAAGCCCATCGTCAACGTCGTCAACATCGGCATCGGCGGCTCGGACCTGGGACCGGTGATGGCCTACGAAGCTCTGCGCTTCTACAGCCGACGCGACCTCACGTTCCGCTTCGTCTCCAACGTCGACAGCACCGACTTCGTCGAGGCGGTGCGCGATCTGAACGCGGAAGAGACCTTGTTCATCGTCTCGTCCAAGACCTTCGGCACCTTGGAGACGCTCACCAACGCCCGCTCGGCACGCGCGTGGCTTCTCGAACGCCTCGGCGCGGACGAGGCGGTGGCCCGCCACTTCGTGGCGGTGTCGACGAACGCGCAGCGTGTCAGCGAGTTCGGCATCGACCCGTCGAACATGTTCGGCTTCTGGGACTGGGTGGGCGGTCGCTACTCAATGACCTCGGCGATCGGCCTGTCCACCATGATCGCGATCGGCCCCGAGGCCTTCGCCGAGCTGCTCGCGGGCTTTCACGAGATGGACGAGCACTTTCGAACGGCGCCCTTCGCGCAGAACCTGCCCGTGCTGCTGGGACTACTCGCGGTGTGGAACCGCGACTTCCTCGAGTTGCCCACCGTGGGGGTGATGCCCTACGACCAGTACCTCAAGCGGCTGCCGGCCTACCTCCAGCAGTTGACCATGGAGTCCAACGGCAAGCACGTGACGATCGAAGGCGCGCCGGTTGCGCATCCGACGGGTCCGATCTACTGGGGCGAGCCGGGCACCAACGGCCAGCACAGCTTCTACCAACTCCTGCACCAGGGCACGACGATCGTGCCGGTGGACCTGATCGGATTCGCGCGCAGCCTCAATCCCCTCGCAGAACACCACGCGGTCCTCACCTCCAACGTCTTCGCCCAGGCCGAGGCTCTGGCATTCGGCAAGACCGCCGACGAGGTGCGCGAAGAGGGTGCGCCCGAGCACGAGGTCGCCCACCGCGTCATGGAGGGCAACCGGCCGAGCACGGTGATCCTGGCCGACCTTCTCACCCCGCGGCTCCTGGGCAGCCTGATCGCTCTCTACGAACACTCGGTCTACACCCAGGGCGTGATCTGGGACGTCGACTCCTTCGACCAGTGGGGCGTGGAGCTCGGAAAGGTGCTCGCCGCGCGCATCATCCCCGAGCTCGACGCCGACGCCGACGTCGCGCTCTCGCACGATTCATCCACCAACGCTCTGATCGAGCGCTACCGCCGTCTCACCCGAGGAGAATCATGACAACCAGTACCGCGATGCAGTTGGGAATGGTGGGCCTGGGGCGCATGGGCGCGAACCTCGTGCGCCGCGTGACCCGCGACGGTCACTCCTGTGTGGTCTATGACGTCAACGCCGACGCGGTCAGCTCCCTCGTCGGCGAGCGTGTCGAGGGCGCGACGTCGCTCGCGGACCTCGCTTCCAAGCTCGCCGCGCCGCGCGCGATCTGGCTGATGCTTCCGGCCGCCTTGACCCAGGGGGCGCTCGACGAGCTGGCCGCGCACCTGTCTCCCGGCGACGTCGTGATCGACGGCGGCAACTCCCACTACCACGACGACATCGCGCGCGCGGCCCAGCTCGAGCCGCTGGGCATTCACTACGTCGACTGCGGCACGAGCGGCGGCGTCTGGGGCCTCGAGCGCGGCTTCAGCCTGATGATCGGCGGCGAGGACGACATCGTCGATCGGCTCGATCCGATCTTTCGCTCCATCGCTCCCGGTGCGGGCGGCGTCAGCGCGACCCCGGGGCGCGAGCACGCTCGCGGAACGGCCGATGAGGGGTACCTGCACTGCGGCCCCTGCGGCGCGGGGCACTTCGTCAAGATGGTCCACAACGGCATCGAGTACGGGATGATGGCCGCGATCGCCGAGGGCCTCAACATCATCAAGAACGCCAACGTCGGACTTCACGAGTCCGCGGCCGACGCCGAGACGACGCCGCTCGCGCACCCCGAGTACTACTCCTACGAGATCGACCTGGCCGACGTCGCCGAGGTTTGGCGACACGGCTCGGTGATCTCCTCGTGGCTGATGGACCTGACCGCCGACGCGCTGTCGCGCTCGCCCGAGCTCGCCGAGTTCGACGGGCGGGTCTCGGACTCGGGCGAGGGGCGATGGACAGTGGAGGCCGCGATCAACGAGTCGGTGCCGGCGCCGGTGATCAGCACGGCCCTCTTCCAGCGCTTCACCTCGCGCGGACAGTCCGACTTCGCGGGAAAGATCCTCTCGGCGATGCGCGCCGGGTTTGGCGGCCACGTGGAGAAGCGTGCCTGAGGCCCTCCCGCTGCGCTCCTTCGCGACCCCGGGCGAAGCCGCCGCGGCGGCGGCGGACCGCGTGGTGCGAGTCGCACACGAGTCGATCATGCGGCACGGGTCGTTCCACCTGGC
>DAIDJP010000050.1 GCA_027451285.1 Acidimicrobiaceae bacterium | reverse complement strand
AAACGCAGGCCACTTAGCGCGATAAGTGCCGCCCCAATAAGGACCTCAAAACCGTTTGAGCTGAATTGAGAGTACGAGCCGAACTGGAATGGTGTTCGATTGCTCGAAAAGATGCCCGAGCCCGCGTTGATGTAGGGCATGAAGACGCTGACAGCGACGACAGCCGCGCCAACCAGAGTGATCACTCCAGTGTTTCGTTCGCGTTTTGTAGGATTCGCCATTCTCGAAAACCTAGAATAGGGGTGTCACACGACACTGAATGGGTAAGCAAGTCCATCGCCTAGCCATGGCAGCGTTGTCACCTATCGTCAGTCAGAGACTCAACGCGAATGTCAACGTCGTCACGATTCCAGACCTCCTTGCGTAAGCCCAAAGTCGCTGCAGAGCCTCACGTCTCCTTGACTGAGTAGACGAGAGTGAGATTGGTCCCTGGGTAGAGGGTCTGAGTAGCGGTCAAATCCTCACACAGCCCCGCCATCGCCCTGGTGCGACGAGGTGCCGAGAGGGGAAGTATCCGCACGTGCAGTTGGTCTCCTCGGACCTCGAGGTCCGCGGGTGACTTGAAGATCTCGTGGAGTAAGGTGCGTGCTTCGTCGTCGGCTCGCGCGTAGTGCGGAGCGATCATTCGTGCGATGGCCGACTCGGCGTTGTAGGTGGCCATGCGGATCGCGTCCATGATGCGCTTGCGCTCGACGTCGAGGCGCACCGCGTCGGGTCGCACCTCACCGAGGGGCACCTTGGCCGGGATCGCCTTGGCGACGTCGTCGAGGCGGGCGACCTCGGCACGCGCGTCAGCGAAGGCGGCCTTGAGTACCTTGTTTGCTCTGCGGCCCTCGAGTGAGGCGCTACCCTCTTTGGCCTCGGCGTCAGTGAGCCGTTGGCGGGCCTGGCGCGTTGCTCGCTCGGCGTCGCGCCGGGCCGGGTTGGCGACGAGACGGGTCGGGTCGTCGGGGTGGGTCTCGTAGGCGTCGAGCGCGTCCAGGCCAAAGTGGGCGCGCTGGTAGCGAAAGAAGTTCTCCTGGCGCCAGCGCGAGAACATCGCGTGGGCGAGCAGCGCGGGGTCGCTGTCTTGGCGGGTCGTCACGATCTGGGTCTGGTGCCCGCTCGCCTCGTCGAGGCGCGTGATCTGGCGGCACGAGAAGCGCCGGCGCTGGTTGTCATAGGCCAGGCGCACGCGGCGATCGGCGAGCACGTAGTCGTGGGCGCGCCCGAGCTCGTCGACAAAACGGTAGGGAGAGAATGCGGCTCGCGGCTCGGAAGAGGGTGGCGCCTTGCGATAGGTGAGGACGTCGAAGCCCGCCTCGTTCAGCTGGGCGAAGAGCTTCGGGCTCCAGCCTCCCCGGTCAAAGCAGATCGTCGGGCGCGCGTTCTCGCCCACGAGGTCGCGGACCTTAGTGACGACGAGTCGCAGCTCGCCGACGAGGGAGGCGCCGGGCGCGGCCTGCCAGACGAGCAGCCCGTCACCGAAGCGGTCACACACCCAGGTGTCGACCTCGGCGGGCATGGCGATGCGCATCCGTGCGACGTGGGCCTTTGCGACCTCGTGCTTGCCGTGGTAGGCGCGCACGTGGCCGTCGACGTAGAAGAGGCCGACCGCGTCGGGGTGCGAATCGAGGTGACGGCGCGCGAGGCCGAGCACCAGCTCGTCGCTCTTGTTCTCTTCGGCCAGCTCGCTCAGCCGGTAGCGCAGGCGCGACACCTCCGGGGCCCGGTCGAGGCCGAGCAGGCGACCGATCGCGGTGGGATCGAGTCGGGTGAGCCCCTCGGCGCGCGGCTCGCCGAGCAGCGAGGAGAACACCACGCACAGCACGAGCGAGCGCAGGCCGTAGAAGGCGGCGCGCGGGAACCCCGCGACGCGTCGGCCGAGCCCGTAGAGCGAGGCGGTCACCTCCAAGAGTCCGGTGGCCGCGAGGGCCGGCAGGATGACCAGGGAGCCAACGAAGGGAAGCGACCCGCCCTCACAGATCACCGGGGCCGCCTCGGCGAGCATTCCGCGCCGCGCCGCTGCGCGCTCGCCGGTGCGCTCCTTTGGTGCGTTGAGCGGGACGAGGTTGTTCGACTTATCGGCGTCGGCGGGTGCCATCTCGGGGTCAGGTCGCGCCGTGGTCACGGCCAACGTGGCGCGTCGCACGCTCTGGGTGGACACGCCGGTGCGCGCGGCCACCTCGGGCTTGGTTAGCCCGCTCGCACGCAGTCGGGCGATCTCGGCGCGCTTCTCCTCGGTCAGCTTCGACGCGCGCTTGGGACCCTTGCGCGAAGGGAGCAGCTCAACCACTCCACCCGCCTGGTAGTCGCTGCGCCAGCGCCACACCGTGGTCTCGTTCGCCCCGAAGGCCGCGGCGACCTGGCGCTGGCTCGCCGCACCCGAGTTCACGAGTTGCACCGCCGCGAGGCGCCGGGCGCCGGGATCAGAGCGATCCCACGTCCAGGTCGCCTGGCCCCAGATGAACACCGTGCCCGCGCCCTCTTCGTCCTCGAGCAACGAGACCCCGTCGGCGACGGGCACCGAACCCACCGGTACCAAGGGGAGAGGCTGCATGACTACCAGTTTCCCCGCCGCCAACGCCATCCCGGGTTCTCCCTCCAGAAAGACAATTACTCTGCATCTATTATGGAGTATCCCGGGTGCGAAGTGGTGGATGGTCCCTGGTCAGGCGACTACGCGGATGACTTACGCAAGGAGGTCTGGATTCGTTGAGCGTTTTGATCTCGGCCAAGAGATCGTGCTGGGCGTAGAGCCATGACCGGGAGACCCGTGCTCTGATGGCGAGCCGAGCCACCGTGATCATCTCGCCTTGTGGCATCGAAGCCAACCCGGTGGTCGCTCGCTTCAACGTCTCGTCATGACGAGCCCGAGCAAGTTGGGCCAATCGCTCCGAGTTGTCAGGCAGCATCGGAACCGGTCACGGTCGACTTGGTTGATCCGGGTGGTTTTGCGCTCGGTTCAACGTGGTTGAGCGTAGCGATGATCGACTGCAGGTTCCGTTCAACGGTGTGGTTCATCTCGGCCATCCGCTGATGGCCATCCTGCTCGGCACGTCCTATCAACGCTCGAGTGGACTCGAGTTGGCGGTGATGCTGGGGGAGGAATTCGACCGTGGTGACAAACACCGGACAGGTCAAACACGCATTGGCGTATTCGCAACTCTTCTGGAGAGGGAACGTGCAGTATCCATTCGGCAGGGCCATCTTGGCGCGGTCGAGATTGTTCTTCATCCAGACTGCTTCAGCAAGTGGCCCGCTTTCGATCGCCAGTTCCTCGCCGGCGACGTTGACC
>DAIDJP010000049.1 GCA_027451285.1 Acidimicrobiaceae bacterium | reverse complement strand
AGCGACGCGCTGACGAGCGTCGTGGACAGGCGGCGAACACCCAATTTCTCTCCCATATGCATTCAATCCCTCCAAAGGATCGTCGAACGCTAGCGCCTCCGACCGGGCATTTCGCGGTTCTAGTTGTCACAGGCGACACTATCCTCGATTGGTCGCGCGGGCTGAACAAGATTCGCCCCGACGCGGCCGAGGTCGGTCAGTGGTTGGGGTGCGCCACGATGACCCTCGGCACGGCGAGGCTGGCCGCGAGGGCGACCAGGGCGATGCCGGCCGAGACCTGGAAGGCGCGTTCGTAGCCCGACGTGAGGGCGGCCGCACTCAGGGGAAGGGCGAAGCGCGCCGACGCGTCGGCCGCCAGGGTGCCGAGAACGGCGAGGCCGAGCGAGCCGCCCAGTTGGCGCGCCGTGTTGAGCACTCCCGAGGCCAGTCCGGCGTCGGCACGGTCGACACCCGTGGTCGCGGCCGAGGCCAGGGGGGTGAAGAGCAGGCCGATCGCCAGCGCGCAGAGGGCCGACGGCGCCAGGACGTCCACGGTGTACGAGGAGTGCACGCCGATGCGCGAGAGCCAGAGGAATCCGAGCGTCGCGAGCGAGGTGCCGATCAGCAGCAGGGGCCGGGCGTGCAGCTTGGGCAGCAGGCGCGAACTCGTCTGGGCGCCCACGATGATCGCGATCGCCATCGGCAGGAACGCGAAGCCCGTCTTCACCGGGCCGTAGCCGAGGATGTACTGGTAGTAGAAGGTCAGGAAGTACCACATCGAGAAGAACGCTCCGCCGATGAGCAGCATCACCAGGTTCGCCATCGACAGCGAGCGCACGTGGAATATTCGCAGCGGCACCAGGGGGTGGCTCGCGACCTGGGTCTCCCAGATGAAGAACGTGGCCAGGCCGAGCGCCGCGCCGAGGAACCACAGCAGCGTCGAGGTGGCGGTCCAGCCGATGGTCTTCGAGTTCACGACCGTCGTCGTGTTCACGACGCCGTAGATCAGCGCGGCGAGTGATCCGGTGACGAGGATCGCCCCGGTGACGTCGAGCTTGACCGCGGCGTCGCGGTTGCGCATCTCGCGCAGGTACCGCAGGGCGAGCACGCCGGCGAGGATCCCGAAGGGGACGTTGATGAAGAAGACCCAGCGCCACGAGGCCCAGCCGGTGAGCAGTCCCCCGAGCAGTCCGCCGACCGCGCCGCCGGCGCCAGCCACGGCG
The DNA here is from genome assembly GCA_027451285.1 of Acidimicrobiaceae bacterium. Classification (GTDB taxonomy): domain Bacteria; phylum Actinomycetota; class Acidimicrobiia; order Acidimicrobiales; family RAAP-2; genus RAAP-2. The sequence continues at coordinate 66,718 of DAIDJP010000049.1, read as the reverse complement.
CTCCAGAGCCCGAGCGCGCGCGGCAGGCGCTTGCCGTGGAAGGTCGTGACGATGATGGTGAGCGTCGCCGGCGAGAGGATGGCTCCGCCGATGCCCTGGAGGGCGCGCACCGCGACCATCTGGCTGCCCGTCGCGGCGAAGCCGGCGCCAATGCTCGCGATGGTAAAGACGGTCAGACCGGTGAGATAGACGCGGCGGCGCCCGAAGATGTCCGCGGCCCGCCCGCCGAGCAGGAGGAACCCGGCGAAGGTCAGCACGTAGGCGTTCACGACCCACTGGGCGCTGTCGATCGTGAAGTGCAGGTCGCGCTGCATCGAGGGCAGGGCGACGTTGACGATCGACACGTCGAGGACCACCATGAACTGCGCCAGGCAGGCGATGGTCAGGATGATCCAATCCGGGGCGTGGCGGTGCGCCTTCTTGGTCTTTGGCATCTCGCGAGTGTAACGGGAGGCTCTCGCGGCGCTTCATTTGTAAGACTGGTCAGATGGCTGCCCAGTTCATCTTCACCATGCGCGACCTGCGTCGCTTCTATCCGCCCGATCGCGAGGTGCTGCGCGGCATCAACCTCTCCTTCTATCCGGGCGCCAAGATCGGCGTCATCGGCGCCAACGGCTCGGGCAAGTCCTCGTTGCTGCGCATCATGGCCGGACTCGACGACGGCTACACCGGCGAGGCGCGACTCACTCCGGGATTCACGGTGGGCTACCTGCCCCAAGAGCCCCAGCTCGACGAGACCAAGACCGTCGTAGAGAACGTGGCCGACGGCGTCGCGCACCAGCGCGACCTACTCGCGCGCTACAACGTGGTCTGCGCGAGCTTCGCAGATCCCGACGCGAACTTCGACGCCCTCCTCGCCGAGCAGGCCGAGTTGCAGACCAAGATCGACGCCGCCGGCGCCTGGGACCTCGACCGCACCCTCGAGATCGCGATGGACGCGCTGAATTTGCCGCCGGCCGACTCGCCGGTGACGACGCTCTCCGGCGGCGAGCGGCGCCGGGTGGCGCTGTGTCGCCTGCTGCTCTCCCAACCTGACCTGCTGCTACTCGACGAGCCGACCAACCACCTCGACGCCGAGTCGGTCGCCTGGCTCGAGCGCACGCTGCAGAACTACGCAGGCACGGTGGTCGCGATCACCCACGACCGCTACTTCCTCGACAACGCGGCCAGCTGGATCCTCGAGCTCGACCGGGGACACGGCATCCCCTGGGAGGGCAACTACTCGTCCTGGCTCGAGCAGAAGCAGGCCCGGCTGGCCTCGGAGGAGAAGGCCGACTCCGCGCGCCAGGCGGCCCTGGCGCGCGAGCTCGAGTGGATCCGGATGTCGCCGCGCGCCCGCCAGTCCAAGGGCAAGGCCCGCGTCAACGCCTTCAACGACCTCGTCGCCGAGGCCGAGGCCGCCGAGCGGCGCGCCGACAAGGTCGAGATCGCGATCCCGCCGGGACCGCGCCTGGGCGACCTCGTCGTCGACGCCGCGCATCTCTCCAAGGGCTTCGACGACCGCCTCCTCATCGAGGACCTCTCGTTCCTCCTGCCCCCGGGGGGCATCGTGGGCGTGATCGGGCCCAACGGCGCGGGAAAGACCACCCTGTTCAAGATGCTGGTGGGCCAGGACCAACCCGACGGTGGCTCCATCCAGGTGGGCCCGACGGTGTCCTTCGCCTACGTGGACCAGTCGCGCGACGAGCTCAACCCCGAGGCCACCGTCTTTGACGAGGTGGCCGGCGGCGACGAGCGCATCGTGGTGGGAAATCGCGAGCTGCACGCGCGCGCCTACGTCGCGAGCTTCGGCTTCAAGGGCAGCGACCAGCAGAAGAAGGTCGGCGAAATCTCCGGCGGGGAACGCAACCGGGTCCAGCTGGCAAAGGTCCTGCGCCGCGGGGGCAACGTGCTGCTCCTCGACGAGCCCACCAACGACCTCGACGTGGACACCCTGCGCGCCCTCGAGGACGCCCTGCTGGGCTTTCCCGGGTGCGCCGTCGTCATCAGCCACGACCGCTGGTTCCTCGACCGGATCGCGACCCACGTGCTGGCCTTCGAGGGCGACTCCCAGGTGCGCTGGTTCGAGGGGAACTTCTCCGAGTACGAGCTTGATCGCCACAAGCGTCTCGGCACCGACGCCGACCAGCCGCACCGGATGCGCTACAAGCCCCTCACGCGCTGACTTATGGCCCTGGTCGGCCTCGGTAGGTTGGAGTCGGGCACGACGATTGGTCGGTGATCTCACAAGTTCGCGCGTCGCGCCCGCGGCGCCGTAGTGTCGGGGCGTCAAGCCCAGAACAGGAGAGACGACGTGATCTCACGTGACGAGTGCGCGGCGTTGGACGCCGTCGACCCCCTTGCCCCACTGCGCGAGGAGTTCACCCTCGCCGGCGGCCTGATCTACCTCGACGGCAACTCTCTGGGTCCGGTATCGCGCGCCGCGCGCGAGCGGGTGACCCAGGTGATCGACCACGAGTGGGCCGAGGGTCTGGTGAAGAGTTGGAACAGTGCGGGCTGGATGGCGACGCCCACGCGTCTGGGCGACCGCCTGGCGCCCCTGATCGGCGCGCACGCCGGCGAGGTCCTGGTCGCCGACACGCTCACCATCGGACTGGCCAAACTCATCGGCGGCGCGCTCTCGCTGCGGCGCGACCGGCACGTGATCTTGACCGAAATCGCCAACTTCCACTCCGACATCTACATCGTGCGCGCGATGGCTCACTTCGCCGACCGCGACGTGGTGGTGCGCACCATCGCGCGCGAGGACCTGGCCGCGAACCTCGACAGCGACGTGGCCCTCGTGATGCTCACCCACGTCGACTTTCGCACCGGCGAGATGCTCGACCTCGCCGGCATCACGGCCCAGGTGCACGACGTCGGGGCGCTGATGCTCTGGGACTTCGCGCACTCGGCCGGCGCGGTGCCCCTCGACGTCACGGGTGCCAACGTGGACTTCGCGGCCGGCTGCACCTACAAGTACTTAAACGGTGGCCCCGGCTCGCCCGGCTTCATCTACGTGCGCTCCTCGTTCCAGGGCGTCCTCGAGAACCCGATCCCCGGCTGGCTCGGGCACGCGCGGCCCTTCGACTTCGAGCTCGACTACGCGCCGGCCGCGGGCATGCAGGCCTTTGTGACGTCCTCTCCCTCGATCGTGGCGCTCGCCGTGCTCGACGGGGCCCTCGACGTGTGGAACCGGGTCACCATCGATGCCGTGCGCGCGAAGAGCCTGGTCTTGACCGACCTGTTCATCGACCTGGTCGAGGCGCGACTGCCCGGCGTGTTCACGCTGGCCACGCCGCGCGAGCACGCCCGTCGCGGCAGCCAGGTCTCCCTGCGCCACCCCCAGAGCTACGGCGTCGTCCAGGCGATGATCGAGCGCGGGGTCGTCGGCGACTTCCGCGATCCGGACATCGCCCGCTTTGGCTTTGCGCCGCTGTACCTGCGCTACGTGGACGTCTACGACGCGGTCGAGCACCTGGTCGGCGTGATCGAAAGTGAGGACCACCTCGCCCCACGATTCGCCGTTCGCCAGGCTGTCACCTGAAACGCCGGGCGACGTCGCCCATACGTGCGGCGGGTTAAACGACGCGGGCCGGCCAGCCGCCGGGCGCCGCGGCAACGACCGTTGCAGGGAGTGCGACGCGCGCTACCGTGGCCCGATTCGTGACTTTACGATATTACGTTTATCGGTGTTTCGTGCCCTTAATCGTCAAATCGTAAAGATTCTGGACTAACATGGTGGTAAGGGTGGCCCTAATCGTAAGAATGTAAAGGAGTTAGATGGCGAGTTCCGTACCCGACGTGATCGCGCGACTGTTCGCCGCCAGCGACGTCGTCACATCCGGTGAGGTCGCCGCAGCCGCCGGTGTGACGCGCCAGGCCGCGCACCATCACCTTCGGGCGTTGGTCGCGGGGGGAGAACTCGTCCGCGAAGGGGCGGGCCGCGGCGCCCGTTATCGCCGCCGGAGCCGCCGCTCAACGAGGTACGCGCTCGCGGGACTCCGAGAGGACCAGGTCTGGATGGAGGAGTACTCCGCTCTTCGACAGATGGACCTGGACATCTTTGACAATCCGAAGGTGAAACCGATTCTCGACTTCGCCGTCACCGAGATGGTGAACAACGCCATCGATCACTCGGGCGGCACCGAGGTGATCGTCCGGTGGTTCGCTGACGCCGACCGCATCGCCTTTGAGGTGCAAGACGACGGCGTGGGAGCCTTTCGCCGGATGCGTGAGTCGCGCGGCCTGGGCACGGACATTGACGCGATCGGAGAGATCGCCAAGGGCAAGCAGACGTCAGCGCCGGACCGCCACAGTGGCTTGGGCATCTACTTCACCTCGCGGATGTCGAGTCAATTCATCCTCTCGAGCGGTCAGCTCGTCTGGAACGTCGACAATCGCCGTCGAGACGAAGGACTCGGCTGGCTCGAACACGAGCGCGACGGAACGCTCGTACGCGTCGAGGTGGACGCGACGACGTCCGTCGTGCCGCTCGAGGTGTTCAGGGGATTCTCCGACCCCGCCACCTTCGGTCTCAACCGGTCGACTCTTCGTGTCTCCCTCTTCAGTGACGGCACCTTCGTTTCGCGCTCCGAGGCCAAGCGCGTGGCCGCACACCTGGAGACCTACGGCATCGTCGAACTTGACTTCACGGGCGTGGATCAGGTGGGTCAGGGCTTCGTCGACGAACTCTTCAGGGTGTGGCAGAGCGCGCACCCACAGACGAGGCTCGTCGCGGTGAACGCGAATCCCGCGGTCCTCGCGATGATTGCGATGGCCGCGCCCACCTACGGGCACCCCGAGAGGTAACGCAGAGTTGACCGGCTCGAAGTCTCGGGTCAACGGGTGTCACTGGGAGAAGATGACGGTTCGCTCGCCGACGATCGTCACGCGGTCCTCGGCGACGAGGCGTACCGCACGCGCGAGCACCGTGCGCTCGATGTCGCGACCGAGGTTCACCATGTCCTCGGGCCGGTGCGCGTGGGTCACGCGCACCACGTCCTGGTCGATGATGGGTCCCTCGTCGAGGTCGGAGGTGACGAAGTGGGCCGTCGCGCCGATCAGCTTCACCCCGCGCTCGTAGGCCTGGTGGTAGGGGCGCGCGCCGCGAAATCCCGGCAGGAACGAGTGGTGGATGTTGATCACGCGCCCGCTCAGCTCGGCGCAAAGCGTGGGCGAGAGGATCTGCATGTAGCGCGCGAGCACGACGATGTCGACCTCGTAGGCCGCGAGGAGGGCGCGCAGCGCGTCTTCGGCCTGCTCCTTGGTCGCCGCGGTGACGGGGATCACGTGGAAGTCGACGCCGTGGCGCGCGGCGAGGGGCTCTAAGTCGGGGTGGTTCGAGACGACCGCCACGATGTCTAGGGGCAGGTCGCCGTGGTCGCGCCGGTAGAGCAGGTCGGCGAGGCAGTGGTCGAAGGTCGAGACCATCACGAGCGCGCGACGCGGCTCGTCCTCGGTGCGCAGCCCGATTGCCGGGGCAAAGCGCGCGAGGTCGCGCGCGAGGCGCTCGTGCACGTCCGCGGCGCCGAGCGCGGTCTCGAAGCGCGTGCGCATGCAGAACTGGCCGGTCACCGGATCGGTGAATTGGTCGTTCTCCAAGATGTTGCCGCCCACGGCGACGATGGCGCCCGAGGCGGCGTGGACGATGCCCGGTTGGTCCGCGCAGCGCAGCGTCAACACGAAGACGTTCACCGGACCTACTTGTACGAGTAGAACCCCTGGCCCGACTTGCGACCGAGGAGCCCCGCCTGGACCATGCGCGAGAGCAGGGGCGGCGTCGCCAGGTGGCTCTCCTTGAATTCCTCGTAGAGCGACTCGGCGACGGCCAGCGTGGTGTCGAGGCCGATCAGGTCGGTGAGAGCCAGTGGGCCCATCGGGTGCGCGCAGCCCACCACCATGCCGGTGTCGATGTCGTCGGCGGTGGCGAATCCCGACTCGAGCATGCGGATCGCCGAGAGCAGGTAGGGGATCAGCAGGGCGTTCACGACGAAGCCGGCGCGGTCCTTGGAGTCGATGACCTTCTTGTTCAGCGCGGTCGTGGCGAAGTCCTTCACCCGCGCGGTCGTCTCGGGCGCCGTGAGCAGCGAGGAGATCACCTCGACGAGTCGCAGCACCGGCACCGGGTTGAAGAAGTGCATGCCGATGACCTGCTCGGGGCGGCGCGTCGCCATGGCCAGCTTGATGATCGGGATGGAGGAGGTGTTGGTGGCCAGGATCGCCGTCGGGTCGCTCACCACCGCGTCGAGGCGCTTGAAGACCTGGACCTTGGTGGCCTCGTCCTCGGCGACGGCCTCGACCACCAGCTGGCGGTCGGCGAAGCGGGTGAAGTCCTCGGTGAAACTCAAGTTCGAGCGCGCCCGGTTGGCCTCCTCCTCGGGCATCTTGCCGGCGGCGACGGCCCGATTCAGCGACTTCTCGATGCGCGCGACGCCGGCCGCGAGGGCCTCGGCGTTGCGCTCGAGGACGATCACGTCCGAGCCGGCGCGCGCCGCGATCTCGGCGATGCCCGAGCCCATCAGGCCGCAGCCGACTACACCAATACGATCCACGGGGACCTCCTTGTTCGTGGGCCGACGGGCCCGCGCCCTTGCAGTGTAGGTCGCCCGGGGCGATCCCCCGCGAGGCGGCGCCCGGCGTTCACTACCATGTCCTCGTGGCGGCGCGGCCGCCGGAGAGGCTCGATCATGGACACCGTCAACATCATCGTGGAGATCCCGCGGGGCAGCCAGAACAAGTACGAGTACGACCACGAGAACCACATGATCTTCCTCGATCGCCACCTCGTGGTCTCGATGGGCTATCCGGCCGAGTACGGCTTCATCCCCGACACCCTGGGCGGTGACGGCGACCCGCTCGACGCGCTGGTCCTGACCGCGTACCCCACGTTCCCGGGTTGTCTGATCAAGGCCAAGATCCTGGGCATGTGCCTGATGACCGACGAGAAGGGCGAGGACGCGAAACTCCTCGCGGTGCCCGCCTACGACCCGGCCTGGAAGGACGCCACCGACATCGCCGACGTGCCCAAGGCCGAGCTGGACCGCATCGCGCACTTCTTCACCGTCTACAAGGACCTCGACGAGGGCAAGTGGATGAAGGTCGAGAACTGGGTCGGGCGCGACGCCGCGCTCGCCGAGCTGGCGACCTCGCGCGAGCGCTTCACGCACTAGTTTTTCAAGCGTGGAGATATCCACGCGCGCTCACGGTTATCTCCTGAGCCTGGCCGGTACCCAGGCGATCTTTTTTACGCTCCTGGCCTGGTGCGTGGGCATCGACCACTCCGAGCTCGCCCGCAACGACGGCATCTCCTTCTACGGCGTCTATCACCGCACGATTGTCCTCTTAGCTCTCGCCTTCGTGGTGGCCGCCGGGGGACTGTGGCGCGCCGCCGGTCACTACGCCAGCCTCGGCGCGCCGGCTCTCACCGTCTTTGGCGTGCGCGCGGTCGCCCTGGGACTCTTCGTCGTGATCGCGACGCCCTTTAACCAGGGGACGTTCCTCAACTGGACCCACATGACGGCCGGCGTCGCGATGGCCCTCGTCCAGGGGGCGATCACGATCGCCCTCGTGCGGCGCGCGTCACGCCTGGTGTCCTGGAGCGCCTTCTCGGTCCAGCTCGCCGGGGGCCTGCTCGCGGCCTTCTCCCTGCCCGACTGGCACTTTCCCTACATGCTGGCCGGAGAGGTGATCTATCAGGTGGGATTCGCCGTGGCGTTGCTCACCTGGATGGTGGTGCTCTTACCCGCGCCGCGGACGGTTCAGGCGGCGACCATCGAGTAGGCGATCACGTGCAGCGCGCGCAGCCAGTCCTCGTTGGTGATCGCCAGGTTCTGCTCGCCCTGGAGGGCGATCTGGCCGAAGAACAGCGCGTACCACACGCGCGCGAAGGCGATCGCGGTCACGCCCTCGGCGAGCAGGCCCTTGGACTCGAGCGGGGTGACCCAGTGCACGATCAGCTCGCCGGCCTCCTCCTTGGCCGCGAGGATCCCGGCCGAGGCCGCCTGGTTGTGCTGGGCGAAGGACATCGACTCGATGCGCAGCAGTCGGCCCTCGGTGCGCTCGGGGGTCTGGGCGTCGTAGATCATCTGTGAGAGCGCGGCACGCAGGTCGTCGGTGGTCTCGACCTCGCGCAGCGGAGTGGTGAAGGTCTCGGCATTGCCGACCAGCACCTGGCGGTAGCGGTGCACGATGGTGGCCGCGATGAGGCCCTCGCGGTCCTCGAAGTAGCTATAGAGCAGGGCGACCGATATGCCGGCCTCCATGGCGACGCGCTTGACCCGAAACTGGGTCAGGCCGTGGCGTTCGATCTCGTGGGCGGCCGCCTCGAGGATCTTGTCGCGCGTCACACCGCGAGATTACAGCGCTTTGGAAACGGCGCTCAGTTCGCTGGCCCAGTCGCGGTTTGCGAGTATCTCGGCCAGTCGCGCGAGGAAGCGCGCGGCGTAGGCCCCGTCGATCACCCGGTGATCGAAGGTGAGTGCCACCAGTCCCACCGAGTGGATGGCGATCGACTCGCCACCGCTCGCGTCGGTCACGACGACCGGCTTGCGCGTCACCCCGTCGGTTGAGAGGATCGCGACCTGGGGTTGGTTGATGATCGCGCCGGTCAGCAACGTGCCGTAGGGCCCGGGGTTGGTGATCGTGAACGTGCCCTTGGCCGTGTCGTCCACGGTCAGCTTCTTGGTGCGGGCTCTCGTCGCCAGGTCGCGCACCGACCTCGCCATCTCGATCAGGCTCAGGGCGGGCGCGTCGCGCACGACCGGCACCACGAGCCCGGTGCCCTCCACGTCGACCGCGATCCCCAGGTTGACGTCGTGGTGCACCACGAGCTCGTCGTCGCCCACCGAGGCGTTGAGGTGCGGGAACTCGCGCAGCGCCTCGATCACCGCGAGCGCGTTGAAGGGCAGGTAGGTCAGCGAGAAGCCCTCAGCCTCCTTGAAGGCGGCCCCGACGCGCCGGCGCTGCGCGTCCACGCGCTCGTAGTCGACCTCGCGGGCCATCAAGGTGTGCGCACTGGTGGCCTTGGAGCGGACCATGTGCTCGGCGGTGAGTCGGCGGATCTTGGTGAAGGGGATCACCTCGTCGCCAGCCGCGCCCCCGGCCGCGATCGCGGCCTCGACGTCCTTGCGGGTGATCCGCCCCTGGGGGCCGGTGCCGACGACGTCGCTCGCGCGCAGGTTGTTCTCGCGCAGGAGCTTGCGCACGACCGGCGAGAGGGCCTCCAGCGCACCCTCGGGAGCGGGGGGCGTGGCCGCGCTGGCCGCGCTGGCCGCGACGTGGGCGAGCACGTCCTTGCGGGTGAGCCGTCCCTGCGGGCCTGTGGCGGCGACGTCGCGCGCGTCGAGCCCGTGCTCGGCGAGTAGGCGACGCACGACCGGTGAGAGGGGGGCGTCGCTCGTGGCGCGCTCGTGCTGGGGGCTGGCCGGTCGCGTCGGTGCGGGTGCGCTGGCCGGCGCCGACGAGGTTGCGGGGACGCTCGCGTCGTCGTCGCCGATGACGGCGAGTACCGTGCCGACGTCGACGGTCTCGCCCTCATTGACGAGGATCGACGAGAGCACGCCGTCGAACTGCGAGGGGATCTCGGTGTCGACCTTGTCGGTGGAGACCTCGAAGAGCGTGTCGCCCTTGGCGACGAGGTCACCGACCTTCTTAAACCACTTGGTGACGGTGCCGTCGGCGACGGTCTCGCCGAGCTGGGGCATGGTGACCTTAGGCACGCTTCGTCCTCTTTCGTGTGCGCACTAGAGCGCTCGCAGTTGCTGGGCCATCCAGTCCGCGGTCAGCGGGCGGTGGCGGTAGGAGACGTTGGCGCCACCGTGGTTGCCCTCTTCGAGCACCACCAGCGTGGTCTCGCCGCGCGCCTCGCTCGCGAGGCGCTGCGCGTCGTGCCAGGAGATCAAGCGGTCGCGCTTGGCGGCGATGACCAGCAGGGGCGCGGTGATGTTCTCGGCGCGACCGGAGAGCGACAGCGAGGCGGCGACGTCGCGGGCCTCGTCCTCGGTTGCGCTGTGGCTGCGCGCGACGAACGCGGCGCGGGTGAGCGGGTTGAGCTCGGCCCACGAGGTCGAGAAGTCGTAGGGACCGGTCAGGCATGCGGTGGCGGCGACCTTCAGACCGGCGCTGGCGATGCGCGCCGCGTAGTAGCCACCGAGGCTGACCCCCCAGACGCCCACGCGCGCGATGTCCACCTCGGGTTGCTCGGCGAGGGTGGCCAGCACGGCGGCGGCGACGTTCTCCCAGTCCGGGCGGATCGCGAGGTCGCCGGCCTCGCCCTGGCCCGGGCCGTCGAGCGCGAAGGTGGCGAGTCCCCGGTCCAGGAAGGACCGCTCCACTTCGCGGAACTCCTCCTTGGTCGAGTCGAGCCCGGCGACCAGAATCACCGTGGGCGAGGCGACCTTGGGGTGCGGGCTGCGCAGGATCCCCGCCAGCGTCGTCGACTCGAAGGGGACCTCGAGGCGACGGCCCGCCGGCGCGAGGTGGGCGAGGGCGGCGTTGAGAGCGGACACCGACTTTTCGTGAGCGGCGAGGCGCTCCTCGGGTCGGTGGTCGAAGAGGAACTGTCCGAAGTGGTAGTAGAGGGACGCGCGTGAGAGCGCCTCGCCGGCGGAGAGGAAACGTCCCTGCGCGAGGGCCTCCTCGCCGAGGGCGAGGTGTTCGTCGGCCCCGTTGGACCAGGCTCGGCACCAGTCGTCCCAGCGGGTGAGAGGGTTCGTGATGCGGGCGTAGTCACAGGGGTCCACACCATTGGCGGTGAAACGCGGCGCCCAGTTGGCGACCGCCGCTTCGAGCAGCGCGTCGGACATAGCCCCCCTTGGCCTTGAGTAATTGCTCAGCGTATCGGAGGATTTCACCCGAGGGCCAGGGCGCACATCGTTAATTCTTTTCACGCTGAGCGAACTAATTTCACCCTCCTGCGATTGACGACCCCCATTCGCGTCGTTATGGTTGCGCAATCACTCACCGAGTGATCGGTCCTGGGGAAAGCCGTAGGGGGATGCCCGGGGACGAACCAACGCAGGGGGGAATTCATGAATAAAAGGGCGAAGTTATTTCGCACGCTCGGAGTGTCGTCGGTCGCGGCGGCCACGCTGGTGTCGGTGGCCTCGGTCAGCGGCGCGTCCAGCGGGTCGCCCGGCAAGGGTCAGCCCGTCAAGATCGGCATCTCGCTGTCGCTTTCGGGTGACTTCTCGGCCGACGGCCTCGCCTTTCAGCAGGGCTACAAGCTGTGGGCGGCCGACGTCAACAAGACCGGCGGCCTGCTCGGCCACAAGGTCGTCCTCGACATCGTCTCGGACGCCTCGAGCCCGACCCAGGTGGTGACCAACTACCAGAAGCTCATCTCGGCCGACCACGTGAACTTGACCTTCGGGCCGTTCTCGTCGCTGCTGTCGATGCCGGCCGCCAAGGCGGCCGCTCGTTACGGCTACGCGCTCGTCGAGGGTGCCGGCGGCGCGCCGTCGGTCTTCCAACAGGGGCTGAAGAACATCTTCGACGTCTCGCTGCCCGTCGCCAACGACCTGGTGCCCTTCGCGAAGTGGATCACGTCGCTGCCGGCCAGCCAGCGTCCCAAGACGGTCGCCTACGTGACCTCGAACGACCCCTTCACGGAGCCCCAGGTCACGACGATCGAGGGCACTCTCACCAAGGCCCACATCAAGAGCGTGTACAACCACGTCTTCCCGGCTGAGGTGACCGACTACACGCCGATCGCCGACGCGGTCGCGGCCGCCAAGCCGCAGGTCGTCGTCCTCGGCTCGGTCGACGTGCCGACGGTGTCGTCGTTCATGCAGGCCTTCGAGCAGTCAGGCTTTAGCCCCAAGGTCTTCATCGCGACGGGCGGACCCGACCAGGGTTCGACCTTCCTCAAGGCCGTGGGCGCGAAGAACGCCAACGGCATGATGGTGCCCAACGCGTGGTACGGCGGCTCGGCGAACCCGCTGAGCAAGAAGATGGTCGCCGAGTACGTGAAGCTCTACGGCGGAACGGCCGCGGGCGTCTCGAGCGACGTGGCCGAGGCGTACTCGGTCGGTGAGGTGGTCGCTCAGGCGGTCAAGGCCACGGGTGGCTTCGACAACCAGAAGATCATCAAGTACCTGCACTCGGGCGTCACGCTGCAGTCGGTGCAGGGTCCGGTGCACTTCAACGCCCTGGGCATGAACACCACGCCGACGGCCTTCACCTTCCAGTGGCAGGGCAACAAGTTCGTCCAGGTCAACCCGGTGGGTGACCCGAACTCGGTCAAGGTCCTGTTCCCGAAGCCGGCCTGGGGTAAGTAAACCTTGAACTCGGTCGCACTGCTCAGCGCCGCGAAGGATGGCATCCTCACCGGGGCGGTCTACGCCCTGATGGCCACGGGTCTCACCCTGATCTTCGGCGTCATGGACATCATCAACCTGGCCCAGGGGATCCTCGTGATCCTCGGCGCCTACCTGAGCTACGCGCTGCAGGTGCACTGGGGCATCGACCTCTTCGTCGGCCTGCTGATCACGATCCCGCTGATGTTCATCGTCGGGGTCGTGATCGAGCGGGCCTTCATCGGGCGCCTGAAGGGCCCCGAGAAGACGGCGATGTCGATCCTGGTCACCTACGCGGTGTCGCTGCTGATCGAGGGGGCGCTCAACATGGTCTTCTCGGTCAATGACGTCCAGCTCCACGGATGGTACGTGGCGAAGTCCTTCGCCATCGGACAGGTCCACTTCGGCTACATCTACGTCGCCGGATTCATCCTGGCCGCAGTGCTACTGAGTTCCTTGTACATCATGCTGTATCGCACCCGATTCGGGGTGAGCGTTCGCGCGTCGCTTGCCGACCAGACCTCCGCGGCTCTGGTCGGCATCGACGTGCGGCGCGTGTCGACCATCACCTTCGGCATCGGCGTGGCCATCACCGCGGCCGGCGGGATGGTCTACGGGGCGACGAACTCCTTCAACGCCTCCTCGAGCTACGACCTCATCTCACGCCTGCTCACGATCATCGTGCTCGGCGGGATGGGCAGCCTCGGCGGCGCGATGCTCGCCGGCGTGGGCATGGTCTTCATCGGCGACATGGTGGGCGTCCTCTGGTCGCCCGTGTGGAGTTCGATGTCCTACTTCGTCGTGCTCGTCATCGTCCTGCTCGTGCGCCCGCAGGGCCTCTTCGGCAAGCTGTCTGCGAGGGTCGCCTGATGCTCTCCAAGAAGAACCTCTGGTGGGTGCTGGCCGCGGCCGTCTTCGCCCTGTTCCCGCTCGTGGTGACCAACCCGCTCTACACCACGATCGGCGTGTTCACCGTCATCTACATGGCGTGCGCGACGTCGTGGAACATGTTCTCGGGATATTCGGGCTACATCGCCCTGGGCTCGGCCGTCTTCTACGGCTCGGGCGCCTACACGATGGCCCTGCTCTCGATTCACCTGCACATGGCCGCGGGATCGAGCCAGTTCTGGCTGGTGCCGGTCGGCGGGCTGGTGGCCATGGCCTTCGCCGCACCGATCGGCTGGATCGCGCTGCGCGTGCGGCGCCACACGTTCGTCGTGATCACGATCGCGGTGTTCTTCATCTTCCAGCTGGCGGCGATCAACTTCGGCTTCACCGGCGGCACGTCGGGGCTGAACCTGCCCTTCATCACGTGGGGATTCCAGAACTACAACACGCCCTTCTACTACGTGGGTCTGATCCTCGTGGTCTTCGCGACGCTGCTCTCGATGGCGGTTCGCCGCTCGCGTTTCGGCCTGCAGCTGCTCGCGATTCGCGACGACGAGGACCGCGCGCTCGGCCTGGGCGTGAAGGTGAGTGCGGTCAAGATCACCGGGTTCACGATGTCGGCCTTCACCGTGGGCATGGCCGGGGCGCTCTACGCGCTGTTCGTCGGCCAGATCTACCCGCAGTTCGTCTTCGACCCGATGTTCGACGTCAGCATCGCGCTGATGACGTTCCTGGGCGGGCTCGGCACGCTGACCGGGCCGCTCCTGGGCGCATTGATCCTCGAGGCCAGCCAGCAGTACCTCACGGTGACCTTCTCCAACGGGTCGCTCTACCTGATTCTCTTCGGCGCGCTCTTTCTCATCGTGATCATCTTCATGCCCCAGGGGATCGTCGTCTACTTGCGCGACCGCGTCACCAAGCGCGTCGAGCGCGAGCGCGCCGCCGTCGCGGCGAACGACATCGCCAGTCCCGACGTGGCCCTGGGAGGCGCGCGATGACGACTCTTCTCAGCGCCTCGGGCGTGTCGCGGGCCTTTGGCGGCCTCCAGGCGCTCTCGTTGTGCAACCTCGACGTCGAGAAGGGCTCGATCACGGGCCTGATCGGACCCAACGGCTCGGGCAAGACCACCCTCTTTAACGTGATCACCGGCTACGTGAAGCCCGACGCCGGCACCGTCACCTTCAACGGCCAGAACATCACCAACGCGCGCCCCGACGCGGTGTTCTCCCTCGGGGTGGGCCGCACGTTCCAGCTGACGCGGATCTTCTCGCGCATCAGCGTGCTCGAGAACATGCTCATCGCCACCCAGCACGACGAGAGCTGGCTGCGCGGGCTGCTGCGCTCGAAGTCCTCCAAGACCGAGGTCGACAACGCGATGGAGCTGCTCGACTTCGTGGGCATCGCCAAGCTCGCCGACCTGCAGGCGGGTGCCCTCTCCTACGGCCAGCGCAAGCTCCTCGAGCTCGCCTACGTGCTGGTGGCCGACCCGGACGTGATCCTGCTCGACGAGCCCGCCGGCGGGGTCAACCTGACCCTGATCAACGGCATCGCCGAGAAGATCCGCACCCTCAACAAGGCCGGCAAGACCTTCCTCATCGTCGAGCACAACATGGAGTTCGTGATGAGCCTGTGCGACTCGGTCACCGTGATGCACCAGGGCTCGAACCTGGTGACGGGCACGCCAGCCGAGGTCCGCGCGAACCCCCTCGTGCTCGACGCCTACCTCGGCGGCGGCGACGACGGCGAGGACGACCTGCGTGAGGCGGTGGCCAGTGCCTGAGACCCCCTTCGTGGACTTCAAGGGCGTGGTCGCCGGATACGGCGGCGGCGACGTGTTGAAGGGCGTCGACTTCAGCGTCGCCCAGGGCGGCGTGACCTGCATCGTCGGGCCCAACGGCTCGGGCAAGTCGACGCTGTTAAAGACCGTGAGCGGACTGGTGAAGCCGCGCCTCGGCGAGATCTGGTTCAAGGGCCAGAACCTCGTGGGCAAGAGCCCGCGCGAGATCTTGAAGATGGGCATCGTCCAGGTCCCCCAGAACCACAGTCTCTTTCGCGAGATGACCGTCGAGCAGAACGTCGAGCTCGGCGCGTTCTTAGAGCGCGACAGGAAGGTCATCGCCGCACGTCTCGAGCGCATCCGCTCGATGTTTCCCATCGTGGCCGAGCGCGCCAAGGACAAGGCCGGCGCCCTCTCGGGCGGCCAGCAGCGACTCGTCGAGTTCGCGCGCTGCCTGATGCTCGAGCCCGACCTGGTCGTGCTGGACGAGCCCTCGATGGGGCTCGACCCCAAGACGCTGCGCGTGATGTTCGCGACCATCAAGATGATGAACGACGCCGGGCGCACCGTCCTGCTCGTCGAGCAGAACGCCCGCCAGGCTCTCAAGCTGAGCCACCACGGCGTGGTATTGGAGAACGGACGCGTGCGCCTCTCGGGCACCGGCAGCGAGGTCTTGAACAATCCGGAGATCGGCGCGCTCTACCTCGGTGGATCGCTCGAAGAGGCGAGCCACGCGGCGAGCGAGAAGGGACAGGCATGACCGGCACTGCGCACGTGGGATGGATCGGCGCTGGCCGCATGGGCACCGCCATGGCGCGACGCCTGGTGGCCGCCGGGGTGGACCTCTCGGTCACCAATCGCACCCGCGCCAAGGCCGAGGTGCTCGGCGCCCTGGGCGCGACGGTCGTCGATCGGCCGGCGGACCTCGCCACGAGCGACATCGTCTTCGTGATGGTCTCGGCCAACGCGGACTTAGAAGAGGTCGTGACCGGCCCTAACGGGGTGCTGAGTGGCGAGAACGTGCCGCGCATCATCGTGGACTGCTCGACGGTCTCGACCGAGACCTCGGCCGGGGTGCGCGCAGCCTGCGCAGCGCGCGGCGTGTCCTTCCTCGCGGCTCCCGTGAGCGGCAACCCCAAGGTCGTCGCCTCGGGACGACTGACGATGGCCGTCTCGGGACCGCGCGCGGCCTACGAGGAGTGCGCCCCCTACTTCGCCGAGCTGGGCACCGGGGCGACCTACGTGGGCGAGGGCGAGGGCGCGCGCCTGGTCAAGATCTGTCACAACATGATGCTCGGCATCGTCACCCAGGCGATGGCCGAGATCACGGTGCTCGCCGAGAAGGGCGGCATCGAGCGCAACGCGTGGCTCGCGTTCCTGAACGACTCGGTGATGGGCTCGATGTTCACCCGCTACAAGTCGCCGGCCTTCGTGAACCTCGACTTCACGCCGACCTTCACGTCGACGCTGCTGCGCAAGGACTTCGACCTCGGCATGCACGCGGCCTACGAGCACGGCGTCTCGATGCCGGTCTCGGCACTCGTCACCGAGCTGGTCAAGGCCACGATCGGCGCGGGATATGAGAACCAGGACTTCGCGGTGCTGCTCCTCGAGGCGGCGCGCGCGTCGGGCGTTACCCTCGAATCGGAGAACGTCGTCGTCGACGACGGCCTAGGAGGCTGAGATGCGCGAGGGCTTCGGACCGGTGATGAACACGCCCGGACACATGGGCGTGGACTTCGAGACGCGGGTGAACTTCGAGCGCCTGCGTGACTACCGGCTCGCGCGAGCGCGCGCGGCCCTCGAGGCCAGCGAGTTCGGGGCCCTGCTGCTCTTTGACTTCTACAACATCCGCTACGTCTCGGGCACCTGGGTCGGCGGCGCCCTGGGCGACAAGATGACGCGCTACTGCCTGCTCACGCGCGGCGGCGAGCCGATCGTCTGGGACTTCGGCTCGGCCGCGCGACACCACAAGCTCTTCGCGCCCTGGCTCGAGCCCTACAACTGCCGTGCCGGGATGCTCGGGCTGCGCGGGGCGATCGCGCCGCGCGCCGGGCTCTTCGAGTCGGCCGTCGCCGAGATCGTGGGACTCTTGAAGGACGCCGGCGTCTACGGCCAGCCGATCGGCATCGACATCATCGAGCTGCCCTTCCTCTTCGAGATGCAAAAGGCCGGCGTCGAGGTGCGCGACGCCCAGCAGACGATGCTCGACGCGCGCGTGATCAAGAACCAGGACGAGCTGATGCTCCTCAGCCAGGCGGCGGCCATGGTCGACGGCGTCTACCAAGACATCTTCGAGGCGTTAAAGCCCGGGGTGCGCGAGAACGAGATCGTGGCGCTCGCCAACAAGCGGCTCTACGAGATGGGCTCGGACCAGGTCGAGGCGATCAACTCGGTCTCGGGCGAGCGCTGCAACCCGCACCCGCACAACTTCACCGACCGCATCATCCGCCCCGGCGATCAGGCCTTCTTTGACATCATCCACTCCTACAACGGGTATCGCACCTGCTACTACCGCACGATGTCGGTGGGCAGCGCGACGCCGGTCCAGCACGACGCCTACACCCAGGCGCGCGAGTGGATGGACAAGGCGATCGACCTCGTGGCCCCGGGGGTCGGCACCGACGAGATCGCGCGCGCCTGGCCCGCGGCGACCGAGTTCGGCTTCGCCGACGAGATGGCGGCCTTCGGCCTGCAGTTCGGCCACGGCCTAGGGCTCGGCCTGCACGAGCGCCCGGTGATCAGCCGGCTCAACTCCTTGAAGGACCCCATCGAGCTGAAGGTCGGCATGGTCTTCGCCCTGGAGACCTACTGCCCGGCCAGCGACGGCGTCTCGGCCGCGCGCATCGAGGAGGAGATCGTCGTCACCGAGAACGGCCCGGCG
Organism: Acidimicrobiaceae bacterium; assembly: GCA_027451285.1. GTDB lineage: Bacteria > Actinomycetota > Acidimicrobiia > Acidimicrobiales > RAAP-2 > RAAP-2. The sequence continues at coordinate 48,894 of DAIDJP010000049.1, read as the reverse complement.
ATCCTGACCAAGTTCCCCGCCCAAGAGCTGATGATCGCGAACAAGTACTAGGAGAGAGAATGACGACCACCGCCCTCGATGTCAGCGCCAAGATCGCCCTCTATCGCACGCAGTACGAGCTGCGCCTCTTCGAGCAGCGCGCCTACGACCTGTTCCTTGAGAACCTGGTAAAGGGCACCAGCCACCTCGGCCTCGGCCAGGAGGCCATCGCGGCCGGCGTGGCCGCGGCCATGAAGCCCGGCGACTGGACCTTTGCCACCTACCGCGGGCACAACCACACCCTGGCGCGCGGCGTGCCGATGACCCCGGTGCTCGCCGAGCTGCTCGGGCGCACCAACGGCCTGATGGCCGGCAAGGGCGGATCGATGCACTTAACGAGCGTCGAGCACGGCATGATGGGCAGCTACGCGATCATCGGGGCCCACCTGCCCATCGCCTGCGGCGCCGCCTGGAGCGCCAAGTACCGCGGCACCGACCAGGTGGCGGTCGCCTTCTTCGGCGACGGCACCACCAACATCGGCGCCTTCCACGAGGCGCTCAACTTCGCGGTCATCTGGGACCTGCCGGTCGTCTTCGTCTGCGAGAACAACCTCTGGATGGAGTACACGCGCACGAGCGAAGTGACCGCCGTTCTCAACCCCGCGGCCGATCGCGCCAGCGCCTACGGGCTGGAATCGATCATCGTCGACGGCAACGACGCCGACGCGGTCTTCGAGGTCGCGAACGCGGCGATTCAACGCGCGCGCGCCGGCGAGGGCCCCTCGCTCATCGAGGCCAAGACCTATCGCCACGGCGGGCACAGCCGCGCCGACCCCGGCAAGTACCGCCCGGACGACGAGGTGAAGGAGTGGCTCGCCAAGGACCCGATCCACCTCTATCGCGCGCGCCTGGTCGAGCTCGGCGTCGACGTGGCCGAGATCGAGGCCATAGAAGCCGCGGCGCTCGCCGCCGTGGACCAGGCCACCGAAGAGGCCAAGGCCGGCGCGACGCCGGGAGAAGACCTGTTGATGAAGGACGTCTGGGCGGATGGAGGATCCTCATGGCGCAACTGACCTTTCGAGAAGCGATCGCCCGGGGCATCGCCCAGGAGATGCGCCGCGACGAGTCCGTGGTCTTCCTCGGTGAGGACGTCGCCGCGGCGGGCGGCGTGTTCAAGGGGACCGTCGGTCTCTTAGAGGAGTTCGGGCCCCTGCGCGTGCGCGACACGCCCATCAGCGAGCAGGCGATTTTGGGTGCGGCCATGGGCGCGGCGATGACGGGCCTGCGACCGGTCGCCGAGATCATGTTCGCGGACTTCTTCGCCGTGTGCTGGGACATCGTCGTCAACGAGATCGCCAAGAGCCGCTACATGACCAACGGGCAGATGACCTTCCCCCTCGTCATTCGCTCGGGCAACGGCGGCGGGCTGCGCTTCGGCGCCCAGCACTCCCAGGACGTCTCGAACTGGGCGATGATGATCCCCGGCCTCAAGGTCGTGGTGCCCAGCAACGCCCTCGACGTGATCGGTCTCATGGCGGCCTCGATTCGCGACGACGACCCCGTCGTCTTCCTCGAGTCCAAGGCCCTCTACGCCTCGAAGATGGACGTGCCCGACACCGACGTCGTCGACACGCTGGGCAGCGCCAAGGTGTTGCGCCAGGGCGGCGACGCGACGATCGTGGCACTGGGCCTGATGGTGCCGCGCGCCCTCGCGGCCGCCGAGGAGCTGGGGGCCAACGGCATCGACTGCACCGTCGTCGACGTGCGCAGCCTGGTGCCCCTCGACACCCAGACGATCCTGCGCGAGGTGGCGGCCACCGGTCGCCTCTTCACGGTGGAGGAGAACCCGCGTCTGTGCGGTTGGGGCGGCGAGCTGTCCTCGATCGTCACCGAGGAGATCTTCTACGACCTCGACGGGCCGACCGTGCGCATCACGACCCCGCACATCCCCCTGCCGGCCGCCGACGCACTCGAGGACATGGCGCTACCGTCGGTCGAGCGCATCGTCTCGACCATCGAGAAGGCGATGAACTCGTAATCGTTACGTGGTCACAGGTGCACGACCGAGGCGACGGTTCCCAGGCCGAGGGCGATGATGACGCCCACCAGTGCGTAGGTGACGACTCGTCGGGCGCCGCGCATTCTCAGCGCAGTCGGTAGAGCGCGGCGTTCGAGTGCGAGGAGCAACCCGAGCACGATCGGCAGCAGGCACGCGTTGAGTATCTCGACGTCGACTGACAGGTTCACGAGGTTGGGCGCCGCGAGCACGAGCGCCGCGCCGGCGAGTATCCCTCCTACCGCCAGCGCGTAGAAGCCCGGCGCCCGCGTCGGCGAGTCGTTGAGGCTGTGGCGCCACCCACGCGCCTCGGACAACGCCCAGGCTCCAGCGAGACTGACCACCAGCGCCGCGACGATCGAGGCGCCGATCATCCCCAGGCCGAAGAAGAGCACCGCGCGCGAGCGTCCGAGGAACGGGGTCAGGGCCGCGGCGATCTCGCCCACCGATCGCAGCGGGTTCGCGGCGCGCCCCCCCAGGGTCGCGGCGGAGGCGACGACGACGGCGACCATGATGACCTGGGTGAGGACCGCACCGACGGCGGTGTCAACGCGTGCCGCGCGCAGCGCCCGGGCCGGGTCGAGTCCGCGCCGGCCCCTCTCGGTCACCGCCGTCTGCTGATAGACGACCATCCAGGGCATGATGACGGCTCCCACGTTGGCCGCGAGGAGCGTCGCGAAGCCGCCGCCCCCGGACCAGGGACGCGCGAGGTCGTGGGCGATCTGGCCAAGGTGCGGGTGGGCGGCGAGCGCGGCGGGAATGAAGAGCAGCTCGAGCGCCCCGATGGCGATCCCGACGTGCTCGACGCGCCGGTAGCGACCGAGCAGGACGAGGGCGATGAGAGCGAGCGCGCTGATCGAGACCGTCTGCCAGCGGGCGAGGCCCACCAGGGCGCCCACCCCGGCGACGCCGGCGAACTCGGTGACGAGGGCACCCACGCAGGCGACGAGCATCGTCACGGCTGCCACCGTGGCCCAGCCCTCGCCGAACACATCGCGAATCAGCGCCAGGTGACCTCTCTTCGTGGCCAGGCCGAGGCGAACGGTCATCTCCTGGACGAGGTAGAGCACTGGAATCAACAAGAGTTCCGGCAGGATCAGCACGTAGCGAAAGGTCGCACCGGACTGCGCGGCGGTGATGACACTGCCCGCGTCGGTGTCGGCGAGCATGACCATCAGTCCGGGACCGAGGGCGCCGAGTAGTCCCAGCACCGCCCAGCGGCCCCGTCGCCGAATCGCAGGGGGCTCCGCGCGAGAGACGACCTCGGTCGTGACGTGCGAACTTCGCGTGATCGCCGCGCTGACGGGTCGTGCGCGGGGCGGCCACATAGGTCCAGCATATGTGTAGTGCAGAACTACACATTCACGACCCGAGTTGACGACGGAGCTACGACGCCGTCACCTCGACCAGCGCAAAGCCCGGCGTCATCTGGCGCGACCCGTCGAAGTTGATCACGTAGGCCTCGTAGCGCGCGAGACGTTCGAGGCGTTCGAGCACGGCTTCGCCCCCAACGCACAGCGCCGTCGCGAAGGCGTCGGCGAGGCCCGGGTCGGGTCCCGTGACGCTGGCGCTCGCCACGGCGCTCTCGCGCACCTGGGTGTGCGGGTTGAGCAGGTGGCTGCCGCGCTCGTAGGTGCCCGACGTGGCGAGCGCGCCGTCGAGTTCGACGACGGCCGCCAGGGTGTCGGGTGAGAAGGGATCGGCGATGCCGACGCGAAACGCCTGGCTGGGGGCGACCACGCCGTAGCTCGCGAGGTCGCCGGCGGCGTTGACCAGCGCGCCGTCGGTGCCGGCGGCTGCGAGCACGTTGAGGGCCCGGCCCGCGGCCCAGCCCTTCACCAGACCCGTCGGGTCGACGCCACCGGGCATCGCCCAGGGGTCGAACCAGCCGCCGGACTTCTCGCGCGCCTCGCGACACAGGTCCAGCACCTCGGCGACCTCGGGCGGCGCCTCGCCGAGCGCCATCTCGCCGCGGCGCAGCCGCGAGACCGGGCTCTCGGGTCGGTAGGTGGAAAAGACCCGGTCGACCTCGCGCAAGACGTGCTCGGCCTCGTCGAAGTAGGGACGGGCGCGGTCCATGTCGAGGTCGCCGTCGTGAAAGAGGCTCAGCGTGACGACGGTTCCCATCACGTCGACGGAGACGGTCAGGCTCACTTGATGCCCAACTTGGTGAGGGCTCCCTGGAGGGACATCTTGAAGCCCGCACTCGTGTACGACGCCCCCGAGACGCCCTGGATGTTGGCGTTCTGCACCGCCATGGCCTGGCTCTCGAGCTGGGGGATCGACATCTGGTCGATGGACTGGCTGAGGGGGTTGCCGCCGTCGTTGATCGTCTTGATGGTGACCTTCTCCACCTTGGTGCCCGAGGCGGTGACCTTGACCGAGAGAATGCCGAAGTAGTAGTTGACGAGCGGGCCGGTCGCGCTGTGCACGCCGGTCACCGGGGTCGTCTGGGCGACCGTCGTGGTGGGTGAGGCGGCCCCGGTGTTGGCCGACGGACCTGATCCCGCGGGGGTGGATCCCGAGGACGCCGGAGCGCTCGCGGGTGTTGAGGCCGTGTTCGAGGCCGTGTTCGAGGCCGCGCTCGCGGCCGCCACCGTGCCCAGGGTCATCGACGCGGGCGTCGAGCGGAAGCTCAGCAGCCCGGCCAGACCCGCGATGGTGCCGGCGAGCACGAAGGGGGTGCGCTTGATCATCAGAAGCTGAACTCCTCGCGGTGCACGTGGCCGGCCGGCACCCCGGCCTTGGTGAGAGCGGTCGCGACGATGTTGGTGAAGTCGACCGGCCCGCAGATGAAGACGTCGTTCTGGCCGATGGAAGGGATGAGGCTGCGCAGGCTGCGCGAGTCGAGACGCACCTTCTGGCGCGGGCCGATCAGCTCGTGGTACTTGCCAGCGCGCGCGGCCACCTGGGCCGCGATCTCGTCGCGATGGATCAGGTCCTCGGTGCGCGAGGCGCGCACGATGACCGATACCTCGACGCCCGGATCGAGGTCCTCGAGCAGGGCGAGCAGCGGGGTCACCCCAACGCCCGCGCCGATCAGGGTCACGCGCCGACGGCGCGCCTTGTGGCGGGTGAAGGCGCCGAAGGGCCCCTCGACGAGGACCCGGGTGCCGACGGGTAGGCGGGCGATTCTGGCGCTGGCGTCGCCGACGGCCTTGACCGTCACGCGCAGGAAGGGCGGGCGCGGCATCGCCGAGAGCGAGAAGGGGTGCGCGTGCCACCACAGGTCGCGCGCGAGGAAGCGCCAGAGGAAGAACTGGCCGCCGGCGACCTCGAGGTCCTCGACGTGCTTGCCCTGGATCGTCATCGAGTAGACGCCGGGGGTCTCTTCGGCGATCGCCGCCACGCGCAGCTGGTGGCGCAGGTTGAACATCACCGGTCGGCCCACCCGTGAGGAGATCGCGACCGCCGCGACGAGCACGCCGGCGCCGATCCACACCGGGCGCGTCCCCAGGTGGGTGAGAAAGACGACCCCGATGCGGAACTGGTGCGCGAAGGCCAGGCCCAGGCCGAGGTACATGTAGAGGTGCACGATCCACCACGTCTCGTAGTTCATCTTCGAGCGCGCGACGTGGTGCGAGGAGAGCCCGGCGAGGACCAGCAGGCTGAATCCCACCGCCGAGGCCATCACGTCGGGGTAGTGAAAGAGCAGCGTCACGAACTCGTGCAGGGGTCCGGTCGAGGTCGTCTGGGCGTATCCCAGGGTGATGAAGACGATGTGTAGCGCGATGGCCGCGATCGGCCAGCCGCCGATCGTGCGGTGCCAGCGCACCAGTCGGTCGTGGCCGACCGCGCGCTCGAGTCCCGGCAGGCGGGCGGCGAGCAGAACCATGATCGCCATGGTGTAGGTGCCGGTGAAGGCGAAGAAGCGCCCGAGTCCCGTGAAGAGACCACCGGGAGATCGCAGGGCGGCCGGCGACTCGGTCAGGCTAAAGAGGTAGAGCACGCCGGCGAGGCCCACGCCGGCGAGGATGAGCAGCGCTCGCGCCACCACGGGGGAGGGTGCGTTCGCGCCGCGGCGCGCGAGGGTCGCCGCGGCCACGGGGTTGTCGAGTGATGAGGCCACGGGCGAACCGTACTGAGCCAAGGTAAGAGTGGCGAAAGAATCAGGTGAAGATATCGTTCCCGGCCGACGAAGCCTGAATCATCCTCAGCAAGACCTAGAAATCGGGCTCGAAATCGTTGCGCAGCGCGAGGCCGCTCGCGCCGCGCAGGGGCTTCGCGCAGAGGATCTGGTGGACCTCGAGGTGGCGGCGCTCAAATCCCACGGCCGATCCGGCCATGTAGAGCCGCCAGACCCGCGCGCGGGCCTCACCGACCTCCTCGACCGCCTCGTCGTAGCGCTTCTCTAAGTTGGCGACCCAGCGTCGCAGGGTGAGTGCGTAGTGCTCGCGCAGGCTCTCCAAGTGGCGCACCTCGAAGCCATGGGACTGAAAGAGCGTGACCAGGGTGCCGACCTCGTGAAGTTCGCCGTCGGGGAAGACGTAGCGCTCGATGAAGGAGCTGCCGATCTTCGAGGGTCCCCTCATTCCCAGGGCGACTTGCACCCCGCGCGCGGCCAGGCTCGCACGCGAGGGCCGCGGATCGGGATCAAAGGACGGGGGCCGGCTGATCGCGTGGTTGAGGAAGCGTCCGCCGGGGCGCAGCAGGTCGAAGAGGTTCTGGGCGTAAGCGTCGAGTCCGCGGCGCCCGACGTGCTCGGCCATGCCGATCGAGCTGATCGCGTCGAAGGGTCCGTCGCGCACGTCGCGATAGTCCTGGAGGCGGAACTCGACGAGGTGCTCGACCCCGGCCGCGCGGGCGGCCTCGGTGGCGTAGCGCTGCTGTTCGCGTGAGAGGGTCACCCCCACCACGGAGGTGCCGTAGGTGGTGGCCGCGTGCAGGGCCATCGTCCCCCAGCCACAGCCCACGTCGAGCAGACGCGTCTCGCTCGAGAGGTTGAGCTTCTTCGCAACGAGGTCGACCTTGCGCCGCTGGGCGACTTCGAGGGTGTCCTCGGGAGAGCGAAAGACCGCGCACGAGTAGGTCATCGACGGGCCCAGCACCATCTCGTAGAAGCGGTTCGACACGTCGTAGTGGTGGCTCACCGACTGGGCGTCGCGGCGGCGGCTGTGAAGGAGTCCGCGCGGGGTGGCCTCGATGGGAGGAGGCGCCAGGGGCTTGAGCCCTTCGGGACCCAGGAGACGCAGGATGGCGGCGATGTTGTCCTTGGAGAGGAGTTTCGTGAGAGGTGGCGTCGAGAGGTAGAAGAGGGCGTCGAGGTCGCCGTCGAGATCGATGTCGCCCGCCACGTAGGCGCGCGCCAGGCCGAGCTCGCCGGGATGGGTCGCCACGCGCGTCAGCGCGTCGCGCGTGAGGATCTTTAGGGTGAGCGAGTTGGCCGGCGAGACCGTGGTCGGCTCGGCCACCGAGCCGTCGTAGGCCTCGACGCGGAACTCGAGGTGCCCGCCTAAAGCGGAAGAGACGATGTCGGCGACAGTCACACTTACCTCCCATTTTGAAACATATTGCGACGCACGCACCCGCGCAAGAGTGGATGGCTACGCTGCGCTTAGCACTCGTTCGAAGGAGTCGTTATGGGTCTGACCCTGGCCATCGTGGCCGCGGTGCTGGTTCTGTTGGTGATCGCGGCCCTGGTGCGCTCGGTGCGCATCGTCCAGCAGGGCTACGTCGGGGTTGTCACCCGCCTGGGCGAATTTCGCGCCGTGCGCGATCCCGGGCTCGCCTTCATCATCCCCTTCATCGAGGCGATGCGCATTGTCGACGTGCGCGAGACCCCGCGCACCGGGGACCGCCAGCAGGTCATCACGCGCGACAACGTGGCCGTGATCGTCAACGCCACGATCTTCAGCCAGGTCGTCGACGTGCGTCTCGCGCTCTTTACCAACTCGGACTATCTGGTGAGCGTGGACAACCTCGCACGCACCAGCGTGCGCGCGGTCTTCGGCTCGATCACCCTGGACGAGGCCTTCAGCCAGCGCGAGCGCATCGGCACGATGCTCCAGACCCAGATGGAGGAGGCGACCGACAAGTGGGGCGTGCGCATCAACCGCGTCGAGGTCCTCGAGATCTCCCCGCCCGACCAGATACTTCAGGCGATGGCTCTTCAGAAGCAGGCCGACCAGGAGAAGCGGGCCCACATCCTCGAGTCCGAGGGCGCCCAGCAGTCCGCGGTGAACGTCGCCGACGGCCAGCGCCAGGCGGCGATCAAAGAGGCCGAGGGCGCCCAGCAGTCCGCGATCCTGCGCGCCGAGGGCCAGCGCCAGGCTCTCATCCTCGAAGCCGAGGGCCGCGCCCAAGCGATTCAAAGCGTCTACGCGGCGATCAAGGCGGCGAACCCCGACCCGACCCTGGTAGCGATCCTCCAGCTCGACACGCTGGCCAAGTTCGCCGAGAGCGAGAACACCACCATCGTCGTGCCGGCCGAGAGCGCCGCGCTGCTCGGCGCGGCCCAGGCGCTGCGCAGCGTGATCGACGCCGCGCCGCGCGCCCCCTCTACCTGATTCTCGACGCCGTGACGCGTCTTCGCTGGCGGAACTAGGGCGTGGGGATGGCGCTGAGGAAGCCGACCAGGGAGATGACTCCCGCTTGCATCTGTGCGGCCGCACTCGCGAGGCCCGACGCCTGCTGAGCGGCGGTGGCGCTCGCGCAACTCAGTTCGCCGCGATAGATGATCGCAAAGCCGTTGAGGAGGAGTTGGTCCGGGCCGTGGCTGGGATACTGCGGGACGCTCGCGAGTGACTGGAGGTCGCTGTTCACGGCGTGGCACGCCGCGCTGATGGCGGGCCAGCTCGGTGGCGTGGCGGAGAGGGCGTCGACGGCGCGCTTGGTGTCGCCGTTGAGTGTGGCGACGCGCGGGCCATAGTACGTCGACCAATTCTGCTCGGCGCTGTGAGCCGCGTGGTGTCCGATCTCGTAGCCGATGACAATCGAGGCGGGAAAGAGCACGACCCCGAGGACGAGACTGATCACCAGGATCCGCCGCGCGCTCCTGGTGAGGCGCAGCGTCCAGTCCTGACTCCACGGGGCGACCGCGACCTCGGCGTCGGTGGCTTCGTTTGAGGCTACGGCGGCATCTACTCCCGCGATCTCGGGTGCCGCCGCAGTTGGCGTTGGGTTCGCCGTTGTCGACTCGCTGGCGTCGGCGGCGTCGCCGCTTGGCGCGACGTCGGCATCGCCGAAGAGGCCGCGAGGGTAGGCGTCTTGGAGGAGGTAGAGGTACGAGGTGACCCGTAGCGAGTAGCGCAGTTGCGCGCTCAACGCGCCGTGCAGGGCGTTGGGCATGGTGCCGCGTACCAGGGTGATCAGCCAGGCGGCTAGGGCGAAGAGGCTCATCCCACAACCCACGACGGAGAGTACGAGATAGGCCGGAATCACGAGGATCACACGGAAGAGAACCGAGAGGCGCCCGAGAGGCTCCTCCTCGAACTCGGTGTCAATCGGATAGAGCGGGGTGACGAGGCGAAACGGTGGATAGGTGTCGGTGAGGAGGAGTCCGTAGCCACCGATTCGGTAGTACCAGGCGAGCATCGCCGAGGTGAGCCGGTGGAACGGATTGCGTCCGGTGAACACCGCGATGAACCAGCCAGGAATCGTGAGCATGCCCGTCGCGTAGATCAAGATCATGCCGACGAACGACTGCGGCAGTATCAGGATGATGCGAAAGAAGACGGTGAGCCGTCGCTGAGCACTCGGCGCGTCGACGTGAAGTTTTGTCTCGGATTTCCCGGACATGCGCATGCGAGGCAACGTATCAGATTCTGCCCGTTTGACGCCTCCAATAGTGAAGGTCTCGCTTACTCGTCACTTCACCAGTGCTGACGGCGACGTCTCCTCGAAGCAATCAAGGCGCCATATTCCTTTGGCTGCGTTGCTGATCTCTCGCCATCGGGCGCCACTCAAAGCGTGAAAAAAAGTGCTCGCACTCCGAGGCGGGCATCGGTGGGGCCAGGTGGTAGCCCTGAACGAGGTTCACCCCCAGGCTCTCAATGGCGTCACAGGTCTCTTGATCCTCAACGCCTTCGGCGACCGTGACGAGGCCCATCTCCAGTGCGAGGTCAACCGCGGCGCGAACAACTGCCACGGCGTTTCGGTTCGTGAGCACTCGACTGACAAACGATCTGTCGATCTTCAGCTCGTCGATTGGGAAGTCGACAAGTTTGGATAGTGACGAATACCCGGTTCCAAAATCGTCGATCGCAATGTGGATTCCCATGGAGCGAAGATCCTGGATGCTCTGATCGATTCTCGCGTCATCGTTGGCGAGTACGGACTCGGTGATCTCAATTGTCAGTGATTCCGCGGGGAAGTCAAAGTCGCTCAGCGCCGCGTCGACGACTTGGGAAAGGTCGGCGTTGACGAAGTCGCGCTCGGTGACGTTGACGCTCAGGCGATGTGACGTGCCTAACGTCGGCAACTGCGTCACGTACTCGAGGGAGCGACGTAGCACGTGTGCGGTGAAGGGGACGATGAGCCCTTGCATCTCGATCATGGGGACGAAGCGATCGGGAGGAATCGGATCGAAGCCGTCCGGGCTCCATCGCGCCAACGCCTCGCAGCCCGCGATGCGCCCCGTCTGGATGTCGATCAGAGGTTGAAGATGAACGTCGATCGAGCCATCGCGAACCGCCTCGCCGACTTTTCCGTAGAGAACGAGTCGGCTGGGGTCATTGCGGTCGTGCTCGAAGTCATAGACCTTGACTCCTGAATGATTCTCCTTGGCGAGATACATCGCCACGTCAGCCTTGCGGATCAGCTCCTCTTGACTCTCATGATCGGCGCTTCTCGCCGCGACACCGACGCTGGCGCTGAGATGCAGGGAAAGTCCTTCCACCTGGACCGGCTCGCGCACGAGAAGTGCGACGTTCTCGGCGAGTTCTTCGAGGTCGTCCGCCGTCCCGCTTGACCGAGATAGTGCGAATTCATCGCCGCCAAGGCGCGCGAGGACCGTGCTGGGATCCAGAGCGCTCTTCAAACGAAGTGCCAGCTGGCGCAACACCTGGTCTCCCGCCCGGTGCCCGAGGGAGTCGTTCACATCCTTGAAGTTGTCGAGATCGATGAGCACGACCCCGCCATCAGTCACCCCTGAAGCGGACGTTGACGTCATGGTGGCCGCGGCGAAGCCGCGCCGATTGGCGAGTCCCGTCAATGGATCGGTGACCGCGAGTTCCTCATACAACATCGAGTGGACGCGTTCTGACTTGAGGGAAATCAGCAGGCGAAGAAGAAGCATGGTGAGAGCTGACAGGGCGAGACCATCCACGACGGGTGGGTCCGCGAATGCTGCCGCTAGCGACATCACGGCAATTGCGATCACTCCGAACACGGCGATCTTGCGTGACTGGTGACCGGCGAAGGCTCGTTCGCGTCGCTCACCGGTTCGTGAGGTCGAACCATCGTCCAGTTGCGCCGCGCGGCCCACTACGACGTACGCGCCGATCCAGCAGATATCGATGACATAGCCCCACCGTGTTGAATGAAGTCGCAGCGCGTGGTGGGCGAGCACTTCGCCAACGGAGACCAACACGGCTGCCGAGACCGCATACAGCATCAGTCGGTCGCCGGTCACGTCGAGCATGGTTGTAGCCGTCACCAACGCCACGACGATGATCACACCGGTGACGCCAATCGCGAAGCGCGTCGGCTCCCGTAGCCCGGCGGCGAGCCCAGTGAAGGGGACCAGTATTCGGCGCATGTAAAGCCACGCGAGCAACGATGAAATTGCCAGGCCGCCCGCCACTGCGTCAATCAACATGCTCAAGTCAAGAACGCGCAAGGAAGCGTACGAAAGTGAGGTGGCGAAGCCCACAGCGAGCACGCTGATGAGGGCCGCGATGACGAGGTTCTCCGTCGGCGGGGCGAAGGGATTGGTCCCACCCGGTAGCGCGCCATACAGGGCGCCGGCGATCGCCGTGAGTAACTCGGCCGCCAGAAGCATGCCCCACGTGATGCGCCGAGCTGGGAAGCGGCGGATCCTCTGGTACACGGGGATTCCCGCGAGCACCACCGCCGCGGCGAATACCCCCTTGTCGGCCGTCGCGGCGTCGACGGGGAAGCGGTCCACGCCGGCGAGAGCCAGTCCAAGAAGCAGTGCACCGGCAGCGCTCCAGTCCCAGTGTGTCCCCACCTCCTCACGGGCGGCGAGGACGTCTGTGCTGTTGGAGGTCAACGTCTCACCGAAGGTTCTCTTGAAAATGCTGGGGCCCCGTCGGCGTGAAAGGCCGTCTCTGGCGTTCGATGGGAACACACTAGTGAGAGGTTTCACTCCCACCGTGGAGATCAGGTCTTGTGTGTAAGTTCACAAGGACCATACGGTGTGTTGAATTTCTTCTTCAGCGCCGGTACCGGCCGCCCGCGGTGCCGGTTTCGCTCGAGAGCTCGTTACGGCGATCGAATCAGTCGGGTCTGTCGGGCGAACTGGTGAGTCACTGGTGTGGCTCGCAACCGCGGTGCCGGCGCCGGCACTCAGGGCACCTTCTCGATGTGGCTACGCCTATCCCAGTTCCTTCGTGCATGGAATCCGTCTCTACCCTGATGCTCGTTGGGAGATGTCCGGTAGTCACCGTGCGACACTCGGGTGCGGCGTGTTCGCACAGTGGGTCACCCAGCGTGGGTTTGCGGACGACGGATTAGGCAGGCTCGACCCAGAGGGTCGTTCCGTAGGCCTGGCGCACGACGACGGCGGTGCCGTTGGGCAGCTCGATCGGCCAGTCCGTCACCGCTCTCCAGGACTCTCCTTGAATGCGCACGCGACCCGGGTGGTGCTCGTCACCGACGGTCAGTTCGACCACTCCGCGCTGGTTGGTCATGGGCACGCGCGCCGGTCCGTTCAGACGCGGCTGCGTGGCGCGGCGAAGATTGGCGATCGCCAGTGGTCGCACGACGATGAGAGTCCCCACCGAGAGTGCGAGCCATACGAGGGCCTCGATGACGTAGGAGAGGCCGAAGAGCGCGAGCACGAAGGCCACGAGCGCGGAGAGACCAATGAAGAGCGCGACGAAGGAGTTGGTGTGGATCTCCACCGCGACGCAGACCACGATGATGGCGATCCAGAAGATTTCCGCCATGAAGGCAGCATACGTTCCGGCCCCGCCTTGCGCAGTGGCGCGCCAGGGCCAAGACTGACGTCATGAAAGGTCGCCTCTCTCGTCTACTTGTCGCCGGTTCCCTGTGCGCCCTAGTGCCGCTCGCCGGCGACGCCAGCTCGGCTCGCGCCGCGTCGACCTTCCACTACGAGCACGTGTTCGAGGTCGTCATGGAGAACTTCTCCTTCTCTCAGGCCATGGCGACCCCGCAGTTCGCCGCGCTGGCGAAGCGCTACGCCTACGCGTCGAACTACTACGGGGCCTCGCACCCGAGCTTGCCGAACTACTTGGCCCTGTCGGGCGGGTCCACCTTCGCCACCACGTCGGATTGCACGACGTGTTACGTGTCGGCACCCAACCTCTTTTCCCAGCTCGCCGCGGCCCATATCTCCTACGGTGCCTACCTCGAGGGCGTGCCCGGGGCGTGCTTCCTCGACCCCTACGGCGGCAACGACTACGCGAGCAAGCACAACCCCTGGCGCTACTACCTGAACGTACGCTCGTCGCGAACGATCTGCGCTCACCTGCACCCCTACGCCGGCCTCGCGGGGTTGCTCGCCGGTGCGGCATCGCGCGTGCCGCGCTACGTGTGGGTGACCCCTGACCTGTGTCACGACGGTCACGACTGCGGGCCGTCCGTTGCCGGACCCTGGCTGGCGGGATTCGTCGCGAGCGTCACGCGCAGCGCCGCGTGGAAGCAGGGTGGCGTCCTCTACGTCACCTGGGACGAGGCGAACGGTGACAACACCGGCGTGGTGGGACGCGCGGTGCGCCCCTTCGGCGGTGGCGGACGCGTCCTGACCCTCGTCGTCACCCCGGGGGCGAGCCACGTCGTGCTGCGCGCGCCGCTGAACCACTACTCGCTGCTCGCGGCCATCGAGGACAACTTCCACCTCGCGCGCCTGGGTTTCGCTCGCGGAGCGATTCCGGTACGTGTGCCGTAATCCTGACTTAATCAGTCGGGATTCCAGTACACTGCCGAGAGACGAAAGGTGCGAGATGAAGATTGCTGACGACATCACCCAACTGGTCGGACACACCCCCCTGGTACGCCTCCAGCGCTTGGGAGCGCAATCGGGCGCGGACATCCTGGCCAAGCTCGAGTACTTCAATCCGGCCCATTCCGTGAAGGACCGCATCGGCGTGGCCATGGTGGACGCGGCCGAGAAGGCGGGTCTCATCAACGCCGACACCATCCTGCTCGAGCCCACGAGCGGCAATACCGGCATCGCGCTCGCCATGGTGGCGGCCGCGCGTGGCTACAAGTGCGCCTTCACGATGCCCGAGACCATGTCGGCCGAGCGGCGCGCGCTGCTACGCGCCTACGGTGCCGAGCTGATCCTCACCCCGGGGCCCGACGGCATGACCGGGGCAATCAATAAGGCCTACGAGCTCGCCGCGAGCGACCCGCGCTACTTCATCCCCCAGCAGTTCGAGAACCCCGCGAACCCGGCGATACACCGTGAGACGACCGGCGTGGAGATCTGGGACGACACCGACGGCACTGTCGACATCTTCGTGGCCGGTGTCGGAACCGGCGGCACCATCACCGGAGTCGGTGAGCTGCTCAAGGAGCGCAAGCCCTCGGTCACGGTCATCGCCGTCGAGCCGTCGGCCTCTCCCGTGCTCTCGGGCGGTGCCAAGGGCCCGCACCCGATCCAGGGGATCGGGGCGGGCTTCGTGCCCGCGAATCTGGACGTCAACGTGATCGACGAGGTCGTCACCGTGGACAACGACGACGCTTTCGCGACCGCCCGACGCGCGGCCCGCGAGGAGGGTCTCCTCGTGGGGATCTCCTCGGGCGCGGCCCTGTGGGCGGCGATCTCCGTCGCCGAGCGCCCGGAGAACGCGGGCAAGCGCATCGTCGTGATCGTCCCCTCCTTCGGCGAGCGCTACCTCTCGACGCCTCTCTTCGCGGGGTTGACCGACTAATGCTTGCGCTTCTCAAGAGTGACTGCGACGCGGCGCTCTCGCGGGACCCGGCCGCGCGCTCGCGAATCGAGGTCGCCCTCACCTATCCGGGCGTGCACGCCATTTGGGCCTATCGAATCGCGCACGCGCTCTGGTTGCGCAACGCCAAGTTCGCGGCCCGTCTTCTCTCATCGGTCGCGCGCGCCCTCACCGGCGTCGACATTCACCCGGCGGCCACGCTTGCGCCGGGTGTCTTCATCGACCACGCGACGGGGGTCGTCATCGGTGAGACGGCCGAGGTGGGCGAGAACGTCACCATTTACCAGGGCGTCACCCTGGGTGGCACCAGCCTCTCGCGCGGCAAGCGACACCCGACGATCCTCTCGGGGGTCGTCATCGGTGCCGGCGCGAAGGTCCTCGGACCCATCACGATTGGCGCGAACAGTCGCATCGGGGCCAACGCCGTCGTTCTCAAGTCCGTGCCCGAGGGCTCGGTCGTCGTGGGCGTTCCCGGTCGCATCACGACGCGCAACCGCGGTCGCCTGCCGGGCAACGTCACGCTGGACCAGGAGATGATGGGCCTGCACCTCGAGTCCCTCCACGAGCGGGTCAAGCACCTCGAGGGCCACGTCGGCCACGACCACGTCCACTCGCGCGAGAACGAGGATTTTTCTATCTAGGTCGTGACGACGTCGCGGGCGCCCTCTGTTGTCAGCGCCATCACGGGCGAAATCAGAGCGGGCACAAGATCGCGTTACGGCAGTGTCGCTTGTGCGGAGCTGCGTTGGGTTTCGACAATCTGACGCGCGGCCTCCATCGCGGAGGGTAAGTCGGCACTGGGAACCGGCTGTGCCAAGAGATACCCCTGAGCGGCGTCACAGCCGAGCTCGCGCAGCGTGGCCAGCTGAATCTCCGTTTCGACGCCTTCGGCGACCACCTTGGAGCCCAGACCATGTACCACCCGGATAACGGCGTCGACGAGCAATGCGTCCGTCGGATCAACACCGAGTCCCGCGACGAACGTGCGGTCTATCTTGACGACGTCAAATGGCAGATGTTTGAGATATGAGAGTGACGAGTAGCCGGTGCCGAAGTCGTCGATTGCGACCTCGACACCGAGGTCGCGCAATTTCGCGAGGGTTCGATACGCGCCATAGTCATCGGTGGCGACGAATGCCGACTCGGTCAGCTCGACGCACACAGACGACAGGGATACACCCGATGCCGCGCACGACAGCACGAAGCGTTCGACGAGGTTCTCGTCGTAGAGCTGGCGAGGCGACAGGTTGATGCCAACTCGTGTGGGACGAAGAGGCGTCGGCCACGCGGCGACGTCGCGGATAGCCTGCTCGATCACCCAGGCTCCGATCTCGACGATGAGCTCGCTGCGTTCGGCGAGGGGGATGAAGTGGTCGGGTCCGATGAGGCCAGCACCGGGACGGTCCCATCGCAGCAGCGCTTCACAACTCGAGGTGCCAGCCGCGAAGTCCACGACGGGCTGGTAGTGAAGTCGAAGTTCGTCGTGTCGCGATGCGTGGGCGAGCGCTTGCTGAGTCTCAAATGCGGCACGGCTGTCGCGACGCAATTCCTTGTTGAAGATCACGAAGTGATCGCCGTAGCGTTCCGCTGCGTGGCGCATGGCTGACGTCGCATCGGCGATGAGACTCGCCGCGTCAAGGGTTTCGTCATCAGCAAAGGCCAATCCGACGGAGACGACACTCTTGAGATCTCCGTGACCAGGTATAGGCACTAAGGGCGTGGTGGCACTGACGACGTTTCGCGCCAGCGAAAGAATCTCGTGTTCGGGACGATCATCACACAAGATGGCAAATCGGCTCTTTCCGAGTCGAGCCGCGATGTGGCTTGTCGAGCAGACGCCGCGGAGCCGATCGGCGGTGGCAATTGCCATGGCGTCGGTCACGTGGCTTCCCATCGTCGACTCGACCGCTTCGAGACCATCAAGGGCCAGAACGAGGACCGCGGTCATCGCGCCGTCACCGCGATGGTGTTCGACGGCCTGGGTCACTCGATCGTGAAACAAGGTGGAGCTGGCGAGTCCGGTCACGTCGTCGAAGTGGGCGCGCTTGGTGAGCTCGGCGTGTAGATGGTGAATCTCGGTGACGTCATGAGCCACGACCAGCGCAGCGGGCTGGTCGTTCCACGTGAGTAGGTGCGACGTCACTTCCACGTCAATCAAGCGTTCGTCGGCGCGTCGGTGGCGCCAGAGCCCTGAATACTGCAGGGTCTCGCGCGGACTGGCGATGCTCTTGAGCAGGCGTTCTCGATCTTCGGGCGGGCGGATGTCCTCGATCGTCATTGCTAGGAACTGGTCTCGCGAATAGCCGTAGTGAGCGATTGCCGCGTCATTTACTTCTAAGAAGGCGAGCGTTGCCAAGCTATAGACCCAGGTCGGAAGGGGGCTCGTTAAAAGTTGCGTACGAAAGGTGCTGTTCTGATTGTTCGACAGAGACGACTCCTCAGAATTCTCCTGTTGTGGCTCGCGAGCGGGCACGTCACCTCCCCTCCATCTGCCAGTTAGCGTGTTCGGCCCTGTCAACCACCTTACGGTGGCGATTCGATTTAGTGTCGTGAGAATTTGCTGTCAAAACCTTGAGACGTGTCGAAGTACGCGATCGATCTGGCTGCCTTACGATCCCCGCGAGCAGGACATATATGTGTGTCGAGATGTAGTGATGGAAGAGGGTTCGTCTTGGTTTACTTATCGATGATTGGTAGCGCAGATCGTTGACGGTGACGGCCCCAATTTCAGAACGTCGTAGGGACGCATCGAGAAGTGAACATACCGATACGGGCGGCGACGTGGGAGTCCGCTCCTTCTGGTTGCGCGTACGCCAACGCAGTGGGCCCGGCGCATCACCCGTGTTGGGCCGCCGACGTGTTCTCGGGGGACCTCGAACCGCGACGTCCGGGCGGACATCGAACGGCGCTCGCTGGCTCGAGAGGGCGACTCTTATCAGGACCGACGAGTTCGCACGTCCGGTAGTGTCGTACGTGGAGACCTGTATAATACCCCCTAGGGTATAGAGAACGAAGGAGCCGCATGGCCACCGTCACGGCAACCAAGGAAAATTTCGACGAGCTGGTGTCCTCCAAGGACATCGTATTGGTGGACTTCTGGGCTGCCTGGTGCGGTCCGTGCCGCGCCTTCGCGCCGACGTTCGAGAAGGCGTCAGAGACGTACTCCGACATGCTCTTCGCCAAGGTCGACACCGAGGCCCAGCAGGAGCTTGCGGCGGCCTTTTCCATCATGTCGATCCCGACCCTGATGGTGCTGCGCGAGAACGTGATCGTCTACATGGAGGCTGGCGCCCTGCCGGCGAAGTCCCTGGAGGAGTTGATCACCAAGGTGCGAGAGCTCGACATGGACGACATCCACAAGCGCATCGCCGAGCGCGAGGCTGCCGCCAAGTAATCAAAGGACTTTCGGCCCCCGACGGGGCTGAAACACCTCAATAATCTGGAACTCGAGGCGCGTCGTCGCTCGAGGAGACATGTTCCAGATTCGCATCCACGGTCGAGGGGGACAGGGGGTCGTCACGGCCGCCGAGATCCTCTCGGTGGCGGCCTTCGCCGAGGGCCGCCACGCCCAGGCCTTCCCCAGTTTCGGCTCTGAGCGCACCGGCGCACCCGTCGTCTCCTACTGTCGTCTTGACGATCGCGAGATCCGCACGCGCGAGCCGGTCATGGTTCCCGACGCAATTCTGATCCAGGACGTCACGCTGATCCATCAGGTCGACGTCTTCTCCGGGCTTTCGGCGACGGGCTTCGTCCTCATCAACACCTCGCGCCCCGCGGCCGACCTCGGCCTCGAGGACTTCCTCGCGCACTTTGCCGGCGCGCTCGCGACGTGTCCGGCGACCGAGCTCGCCCTCGAGCACCTGGGCCGCCCCCTGCCCAACGCGGCGCTGCTCGGGGGATTCGCCGCATTGACCGGCGAGGTCTCACTGTCGGCGATCGACGCGGCGATCCGCGAGCGCTTCAGTGGCGCGGTGGGCGAGAAGAACTCGGCGGCGGCACACGCCGCCTTCGACGTCGTGCGAGGAGGTGTCAGTGCTCGCCCAGATTGAGGGGTCCAAGGCCATCGCCGAGGCGGTGGCGCGCTGTCGGCCCGAGGTGGTCTGCGCCTATCCCATCTCGCCCCAGACCCACATCATCGAGGCCATCGGCGTGAAGGTGAAGTCCGGAGAGCTCGCGCCATGCGAGTTCATCAACGTCGAGAGCGAGTTCGCGGCCATGTCGGTCTCCATTGGCGCCTCGGCCGCGGGGGCACGCGCCTACACCGCGACCGCCAGCCAGGGCCTGCTCTTCATGCTCGAGGCCGTCTACAGCGCGGCCGGGTTGGGACTTCCCATCGTGATGACGCTCGCCAATCGGGCGATTGGTGCGCCGATCAACATCTGGAACGACCACTCCGACGCGATGGCCGCGCGCGACACCGGTTGGATCTTGCTCTTCGCCGAGTCCAACCAAGACGCTGTCGACCTGCACGTCCAGGCCTTCAAGTTGGCCGAGACGCTCTCGGTGCCGGTGATGGTCTGCATGGACGGCTTCATCCTCACCCACGCCGTCGAGGGCGTTGACCTGCCCGACCAGGAGAACGTGGACGCCTTTCTCCCCCCCTACGTGCCGCGCCAGGTGCTCGATCCGGATCAACCCGTCTCTATCGGCGCGATGGTCGGGCCCGAGGCCTTCGAGGAGGTGAAGTACCTCGCGCACTTGCGCCAGCTCGACGCGCTTGCGCTGATTCCCAGAATCGCCACGGAGTTCTCTGAGAGCTTCAACCGCGACGCGGGGGGACTGGTGCGCGGATACCGGATGGAGGACGCCGAGACCGTGGTGATTGCCATGGGCTCGGTGCTGGGCACGCTGAAGGACGCCATCGACCTGCGACGCGAGGCGAGAGAGAAGATCGGCGCCCTCGGGATCACGACGTTTCGTCCCTTCCCCGAGGCCGCGGTCGCCGACGCCCTTCGTAGCGCCACACGTCTCGTCGTTCTCGAGAAGGCGGTCAACCCGGGCGGACGCGGCGTGCTCGCGAGTGACGTGGCCCTCAGCGTTCCCCGCTCGCCACTCTCCAGCGTGATCGCCGGCCTCGGCGGACGGCCAATCACGCGCGCGAGCCTCGAAGCGATGCTCGCGCGCGCGGCGAGCGGGGACCTCCCTGCGGTGACCTTCCTCGACCTCGACGAGGCGGCCGTCGCCGCCGAGCGCGCGCGACTGGCGGACGTGACGTGACGCGCCGGCCGATCCGCTTCTACCAAGTCGGCTCTTTCGCGGTGGGCAACCGACTGCTCGAGGACGAGGAGCGCACCGTCCAAAGCGACGCGAAGCGCACCAACTCGATCGACTCGGGGCACCGGGCCTGTCAGGGCTGTGGCGAAGCGCTCGGCGCGCGCTACGCGCTCGACGCCGCGATGCGCGCGACCAACGGCCAGTTGGCCGTCGTGAACGCGACGGGGTGCCTCGAGGTGTTCTCGACGCCGTACCCCGAGACGAGCTGGCGCATCGCGTGGCTGCACAGCCTCTTCGGCAACGCGCCAGCCGTCGCCACCGGGGTGGCCGCCGCGATGCGCGTGAAGGGACGCGACGTGCGCGTGATCGGCCAGGCCGGTGACGGCGGCACCGTCGACATCGGCTTCGGCGCGCTGTCGGGGATGTTCGAGCGCAACGACGACGTGCTCTTCATCTGTTACGACAACGAGGGCTACATGAATACCGGCGTCCAGCGCAGCGCCGCGACGCCGCCGGCCGCGCGCACCGCGACGACCGAGGTAGTGGGACCGCATCCGGGCAACGTCTTTGGCCAGGGCAAGGACCTGCCGCGCATCGCCATGGCCCACGACGTCAGCTACGTGGCGACGGCGACGGTGGCCGACCTGCACGACCTCGAGGCCAAGGTGGACAAGGCAATGTCCCTGCACGGGGCGCGCTACCTGCACATCTTGGTGCCCTGCCCGCTGGGCTGGGGCTCGGCGAGCTCGGACACGATCCACCTCGCGCGCCTGGCCGCCGAGTCCGGGCTCTTTCCGGTCTTCGAGGCCGAGCATGGCGTCGTCACCTCGGTCACGCCGATTCGCCGGCGCGTGCGTGTCGAAGAGTACCTGCGTCGTCAGAAGCGCTACGCGCACCTCTTCGCTACGGAGCCGGCGACCGACGTGATCGCAAGGCTGCAGGCCATGGCCGACGCCAACGTCGCGCGCTATCACCTCGTGAACGACGAGACGGCCAACTCGGACCTGGAGGCCTGATGGACACGCCCTTTGCCATCACGCTGCCCGTCGGCACGAGCCGGGCCAATCACACCGGGTCTTGGCGTGTCGAGCGCCCCGTCTACGTGGATCGCCTGCCGCCGTGCAACAATGCCTGTCCCGCCGGCGAGAACATCCAGGGCTGGCTGTACGCCGCCGAGTCTGGCGACTACGAGAGCGCCTGGCGCACGCTGATTGAGGACAATCCGCTGCCCGCCATCATGGGCCGGGTCTGCTTTCACCCCTGTGAGACCACCTGCAACCGGGTCCGAGTGGATGAGGCCGTCGGCATCAACGCGGTCGAGCGCTTCCTCGGCGACACCGCGATTGCCCACGGCTGGTCGCTGCCCGGCCCCGGCGCCGATACGGGCACGCACGTGCTCGTGGTGGGTTCGGGCCCGGCGGGACTCTCCGCGACGTATCACCTGCGCCGACTCGGTCATCGCGTGACGTTGGTTGACGGCGCGGCGCAGTTGGGCGGCATGATGCGCTACGGCATCCCGGCCTATCGGCTGCCGAGGGCGGTGCTCGACGCCGAGATCGCGCGCATCATCGATCTAGGCGTCGAAGTGAAACTGAATCACCGCGTCGACGACGTCGAGGCCGAGCGGGTCGAGGGCCACTTTGATGCGGTCTTTCTCGCGGTGGGAGCCCAGATCGGCCGGCGCGTCAGTGTGCCGGCGGGGGACTCCTCGCGCATCATCGACGCCGTCAACTTCTTGCACGCGGTCGCCGACGACGACCCGCCGCTGCTCGGACGGCGTGTCGTCGTCTACGGCGGCGGCGACACCGCCTTTGACGCGGCGCGCACGGCCAAGCGATTGGGGGCAACCGACGCCGTCATCGTCTACCGGAGAAATCGCGAGAAGATGCCCGCGAGCGCCGAAGAGTTCGAGCAGGCCCTCGGCGAAGGGGTCACCATGCGCTGGCTCTCCACGGTGTCGTCCTTCGAGGGTGATCGGCTAATGGTCGAGAAGATGGCGTTGAACGCCGACGGGTTTCCCGAGCCGACCGGCGAGTTCGAAGAGCTCGATGCCGACGCCCTGCTCCTCGCCCTGGGCCAGGACACCGACCTCTCTCTCCTCGAAGGACACCCCGAGGTGACGATCGACCACGGCGTCGTCCAGGTGGCGCCTTCGATGATGACGGGACTCGCCGGCGTGTTCGCCGGCGGCGACGCCACGCCGGCCGATCGCACCGCGACCGTCGCGGTGGGTCACGGTAAGCGCGCTGCGCGCGGCATCGACGACTACCTGAATGGTCGCAAAACGATTCTTCCACCCAAGCACGACCTCGCGGCATTCGAGAACCTCAACACCTGGTACTACGCCGACGCGCCGCGCACTCGAAGACCCGAACTGGAGAAGGTGCGCCGCCAGGGGACTTTCGATGAAGTGATCCAGGGCCTCACCGAGGAGAACGCGCTCTTTGAGGCGCGACGGTGCATGTCGTGTGGCAACTGCTTCGAGTGCGACAACTGCTTCGGAGTCTGTCCCGACAACGCGGTGGTGAAGCTCGAGAACAACCGCTACGAGTTCAACTACGACTTCTGCAAGGGCTGTGCGATCTGTGTCGCGGAGTGCCCGTGCGGGGCGATCCAGATGGTGCCCGAGAAGATATAGGCATAATCGCACCCTTTCGGTCGTTGCGCCGTTGATGTACGGGGTGTAGGTTCAAGAAATGAAAGGGGTTAGACCCCGGTGGTGCGCGTACCTGGGCGGTTCGTTGTGCCAACTTTGTTAACTCTCTCCTTGACCGCGGCCGCGAGACTCGGCCAAAGTAGACACAAGTCGCACTCTGGAAACGTGTCGAAGAAAATCTTGTGAGTTGGTTGAGGATTTCCAGAGCGGGCAGACATAAAGTGGAAAAATTCTTTCCTCCGAACAGGTGAGGCGGCAGTGGCTTTCAAAAAGAAGGACAAGGACAAGAAGGGGAATCGCGAAAAGCGCTCGGACGACCGCGACCAGCCGGTAGACCCGGTAACAAGCGGGAGTTCGTTCGCGCCGAGGGCCGACGAGGGCGGCACCACGGCCCTGATGACCGAGGTCGAGGTCGAGGTCGAAGATGCCGAGGATGTTGAAATCATTGATGCGAAGGTTCCGCAGGAATCGTTGAAGCCAGTTCTGCCACCGCTGCCAGAGTCCCTGCGCGGCGCAATGGTGGTGTCCGGACCCTTTAGAGGTCGTCTGGGTGAGTTGCTCATCGAGACCGGACGGATCACGTCCGAACAGCTTGAACAGGCACTCCTGCTGCAGAACGCTTCCGGCGAGAGGCTGGGCCAGGTCTTAGTGTCAACAGGGGCACTCGACGAGAAGACGTTGATGGAGGCGCTGTCCGTCTTCTTCGCGACCCCGGCAGTCAACCTTCACTTCCAAGATGTTGATCCCGACGTGCTGCCACTCGTGCCCGAGTCCTTCGCCCGAGAGCATTTGGTGATGCCGGTGCGACTTGAGGGCGACGAATTGCAAGTCGCCTGCACCGAACCGAGTGACGATATCAAAGCGGCGCTCGCGACCGGCAGCGGCAAGAAGATCTCGCTCTTCATTGCCTCGCCTTCCGACATTCAGTGGGCTATCGACTCGAACTACCGCGCGATCAGTGGTGTGGGCAAGCTGGTCCAGGCATTCCAGGTCGTTGAGGAGTCGCGCCGGCGCACACCCGAGGCGAGTACCGCCGAGGTTGTAGCGGATGATGCTCCGGTCGTGCAGGTCGTGAGTCGGATCCTCACCCAGGCGATGCGCGACCGTGCTTCCGACGTGCACATCGAGCCCAGTGACGACGTCGTGCGGGTGCGCTTTCGCATCGATGGCGCCCTCAATGAGATCCTGGAACTGCCGGTTTCCATGGGACCGGGTCTCATCAGCCGTATCAAGGTCATGGCGGACATGAATATCGTCGAGCGCCGCCGCCCTCAAGACGGTCAGCTCACCACGATCGTGGACGGCAAGGAAGTAGACGTGCGCGTCTCCACGGTGGCGACGATCATGGGCGAGAAGTGCGTCATGCGAATCCTCGACAAGACCCGATCGGTCCTGCGTCTCAACGACTTGGGAATGCCCGAGGACACCCACGAGACATATTCGAAGTTGGTGCGCGCGCCCTTCGGCATGGTGATCTGCGCCGGTCCGACCGGATCGGGGAAGACGACGACGCTCTACGCCACGGTCAGTGAGGTCGCGAGCCCGCGGCTCAACGTCATGACGATCGAGGACCCGGTCGAATACGTGTTCCCCTCGATCAACCAGATCCAGACCAACGACCAGGCGGGGCTCACGTTCGCGACTGGCCTCAAGTCCATTCTTCGTCAGGACCCCGACGTCATCCTGGTCGGCGAGGTGCGTGACGTGGAGACCACGAGAGTCGCGGTGCAGTCGGCACTGACGGGTCACTTCGTGATCTCCTCGATGCACGCTACGGACTCGGTCTCGGCTTTGCACCGGCTGCTCGATATGGGCATCGAGTCGTTCCTGGTTGCGAGTTCAGTTTTGGCCGTGGTGGGCCAGCGTCTCTTGCGGCGCATCTGTGTGTCGTGCCGCACCCAGTACACACCGACTGAAGAAGAGCTCGCCTTCTACCTGGAGTCCGGCGGCGAGCCCAAGGAGACGTTCTTCTACGGAGCGGGGTGCAACTTCTGCAGTCACACCGGCTATCAGGACCGGATCGGCATCTATGAGTTACTGGTGATGACCCCGGAGATCCGTCGACTGGTTGTTGGCTGGGCGACGCAGGAGGAGTTGCGCGCCCTTGCGGTCAAGCAGGGCATGCGCACGTTGCGCCAAGAGGCGATCAATCTAGTGCGTCAAGATGTCACGACGATTGCTGAAGTGATCCGGAGCGTTTACACGCTATGAGTCCGAAGAAGGAATTCTCCGAAGAGGAACGGGCGGCGAAGGAACTCGAGCAGCTCAAGAAGGACAGAGCCGATCGCGCCAAGCTCCAAGAGAAGATGAACAAGCGGCGTGACAAGGAATCTGCGAAGCGCGCCAAAGCAAAGAAGAAGACGCCCGTCTACCAGTACAGGTGGGAAGCACTGGATGATCAGGGGAAGAGGGTCTCTGGAACTGAAAAGGCCGTTTCGGCGGGTGCAGTGAATATCCAACTGTTGCAGCGCGGTTATCAGCCCCTCTCCGTCGAAGTGAAGAAGAGCATTCTCAACCTGGAGATCACCAAGAAGACGGTGCCGCGCCAGGAGATCATGAACTTCTCACGCCAACTGGCGGTGTTCATGCACGCCGGCATTCCCATCATGGAATCTCTAGAAGTCATTGTCGAGGAGACCACGGGGAAGCTGTTGAAGTCGATCCTGCTGGATATGGTCGACAAATTACGTAATGGCGAAACATTTGCTTCTGCGGCGAAGGCCCATCCTGAGGCGTTCCCCAATTATTACGTCGGGATTCTTGAATCGGCGGAGTTGACCGGCAATCTGGACACCGTGCTCAACCAGTTGGCGGAATACATCGATCGCGACGTGAAGGCGCGCTCCAAGGTGACGTCCGCTTTGATTTACCCCGCGGTGGTCGCCGCGATGTCAGTCGTGACAGTCGTCATCCTCACCGTGTTCGTTTTGCCTCGCTTTGAAGTCTTCTTCAAGTCGCTTAATGCCAAGTTGCCTCTGGTGACTCGGATGCTGCTCGGCGTCTCGGGATTCGTGGGTCACTGGTGGTACGCGATCCTCGGTGTGATCATTCTCTTGGTCGGTGGTTTCATCACGATGCGTCGTACGGAGAGAGGACGTGCGCAGCTTGACACATGGATACTTCGCTTGCCAGTGGTTGGGGACTTGACCCAGACATCGATTCTTGAACGGACGTGTCGGATCCTCGCTTCGATGCTCCACGCGGGCGTCGACTTGCCGCGCAGTATGGAGGTCACGGCGGAGTCGGCCAATAACACGGTGTATCGAAAGGCCATCGAGGGAATCCGTGACGACATGATGCAAGGTCAGGGACTCGCCGAGCCGTTGGCACGGACCGGTCTGTTCCCAGGCGCGGCACAACAGATGTTCCGCGTCGGTGAAGAGACAGGAACCCTTGATCAGCAGCTCGAAGTCGCTGCCGCGTACTACGGGCGGGAGCTCGAAACGAAGGTGGACCGCGCGACCACGCTGTTCGAGCCCGCCATCATCATCTTCATGGGCGGAGTGGTTGGCTTTGTCGCAGTTGCACTGATCTCAGCGATGTACGGGATTTACAACCAAGTTCAAGTGCATTAGGTTCCGGAACGGGGGTGATGAGCATGTCCAGACGGATCAGTTGCAGGCAGTGCCGCAACAGCGATGATCACGGCTACACCCTGGTCGAGCTGGCAGTTGTATTGGTGATTATGCCCGTCATCATCGGTGCGATTGCGTTTGGTCTCGTGTCCGTCTTCCATCTACAGACTTCAGTCAGTCAGCGTCTCTCGGGATCTGTCGATCTGCAGAAGGTGAATGCACAATTCATCAAGGATGTTCAAAATTCCGAACAGATTGACCTTGGGATCACCCCTCAGAAATGCGGGAACACCGGAGTGCAACTCCTGGGTCTGACATGGAATAGCGGCTCGACCATGGTGTCCTACGTCAGCATCCCAATGACCAACAATTCAACTAACTACTCCCTGGAACGCCTCTACTGCAATCTGGGCAATTTTTCTAGTCCGGTAAATACCACGGTGTTGTCCTCGGACTTCTATGTGTCCAACGCGCTCCTGCAGCAGAATCCACCGTCGGTGTGCGTCAACAGTCTGGCGATCGGTGATTGTCAAACAACGCCACCGCCATCACAGTGCTCTGTTACGCCCATACCTGTCGATTGTCAACTGGTGTTCAACGCCCATAATGTCGCCGGCGTCACCTTCTCGCTCTTCGTACCGATGTCGTCAGTCGCTTACACCATGGTTGCCATACCGAGAGGAGGTTCGGCTCCGCCAAGTGGTAACGGCCATTCGTCAACTTCGGGCATCACTCTCCTGGGATCTTGTTCGAGCGGTAGCGTGCTGTCAGTTGGTAATGGCGTGCTCAATATCAATACTCTTAATACGAGTACGCCCGGCTCGGGTTACTTGGGCCTCGTCGGTTGTCCCGCGAGTGCCGTTAGTGTGGCCAACGGCGGTGCGGTGAACGCCGCGGGCGTACTCACCACGGCAACCGGATCGACCGGCATAATCGGGGGCAATAATTCGACGTATCCTACGAACGTTACGTACGACCCAGGGCTGTGCAACTTTCTCCAGAATGTTCCTTCGGGCACCGGTTGTCCGAACACGACATACATAACAGTTCCGCCCGTGACAACAAATGTGACGGGAACGTGCCAAACGATATCGGGAGCCAATAATCAGACAACGTATAATTGCTCTGCCGGGTACTACGCGACGACGCCGACATTTGCTAATGGTTCCATCATAAACCTCTTGGGCACGGATCCAGGCACAAGTACCAGCGACGTCACGATATTTGGCAGCGATTTCACCGTGCGTAACGGATCCTCATTGAATTTCCTGCAGCCGAATCAAGCATACGTATTCGCAGCACCAGATGGTGGTGCATTCTCGACCAAAACGAGCAATCAGCAGAATGCGGGCATTGCTATTACTGGGCAAAACGTCTTACTGTATGTCCCCCAGGGGGGCATGACATTCTCGAACAATACGGTCGTTACACTTTCTGGTAGTACTCAGTGGAAAGGCGTCGATCTTTGGCTTGACGGCGTTACGAATACACCGACCAACGGCGACGGTATCTTGACTCTCGGTAATAACTCAACATCAAATCTGGTGAATTCGTACGGTGGAATTTATATACCGAATGGGCAAGTGGTTGATTCGAATAACGGCACAATTGATGTTGCATTTATCGTTGCAGGCACTGCGAGTTTTGCAAATGGCCTCAACGTTACAATTACCGGGTATTAGTGAAAGTCATGAGTGTCGCAATGAGGCACCGTTGGCAGGATGGTAGAAGTGATTCGGGTGACACGCTGGTCGAAGTCCTCGTTGCCATTCTCATCTTGAGCGCGGCGGGATTAGCTCTCTTGACGGGCTTTTCGACAACGATCTCAGGATCTGCCCAGCATCGGTCTCTTGCAGCTAACGATCTCGCACTACGCACCGCTGCTGAAGCAGCATTCTCGATGATTCAGCAGCAGGCGTCGCCCCTCTACACGGTATGCCATGATTCAACTAAATACTCAAGTTTGGCTGCCCAATATAATGCGGAAGCGCAAGCTATCACACCCAACTTCGGTGTGACGAACTCGGGTTACACGGCGTCGATAAGTGTGCCACCTGGGTCATCCATTACCGCCCCCGTTCAGTTTTGGACAAGTTCATTTACTTGGTCCTCGACCGAACCAAGTGACTGCACGACACCGGTGCCAGAACTTGTGACGATGACTGTCGTCAACGGAAATGGTACGAGCGAGTCGACTCAATTTGTCGTCAATGACATCAATGCTGCCCTCAACCCATCGAGCACCGTAGCGGTCACGTCATTGACACCGAATCAGGTGACACAAGGCGCTACCGTAACAATGACGCTCACTGGTCGTGGCTTCTATTCCGATGCGGCTGTAACGTTTTCCAATTCAAACATTCAGGTGAACTCGATCTCCTCGTGTGCGTCCGCGACACTTCCCTGCACGAGCCTTACGATGAACATCTCGGTGCCCAATTCCGTAAACGACTCCGTTCCTCCCGGCACGTATGACGTAACCGTCACTAACCCAAAGGAAGGAACCTCGGGCACTGGCGAAGCCTTGCTTCAGGTGACTCCAGCGGCTCAGGTGATTGGAGTCGTACCGAGTGTGCTTGCCGTCGACGGCAAGGAATCATTCACGCTCTATGGCAATCAATTTGCCACGGGCATGTCGATTGCGGTCAACCCTGTCGTGGGTACGATTCCGCTGCTCGTCACGAATGTGGTCGTAACGTCGTCGACGACCGCCACGATGACTATTCAGGGTCCGGGCCTGGTGACCGGGGAAGGTTCATACTATTTCTCGGTCACCTTGCCTGGTGCAAGCTCCAGTACCACGACTGGCTCACTGTTTCAGGTCTTCCCGGATCCCACAATCTCGTCCAGCACTCCCACCTGTAATCCTGGATTCCAGGGCACTGCTAATTGCGTGATCTATGGTGCGAACTTCCAGCCAGGAGCAAGTGTGTCGATCGGTATTGGTACTCCGTCTGGTACCACGGCGGGTGTCGTGAATTCCTACCAAGTGATTGGTGGCTCGAGCACTCAACTCTCGACCGAGATCGACTTTAACGTGTCCGGAACCAGCAACGTGCAAGGAGACACGGCGAACATTGTCGTGACCAACCCGGACACCACTTCAGCAACTTTCATTGGTGGATTCCACAATGGTTAGCAAGACACGCCCCGTGAAACGTCATGTACGCGAGCGGGGCGCCTCCCTGATCCTTGCAATGATCTTCATGAGCGTCGTGAGCCTCATTTCGTTGGCACTGGCAACGTGGGCGACGACCGGACTACGAAGTACGATCAGTTTCACCGCCGCCCAGTCCACGGTGTCAACGGCTAACAGTGTGGCGGAACTGGCCGTCCAAGAAGTCCGATACCACTTCTTTTCATCGTCACTGTGGGCACAACCGCCGGCCAGTTGTTGGGACACCAGTGGTACGCCGTCGGTACTCAATCAGTATGGACTGAACAATCAGCCAATGAATGCGTGGTGCTCTACCCGATGGTCGCCGTCAAGTGTCACGACCACGCGACGAGTGACGATCTATGTGTGCCCAATCACATTTTCGAATAGCGCGTGCGCAACTACTCCATTCCTCCAGGTGATTGTCTCCTTCGACGACTACCCGGCCGCGGGAGGCAGCCTCGGATGCAATTATGACAACCCCAACGAGTGGACGACGTGCGGCACGTACATGACAATAAACAGCTGGGTTTACGCGACGAACCCCCCAACCATCACCCAATTTGTTCCAGGGACCGCCGCGGGATGTAGCGGAACGAACAGCTTTACCATCGATGGGACGGGCTACGTGTCGGGATCCACGACGGTCTATTTCGTGAGCAGGATTACCTCCACCAACAACGGGGTCACGTCAACCACCTTGCAGGTCCTCAAGGTGAGCGGAAGCGGAATCACGACGAACTCCATTGGTACGGTGCTGTCTGGCTGTTTGCCGACTGGACTGTCGGGCACGGCGAACATCATTGTCTCTACGCCGGTTGGTCAAAGCGCTCAGGCGGTCCAACAGTCGTTCTAGTTCTAGGGCATGTCAGGGAGGGGAGGCATCAAGGACAGCAAGTTAGTTGTTCTAAAATTGTGAAAGATGTGGTCAGAAGTTGCGTCAATTTACAACGGGTTGGAGTTGTGAACACTGATTCTTTAACTTCTGTCTCAATTTTGAAATCAAGAAAAATTCTCTTGCGCGGAATGTTGACCAGTGGTAAGAATTGGCATTCCACCGCGTTGGGGGATGAAGTGGTTCCGAGTGTCGGTTCGCCACCAGATGAAAGGCAGAAAACTATGTTTCAAAAGTACCGCGAGATTCAGCGCAAGCGTGCGGCTGGAGAGATTGACGGGGGCTTCACCCTGATCGAGCTCCTGATCGTGATCGTCGTGCTGGGAATCCTCGCCGCAATTGTTGTGTTCGCTCTTGGCAGCGTCACCCAGAAGAGCGCTGTGGCGGCCTGCCAAAGCGATGCTAAGACCGTAGACGTTGGCGCGTCTGCGCTCATGGCGGAGAACCCCCAGTATTCGACATTGACTGGAGGCTTGGCATCGGGCACATTCAAGACGGACATGTTGGCTACGACGGCCGTCACCGGATTGACTGGAAATCCCTTTGTGAAGTCTTGGCCGAACTCAACAAGTTATCAAGTTGCCGTATATGGCACTGACTTTGCCACGGCCTATGCGGGAGGTGTTGCCATTCCCGCGGGTACGTCGTCGACGAGTTCTGCGACGCCTCAGTATGGTGATGTATTGGTCGCTGCACCAGCTACGACCGCTGCATCGGGACTTTGGTACGACGCCAGCCAGTCGCCCACTGAGGCTTGTGCCTGGGCCGTAACTGGAAAGGCATAGTGAAGTCTGACCATTGCACGGTAGGTGCGATGTGATGCGTGGGTGCCCGGCAATTGAGTCGGGCACCCACGCTTTGTCTACAGAACTCGGAAGGGGAAATTGATATGGGCGATAAGGGAGAAAGAAAGATCGATCCGTGGTTGCAGGTGCTCTGGGAGCAAGGAGGCAGCGACCTTCTCCTCTCGGGTGGTTCGTCGCCTCGCATACGTGTTTCGTCAAGATTGATTCCAATTGAAGGTGCGCCGATCTTCTCCGGTGAGGACATCGCGGACATGGCGATGCCCCTCCTGACCAGCGGGCAGAAGGAGATCTTCAAGACCCAGCAGGACGTTGACTTCGCGTTTTCATTCAAGGATGTTGGCCGCGTTCGCGGGAGCGTCTTCACTCAACGTGGCCAGACCGCCCTGTCGCTGAGAATGATTCCCACGAGGATTCCGTCGTTCGACGAGTTGAAGCTACCGTGGGCGGCGGAATGGGTGGCCCAGCAGCCCCGAGGGTTCGTACTCGTTACTGGCCCAACCGGGTCTGGAAAGTCGACGACGCTGGCTTCGATCATCGACCGAATCAATGAAACCCGGGCCGCGCACATTCTCACCATCGAGGACCCTGTAGAGTACCTGCACAACCACAAGATGTCGGCGGTCAGCCAGCGCGAGGTGGGTCTAGACAGCCCTTCATTCGATCGCGCGCTTCGCTCAGCCCTGCGCGAGGACCCCGACATCATCCTGATCGGTGAGATGCGCGACATCGAGTCGATTCAGATCGCCCTGACGATGGCCGAAACCGGCCACTTGGTATTCGCGACACTCCACACCAATGATGCTCCTCAGGCCATCGACCGCATCATCGATGTGTTTCCTGCTTGGCGCCAGGAGCAGACCCGCGTGCAACTCGCTGCGTCGCTGTCGGCGATCATCGCTCAGCGCCTCGTGCCCAAGATCGGCGGTGGGATGGTGGCGGCCTTCGAGGTCCTGATTGCAACGAACCCAATTCGAAACCTAATCAGAGAGAACCGTTCCAACCAATTGGCCAACGTGATGTTCACAAACACCAAAGAGGGCATGCAGTTGCTCGAATCGGATCTGGCGAGGCTCATAAAGGACGAGGTAATAACCTATGAGGACGCTCTCACTGTGAGTGCGCACCCCAAGGAGTTGGGACGAGCCTTGGAGCAGATGGGATACGTCGTCCCGAAGAACTGAGAGACGTGACTCATCGCGGGCCGGATCTGCCCTATTCAGTTGTCGCTGGTGTCGTCCCTTGGAAGAACCAGTGGTTGGTGGCGAGTGCAAAGTTGCACGCGGCAACTTTCGCTTGCGAGACCCCCAAGGTGTTCGAGACGATCCTTGACGTCTTGAGTGAAAAGCCGGCCTATTCAACGATCGTTATCCACGCGCCGATCGGCTATCGAGACAGGCCGGGAGATCCGCCGAGGACGTGTGACCGCGACGCACGAAAGTTACTCGGCCGACGTCACGGATCGATCGGCACAGCACCCACCTACCAGACCCTCGTGGGCGGCGAGTTGGAGAATGCGCACCTCGACGCCGCCACCATGGTGATGCTGCCGCGCTACAAGGAGATCTTCGCCGAGATATCGCCGTTTCGCCAGCGAACCATCTATTCGGGTAATCCCGAACTCAGTTTTTACCGGCTCAACGGCGATCATCCGCTTTCCTATTCAAAGAGCGTCTACACCGGTAGTGAAGAGCGGCGTCGACTTCTCGAAGCGAAGATCCAGAGCTTTCGCAACGTTTTGAACGGTGAAGCACTAGGAGTTCCGCGTAAGTATCTGTTGGACGCCGGAGCATTGCTCTGGACTGCGCGCCTCGTCTTCAGCCACGGAGCAAAGCGCCTACCGGCCGATGCGGAGTGGGATAGCGAAGGGTTGCGCACCGAACTCGTCTACTAGCCCCTAACTGGTTAAGTGGATGAGAGTTACTAGATACGGTCCGGCGAAGAGTGCCACCATCGCGCCCGCCGCCAGGAAGACCCCGTAGGGGACGGGCTGGTCGTGCTTCATTCTGCCCGAGACGATCAACGTGATGCCAATGACCGCTCCAAGTAGGTTCGCGAGGAAGAATCCGACGATCACGTGACCCACTCCCAGCCAGCCGAGACCAAGGCCGAGCAGCACCGCTAGACGGACATCGCCGAAACCGAGAATCCGAGGGCTGGCAAAGTTCATGGTGAAAAAGAGAACGAACCAGGTGACGGCGGCAATGACGCCTACGAGCAGTCGATGCCAGTCATGGGTAGCGGACGAGGCTGCGACGAGAAGAACGCTGGTCACTAGCAGGGTCGTGAAGACCATGGATCGCGGCAGCTTGAGAAGTTCCAGGTCCACAAGGGCAAGGGCAAGCAGTCCCGCGAGCCAGGCGAGATAGGCCGGCAATGCCCAAGAGAAACCCAGCCGCCAGACGGCGGCGAGGAAGAGGAGTGCGGTCGCGAGCTCGACCAGTGGGTAGCGCACGGAAATCACTCCGTCACAGTGGCGACACTTGCCGCGTAGCAGGATCCACGAGATCAGCGGAACGTTGTCACGGTTCTCGATCTCAATGCCACAGTGCGGGCAGTGCGAGCGGGGTCGCACCAGCGACTCCCCGCGCGGCGTTCGGTAGATGACGACGTTGAGAAACGAGCCCACTGCGAGGCCGAGTAGCCCGACCAGCGCGAGGGCGGTGACTCTCATTGGCGAACGCACTCCGTGTGGTTACCCACGCTCGTGAGGAGCCACGGCTCGTTCGAGTACCGCTCAACAGCGCGCATACGTGACCTTCGTCGCTTCTCGCATTCACCAATTCTGCGTGATGCGTCAGTACTATTTGAGCAGGCTACGGGTAAAAGTTGCGTCAGCGACGACGTACCCGCGAGACAATTCGAAGTGGAGCTGACCGACGGTGACTAATCCGACGAATCGCCGGTATCGATACGGTGCGAGTTTTGTCGACGAGGAGTCGGGGGTCCGCTTCGAGGGACATCACCCGTTCGAGCGGCCCGACCTGTGGCGGATCTACCTCAACGAAGCCGAAGGCATCTACCGCAGCCGCGGCTTCGAAGAAACCTTGCGTCGCCGCGAGCTCGAAGAGGGCATCGGCGTCGCGCTGTTCTTTCTGGGATTCGCCCCCGACGGCAACGCGGTGGCTGGCGTACGCTTCCACGGCCCCTTGGAGGGTAGCCACCAGGCGGCGATCATGGAAGAGATGGCTGGCTCCTCGGAGATCGGCCTCATCGGCGAGACCATCGATCGCGAAGTGCGCCTCGGCGCCATCGAGGCCAAGGGCGCCTGGTCTAAGGGAGAGGCCATCGCCGGGCACCGCCTAGTCGCCTCCATCTCGCGGGCCATCACCCACGCCACCACCTGGCTCGGTGTGGAATTCGCTATCGCCGCCATCTCTGACCGTTTGCTGCCGACCGCCGACGTGACCGGTGCCAAGATGATCGGCACCGAGGCCGTGCCCTTCCCCGATGAGCGTTATCGCACCCACGCGATGGAGTGGCGCCGCTCTCGCACTCCTGAACTGTGCACGCCGCAATATCAGATCGCCCTGCGCCGCGAGGCCGAGCAGCTCGCGCGCGGACCCGAAGACTCTCTCTACGAGTCCCCCGAGCGGCCCAGCGTGCGCACGGCGTCCTGGCGCCCTCTGGTCCTCGACGTGAATCGGCGCTCGGACCGTGAGATGCTGCGGGTGCTACGCGAGGACCCTTCAGTGCAGATCATCGACCGCTACGACGAGCAGATCGAGGAGCTCTCCCAGGTCAAGCCCACGCCTAGCGCGTCACTGCTCAACGAGGGCCACCGCTGGATCTACTTTCCGTGGCGACGCACGATCGTGCGCCTCCTCGCTCCGCGCGGATTCAACTCCCTTCGCCTCGATCGCAATCGAAATAAGCTCACGCGCGCTGAACAGGATCGCCTGGGCACGCTGCGCATCGGGGTCATTGGCGCAAGTGCGGGACACGCTATCGCCCACGTGCTGGCGATGGAGGGAATCGCCGGTGAGATTCGCGTGGCCGACTTCGACACCGTGGCGGTCTCGAACCTGAATCGGATACCGGGCAGCGTGCTCGACATCGGCATCAACAAGGCGGTCGTCGCGGCGCGGCGTATTGGCGAGCTCGACCCTTACGTGAAGGTCGTCGCTGAGACCGCGGGGGTGACCCCGACCAACCTCGAGCGCTTCCTCGACGGACTCGATCTCGTCATCGAAGAGTGCGACTCGCTCGATATGAAGTTCGTCGTGCGCGAAGCCGCTCGCGCCAAGCGTATTCCGGTCATCATGGAGACGAGCGACCGCGGCGTGCTCGACGTCGAGCGCTACGACCTCGACCCCGAAATGCCGCTCTTTCACGGACTGCTTGGCGACCTCGACGCAGCGACCGTGGCGGGACTCTCCACTCAAGAGAAGGGTCCCTACGTCCTTCGCCTGCTTGGTCCGCGCGACGTGTCGGCGAAGGGCGCGGCGTCGCTACTTGAACTTGGCCAGACGATCACCGCTTGGCCGCAACTGGGTAGCGAGGTCACCCTCGGCGCAGTGACGACCGCGGCCGCAGTGCGACGCTGGGGACTGGGTCGTCCCCTCGCGTCGGGCCGCGTGCGCTTTGACGTTGACGAGATCCTCGAAGGACTCGCGCCCGTGATTCGCGAGAGCGACGTCGACGCGGACTTCGCGTCGCCGCCACCGACCGACCCGCTGCCCGAGACCGATGACCCCGTCGAGGTGATCGTCGACGCCGCACGACGCGCCCCCTCGGGCGGCAACATCCAGCCTTGGCGCTTCGAGGCCGACGACGACGAGGTTCGGTTCTTCTTGGTGCCCGAGCGCACGTCGATGATGGACGTGCGTCACCGTGGTGGCTACGTGGCACTCGGTGCATCCCTCATGAACGCGCGAGTCGCCGCCGCGGCTCAGGGCCGCCTCGGCCCGGTGCGCCTCTTTCCCGAGGGCGAGCAGTCGCGCCACGTGGCCACACTGCAGCTGGGCACCGCGACGGACCTACAGCTCTCACCGCTGTACG
The DNA here is from genome assembly GCA_027451285.1 of Acidimicrobiaceae bacterium. Lineage (GTDB taxonomy): Bacteria > Actinomycetota > Acidimicrobiia > Acidimicrobiales > RAAP-2 > RAAP-2. The sequence continues at coordinate 12,521 of DAIDJP010000049.1, read as the reverse complement.
CGGCTGTGCCCCAGCGCGCGGCCAACCGACGCATGGGGCGGAAGGGGACCATCGAGAGGTCACTGATCGACGCGCTATCGCGTGAGGTTGAAAAGGAAGGTGCTCTCCTTCGCACGGTGCACGAACCCGAGCAGATGGACCGCGGTGCCGACCTGCTGGCCGAGTCGGATCGCCTGCGCTTTCTCATCCCGCGCGTGCATGACGAGATGTTCGGCGAGCTGCGCTGGCCGGGCCAGCACACCCTTGACCACGGCCTCGACGTGCGCTCTCTTGAGGTGAACGCTCAAGGCGCCCCCCTGATCGAGGTACTCAGCCGCTCTGACGTGGTGAGCGAGGTCGCCAAGTGGCGCGGGGGCAGCGCGTTGGGCCTCGGCACCAAGGCCGCGATCCAGACGAGTGTCGCCTTGGTCGCCATCACCGTGCCCCGAGCCGATCCCACGTGGTACGTGCGCGGCGGAGCAGCGCTCGAGCGCTTCTGGCTGACCACGGAGATGCACGGACTGGCCGTCCAGCCCGTGTCGCCGGTCTTCCTCTACGCCACGGACGAGGACGACCTCGCCATGCTCGGTGGCGAGCGGTATCTGGATGAAATGTATACATTGTCCGCTCAGTTCCGGGATTTCTGGGAAATGAACGGTGGCGAGGCCTTCGTGATGGTCCTGCGGGTCTTCTACGCGGACGCTCCCAGCGTGCACAGCATCAGATATCGCCTGCGCGAAGTGTTAAGCCGTAGTGATGACGTGACGCCGATTCGCGATATGGCGGTTGGCCTTTAGAAAAAAAGTTGCCCAATTTGGGGCGACTGGCCTAACATGGCCTGATCTGGGGAGATGTCGCCAGTGTCCGCTGTACCGCTGTTCTGGCAGACGCCGCACCGTTCAGAATTAGGCCGATATGAGTACAGACGACAACACGTCGCTAGAAAAGACCATGGAGGAGACCCGTCTCGTCGTGGAGACGCTGGTCGAGGTCGTCGCGGGCACCGAGATCGTGGCGATCGTTACGGGAATCGGCGAGCCGATCCCCGGCTTCACCATGGAGCCTCTTGTTTCAGAGGGAGCCCAAAAGGTCTACGAGTCGATTTGCGAGCACATCCAGGCCGAGTTGCTCGCGGGCCACGCGACCAATTCCTATTCCACCCAAATCCGCGGCGTCGAGTGGGGCGTGCTGGTTGACCCGATTCGCGTTAAAGGTGGCGTCGACGCCGGCGCACTCGTGGTCTCGCGCCAGGGACGCACGTGGTCGCGTCGGGAGCGCTCGTTGGTAAAGGCCTTTGGCAGCCTGTTGAGTCAGGTCGCCACCCTCGCCACGCGCGAGAGCAACTTGCTCCTCCAGCGGCGTCTCGACGAGCTCGTCGCGAGCGTGGCGGAGCACCTGATGAGTGGGACGTCGGCGAACCGCGGCGAGGTGCTCCAGTGGACCGTGCGCCAACTGGCGGAGTTCATCGAGGCCGACGTCGCTTTCATTCGGCGCAACGACCACCAGCGTGGACTCAGTGTCCTCGAGGCCGAGTGGCCCAAGCGTGAGAACATTCCCGACCCCGATCCCCTCGGCGAGGTGCCCTTCGACAGCGACCCGGTCTTCATGGCGATGAAGGACCTGCGTCGGCCCTTCATGCCCGGGGTCGATGAGACGCCCGAGGACTACCTGGCGCGCGTTGAGAGCGGCTCGGGCGTCTCGCTCGTCGCCGGTGGCGCGGTCCCCCTCTTGATGGGCGACACGACGTGGGGCGTGCTTGGCTTCTTGCACTTCGGCTTGCACAAGTGGATTCCTGAAGAGGTCAACGCGATGCAGGCGGTCGCCTCGATGCTCGCTCAGATGCAGGGCCGCATCGAGGCCGAAGAGCGGATCATCTACAACGCCAACCATGACGAGTTGACGGGACTTGCGAACCGCCGTGCGCTGGTCGCCGAGTTGAAGTCGCGACTCGAAGCGCGCCGTGATACCGCGGTCATGGTGATCGACCTCGACCGCTTCAAGGTCATGAACGACTACTTGGGCCACCAGAACGGTGACCGGCTCCTCATCACCATGGCCGACCGCCTGCGCACCAGTGTTCGCGCCAACGACTTCGTCGCCCGCCTCGGCGGTGACGAGTTCGTCTTCTTAGTGGACAAGGCCAAGAGCGAGATGGAGGTTCTCGCCAGCGCCTATCGAATGCTTGACGTCATCGCCGAGCCGGTAGAGATCGGCGGCCAGCGGATGAACCACACTGCTTCCATCGGCATCGCCCTGGCGCCGCGAGGTTCCAAGAACGGTCTCGACCTGCTGGGTCGCGCCGACGTCGCCATGTACGCGGCCAAGGCCCGCGGGCGCAATCAGGCCGTGATCTTCGACGAGGAGCTCTCGGACTCGGTCGACGAGCGCTCGCACACCGAACTTCTCTTGCGCGAGGCCGTCGAGAGCGACGGACTGCGCCTGCACTTCCAGCCAGAGGTCGACCTGCGAACTGGCAAACTGCTGGCCGTCGAATCCCTGGTCCGCTGGCAGCACCCCACCCGCGGCCTGCTCTCGGCGGGTCAGTTCATCAAGATCGCCGAGGATACGGGGTTGGTGACCATGATCGGCCGCTGGGTCTTCGCCGAAGCCTGTCGCCAGCTCAGCGAGTGGCGCCGTGACTACCCGACGCTCGACTTCATTGTGCGGGTCAACATGTCGCCGGCCGACTTCAAGATGGACGACCTGGTGGACTTCGTGGCCGAGACATTGCGCAAGAACAACGTGCCCGGTGAGCGGCTCTGCGTGGAGATCACCGAGTACACGGTCATGGACGACCCCATAAAGACCGCCGAGGTCTTGCGCGGATTCCAGGAGCTGGGCGTGGAGATCGCTCTCGACGACTTTGGCACGGGATTCGGATCGATGACTGAGCTCAAGCACCTGCCGGTCGACCTCTTGAAGCTGGACATGAGTTTCGTGCGCGGGATCAACTCCGACCCCTACGACGCCGCGATCGTCGAATCCATCATCCGCCTCGGTGCTGCCCTTAATCTGGAGATCATCGCCGAAGGGATCGAGTCCTCCATGGTTGTCGACAAGTTGCTGGAGTTGGGCTGTCACCGTGGTCAGGGTTATCTCATCTCCGTTCCCATGGCACCGCGTGATCTCGCCGGGCTCTTGGAGACGGGATCGGCGTCCGAGGCCGTGCTGCGCACGGGTGACGTGACGCGCCAGTACGCCGACGCCTCGTGAGTGCGGTCAGCGCCCTGCGCGACGAGAGCGAGCGGGACTACGAGCCCTGGCTGTTCCAGGCCATGATCGCCGAGCTCGAGACGAACGAGCTGGGTGTGGGCTTTATCTATACGCTGCTCGAACAGGTCGCGGAGCGCCACGGTCTGTCCGACGCGGTAGTTGTCTTACATCACGAGTACATCGGCACCCAGTCGTTCCGTCTCGGACAGCGCAGCGTCTCTACGTCGCCGGTCAGCGACTTGGACAGCGTCCCCGGCCTCTACTGCGAGCCCGACGTGGTACCGGCCGCTGAGCGCGACGCGCTGCGAACGGCCTGTCAACTGGCGCTGTCGTTGCACGTGGCGCGTTTTAGCTCTGAGCACGATCCGCTCACCAACGTGTGCAACCGGCGCAGCTTTGACAGCGCCCTGCAGACCGCGGCCGCTCGCAGCGCCCGCTACGGCTGGGCGTTCTCTCTCGTGATCATCGACCTGAACGACTTCAAGTCCTTTAACGACCGCGCCGGGCACGCTTTCGGCGACTACGTCTTGCGCCAGTTCGGCTTCGCGCTGCGCCACGCGGTGCGCCACGGCGACATCGCGGCACGCCTAGGGGGCGACGAGTTCGCGGTGATCCTCTCCAACGCTGAGGGCCCCGAGGCCGTGGGCTTCGTCGATCGCCTGCGCACGTACCTGAAGACCACCGGCGACCTGGTGGAGTTCACGATCGGCACCGCGACCTCGCCGCGCGATTCGACTGATCCGGCCGAGCTCGTGCGTATCGCCGACGCCCGCCTTTACGAACGAAAGGGCATTCGCCTCTCATGATGTCGACGACCGAAGAGGACTTCGAGCTCGAGCTGCGCAGCCTGCCGGGCGTCTTGAACGTCGCAATGGAGCGCACCGGCGACGACGTAAGCGTCGTGACGCTGCTCGTCTATGGCCCGAGCATCAGCGAGACGGAGAATGTGGCCCGCCAGATCGCCAACCTCTACTTTCCCAGTGCACACATCGTCGTCGAGGACGCCAATCGCGAGGTGAAGCCCGTCGGTGGCGGGTCTCGCGTTGTCCTCACGCGCGCCGAGTTCGATGCCTCCAATGGCGGGTGCGAGGTTGAGCTGGAGTATTTCGGCCGCAGTGGTGTGGGCGTGACGGGCAGCGGACCGCTGATCGGTGGTGCCGAGGCGACTCTCGCCGCGCTGCGCGAGCTGGGCTTCGAGATTCCCTTCACGTTGCTCGCGGTGACGAACGTGACGGCGCTGCGCAACTGGCCAGTCATCGTCACGTTGCGTTCACTCGAGGACGGCACCGACCGCTTCGGCGTCGCGCAGGCTGATGACGACGTCCTCGCGGCGGCGCGCGCGACCCTCGACGCGTTGAACCGCGCCATATTGTCACGCGGTTAGACCTTGGTCGTGCGGTCTCGTTGTCGTACGAGTGAATTATCACGTGTCGGCGCATGAGTCGTGGTAGCGAGTGCAAACGATGCGACGAGTGATAACGATGGTCCCACCTGCGTGGGCGCAGCTGGATCGACCGATTGGTCGCTTCGCGCGATTGGCCTCGTGGATTCTCGTGTCAATCGTCTTTATCGGAATCATCTGGTGGCAGGGAATCCCTAACGAGGGCGATGCAACGTTTTCGCTCTACACGACGTGGGCCATAGCCCATGGACACTTTGCCTGCGCCTACCCACCGCTAGTAACCAGAGGCGTGCAGGGTTCGTGGGCGCCGGTTACCTACATAGCCCCTCTCTACCCCCTGTTGGCGGGAGGGATCTCTGCACTCTTGCACCTGGGAAGCGGCGTGGCGTTCCCGTCTTCGGGACTTATGGGACCGCACTGTGACGCGGCGCTGCGCGAGATGCTTCTGTGGGCGTTGCGCGCTGACGTCGCAACCGCCACAGTGAGGATCGGGTTGATCGTCTGGGTCGCGGTGCTCGCGAGTACAGTCGCGTTTCTACGAGCCGTTGGCCGTGGCGCAACGATATGGGAGCCCGTCACGCTGTTTCTCCTGGCGATCTCGGTTCCGATGCTCTCGGCGTATTTCCAATACTTTCATCCTCAGGACGTGCTGGCCTTGTGCTGCGTCTTGGCTTCGCTTGCCGCGCTCTTTAACGGTCGATGGCTGCTTGCGGGTATTGGAATGGGCGCGGCCATTGGGGCCAATCAATATGCACTACTCGCCGGCGTCGGACTCTTCGTGCTGATGTCACGTCGCGCGCGTTGGAGGTTCTTCCTGGGGGTGTGCGTAGTTACCATTCTCCTCTACGCCCCGTTCATCATTGCGAGCGGTGGCCGCTCGTGGCTCTTGGTGGCCAAGGGATCGGGATTCAACTACTCCACGGGTGGCACGATTCTGTGGGAGATGCATCTTCCCTCGGCATTGATGTTTGCCGTCTCGCGATTCGTTCCTCTCGGCGCCGCTGCTTTGGTGGCCGGAGTTGCGCGGCGACACGTGGACGTCCATCACCAACTTGGCGTCGTCTCACTTGTGACGACGTGTCTCGCGCTGCGCCTCGTCTTCGAGGCCAATCTTTGGAGCTATTACTTTATTCCTCTGGCCGCAATGTTGCTCATCATGGACGTGGTGGCGGGCCGGTTCCGCGGGCCCGTCATTGCGTGGTTGATGGCCGAGTCGATTGCGTTCAACCCGTTCTTTCATTTCATCGCCCCCGATCACAAGCTGCAGGGAATCTGGATCGCTATCTACGGTCCGGTGGTTCTCACTCTCGTAGGTGCGCTCATTGTTGGACTGCGACTGATGCGTCGGCGGGTGAGCGGGGAATGGATCGCCTTTTTCATTGTCGCTGCGGGATCTCTCGTCATCGGGGAACGGATTCCGGGAATCCATCTGTATTGGTGGCCGACCTGGCTCTGGCAACTCGTTCTGGTTCCGAGCGGGGTCGCGTTGGCGGCCCAACCTCTTCTGCGATCACATCGCGAGGCATTAATGTCTGACGGCACCCCGACAGGACTGGCCACCATTACGTAACGCTGTGCGAAATGGGACTTGTCCTTCAATTGTGGTGGCCTTGTGTGACCCGAAGTCCACAACGACGTGTACGACTGTCACCCAGGTCCTTCGCGACACCGGAACGGTCGAACATGATCGATGAGTGATGTCGGTGAGTTCGAAACTCACCACATGTCCATATTGCGAGTGCGAGAGCAATAGACTCACGGTGTCCAACTGAAGGTGAGGACGTGGATTCGCTCGATCAGAGTTATCCCGGCTGGCGAGCCTTCGCCGAGTCGGTCCCAGACGGCGTGATCGTCGTGGACTGCGATGGAGTCATCCGCGGGATCAATCAGCACCTGGCGCGCCTCGCGGGACGTGACGAGGCCGGACTCATCGGTCATCACCTGTCACTTCTGCTCGACGGCGATCGCCACGATCGCCACGATCGGCACCTCGCGGGCTTCTTTGCGCATCCGTTTTCTCGTCCTCTTGGTCGCGGTTACGATTTGCGTTTGCTGAACGCCGCGGGTGAGAGCCTCGCTGTGGACATCGCGGTCTCGCCACTCGTCGTCGCCGATGAGACCTGGGGGATCGCCACGGTGCGCGACGTCAGCCGTGAGCGCGACGCCCAGGTGGCGCACCGCGAGATGGAGCAGCGCTTCCAGCTGGCCTTTGAGAACTCGATGTCGCCGATCATCTTCACCGACCTCGACGACAACATCATGGCCGCGAACGACGCATTCTGCGAGATGGTGGGATTCAGCCGCGAAGAGCTGATCGGCGGGGACTCGCGGCTCTTTACCTATCCCGAAGACGTCGGCATCACCGAGGACTCGCACCGTCAGATGCTCGAGGGCCGCGTTGACAAGATGCGCTACGTGAAGCGCTACCTGCACAAGGACGGGCGCGTCATCGTGGTCGAAGTTTCTCGCTCGCCCGCGCGCGACGAGGCCGGCAACATCCTCTACTACGTCATCAGCGAGCGCGACATCACCGAAGAGCGCGCCCTGACGAGCCAGCTTTCTCACCAGGCTCTGCACGATCCCCTGACCGGCCTGGCGAATCGGGCGCTGATCGAGGACCGCCTGAGTCAGGTCCGCACGCGCATCGCGCGCCAAGGGGGGTTGGGCGCTGTGATGATCCTCGACCTGGATGACTTCAAGGGGGTCAACGACACCCACGGCCACCTCGTCGGCGACCAACTCCTCATCGAGGTGGCCCGGCGACTCCAGGGCGTGTCGCGCTCCGCGGACACTCTGTGCCGTTTCGGCGGCGACGAGTTCCTCTACCTGGCCGATGGTCTGCACAACCCGGACGAGGCCGAGGCGATGGCCGCACGACTTCTCGCGGCCCTCAACGAGCCCTTTACCATCGCCGGGGCCCTCATCGAGCAGCACGCGTCCATCGGCGTCGTCGTCTGGGACGACGAGTCGCCCGACCGCGACCAGGTCGTCGAGGAGGCCGACGTCGCCCTCTATGAGGCCAAACGCCACGGCAAGGGTCGCCACGTCCTCTTCTCCTCGGCGATGCACCAGCGCGTTCTCACGCGCATGACTCATCTCAATGAGCTGCGCGAGGCCCTCCTCGCCGGCGAGCTCTCCATGCACTTCCAGCCCATCGTGGACACGACGTCGACCGAGGTGGTGGGATTCGAGGCGCTGATGCGCTGGCAGCACCCCGAACGCGGCTACATCCCGCCGACCGAGTTCCTGGCGCTCGCCGAGTCGAGCGAGTTGATCGTAGATCTCGGCGCGTTCGCCGTGCGTGAGGCGGTCATCGCCGCCCAGTCTTGGGAGGAGAGCGCCGCGGGTGTCGCGCCCTATGTCAGCGTGAACGTCTCGGCGCACCAGTTCCGCGATCCCGGTCTCGTCGACATCGTCGCGGCCGCGCTGGCAGAATCCGGTCTCGATCCCTCGCGGCTAGTCATTGAGGTCTCCGAGCGCGACGCGCTGTCAGACGTCGTCACTTCGGTCGCCACCATCGAGCGCCTGAGCGAGCTCGGGGTGGGTGTGGCCCTCGACAACTTCGGCGCCGGCTTCGCGTCGCTGTCGTACCTCGTGCGCCTGCACCCGCGCTACGTGAAGATCGACCACGCGTTCTCGCGTCCGGCGATCGACAACGTCTACAACGACGCGCTGCTCGAGTCGATCGTGGGGCTGGGGGCCAAGCTCCACCTGCCGATCTTGGCCGAGGGGATCGAGACGAGCGATCAGCTGGGACGCCTTCGCCGCTTCGGCTGTGAGATCAGCCAGGGCTTTCTCTTCTCGCCCGCGGTGCCGGCGAGCGACGTGGCGGCGATGATCGCCGAGCTGCGCGAGGCCGTGGCCTCGACGCGCGACTAGTCCGTGTCGCAGAGAAGGACTAGGACAGTAGGAGTGGAACCGCCCGATGTCGATCCGATCACGGCGCTCGCCCACGCGAACCTGGACGGCCCCGTCGACATCGCGCCGCGCACGTTTTGGGTCGGAACGATGCTCGAGGACGTCACCTTCCAGAGTCACACCTATCTCATCGAGCAGGCGGATCAGTCCGTTCTGATCGATCCGGGCTCGGCGCTCGCGGTCGACGCCGTGATCGCCAAGGTGAACGAGGTGGTGGGGCTCGCCAACGTGCGCTGGCTGGTGTGTTCGAACACCGACCCCGACGTGGTGGGCGGACTTGCCCGTCTCGTCGAGGCGGGCTTGCACCCCGAGGCGGCGCTCGTGACCCACCGACACGACGAGATGCTCCTCGTGCACACGGGCACGCGCCTGCCCTTCTGGCGAATCGAAGAGCACGACTGGCGCCTCGAGCTCGAGGATCGAGCCCTGCGCTTCGACTCCATTCCCTACGCGGTCGCCGCCGGCGCGTTCGTCACCTTTGACGAGTCCACCGGCGTGCTCTTCTCCTCGAACCTCTTCGGTGGTGAGACGCCCGAGCGTGCGCTGGTCGCACACTCGATGGACTACTACGACGCCATACGTCCCTTCCACCAGCACTACGTCCCCTCGCGCGAGGTGCTGGCCCACGCGCTGGCCCGCGTTGCCAAGCTCCCGGTGACACTCGTTGCCCCCCATCACGGCCAGTTGGTGCCTCACGATCTGATCGCCCCTCTCACCCAGCGCCTCGAGCGTCTTCAGTGCGGCCTGGTCACCCTGGCCCACGCGGACCCGCGGGTGCGCTTCCTGCTCGGCGCCAATCAGACCATCCACCGCGTCCTCGACGCCCTCGTGCACGAGCAGCAGTTCAGTGACGTGGTGGCCCTGCTCGCGTCCCTCGCCCAGCGAACGACCGGGGCGACGGCCCTCGAGTTGTGGGCGGGCACGCGCGACGCGCTGTTGCACTTTGACGCGAGTGACGGCTACGTCGGGCGCCGTGACGACCCGCCCGACGACGTCGTGATGGTGCTGCGCGGCGCCACGAGTCCGCACGGGAGTCGCCTGATCCTGCCACTGGTCACCTCCGAGGCCTCCCAGATCGAGGGCGCGGTCGTGATGGTCTACGACGAGCCGGTGGCCATCGACGACGAGGTCCTCGCCGTCGTCCAGGAGGTGATCGGGCTGATCGGGGTGGGCCTCGAGCGCGAGGTGCTGCGCCGCTCGACGGACATCGAGCTCGCGATCTGGCGCCGGCGCGCGGTGCTCGACTCGTTGACCGGCCTGCACAACCGGGCCTCGCTGACCGACTCGGCGCGGCGCATGGCGGCCTTCGACGAGCAGCTGGGCACTCCCCAGATGGCGGCGGTGATGGTTGACATCGACCACTTCAAGGCGATCAACGACACCTACGGACACCTGACCGGGGATCGGGTCCTCCAGCACGTGGCTCACGCGATCACCGAGTCGGTGCGCCCGAGCGACCTGATCTTTCGCTACGGCGGCGAGGAGTTCCTGGTGCTGTTGGCCCACGTGGACCTCGCCATGGCGCGCCAGGCGGCCGAGCGGATCCGCTCGCGCATCGCGGTGCCCCTGGAGAGCTTCGCCATCACGGTGAGCGTGGGCGTGGCGCTGCGCATAGCCGGCGAGAGCCACCTGAATCTCATCGAACGCGCGGACCGGGCGCTCTATCTCGCCAAGAGCCGCGGACGCGACCGCGTCGAGGCCCTTTAGGGCGCGTCGAAGCGAAAGCCGGCGTCAAAGACCGCGAGACACGCCTCGACCACGTCGGGGTCGAACAAGTGGCCGGACCCGCTTCTCACGGCCTCGAGGGCGGCGTCGAGGCCGAGCCCCTCGCGATACGGGCGCCGGTGCACCATGGCCTCGACGACGTCGGCGACCGCGATGACGCGCGCCGGCAGGATGATCTCAGCGCCCACCAGTGCACGCGGATAGCCCGAGCCGTCCAGGCGCTCGTGGTGCGCGTAGGCGACCTCGGCCAGCGGCCAGGGCAGGCCGGCCTGGGTCAGGATCTCCGCGCCGCGCACGCAGTGGGTCTTGACCATCTCGATCTCGAGGGCGTTGAGGGTGCCCGGGCGGGTCAGGATCTCGATGGGGACCACGGTCTTTCCCACGTCGTGGACCTCGCCGGCCTGGCGGATCAGGCCGACCATGGCCGCGTCGAGGCCGAGGATTCGTGCGATCGCGGCGCCGAGGACGCCCACGCGGTTCTGGTGGCCTGCGGTGTAGGGGTCGCGGATCTCGGTGATGCTTGACAGGGCCGCCAGGGTTCCATCCAGCGAGGCGGCCAGGCGGGCCACCGAGCGCATGTGGTCGATCGCGAACTCGACCTCGCGCGCGATCACTTCGAGCATCGAGGAGGTGTGCTCGTCGAAGGCGAAGACGTGCCGGTCGAAGATCGCGAGGACCGCGCGACGCCCGCCGGGGGAGAACGGAATCGTGGCGACCGACTCGAATCCGAAGCGCCGCGCCCGCTCGCGCCACCCGCTGACGTAGCTCTCGCGCTCGACGTCGTGGATGACGTGGGCGTCACCCGTGCGCAGCGTCGTGGCGATCGGGCTCCATCCTTCGTTCGCGCAGTCGGCGAGCCCCCCGTCGTCGAGGTAGGCGGTGGCGCCGGCCGCCGCCACGACCTCGAGGCCGACGGGTCCTTCGCCGGGCGTGGCGATCCAGGCGAGGGCGTGGCGTCCGGGGGCCACGAGGACGTCGCAGAGGTGCTGGAGGGCGTCGTGCTCGTCGGTCGACTCCATGGCGAAGCGGTTCACCTCGCTCACGATCTCGAGGAGCCGCTCGCGTAAGAGCTTGTCGGTGATGTCCGCGAACGTGGCGATGATCCCGTGCCGGTCGGCCTCGGTGACCGGGAACGTGGCCACCGAGAGCCAGCGTCGCGCGCCGACTCCGGTGTCAAGTCCCATGATGACCTCGGTGCGCGCGCTCGCCCAGGCCCGGCCCCTCGCGTCGAGCAGGTCGCCGAAGGGGAATGGCGAGCCATCGTGGTGCACGGCGAGCCAGGGCCCGTCGTCAAAGGCCCGCCCGAGCAGGGTGCGCGAGGTGAGTCCGACCATGACGGCCACGGTCTCATTGCAGTCGACGATGACGCCGGACTCGTCGAAGTGGATGAAGCCGATGGTGGTGGCGTCGAGGACGTGGGCGACGTGTGAGGGAGAAAGCCTTTGCTCGTCACGTCTGAGATCGGCGTCGACCATGATGTCCTTTAGATTGCGAACGGCCCCTCGAAGGAGGCTACGGTCTACCCGCCGGTAACCATCAGGGGAATTCGTCACAAACTGAGTGACGTTCAGCCCGGATCCTGGAGACAGAGCGCGCCTGGGACATCAGTAGCATCGACGTGGGCCGCAGAGTCGCGACCGACACATCCCCCAAGGAGATCAGATGAGTGCCCCCAGTGCGTCGTATTCGGTAACCATGCGCGTCGCGCTCGACAGCGCGAGCGACATTGCCGCCGCGTCGTCGGCGGTCGCCGACGCCGGCGGACTGGTGACCGCCCTCGACGTGGTCGAGCCCATCGGCGGGCACATGATCGTCGACATCACCTGCAACGCCAGCGACGACGAGCACGCCGACAAGCTGCGCGCCGCCGTCGAGGCCCTGGCCGGCGCGCACGTCTCGGCGGTGAGCGATCGAACCTTCCTGCTTCACCTGGGTGGGACCATCTCGGTCGAGCCCAAGGTCGCCTTGAAGACCCGTGATGACCTGTCGATGGCTTACACCCCCGGCGTCGCGCGCATCTCCAGTGCGATCGCCAAGGACCCCTCGAGCGCGCGCAACCTCACGATCAAGCGCAACACCGTCGCCGTGGTGACCGACGGCTCGGCGGTGCTGGGTCTGGGCAACATCGGTCCCGAGGCCGCCCTGCCGGTCATGGAGGGCAAGGCCCTCCTCTTCAAGCGCTTCGCCGGCATCGACGCGTGGCCGGTGTGCCTGGCGACCCAGGACGTCGACGAGATCGTGCGCATCGTCCAGTGCATCGCCCCCGTCTACGGCGGCATCAACT
>DAIDJP010000048.1 GCA_027451285.1 Acidimicrobiaceae bacterium | reverse complement strand
CTACGGCGACTCGGTGATGAAGCGTCCGGCGAACCCTGGTCCCGAGGACTTCGCGCACCTCGCGCGCGTGCTCGAAGTGGGCGCTCGCCTCGGACTGCCGGCCCTGTTCGTGACCGACACCCTCGGGGCAAAGCCCACCCTCGAGAGCGAGCGGCGCGGTCAGTCCCGACTCATTGCGCGATCGATCCTGCGCGGCATCGACTACCCGAAGCCCGTCATCTCACTGGTCGCGGGCGCGCTCGGCAGCGGTGGGGGTCTCGCGACGACGCCAATGGCCGACCACGTCGTCATGCTCGATAAGGCCATGGCCTACGTCGCCGAGCCGCGTTCGGCGGCCTCGATCCTCTACAAGACGCCCGAACCCACTCGCGAGCAGGTGAAGATGACGCTGGCCACCATGCGCTCGACCGCCCAGGACCAGTTGGATCTCGGCCTGATCGACGAGGTCATCCCCGAGGACCCGAACCCGTTCATCACCGTCGAGCGAATCCACCGCTCACTGTTAAAGACCTACGTCGAACTGTCCGTACTCTCGGAGCGAAAACTGCGTGCCCGTCGACACGAACGGATCCGCGGCCTACGGGCCTTTGACATCGTCCAAGAGGTCCCCACCGGCGCCGAGGACGAGTAGTTACCCGACCGCCGCCGGCGCCGCCGGTGTCGCGACCATCGGCGCCGTGTTGGGGTAGATCTCGACCCAGGTGCGACCGGGGGCGAGGTCGATCGGGTGGCCGCTGCGGGTGAGGAACACCGTCGGCGTGCCCGCGGCGCCGGCCGACCAGGTGCCCGCGATCATCCGTCCGTTGCGCAAGACGTAGGCGTTGCCGTGGTTGTCGATGATGTGGGACTCGGCCTCGAGGCCACCCTGGCTGTTCTCGACCCACGGCCCGTAGGTGATCGAAACATCCTGGATGATCACGTTCTGAGCCTGGTTCTGGACGCCGTCGGTGAGCACGTCGGGCTGGATGTTCGGCGCGCTCGTGCTGCCGACGTTGTAGAAGCGCAGCCACGTACCCGTGCCGGGGTTCCAACGCCAGTAGATGTCCGAGGTGCCCGACCAGTCCAGGTGGACCTGACTCACCGACTCGCCGGCCGGGACCAACTTCGAGTAGGTGAAGATCGGTGCCGGGGCCTTCGCGGGTGCGCTGATCGCCGACCAGATCGCCTGGGTGGTCGTGTAAGTGTCATAGGGCGCGTAGCGTCCGGGCGGATTCTCCTCGAGGGTCGGGTGCGTGCCGAGGTCGACGTTCACGAGTGAGGATGCGTTGATCGTCTGGAGCACCGGGATGATGCCGCCCACGTGGACGAAGAGCGGGTGGCCGAGCTGGCTGAGCATCTGGACGTCAGTCCACCGCGCTGAGCGGATCGGTCCGACGAGGCTGGGCGCATTGCGGCACTGGAACACCGCGGCGTAGCGGGTGATCGAGCCCTCGACCTGCTCTTCGAAGATGATGTCGGCGTAATCGAGGCCGCTCTGGGGTCGAGCCTCGGCCGGCGCGGGCCCCAGGGAGTAGTTGTCGACCTTCATGGCGATGGCTGGGCGTTGGGGCACAACATTGCCCGGAGCTGGTGTGCCCGTGAGCGGGCAGAGCGCGACGGCGACGGGCTTGACCGTCGTGGACGTGGTGGTCGTCGTCGCCTTGGGCGCGGGGGAACTGCCGCACGCGGCGAGCAGCAGCCCGGCTAGGGCCAGTACGACGACGCCACGAACTGCCCGAGTCGGTCGCCGCCATCGCGGCGGCTTCTTCGTGTCGAACGAGCGAGCGTGAGCGGAGCGTTCGGTTGGCACGCCTCGATTCTCGCATGCGCACGGTGCAAACGAGTGGCACGCGGTCGTGGCACCTTGTGCGATCAGGCCCGCGAATGCCGTGCGCGCAACGTCGTGCGCACGATTCGTCCTTCACCCAAGGTCGTGAGAACGATCGCCAGGATCGCGACGCTGGTGGTGGCCACCACCGGCATGGACGTGAGTGCCGCTTCGGTCGACGCGTGCGTGTTGAGAAGGGCTGGATCACCAATCGCGACCGATCCGATCCACGTGATGATGGCCGCGACCGCTACGGACGCGCACGTCGCCACCGCGACGGCGAGACGTACTTCGATGGTGAGCAGTCGCGGTGAGAGCTCGGTCGCGTCGATGGTGCGTCGTACGGTGTCAACGGTCAAGAGGACGGTCACCGCGGTTACCGCCGCCCACGTGAGGAAGGTCGCGCCATAGAGGGCGTTGGTGCCGTTGCGCGCCGCGGGGGTGAGATGGTGCGCCCACCGCGCGAGGACGAGTAGGCCCACGCTCGAGAGGCCACCGGCCAGGGCGGTTCGCCAGACGGATCGACGGATCACCGACCACCCACCGCGGTGCAGGAATCGAGAGACCGACGTCGTGACCAACACGGCGCCGAGGAAAACCAGCACGGTGGCGGAGGCCACCGCGATCTCGGCGATGCGGTACGCGATGGTGGGTACGGCGCGGGCGTGCGGCGAGATCGTCGTGGCAAAGTGTTCCGCGAGCTTCGTGAAGCCAGCCGTCCCGATGAGGAGGAACGCCCACGAGTAGAGCACGGTCAGCGCCCCGGAACGAAGCGCGACCTCGGTCTGGGCTGAGTCCCCAGCGAGTCCGCCGTGGCGTAAACGTTCTCCGAGGGCCGCGCGAGCGACATCACGGTAGATGTGCCAGGTCAAACGACCCCCACTGAGCTCGTCGTCGAGCATGGTGCTGAACTCATCCCCGTAGCGGGCTCGCCACGCCGCGGGGTACCACCGTATGAGACGTTCGATGTCGCGGCGCATCAGTGACCCGTCGCGATGGTGAGACGGGCAGCGCCGACGTCCGCGAGGCGTCGCATGGAGGAGACCACGTCGGCGAGGGCCACCGATCCCGCGGGGGTCATGCGGTAGGGTCGCCGACGGTCCTCGGTCGCCAGTGGTTCAATGAGTCCCTGTTCCTCGAGTCGTGCTATCGCCCCGTAGAGGGTGCCGGGGCCGAGGTCCACGTTGGCGAATCGGCGGATGTCCTTTAAGAGGGCGTGACCGTGTTTGGGGCCATCGGCGAGACTCGTCAGAATCAATACCGCGGGGCTGTTTTCGGGACGCCAGGACCGGGTGATGCGAGTAGTGGCCATGGACCGACACTACTACGTGCAACGTAGTAGTGGGAAGCGAGCTCGCGGTCACACCGTTCAGTAGGGTTGCGATTGGGTACCAATTGTGAAGGGGGATGAGATGTTCAAGGGATTCAAGAATTTTCTCATGCAGGGCGATTTGATCGTCATTGCCGTCGGTCTGGTCGTCGCGACCGCCTTCTCCACGCTGATCAAGGCTTTCACTGATTCGATCATCACGCCACTCGTCAGTGCTATCGAGGGCTCGTCGTCATCATCACCGGGTCTGGGCTGGACGGTCAACGGACAGTTCGTCGACGTGGGCACGTTCATCTCGGCCATCGTGTATTTCATCATCTTCATGGTGGTCATCTACTTCGTGCTCGTCGTCCCCTATCGCACGTACATGCGTAAGACGGGTAGGGAGGTCTTCTCGGGTCCGAAGCCCGCCGCACCGGTCAAGACCTGCCCGAAGTGCCTCTCGGCGGACCTGCCGGTGGCTGCGACCAAGTGCAAGTACTGCGGGAGCGACGTCGCGTAAGACTCGCTCAAGAACTGCACTTTCTGGGTGTGCGATCAAGGATGGAACGTCTCGAATGCCTTATGTCGCGCCGCCGCGAACGAGTCCCGCCGGTGGTGGGGGCCGGACTTAGGTTTTTCAGTCGTCTTCGTTCGTAACGAAGCGACGTGGATTACGCCTTCGACCCAGGGCTACTGACAGGTCGTCGCCATATACTGCCGCTCATGGCGATACTTTTCTGGCTGGTCATCCTGCTGGTCTGTATTTTCGCCGAGATCCACACCCAAGCGTTCGTCGCCGTATTCGTCGCCGTTGGATCGATCGTCGCCTTCTTCCTGGCGTTGGCGAGCGTGCCCTTCGCGGTTGAAGCGGTCGTCTTCGTCGTCGTGACGGCGATCACGCTGTTCACCTTGCGTCCAAGCGTCATGCGACGTTTCGCCCGCACCGAGGTCGTCGACCTCACGATCCCCGTCGCGGGAAGCCTCGCGAACCAGACCGGCTTCGTCGAAGACGTGGTCGGTGACGAGGGCCACCCGGGCCGCGTGAAGATTCGCGGCGAATCGTGGCGCGCGGTGACCGAGCGATCCGAGCCGATCGCGAGCGGCGTGCGCATCATCGTCGTCAAGTCCTACGGCACGACCCTGTGGGTCGAACCGACCGATGCGGCGAAGGATTAGACGCCCGGCGTCGTCGTGGCGCCTGGCACCTCGCTCATCACGCTCTTGATTGCCTGGACGGCACCGAGCAACGCGGCGCTCTCGGCGGGGATGATGAGCTTGGTGTTCTCACTCGCGGCGAATTTCGACAGGGTGTCGAGCTGGAGGATCGCGATAAGTGACGGGCTCGGGTCCTGCTGGGCGATGGCGGCGTAGACCGAGGTGATGGCCTGGGCGCGTCCCTCGGCTTCGAGGATGAGGGCTTGGCGCTGGCCCTCGGCGCGCAGGATTGCCGACTGCTGGGCCCCCTCGGCTTCTTTGATGGCGGCTTGGCGCTGGCCGTCGGCGACGTTGACGGCAGACTGTTGCTGACCCTCTGACTCGAGGATCCGGGCGCGCTTCTCTTGGTCGGCTTGCTTCTGGAGGGCCATGGCCTGGAGGATCTGCTCGGGAGGGGTGATCTCGAGCACTTCGACGCGGTTGATCCGCACCCCCCATTTGTCGGTTGCCTCCTCCATCTGGGTCTGCAGGAGTGTGCCGATCCGCTCACGTTGGGAGAACGCCTCGTCGAGCGTGATGCTCCCAAAGACCGCACGCACCGAGGTGCGTGCGAGGTTGTCGACGCTCACCAGGTAGTCCGAGTTGGTGAACAGTGCGAGTCGCACGTCAACGACCTGGCTAAAGATGGTCGCGTTCACGATCACCGCGACGTTGTCGCGCGTGATGACCTGCTGACGGTCGCCGGTGCGTGGCGTCTCGCGCACGTCGACGATGCGCATCTGCTCGATGAAAGGGAAGATGAAGGTGAGACCGGGGTTCTTGATGTCCTTGAACTCGCCGAATCGGGTGACGACACCTTCGTATCCCTGTTGCACGATCCGGACCGACTTGACGATCGTGGCGATTACCAGCAAAACGATCACCGCAGCGATGACCGCGAGGACGATGCCCATGACCATAAGGCCTCCCATGCGACTGCGTCGATTCTCGAACGTGGTCGCTACGCCGGAGTCTACGGTCGCGCGCGCGGCCGTGGCCCGATACCGAACCCGCTGGTCAATCGGTGATTACTTCGCGCTGACAGTCTTCGGCGCCTCGGTGAGGTGGTGGGCCTCGATGCTGACCCGCCCGCGCCCCCCGGTGAGGCGTCGAAGATCGAGACCGTAGCGCACGAGCTCGGCTTCGGGGACGTGGGCGACGATGACGACGTCGCCGTCCTCGGACTGGTCAGTGCCGATGACGCGCCCGCGCCGACTCGAGAGGTCGGTGAGGACGTCACCGAGGTACTCGGCCGGTACCGTCGCGGTGACCGCCATGATCCGCTCGAGCAAGGCACAGCCGGCCTGCTCGAGCGCGGCTCGAAGCGCCAACGATCCCGCCGTCTCGAAGGCGGCCTCAGAGGAGTCCACACTGTGGGACTTGCCGTCAAAGAGTGTTGCGCGCACGCCGACCACGGGCTGGCCGTTAGGCCCGCCGTGGGCCATGGCGCGCTCGATGCCGTTGCGCACGGCCCCGATGTACTGACGTGGCACGGCGCCGCCGACCACGGCGTCAACGAACTCAAAGGTCGTCATCGGGTCGAGCGGCTCGACGGTCACGTTCACTACGGCGTACTGGCCGTGGCCCCCGGTCTGCTTCTTCAATCGTCCCTCGACCGTCGCCGGGGCGAGAATCGTCTCGTAGAGCGGAACCGGCGGGGGAGCGGTCGTGAGCTCGAGGTTGAACCGTCGACGCAGACGCTCGAGGGTCACCTGCAGGTGCATCTCACCCATCACGTCGGCGACCAGGTGGCGCGAGATCGGGTCGTGGCGCACGCGCAGTGCGGTGTCCTCTTCGGTGAGCCGGTGCAGCGCCGTAGAAATCTTCTCGTCGTCGCTC
>DAIDJP010000047.1 GCA_027451285.1 Acidimicrobiaceae bacterium | reverse complement strand
GTAGGACAGGCCGTGGGCCTCGGCGACGGGGCCGTAGGTGATCGATCCGTTGACCACGTTCACGCCCTCGGCGAGCGCCGCGTCGGCCGCCACCGCGTCGCGCCAGCCCTTGTTGGCCAGCTCGAGCGTGTAGGGCAGCGTGGCGTTGGCCAGCGCGTAGGTCGACGTGTTGGGCACGGCGCCGGGCATGTTGGCCACGCAATAGAAGATGGAGCCGTTGACCTCAAAGACCGGGTCCGAGTGCGTGGTGGGGCGCGTCGCCTCGAAGCACCCGCCCTGGTCGACGGCGATGTCGACGAGGACCGAGCCCGCCTTCATCTGGGCGACGAGATCGTTGCTCACGAGCTTGGGGGCCTTGGCACCCACGACGAGCACCGCACCGATGACGAGGTCGGCGTCGACGCAGGCCTCCTCGATGGCGTGCGTCGATGACGCGATCGTCTGGACGCGCCCGTCGAAGTGGTGATCCAGCGCGCGCAGTCGCTCGAGGTTGCGGTCGAGGATCTTCACGTTGGCGTGCAGGCCGACTGCGAGCGTGGCGGCCGACAGGCCCGACACGCCGGCGCCGATCACGACGACGTTGGTCGGCGCCACACCCGGCACGCCGCTGATGAGTGCGCCACGTCCGCCACCGGGGCGCATGAGGTGATACGAGCCCACCAGCGGCGCCATGCGACCGGCCACCTCGCTCATGGGTGCGAGCAGCGGCAGCGAGTTGTTGGCCAGGCGCACCGTCTCGTAGGCGATCGACACGTTCGACGCCGCCATCAGGGCGTCGGTGCACTCGCGCGAGGCGGCCAGGTGCAGGTACGTGAAGAGAATCTGGTTGGGGTGGGCCTTGAGCCGCCCGTACTCGGGGGCGATCGGCTCTTTCACCTTGAGCAGAAGCTCGGCCTGCGCCCAGACGTCGTCGGCGTTGTCGAGAATCGTCGCTCCCGTCGCCACGTAGTCCTCGTCGGCGATCGACGAGCCCACGCCGGCGCCGCGCTCGACCAGGACGCGATGCCCGGCCACGACGAGTTCGCGCACTCCGGCCGGGGTCAGGGCCACGCGGTTCTCGTCGGTCTTTATTTCTTTGGGTACTCCGATGATCATCGTTGATCGCTCTTTCTGCTCACTGCGCTTAGGAAGCTCTAGGCCTCGATGTTGTGCATCACGTGCTTGATGCGGGTGTAGTCCTCGAAGCCGTAGACCGAGAGGTCCTTGCCGTAGCCCGAGCTCTTGAAGCCCCCGTGGGGCATCTCGGCGACCAGGGGGATGTGGGTGTTGACCCACACGCAGCCAAAGTCGAGGTCGCGGGTCATGCGCATGGCCCGGCCGTGGTCCGCGGTCCACACCGAGGAGGCCAGCCCGTAGTCCACGCCGTTGGCGAACTCGAGGGCCTGGGCCTCGTCGGAGAACTTCTGGACCGTGATGACCGGCCCGAAGATCTCGCTCTGGATCATCTCGTCGTCCTGGTGCAGGTCGGCGACGACCGTGGGAGCGATGAAGTAGCCCGCGCTGCCCACGCGCTCGCCGCCGGCGACCACGCGCGCGTGCGCGGGGCGCCGCTCGAGAAAGCCTGTGACCCGCTCGAACTGGTTCACGTTGTTCACCGGCCCGAAGAGGGCGTCGGCGTTGTCGGGACTGCCGATGGTGGTGTTCTTCGCCTGCTCGGCGAGGGCGTCGACGAAGTCACCGTAGGCGCGCTCGTTGACCAGCACGCGCGTGGCCGCCGTGCAGTCCTGGCCGGCGTTGAAGTAGCCGGCGATGGTGATCGCCTCGGTGGCCGCGGCGATGTCGGCGTCGTCAAAGACCACGACCGGCGCCTTGCCGCCGAGCTCGAGGTGCACGCGCTTTAGGGTCTGTGACGCCGAGCGGGCCACCTCCATGCCGGCGCGCACCGACCCGGTGATCGAGGCCATCGCCGGGATGGAGTGCTCGACGAGGGCCCGTCCCGTGTCGCGGTCCCCGCACACGACGTTAAAGACGCCGGCCGGCAGTTGCTCGGCCATCAACTGGGCCATGTAGAGGATCGAGGCCGGCGTGGTGTCCGAGGGCTTTAAGACCATCGTGTTGCCCGCGGCGAGCGCCGGGGCCCACTTCCAGACCGCCATCATCATCGGGTAGTTCCACGGCGTCACCGCCGCGCAGACCCCCACGGGCTCGCGGCGCACGTAGCTGGTCATCCCCGCCATGTACTCGGTCGCCCCCCGGCCCTCGAGCAGTCGCGCGGCGCCGGCGAAGAAGCGGATCTGGTCGACCATCGGGGGGATCTCCTCGGCCAGCGTGACCGCGATGATCTTTCCCGTGTTCTCGGCCTCGATGGCCACGATCTCCTCGGCGTGGGCCTCGATGGCGTCGGCGATTCGCAGCAGCATCAGGCTGCGCTGAGAGGGCGTGGTGCGCCGCCACGACTTAAAGGCCGACGCCGCGACGTTCAAAGCGGCGTCAACGTCGTTCGCGTCCGACACCGGGGTCTCGGCGAAGGCCTCGCCGGTCGCCGGGTTGATCAGTTCGACGTACTTGCCGGACTTTGGCGCGACCGACTCTCCTCCGATGAAGTTTGCTAGGCGACGCATGGTTCCCTCCTCCGTGGCCGGCTCCACCGGCGTGACATCTGCCACTCTTGCAGGTCCGCCCAGGCCCGCGCAAACCCTGGTCGAAGGAAAAAGTACCCCAGGGGGCGATTCACGACGCATTCCGTCGTCTGGAGCCCCTATACTGTTCATATCCGCAGCCACGGGGCCATCGGCTACCGAGCGGGGAGAAACCAATGCCAGGACCTACGTCACCACGCCAAACCAAGACGGGCGAGCGCAACCTCGACGTCACCACGGCGCCGGGTGGTCTTGACGCGATCGATCGACAGATCATCAGTCACCTCCAGCGAGACGGTCGCCGCCCCTACGGGGCGATCGCTGAGGACGTGGGACTCTCCGAGGCGGCGGTGCGTCGGCGCGTGCAGCGCCTCAAGGACGCCGGCGTGATGCAGATCGTCGCCATCACCGACCCACTGCAGTTGGGATTTGGTCGAGAGGCGCTGGTTGGCATTCGCTGTCACGGCGACGTGCGCTTGGTGGCCGACAAGATCGCGGCGATCGACGAGGCGAACTACGTGGTTATGACCGCGGGGAGCTTCGATCTGATCGCCGAGTTGATCGCCGTCGACGACAACGCGCTCGTTCACCTTCTCAATGACTCGATCCGCTCCATCCCGGGCGTGACCGAGGTTGAAACCTTTCTGTATTTGAAACTTTCAAAGCAGACCTATGCATGGGGGACCAAATGACAATCCACGAAATGATTACGGACGGCATCACCGTCACGAATCCCGAACACGAGAGCCATACGTTCTCGGAGAGGGCTCGACGCAACCTCTGGCTGCAGATGTCGCGCATGGGCTCGTACTCCGAGACCAACGAGATTCCGATCATGGTCCGCGGAGAGGGAACGCACGTCTACGACGCCAACGGCAAGCGCTACTTCGACGGCCTGTCGGGACTCTTCACCAACTCGCTCGGCCACGGTCGCACTGACATCGGTCAGGCGGCCGCGAAGCAGATCGGCGAGCTGGGCTTCTTCCCGCTGTGGACCTACGCCCACCCGCGGGCCATCGAGCTGGCCGAGAAGATCGCCAGCCTGACTCCCGGCGACCTCAATCGAGTCTTCTTCACCACTGGTGGCGGCGAAGCGGTCGAGAGCGCCTGGAAGCTGGCCCGCCAGTACCACCGCCTGCGCGGCGACACGGATCGCTACAAGGTGATCAGCCGCGACGTGGCCTACCACGGCACGACGATGGGAGCACTCACCATCACGTCGCTCGACGCGTACCGCAAGCAGTTCGAGCCGCTCGTTCCCGGTGCGGTCAAGGTGCCGACGACGAACTTCTACCACGCGCCCGAGCACGCCGATAACTACGAGGCGTTCGGACTGTGGTCGGCCAACCAGATCGAAGAGGCGATCCTGCGCGAGGGTCCCGAGACCGTCGCCGCCGTCTTCCTCGAGCCGGTCCAGAACGCCGGAGGATGCTTCGTGCCGCCGCCGGGCTACTGGCAGAAGGTGCGCGAGATCTGCGACCGCTACGGCGTCATCCTCGTCTCGGACGAAGTGATCTGCGGCTTCGGGCGACTCGGCGAGTGGTTCGGCTCGCTCAAGTACGACTACGTGCCCGACATCATCACCGTGGCCAAGGGAATCACCGCGGGCTACGCCCCGCTCGGCGCGATGATCGTCTCGGACCGCCTCTACGAGCCCTTCATGGACGAGGACGCGTTCATGCACGGCTTCACCTGGGCGGGACACCCCGTCTCGTGCGCGATCGCCCTCAAGACGATCGAGATCATCGAGACCGAGGGCGTGCTCGAGAACGTGCGAGCCAACGAGGCCTACTTCCACGACAGCCTGAACAGCCTGCGTGAGATCCCCATCGTGGGCGACGTGCGCGGCACGGGCTACTTCTGGGGCATCGAGCTGGTCAAGGACCAGTCGACCAAGGAGACCTGGCAGGGCGAGGACGCCGAGCGGCTGCTGCGCGGCTACGTCTCACCCGAGATGTTCCGCCGCGGACTGATCTGCCGTTCCGACGACCGTGGGGACCCGGTCGTGCAGCTGGCACCGCCGCTCATCTCGACTCGCGAGGACATCGACTTCATGGTGAACACGTTGCGTGACGTCTTCACCGGAGCCACGAAACTCGTCTGACGTGCAACCACCGCGTTCGCTGTGGTGGTCAACGATCCCCGACGTCACGTCACGGAGCCCGCTCACCGGGCACCGTGACGTGGACGTCGCGATCGTCGGCGGCGGCTTCACCGGACTGTGGACCGCCCGAGAGCTGCTGCGGCGCGACCCGTCACTTCACGTCGCGGTCGTCGAGGCCCACGTCTGCGGATTTGGTGCCTCGGGGCGCAACGGGGGCTGGGCGTCCGCGCTCTATCCCCAGGCGGCCGCGACCGTCATCGCCGATCACGGCCAGGAGGCCTACGACCACCTGCGCCACGTGCTCCAGCGCGCCGTCGGCGAGCTAGGTGCCGCCGCAGCCGAGGACGGCATCGACGCCGACTTCGTCCACGGCGGCACGCTCTACGCCGCGCGCACCCACGCCCAGGTCGAACGCCTGCGCGCCGAAGTCGACTACTCGCGCCAGATCGGCGTGACCGAGGCCGACCTCGCCTGGCTCGAGCCCGAGGAGTTCGCCGAGCGCCTCGTACTCGCGGGCGCGCGCGGTGGCACGTTCTCACCGCACTGCGCGCGCCTCAACCCGGCGCGCCTGGTGCGCGGCCTCGCCACGGCCGTCGAACGCCTCGGGGCCAGCATCTACGAGGACTCGCCCGTCACCCGGATCGAGCCCGCGAACCGCCGCGGCGGCGCGGTTCTCGTGACCGCCCACGGATCGTTGCACGCGCGCTACGTCGTGCGCGCGACCGAGGGCTACACGCCCACCGTCGCCCGCCAGCGACGTCGCGTTGTCCCTCTCTACTCCTTGATGATCGCCACCTCACCCCAGACGACCGACTTCTGGGAATCGGTGGGACTCGCCCACTACGAGACCTTCGCCGACGCACGACACGTCGTGATCTACGGACAACGCACCAGTGACGACCGGATCGCCTTCGGGGGACGCGGCGCCCCGTACCACTTCGGTTCGACCGTCGAGGCGCGCTACGACATGAACGACCGCGTCTTCTCCCTGCTCGAGTCGACCCTCCAGGAGCTCTTCCCCGACCTCGACGCCGAGGTGACGCACCGCTGGGGCGGGCCCCTCGCCATGCCGCGTGACCACTCCCCCTACGTCGAGGTCGACCACCGCCGCGGCCTCGCCGCGGCCGGCGGCTACACCGGCGACGGCGTCGTGTTGAGCCACGTGTGCGCGACGGCCCTGGCCGACCTCATCGTGGATCCCGACGCCGACACGGCCCACACGCGACTGCCCTTCGTGAACCACGTGAATCGCAACTGGGAGGTCGAGCCCCTGCGCTGGCTGGGCATCAACCTGGGACTCGCCGCCGCCACGGTGGCCGACCGCAACGAGAGCCGTGAGGGTCACGTGAGTCGTGCGAGCGCGCTGGTGGCGCGCCTCTTGCACTGATTACTTCAAGATGTTCACGGCGCGCGCCGCGACGACCGCCACAGTGACGAGCGAGACCAGGGCCTCACCCGCGAAGAGCACCTTCGCGCGCGGGCTCAGGGGCATGGCGTCGGCCGGGGCGAAGCTCGAACCGTTGGAAAAGGACGTGTAGAGGTAGTCGATGAATCGCGGCCGCCACGTGGGCGGCGCTAACGAGGGATTCTCCATCTGGGGGAACTGGATGTCGGGCCAGCCCGCTGAGGAACCCGCTCGCAGGTGCGGACCCCCGCGGTCGATCTCCCAGAACCAGAGCCCGTAGACGATCACGTTCGTCAGCCACACCGCGATCGCCGAGTAGATCAGGTTGCGGCCCTGGGAGACGTTGGTGTTGAGCAACTCGTGCACCAGCAGCGCCATCGACACGACGTTCGCGAGCGTGATGACGGCGATGAGAAACAGGGTCAGGCGCCGAACCGACGGCGCCTCACTGGGGTGACGGTGGCGGCGCGCCGAGAGCGGAATCAGCGGCAAGATGATCAGGATCGGCAGCAACCAGCGCGGTCCCACCACCAGTCGGTGGGGTAAGACCAGGTAGAGTCCCGCGCAGGCGACCAGCGCGAGCGACGCCGGCCACCGCGGTTCGGGGTGGACCTCGTCGTTCACGGGCTAGTTGAGCTGGACCCGGCCCAGCGAGGCGATGGCCCCCGGACGCAAGAAGGCCCCGAGGGGCAACGGACCGAAGACCCGCGACAGCAGTGCGGGGTCGAGCTTCTTCACCTGGGACGCGGGCGGCGCCGTGATGTGGGCGGGCTGGTTGTAGGAGAGGACCGTCGCCGAGATCGACGCGTGGCTGTGCGGCGAGGACACCGCGAAGCTGGACGAGACGAGCTCGCCCTGGCTACCGGTCGTGATCGTGAAGGTCACGTCGGCCTTGCGCGGCAGTGACAGGGGCAACGAGCTCGGCATCGAGATGTCCACCGCGTTGCGGTGGAAGCGGTACGTGGTCAGGTAGCCCGCGGTGGTCACGGTCTTCGAGGTGAAGCCGCTGATCAGAGCGACGTCGGGCTTGGTCATCTCCAGGGACAGCCCGTAGAGAGAGGGCGTTGAGGTCTTCATCGCGAGCCACGGCGCACCGGCGATCGTCGACAGGTTGGCGAGGCCCACGTAGAGGTGCTTCTTCACCAGTCGCAGGTCGACGCCCACGTTGGAAAAGGCCATGGGTACGTTGAACTGGGCGTCCACGGCGTTGGTCGCGAAGTTCACGTTGAGCGTCCCGGAGACGTCATACTGCTGGCCCGCGGAGATCGTGATGGCCAGCTGGGCCGAGTGCGGTGGATAGCCGTTCAGGGCCAGGGGGTCCCTCGTCGGGCTGCCGGGCGTGGAGTTCGTGGCGGCGATCACGACGCCGGTCACGGTGAGGGCGACGGCCACCACGGCGAGGAGGATTGACGCTGCACGAGACGACACGGCCATTGCCCTACCCTACCGGTCAGGTTGGGACGCAACCCTCGATCAGAAGCGGCGCGGCTCGTCTAAGAGTCGGCTAAGAAGCTCGTGGGCGATGTTGCGACCGCTCGCGATGAAGCCGATGCGCGAGGTGACGTCGCCGACCAGGTCGGTCGCGATCGCGGCGTAGGGGGTGCTCGCCGAGCCTTCGAGGACGAGGCCGTTCGTCTCGGCGCTCTCGCGCACCGCCGCGCGTATCTCGATTTCGGGCACCAGCACCAGACGCACGCCGTGGGTGGCGATGATGTCGTTGGTCACGGCACCCTCGTCGCCCCCGCCCGCCAGTCCGTCGGCGATCGTCGGGTGGTGCACCACCTCTGACATCGGAGTCCCGCGCAGCACGTGGTACATCGCCGCGCTCTCCTCGGGCTGGACGCCGGTGACGACGACGTCGCCGCGCGCGTGCTCGTCGCGCGAGATCAGTACGCCCGAGATGAGCCCGCCCCCGCCCACCGGCACCACCAGATGCTCGATGTTGGGTGCCTGGAGGATCAGCTCGTCGAAGACCGTGGCCTGGCCGGCGATGACGTGCGGGTCGTTGAAGGGCGAGATGTAGTGCAACGAGCGCTGCGCGGACAACTCCATCGCGTGGGCCTGGGCCTCGTCGTAGGAAGACCCGTGCTGAATGAGTTCGATGTCGTAGCGGCTCAGCTTCTTGACCTTGGCCGCCGACGCGTTTGCCGGAACCACCACAGTCGCGCGCACGCCGAGCAGCGACGAGGCGTGCGCGATGCCGAGTCCGTGGTTGCCCGCCGAGGACGTGATCACCGCCCCGGCGGGGTCCTCACGGTGCGCGGCGCTGATCGCGGCCAGCGCGCCGCGGATCTTGAACGAGCCCGTCACCTGCAGGCCCTCGAGCTTGGCGTAGACCCGTCGGCCGCGAATATCGATGGCGACGCTCGGTGTGGGGGTCAGGTACTGGGCGACGACTCGACGCGCAGCCTCGAGATGGTCGGACGTGGGTGGCTGAACAGATCGAATCATGTTTCCTCTCGTCCGACATTAGCCCTGGCCACCTGGGCGCCTTTCCAACCCGCCGGTAATGTCGACGCGTGCACGCGCTCTTCGGTGATGTCCTCGTCGCGGCACTCGCCTACGTCGGCACGATGGTCGACAACTACTTCGCCTTCGCGGCCCAACTCGTCGTGACGCCCGCCTCACGACGCCGTCGCGTGGCCTGGGCTCAAGTGTTCGGCGTGATCGCTCTCGTGGGAATCGCCACCGCAGTGGGTTCGGCGCTCTCGGCCGTCCCCCTGCGCCTGGTGGGCGTGCTCGCCCTCGCGCCCTTCGCGTTGGCCGTGCACGCGTGGCGTCGGCGTGACGAACCCACCCGCGAGCAGTATCGGCGCGGGGCCACGACGACGTTCCTCGCGACCCTCGCGTTAGGCGGCGACAATGTCGCGGTGTGGATCCCCCTGCTGCGCGCCACCGGCGCCCTCGGCGCGCTCGCGATGCTCGCGACCTTCGCCGTCCTCGAGTTCGCCTTCGTGACGTCGGCCCGGGGAATCGCCTCGCGGCCGGGCATCGTCGCCTGGGGGGCGCGCTACTCGTCGCGTCTCGAGCCGGTCGTCTACGGCGCTCTCGGCGTGCTGATCCTGTTCGAGTGCCACACCCTGTAACCAGGGGCGACCACTAGCCTCTACGTAATGCCCGCGTCCCCAGAGCAGACCCTGCGCCGGCTCACGCTCATCGTGGCCCTGCAGTGGACCGGGGCCACGCTCGGGCTCCCTCTGCTGCCGCTCTTTCTCGAGCACCGCGGGGGCACGCCGAGTGTGATCGGCGTGATTCAGGCGTCGTTCTTCATCGCCGGCGTGGCCACGCAGTACCTGATGGGCCACGTCGCCGACCGCTTCGGGCGCCGGCGCATCCTCATCACCAGCCTCGTGGTCTACGGCTTCGCGTCGATGACCTATCTCCTACCGTTCCACGCGCCCTGGTTCGCGCTGACGCGCGCCTTCCAGGGCGCGTCGGCCAGCGCCTTCGAGGTCGCGGCGCTCTCGGCGGTCTCGGCGCTCTTTCCCGAGGCGCGCCGCGGCCGCGCCATCTCGCGCATCCTCGCCGCCCAGCTCTTCGGTGTCGCGATCGGTCCACTGATCGGCGTCGCGGTGAACGTGAACGCCCTCGGTTGGGCCTTCTTCGTCACCGGCCTCATCAGCCTCGGCGCGGCGCTGCGATCCACCCACCTGGACCTCGGCGAGTCGGACTTCACGTCGGGACCGCTCATTCGCCTGCGCTGGAATCGACAGCTCGTCGGAGCCCTGGTCGCCGCGAGCGCCAGCGGCATGACGGTGGGCGTCTACGAGGCGTGCTGGACGCTCCTGATGCACGCCCACCACGCCTCGACGCTGCAGATCCGACTGAGCTGGACGATGTTCGCCGTCCCCTGGGTGGCGCTGAGTCGCGTCGGCGGCTGGCTCGCCGACCACGCCAATCGCCGCGCGATCGCGCTGATCGGCCTCTTCAACGGCGCGTTCTTCCTCGCGCTCTACCCCCACATCCACTCCAACGTGGCCCTCGTGAGCCTGGGGTCCCTCGAGGCCGTCGCCACGTCGCTGTCGATGCCGTCGGTGTCGTCACTACTCACCCAGGGCGCCCACGACCGCGAGCTCAGTCGCCGTCAGGGGCTCTCGTCGACGGCGAGCACCGCGTCGCTCGCCCTGGCCGCGGCGTTCTCGGGCGTGCTCTTCACCAAGAATCCGGCGCTGCCCTTCACGCTGGTCGCCGTGACGTCAGCGACACTCGCCTCGACCACCCTGTGGTGGTGGAGGAACGTTCACGGCCGCATCTCGGCCTAGGAGACTGTTGAACAACGCCGATTCTGGGCGTATGTTGAAGAGCGCAAGTCCGGGACATGTCTTAACCGAAGAGCCGATGTGAAGAGGGTCCAAGTCGGCCACCCTGGTGGGCAATGCCCGTGGTGTGGTCCCTTCATCGACAGCCTGGACTTGCGCCGTCCTCTCACGTGGTGGCGAGGCTCCAGGTGCCGTCATAGGCGAGCCCGAGGTTGATCAGACGCCGCAGGTTGATGGCGGCGACCCGCGTCGAGAGGCCCATCTGGTTCTTTTCGACGCCGCGGAATCTGACGCGTCGTGAGGGGCCCCTCACGAGCCACGCAAGCGATCTTTCGACCATCGGTCGATATTTTCGACAGTCCGAAATGAACTCTCCGTCGCGCCACGCCCGGCGAGACTCGACGAGCTCGGCGTCATGGACATTGAGGTTGAGATGACGACCTTTGCGCGCGTTCGTGCAGCGTGATCGCAGTGGGCAACTCGCGCAGCGCGCCCCGAACGTCGCGTGGCGACGCGGGGTGATTGCGACGACGTGACCAGCCGGACAGGTGGCCGTTCCCGCGTCCTCGTCGATGGTGAAGTCGTCACGGTGAAAGCCCCCGGGAACCGCCGTGTTGGAGGTGAAGGGCTTGATCATGCGTTCGTGCCCCGCGGCCTCAAGGGCGGCCAGGGTCTCACCGGAGCCGTAGGCACCGTCGGCGAGGACGCTAAGGCCGGGCTCTTCGCCCTCGAGCAGCGCCACGCCCGTCGGGCCGTCGGGCGCGTTCGCCGGGGTGAGGGCGGCCGCGCTGATGAGTCCGGTCTCGGGCTCGACCGCGACGTGGGCCTTGTAGCCGTCGCGATAGCTCGAGCGGCTCTTGTGCATGTGGCGACTCTCGGGGTCGACGACGGAGATCACGCGGTCCTTGACCACACCACGCACGATGCGCCAGCGCCCCTCGAACAGTTCGACGTCCTGGCCGGCGACGAGGGCGAGCAGAGCGAGCGCCGCCGACTCGTCGTCATCGGCCTCGCACGCCTCGAGGAGGTGTCGTGCGTCCTTGACCAGGGCATCGACGAGCTCGGCGCGCGCGGCTTCGTCGTCCCAGGCAATCGCCGGCTTGGCCGGCGAGTCGTAGTCGTGGGCGAGGAGAGCGACGTCACCGGCGCCGCGAATCACCCGGCGCACGCGCCGGATCGCGCCGATCAGCTGGGTGACGGTGTCCTGAGTCGCGACCGCGTCGTCGAGCAGGGTCGAGTCGAGCACCCGGCGGGTCCTGCCCGCGAGAATCCCGGTCGCCTCGATCACGCGGCGCACGGCGTCAAAGATCCGCTCGGGGCGCTCGCTTGCGCGCAGGCGCGTTCGCCAGTAGGTGAGGACGGTGAAGTCAAAGCCCGCGTCATCGAGGGCCAGTCCGCAGGCGACCTTCCAGCTGATCCGGTCGGTCAGGGCTCTCGCCGCGTCGCGATCAGAGAGTCCCTCCAGGGCCTGGAGGACCATGACCGAGGCGACGGTGTCGGCCGGGATCGAGGGACGGCCCCGCTTGGAGACGAAGAGGTCTGCGAACATCTCGTCGGGGAAGAGGTCGTGACGATGATCGGCCAAGAAGGCCTCGACACTGCCCGCGGGAACGAGCTGTCGACACAGCGCCGACGCGTCGAGCAGTTCACGATTGGATTCGCTGAGTCCTTGCACTCTTCAATTCTCGATGACCGAAGCGCGACAAACCGGCTTTGTGAGCCGATTTATTCAACAGACTCCTAGCGGACTACTTCTTCCAGATCTGGTCCCAGCGGGTCGATCCACCGTCGGGGTTCAGACAGCGCGTGACTCCGTCGCCGGCCGTCGCGAACGCCCAGTTCTGGACGTTGGTGCGCGCGGCCCACGCGGTGACGAGCGTGTTGAGGAACAGGTACGAGATGTCCTTGGCGAAGCGAGAGTTCACCGTGGCCCAGGCCCCCTTGTAGGCGGCGCTGTTGGGCTTGGACGCAAGAGCCTTGAGCATCGAGCCCTCGATGACCGGGTCGCCCTGGTGCGCGAAGTTCACGGCCCCCGCGATGAAGGTTCCTGCTGGCAGCGCTGAGAGTCCCAACCCGCCCTGGGTGAGTGGCGTCGTCGCCGGCTGGGAGTTCCACCACACATAGTTGATCGAGGGGTCCACCCCGCCGAACTGGTTCCACGAGGAGCAGTCGTACTCGCCCAGGATCACGTTCTGGATGAGCTGGGACTGCGTCGAGGGCCGCGGGGTCACCGTGATGCCGATGGCGCCCAGCTGCTGCTGGATGAACGCGAAGAGCTTCTGCTCCGAGGAGCTGCCCGAGACGATGTCGATGACGAATCCCACCTTGGAGACGCCGTTCTTCGCCTTGTAAGCCTCCACCAGGGACTTGGCCTTCTTGGGGTTGAACGCCGGGTACTTGGGGTTGCGATAGTACTGCGAGCTCTTGCGGTAGACGCCGTCGGCGACCGCGCCGACACCCCCGGCGATCACCTTCTGGTACGCCGTACGGTTGATGGCCATCGCGCACGCCTCACGGATCGACACGTCGTTCAACACGGGCTTGAGCTTCGTGTTCCACGACAGCGTCGAGGGGTCCACGGCTCCCAGGGTTCCCATCCAGTCGGCCATCTGCACCTGCTGGGGAACGGCCTGGCCCTGCATCAGGTACGACAAGGCGCCCGGCACACCGGCTCCGGCGAACTCACCGGCCCAGGCGAAGTACTGGTTCATCGTGCCCGTCGTGTTGACAATGAGGCAGTTGACCGACGGGTCGATCGGATCGTTGACGTCGGTGCGGTACGTGATGCCTTTCATGTGCTTCAGTGCCGCGACGCTTGCGCCGTCTTGGGTGAGGATCATGTCGACCTGGCCCGACTGCAAGGCCTGGTTGCGGGTGGGGTCGTCGGGGATCGTGTGAAAGCTGATCCCGTCGAGGTAGGGCAACTGGCGGTTGTGCGCGTCGGCGCGCCAGTAGTTCTTGTTCTTCTTGAAGTTCGACTGGTAGCCCACCTGCCAGGAGGTGACCACGAAGGGGCCGGTCCCGATGGGATTTCCCGTGTAGCCCTTCACCAACGAGCTCGGGTGGGCCATGTAGGCGGTCTGCTGCTCGGAGAGGGCGCTGATCGGGAACGTGGAGAACGGGATGACCAGGTTGAAGACCACGGTATAGGAGTCCGCAGCGGTCACCTTGGCGATGATCGGGCGGATCGCCGTGCCGACCGTCGGGTCGGCGGCGGCGGCGTTGAAGTTGGCCACGACGATGTCCGCGTTGAAGGGATCACCGTTGCTGAAGGTAACCCCCTGGCGCAACTTCACGGTCCAGACGGTGTACGAAGAGTTCGGCGTCGCTGACAGGGCCAGCATCGGCACCCACGTCTTGCCGTTCGCCGACGCCACGAAGAGGGCGTCGAAGAGGGCGTTCGCCAGACAAAAGCCCGACGCGTCCATCTTGCCCTGGGCTCCGTTGAAGTTGTGGTAATTGGGCACGTCGGAGATGAGTCCGACCTTGAGCGTGCCGCCCATCTTTGGCTTGCCGGTATTGATGCCCGTCGCAGCGCTCGCGAAGTCCGCGACCAGCCCGTCGACGACGGTTCCGGCCATGGCCACGCCACCGATCGTCGCCGCCGAATGCGTCAAGAACCTGCGACGATCCACAGTTGCCGACATATGCCCCCACTTTCACCGAGAACCAGCCCCCCCGGTTCTCCTGCGCAACTTAGCAAGAACCTCTAATCGCACAGGGTCACGGATTCGGAGAATGATCTCAGCAAGGCACACACAACGAACCCGGGTGTCGCCACCCGGGTTCGTTGCCGTTGGGAGGTACTGCGAAGTGAACTAGTCGCCGAGTCCCGACGTCACGCTCGCCGCGACGTCCGCACCGACACCAGCCTGGATCTGACCATCGCCCTGGGACTGTCCGTCACCCTGGGACTGGTCGTGGCCGTGGCCGTGGCCGTGGTCGTGACCAACGCCAAGACTGAGGCCGAGGCCGAGGCCAGGACCATGGGCGTCGCCGTGGCCGTGGGCGTCACCGTGGGCCTCTTCGCCCAGCGCCAGTCCGACGCCCTGGTTGTTGTCGTCGCCCTGGCTGTTCTCATCGCCCGACGTCGTGGCACTCGGGCTGAGGCCGACCGAGAGTGCGTTGAACGTGCCCGACGTCAGTTCCACGCCCAGGGCCCCGACGTAGGAGCCCACCGTCACGTCCGCGATGCTCGCGCTCGAACCCTGCAGGTAGAAGCTCGTGAGCGAACTCGTCTGGATCATGACGGTCGAGCCCGCGGCGGTGGTGATCGTGATCACGCCGCCCGAGACCCCGGTGACCTGACCGGTGACGTGGCTGAGCTCGATGTCAATCGAACCCGCCGTTCCCGCCGTGCTAGAGGACTCCACCGACACCGACTCGCCCATCGCGAGGAAACTCGGCGGCACCGTGGTGTCACCCGCGCGCACGGTGGTCGACGCGTCGATCGCGTAGGTCGCCGTGGATCCGCCACTAGTCGTGACGGTGATCGACGTGGCCGACACCGCCGAGATGACGCCCTCGACGTTCACCGGCGCCGACGTGGACGGGGCAGCGGACGATGCGGAGGTGACCGCCACGCTGGCGGCCACGGTCGCGTCACTCGACGACGGCGTGACTGTCACCTCGTCACCGAGGGCGAGGCTGCTGAAGGTCCCAGCCACGCCGTTGTCGGTGATGCTGGTCGTGGAGTTGACCGTGAACGTCGTCGTGCCCGACGAACTCGTTACCGTGATCGTGGTCGGGCTCATCGCGCTGATGACGCCTTCGACGGTGCCGGTGGTCAGATCGTTGCTGGTCAGAACGGTGCCCAGCATCGTGGTCGACGCCGACGTGGGGGAGGAAGAGTGGGTCGACGCCGCCGCGACGCCGATCCCCGCTGCTGCCACCGCCAGGGTCACGGCAGCCGACGCACTGAGGCGCTTAATGGCCGTATTCCTCTTGGAGCGATACATATTGACAACCTTTCAGTAGCGGACGAATCCATCTTCGCCAGCCAGCCTGAGAGGAGTCTGTGGTGCCCGTCAGAGGGCCTTGAAACTCCTACTTCACAGGATGGAGAACTCTTCGGACCACCAATGGCGCACCGCGCCGAGGTGATCGGGCAGACTATCCGCGTACGACCAGCCCCTCACGGGGTCGTACCAGATGTCCACATCTATTAGGGAGGACCACACCAGTGGCAACAACCATTGACCCGCACGACGGGTCAGCCGAGGATCAACCATTCCACATCGAACAGCACGGGATCGACCTCATCCCCGATTCGGAGCGCTGGGCCACCCCGCGCAACATCGGGGCGATGTGGGCGGGAACGTCGATCAACGTCGAATACTTCGTCTACGGCGCGCTGCTCATGGGATTCGGATTTAGCTTCACCACCGCGCTCAGCATCATCATCATCGGCAACATCTCGTTCCTCCTGTTGGGCGTGGCGTCGCTGCAGGGACCCGAGGCCGGAACGACGGCCTTCACGATCAGCCGGGCCGCGTTCGGCCTGCGAGGATCGCGCCTGGTGAGCTTCTTTAACTGGATTACCCAGCTCGGCTTTGAGACTGAAGGGCTGATCCTCATCGTCGGTGCGGCACTCGTGCTCTCCCAAATGGCGGGCATCCACGTCTCGAGCCCGCTAAAGGTGACCTACATCATCGTGGCGGCCGCCATCCAAGCCGTCCTGCCGTTCCTCGGACACGCCACGATGGTCAAAGTCCTGCGCGCACTGATCATCCCCTTCGGGGCTATCTTCGTGGTGCTCGCGATCTTTGACTTCAAGCACGGCACGACGAGCTTCAAGGGCTCCCCCTACGCGAACTGGGAGCTCTACACGGCAGGACTCGCCTTCACCTTCGCCCTGTCGGGTCTGGGCTGGACGGAGTGCGGCAACGACTACACCCGCTACATTCCGCGTGACGCGAAGAAGGGCGCCATCGTCGGCTGGGTCTTCCTCGGCACGGCCCTACCCGAGATCGTGCTGATGATCCTCGGGGCGCTGACCTTCACGTTCCTGTCTTCGAGCGCCCAGGTCGCCGCGTGGAACGGGGCGAATCCCTTCGCCGCCCTCGACGGCCAGCACTTCATCCCCTCGTGGTTCGTGGCGCTGTTTCTCATCTTCGCGATCGTCCAGCTCTTCGGCATCAACTCGATGGACCTGTACTCTTCCGGTGTGTCGGTCCAAGCGATGGGCATTCGCCTCAAGCGCTACCAGGCCGTCGTGATGGACAGCATCATCGCGTGTCTCCTGACGATCTGGGCGATGTTCCAGGACACCTTCTCGCTCTACATGAAGGAGTTCGTCGGCGTCCTGATCCTGTGGATCGCTCCGTGGTTCGGCATCTACATCACCGACTGGATCCTGCGCAAGTACCGCTACCACGCGGCTGAACTCCAGCGCACGGACCGCGGCGGCCTCTACTTCGGCGGCCCCACCGGCGTGAACTGGAACGCCATCGTCGCCTTCGTCGTCGGCGTGGTGACCGCCACGATCTCCTACTCAAAGGCTCCGCCGCCGGTGAACTTCCCGTTCCACTGGATGACGCCGGTCTCCAACCACTTCGGCGCGGCGTGCGCCGCCAACCCCGTCAAGGGCGTGTGCACCGCGGGCTGGTTCGGCGGAGCGGACTTCTCCGTCCCCACGGGCGTCATCGTCGCGGGGCTCGTCTACTTCCTCCTCGAGAAGGCGACCGGCTACGTCGCCTCCCAGATGAAGCGCCAGAGCGAGCTCGAAACCGCTCGCTAGTCGGCACTAGAACGGCCGCTCCCCTCGGGCTTAGCCCGAGGGGAGCGGCCGTTGTGGCGTGTCATGACGTTGGTGAGTCCACCCGCCACCAGCCGCCGGATACCGCGAGGCGACTCCGAGGGATCCGACAGTCGTCAGTCGTCGAGCGCGATGATGCCCGCGGTCGGGGTCGTCGTCGCGGTCGTCGGGAACACACGAACCACCGAGCCGATCATGACGTCACTGGCGAGCAGCGCGACGTGGTCCTTGGTGATGATGGTCGTCGGGGCGATCGCGAAGGTCGTCGGGCCGTTGGGGCCCATCACCGTGATCGAGGTGCCCGCGACGTAGGCGGTCACCGTGCCGGTGACCGCGCTGGCGTTGTCCGACTCGTTGGCGAAGATCATGATCGCGCTCGCCGTCG
>DAIDJP010000046.1 GCA_027451285.1 Acidimicrobiaceae bacterium | reverse complement strand
CGCTCGAAGAGGTCCAACGCGGCCTCGTAGAGCCGACCACGACTGTCGGGTTGCCAGCGTCCCACGGGGTAAGTCTAGGTGTTGACAGTCACTGACATTGGCGATAGTGTCATGTCTGAAACTGACATCAAAAGGGGAATGATGAAGATCTTCGTGACGGGCGCATCGGGCTGGATCGGCACCGCGGTTGTGGCCGAGTTACAACGCACGGGCCACGAGGTCCTGGGTCTCGCGCGATCCGAAGCGTCAGCGACTCGACTACGGGCGACCGGTGCCCTCGTGCACCGTGGCGACCTCGCCGACCCCGAGGGACTGGCGGGGGCCGCGGCGACCTGTGACGCGGTCATCCACCTCGCCTTCATCCACGACTTCGAACACTTCGACGACTCGGTCAAGGCCGACGCCCGGGCCGTCGACGCGCTCGGTGCTGCCCTCGCGGGGTCAAACAGGCCCCTCGTCATCGCTTCGGGCACGCCGGCCGTCCTCGGACGGGTCGCCACCGAGCGCGATGACCTCAGCGGCGGGCTGGCCGGTGCCCGGGGTGCGGTCGCGCGAGCGACCGTCGCGCTGGCTGAGCGGCGCGTTCGCTCCTCGGTCGTTCGACTGCCGCGCACGGTGCACGGTCGTGGCGACCACGGCTTCGTCGCGCGACTCGTTGAGATCGCTCGCGTCACGGGCGTCTCGGGGTACGTCGGCGACGGGTCGAGTCGCTGGCCCGCGGTGCACGTGCTCGACGCGGCCCGGCTGTTCCGACTCGCCGTGGAGAGCGCCCCCGCGGGCTCGGTGCTGCACGCGGTCAACGACGAGGGCGTCGCGACGCGCGACATCGCCGAGACGATCGCAAAACACCTCGAGCTGCCGACGGCGTCAGTCGCGCCCGAGCACTTCGGCTTCCTCGGCGGAATCTTGGCGATCGACCAGCCGGCCTCGAGTGCCGCGACGCGCGAGCTGCTCGGCTGGCGGCCCACCGAGCGACACCTGCTCGAAGACCTCGAGGCGCACTACTACTACGCCTCGACGCCAAAGGCCTGAGGAGCCGAGCGTCGGTGCCGCAGGAACGCGCGGCGCCAGTAGGGTTCGTGGGCGTGGACCGAAGCCTGAGAATCGTGACCCTCTGCTCGGGCAACGTGGCGCGCTCGGTGATGCTCGCCTCGATGCTCGAGGCGCTCGGACCGGAGTCGGGCCACCCGCTCGAGGTGCGAAGCGCCGGCACGCACGCCGTCGAGGGCGCCTCGATCAGCGCGCGCACGCGCGACGCGCTGCTCGCCATCGACGAGCTGGCGCTCCCGTCGCCGAACGCACACCGCAGCCATCAGCTCGAGCTCGCCGACCTCGAGTGGGCCGACGTCGTGCTCGCCGCCGAGGCCGACCAGGTCCAGTTCACGCGTCGCGAGTTCCCGGCCCTCGCGCTCTCGTGCTGTTCGCTCGGCCAGTTCGTGCGCGAGGCCCCGCTCGACGAGCCGTGGTCGACCCAGGTGGCGGTCGTCTCGGCGAACGACCCCGACTCGGCCTTTGACGTCGCGGACCCGGCCGGCGGCGACCAAGCCGTCTACGACGAGTGCGCGCGCCAGCTCTTCGAGCTGGCCCAGATCTTTCTCACGGTGCTGTCGGTCCCCTAACCGGGCGCGACGCCGCATCGCGAAGCGTTGCGTGACCCTCGCTGAACCCGGCTCGCCCGTCGTGGCGAGCCGGGTTCAGCGTTGTGGTCTAGGCGCCGGTGTAGTAGCGGTCGCACACGGTGAGGGCCTCGTCGAGGATGGCGAGTCCCTCGCGGACCTCTGCTTCGGACGTCGTGCACGGTGGCGTCACGTGGGTGCGGTTGAAGTGCACAAAGGGCCAGAGGCCGTTCGCCTTGCAGGCGGCGGCGAACTCGTTCATCGGCGCGGCGTCGGCGCCGGCGGCGTTGAAGGGGACGAGGGGCTCGCGCGTCGCGCGGTCTCGCACCAACTCAATCGCCCAGAAGACGCCGAGGCCTCGCACCTCGCCGATGGATGGGTGCTTGTCGCGCATGGTCGCGAGTGTCGGACCGATGACGTCGCTACCGAGGGCGCGCGCGTGCTCGACGATCCCTTCTTCACGAAAGATGTTGATCGACGCGACCGCCGCCGCGCAGGCCAACGGGTGCCCCGAGTAGGTCAGCCCGCCGGGGAAGGCGCGCGTCGCGAAACTCGCGGCGATTTCCTCAGAGATGACGACCCCACCCAAGGGGACGTAACCGGAGTTCACGCCCTTAGCGAAGGTGATGAGGTCAGGCGTCACCCCCCAGTGGTCCACGGCGAACCACTCGCCACAGCGACCAAAGCCCGCCATGACCTCGTCGGCGATCATCACGATGCCGAACTCGTCGCACAGCGCGCGCACGCCCGCGAGGTAGCCCTCGGGTGGCACCAGGATGCCGTTGGTGCCGACCACGGTCTCGAGCAG
The DNA here is from genome assembly GCA_027451285.1 of Acidimicrobiaceae bacterium. Taxonomy (GTDB): domain Bacteria; phylum Actinomycetota; class Acidimicrobiia; order Acidimicrobiales; family RAAP-2; genus RAAP-2. The sequence continues at coordinate 19,519 of DAIDJP010000046.1, read as the reverse complement.
GATCGCGGCCACGGTGTGGGCGCCCTCGAAGACGATGGTGTCGCGCAGGTGCGCGAGCGCACGCTCGGTCTCTTGCGCCTCGGTCTCGGCGTGGAAGGCCGAGCGGTAGAGGTAGGGCCCCCAGAAGTGCACGACGCCGGGCAGGCTCGGCTCCGACGGCCAGCGTCGCGGGTCACCGGTCGCCGTGATGGCGCCGGCGGTGGCGCCGTGGTAGCTACGGTAGGTGGCGAGGATCTTGTGACGGCCCGTGTGCAGGCGCGCCATGCGCATCGCGTTCTCGATCGCTTCGGCGCCGCCGTTGGTGAAGAAGACCTTGTTGAGCGTGCCGGGGGCGACCTCGGCGATGAGCCGCGCCGCCTCGCTGCGCGCGTCGTTGGCGAACGCGGGTTGGATGGTGCAGAGCCGCGTCGCCTGCTCGGCGATGGCCGCGACCAGCTTGGGGTGCTGGTGGCCGATGTTGACGTTCACCAACTGCGAGGCGAAGTCCAGGTACGACTTGCCCTCGTAGTCGCTGAAGCGTGAGCCGCTCGCCGTGGCGATCGCGAGCGGGTCGATCAGCTCCTGGGCGGACCAGGAGTGAAAGACGTGGTCGTGGTCGAGGCGCTTCACCTCGACGCCGTCGAGTCGGCTCGCGGAGTAGGTGAGTGTGGTGTCGGTCATGACGCTCCTATCGGGTCTGGGGAAAGCCGAGGTCGACGCTGGACGTGGCCGGGTCGGGCCAGCGTGACGTGATGACTTTTCCGCGTGTGTAGAAGTTGATCCCCTCGGGTCCGTACATGTGGCTGTCCCCGAAGAGCGACGCCTTCCAGCCGCCGAACGAGTAGTAGGCGACGGGCACGGGAATGGGCACGTTGATCCCGATCATGCCGACCTCCACCTCGGTCTGGAACTGTCGCGCGGCGCCGCCGTCGCGCGTGAAGATCGCGGTGCCGTTGGCGTAGGTGTTCGCGTTGATCAGGTCGATGGCCTCGCGCACCGTCTCACAGCGCACCACCGAGAGCACGGGACCGAAGATCTCGTCGCGGTACACCGTCATCGTCGAGGTGACCGCGTCGAGCAGGGTCGCGCCGAGGAAGAACCCCGACGCGGGCAGCGTCGCGCTGCGTCCGTCCACGACCGCCTTCGCGCCGGCCTTGACGCCGGCCTCGATGTAGCCCGCGACCCGCTCACGGTGCGCGGCGGTGATGAGGGGTCCCATGTCGGTGCCCGGCTCGGCGCCGTCGCCCACGCGCAGGTTGGGGATGCGTCGGGCGATCGCCTCGACCAACGCGTCGCCACTGTTGCCGACCGCCACGACGACCGAGATCGCCATGCAGCGCTCACCGGCGGCGCCGTAACCGGCCGACACCGCGGCGTCCGCGGCCATCTCGATGTCCGCGTCGGGCAGCACGACCATGTGGTTCTTCGCGCCGCCGAGTGCCTGGACGCGCTTGCCCTGCGCGGTGCCGCGCTCGTAGATGTACTTGGCGATGGGCGTGGAACCGACGAAGCTGAGCGCGGCCACGTCGGGGTGCTCGATCAGCGCGTCGACCGCGACCTTGTCACCCTGGACGACCGAGAACACGCCGTCGGGCAGGCCCGCCTCACGCCAGAGCTCGGCGAGAAACAGCGAGGCGCTCGGGTCCTTCTCGCTCGGCTTCAAGACGAAGGCGTTGCCCGTCGCGATGGCGTTGGCGCACATCCACAGTGGCACCATCACGGGGAAGTTGAAGGGGGTGATCCCCGCGACGACGCCGAGCGGCTGGCGAATCGAGTAGACGTCCACGCCCGAGGACACCTGTTCGGAGTAGCCGCCCTTCATGAGCTGGGCGACACCGGTCGCGAACTCGACGTTCTCGAGTCCTCGCGCGACTTCGCCGGCGGCGTCAGCGAGGACCTTGCCGTGCTCGCGGGTGACGATGGCGGCGAGCTCGTCGCTTCGAGCGTGGAGCAGTTCGCGGAAGGCGAAGAGCACCGCCGAGCGCCGCGAGAGGGGAACGCGGCGCCACTCGACCGAGGCCGCCAGCGCGGAGGCGACGACCTCATTGACCTCCTCGGTCGAAGCGAGGTTGACGTTACCGGTGTGTTCGCCGGTCGCCGGGTTGAAGACCGGCGAGGTCCGAAGTGGTGAGCCGTCGATCAATCGACCGTTCACCCAGTGTCCAATGTTTTGTACCATGGGCTCGATAGTACATATGGTCGCGCTGGCACACAATAGTATCTTTGTATGGTTACAAAGATCTCCGAGGTGATCGATCGCGACCGCTTGGAGCGAACGAGCCGCGGGCTCGCGCGCGCCCTGAGCGAGGCGATCGGCGCGGGCTCATTGGCAGAGGGGTCGCGCCTGCCGCCGATCCGCGAGGTGGCACTCGACCTCGGACTTTCACCCAGCACGGTGAGCACGGCCTGGCGCCTGCTCGCCCAGGCGGGCGCGCTGCGCACCGACGGACGGCGCGGCACGGTCGTCATGGCGCGCCGCGGCCCGGGTCCGACGCGCTATCGGCGCGCCCTCGAACACAGCTCACCGTTCAAACTCGACCTGTCGACCGGCGTGCCCGACGCGGCGCTGTTGCCCGACCTGTCAGCGGCGCTCAACACCTTGCACCGCGGTTGGACCTCGGGGAGCTATCTCGATGACCCGGTCGTACCCGGACTCGTCGAGGCGCTCGCAGCGGACTGGCCCTACCCGACCGACGACTTCGTCATCGTCGACGGCGCGATGGACGCGCTCGACCAGGTCGCCACGCACCTGCTGCGATACGGCGACAGGGTCATCGTCGAGAACCCGAGCTTCCCGCCCCTGCTCGACCTGCTCGAGGCACTTGGCGTTCGCCACGTGGGCGTCGACGTGGACGAGGAAGGACTCGTGCCCGCCCAGTTCGCGAGCGCCCTCGCCGAGCGACCGCGCGCCGTCGTGCTCCAGCCCCGGGCGCAGAATCCCACGGGGGTGTCGATGAGCGCCCAACGCGCGAGGGTGCTCGCCGACCTCGTGGGGGGCCAGGCGGTGATGGTCATCGAAGACGACTCGGCGGGCGCCGTCGCCGCGGCCGAGCCCGTCAGTCTCGGACGATGGATCCCGTCCCAGACCGTGCACGTTCGCAGCTTCTCCAAGTCCCACGGTCCCGACCTGCGCCTCGCCGCGCTGAGCGGTCCCGCCGACGTGTTGGCGGCCCTGCGCGAACGTCGCTTCCTCGGTCAGGGATGGTCCAGTCGTCTGCTCCAGGCCGTGCTCGTGGACCTGTTGGTCCGCCCGACGACCCGCCGCCAGGTCGAGCGCGCGCGCGCGACCTACGCCTCGCGCCGTCGCCAGCTCGTGGCCGCCCTCGAGCGTGAGGGTGTATCCACGATGGGCAATGACGGCCTCAACCTCTGGCTACCCGTGCACGACGAGACCGCGGCACTGATCGCGCTCGCGAGCCGCGGCATCGGGGCGGCGGCCGGCACGCCGTTTCTCACGAAGGGTCCGAGCACGCCGCACCTGCGCATCACCGCGGGTCTCGTCGAGCGCGACTTCGCGACGGTGGCCTATGAGCTCGCGAACGCGGCGCGAGCGCGTTCACACGCTGGCCCGCGTTGAGGTCATTAACCCGAGGCGACCGGCTAGCGGCGCGCGCTCGGGTACACGTCGAGGTAGGACGGGATGTTCTTCTCACCGGTCGCGTGCAGCGCGGCGTGCACGACGGCGCGAGTGACGGCATTCGCGCCGGCCGCCATGATCAGGTCCAGCTGCTCGGGTCGTGATGACTCGGTCGTGATCACGCTGGTGCCCGCACCGCGGGGCAGCTCGACGGCGCCCGTCGCGAGCGCGAACACGACGTCGCCGTCGGTCATGCAGTGCACGGGCGTCACCGCCCTAGCGAGTCCGTCGTGGGCCGCCATCGCGACGCGGCACGTCTCGGACTTAGACAGCGCGGCGTCGGTCGCCACGACCATCAGCACCGTATTGCGCGCGCGCGGTCCGCTCAGCCACTCGCGCGCGCGTGCCACGTCCTCGTCGCTCGGTGTGACGAGGTCATCGAACTCATCGCCGAGACCGTAGCGTCGCCCGTAGAGCTCGCCGGTGCGCGGGTCGACGATGTTGCCACCCGAGTTGAGCGCGACGAGTGCCGCCACCGTGATCCCGTTCTCGAGCACGACACTGGCTGAACCGACGCCGCCCTTCAGTCCACCCGCGCGCGCACCCGTCCCCGCGCCGACGGTACCCTGGGCGAAGTCCTCGTCGGCCGCTTCGAGGGCCGCGCGGCCGAAGCTTGCGTCGGGCCGACTGGTGAACGCGCCGCCGCCCACGATGTCGAACAGGCACGCGGCGGGCACGATGGGAACGACCTGACCCTCCTCGGGTCCCACGCGAAGGCCGGTGCGTCGCTCCTCGAGTAGCGCCATAACGCCGTCGGCGGCGGCGAGGCCGTAGCTGCTGCCGCCCGAGAGGCAGAGCGCGTCAATCGAGGAAACGAGCGTCGTGGGTGCGAGCGCGTCGGTCTCACGCGTGGACGGGCCGCCCCCGCGCACGTCGACGCTCCCGACCGTGCCCGCTGGGGGCAGGATGACGGTGGTGCCGCTCAGCCACTGCTCGTCGATGCGCTGGTGGTGGCCGACGCGAATCCCTCGTACGTCACTCAGGTCGTTCTTTGGGCCGCGGACGCCGACCTCAGCGATTTCAATGATGGGCATGATTGCTCCTCCACTCGATGGGCCACGAGCCGTCGTTCGAGGTCATCGGAAAACTATCCGAACCATCGCGGGCTTGCCAACGAGGGCGCCCATCACCAGGTCGTTTGCCTCGTGATGGCGCGTGGTCCGTCACGGGGCGAGCTCGCCGTCGCACTCACGGCATCGTCGCTGCTACACGCCAACTGCTGTACCCTGTATTTTGGATAAGGGCAGCAGCACCCTGTCACCGGTCATCGAGTTGGGCCGACGCCGACAGGGGAGAGCCGCCCTTGACGGACTGGGGGGCACATTGACGGACGTTGACACCGGTACCGCGGCGACGCCGCGCTGGGAGCGACGCTCGCGACTAGTCGACGAGGTGGCCGACGAGTTGCGCGCGCGGATCTACGACGGGCAGTACAGCGCGGGAACCGTTATCCACCAAGAGAATCTCTCCGCGGAGCTGGGGATCAGTCGTACCCCGCTGCGAGAGGCGATCCGCATGCTCGAACAAGAGGGGTTGCTCGTCGCCGAACCCGGTCGTGCGGCCCGCGTGGTGTCGGGCAGTCGCAAGACGCTGCTCGACGCCTACGAGCTCCGTTCCGTGATCGACGGCCTGGCGGCGCGACTGGCGACGAGGGAGATGACCGCGTCCCAGATCGACGAGCTCGAAGCGGTCGTGGACCAGCAGGTGGCCTCGTTGGAGCCGTGGGTGCCCGCGGAGTACACCAAGCTCAACATCAAATTCCACGAGCTGATCATCCAGTCCACGGGCAACCAGTTCCTCATCGCCGAGCTCGTCCTGCTTCGCATGACCGCCCAGATCTTCAACCCCTCGGTCGGGGTCTCCAAGTCCGTCGCCGACAACGCGGTCACCCAACATCGCGCGATCCTCAACGCGATCAAGGATCGTGACGAGGAGCGCGCCGAGACACTCGCGCGCGGCCACATCGGGACCACCATCGCTCGCCTGCGCGAGCAGGGTGAGCAGGGGTAGTCGTCGGAGGTGCCACGAGAACACGAGGGCGACGAGCCCGGTCGTCGAGCGAACCTCGCGGTGACTGGCGACGAGGGTGGTAGCAGCGTGGCCCGCGGAAACGGCGACGTGACGTCGTGAAAGGTGAAGAGGTATGACAGCCAAAGTCAGTGACGACGTGAGTCGAGACGGTGAGATTGAGGTCGACGTCGCCGAGGCGATCGACTTCGCGGTCGGACTGGTGAAGATCCGCAGCGTCGACGAGCCGGGCGTGAGCGACGAGAGCGAGGCCACGGCGTTGGTGCTCGAAAAGATGCGCGAGTGGGGCTGGAGCCCTGAACACATCGAGGTCGCTGCGGGACGATCGAACATCATCGTCGACGTGCCCGGGGGTGGTCCCGCGGGGCCGATCCTCGCCTTCGAGGGTCACCTGGACGTCGTGACCGACGGCGACGCGAGCCAGTGGAGCGTCGACCCCTTCGGCGGCGCGATTGTCGATGGTCGTCTCTTCGGTCGGGGCGCGGCGGACATGAAGGCCGGCGTCGTCTCGATGCTCTACGGGGTGCGCGCCTTGCAGCTCGCCGGGCCCTTCCCCGGCACGGTGCGGATCCTCGCTCTGGTGGACGAGGAGGGCATGATGCTCGGCGCCAAGCACGCCGTTCAGTCGGGCGCACTGGAGGGGGTCGCGGGCGTGATCATCTGTGAGCCCGAAGGTGACGAGGTGTGCCCGGTCTCCAAGGGCGCCGTGCGACTGCGCATCGATCTGGACGGCGTCATGACCCACGGTGCGATGCCCGACCAAGGCCGCAGTCCGCTGCCCGCGCTCGGACGGGTGCTCGGGGTGCTCGGGGAGATCCAACGCGACCTCCAGGAACGTCACGGGACCCACCCGCACCTCGGCACGACCTACGTCACGCCCACCGTCGTCGAAGCCGGCACCCCTCCCCAGATGAACACCATCCCCGCGCGAGCGTCGCTGTGGGTGGACATTCGCTCGATCCCCGGTGTCGATCACGACCAGCTCATCGAGCGAATCCGCACCGAGGTCGCCGCCCAGGGCGCGGTCGACGGCCTTGACACCACGGTCAGCGTGATCGACAACCGGCCGCCGGTTGACACCTCGATCGAGGACCCCGTCGTCACGTGCCTGGTGTCGGCCCACACGAGCGTGACCGGCGCGGCGCCGAGCTTCGGGGGCGTTCCCGGCACGACCGACGGGACGATCTTCACCCGGGACGCGAACGTGCCCACGGTGGTCTATGGACCCGGGGGGAAGTGGATCGCGCACCAGGTTGACGAGTTCGTCGAGGTCGAGGCCATTGGCCGATACGCCCTCACCTACGCGCTCGCCGCGCGCGAGTTCCTCACCCGGGGCTAGTAGTTCACTGACCGCGTGGCCGCAACGACGGCGACGGCCCGTTGAAGGCTTTGGCGTCTGGTGGTACTCTGGATTCGAAATATTGGATACAGTACGACTGGGCCTCGCGATCAGGATGACGTCGCCGGCCAGGGAAGGCGGGCCATGACGGGTGCGACGAGACCAGTTGGGTGTGACGCACGTCCTACCCTGCCACGATGATGCCACCGTCCACGACCCCCGCGCATCGCTCGTACTCGCTCGCGACCATCGGTGGTGACGGCATCGGCCCCGAGGTCCTAGGCGAGGCGCTGCGCTGCATCGATGACGTGGCCGCGCTCTACGGCTTCGAGGTGCGGACGTCACCCTTTAATCTCGGCGCCGAGCACTACCTGCGAACGGGCGAGCTCGTGACCGACGAGACCCTCGCACAACTGGCCCGCCACGACGCGATCCTCATCGGCGCCGTCGGTGATCCACGCGTCGAGTCGGGTGTGCTCGAGCGTGGTCTCATCCTTCGGATCCGCACGGCGTTCGCCCAATCGGTCAACGTGCGACCGGCCCAGCTCTTTCGCGGGATCGACTCGATCGTGAAGGACATGACGCCCGAGCGCTGTGACCTCGTGATCGTGCGCGAGAACACCGAGGGCCTCTACGCCAGTGGGGGCTTCGTGTCCCACGAGGGCACGCCGTGGGCGACGGCGATGCAACTCTCGCTCAACACCAAGCCCGCGATCGCCGCGTGCGTCGAGTTCGCCTTCCAACTCGCCGAGCAGCGCCGTCAGCACCTGACGCTCTGTCACAAGACGAACATTCTCATCGAGTCCGGTCGACTCTGGAGCGACACCGTCAACGAGATCGGTGAGCGCTACCCCGACGTGCGCCACGACTACGTCCACGCCGACGCGTGCTCGGTGCACCTGCTCGAGCGTCCCGAGATCTTCGACGTCATCGTGACCGACAACTTGTTCGGCGACCTGCTGAGCGATCTGGCGGCCGTTATCCAGGGGGGCATGGGACTCGCCCCGAGCGCCAACTTGAACCTCACGGGAACCGGTCCGAGCATGTTCGAACCCATCCACGGCTCGGCGCCCGACATCGCGGGAACCGGCGGCGCCAATCCCGCGGGGGCCATCTTCGCCGCCGCGATGTGCCTCAACCACCTCGGGGAGCGCGAGGCCGCGCGGGCGTTGGAGACGGCGACCATTCAGGTCCTCGAGGAACTGCCCGCGATGCGCGGGCCGCAGATGGGCTGTACCACGAGCGAGGTCGGCGAGCGCATCCGTACCGCGATGGCGACGCGGGCGAGCGTGGGTCTCACGACGACCGACGAGGCACCGCGTGGGACCTATCGCAGCCGGACGGACCTGAGTGTGGAAAGGGGTTGATTCCCATGGGTGAGAGCACGGAATCGATGAGGTCGATCTTCGACCTCGACGGACGGCGGGCGGTGGTGATCGGCGCCGGTGGTGGCATCGGCGCGGTCGTCGCGCGGGGTCTCAGTGATTTTGGCGCAGCGGTGCTCTGTGCCGACGTCGACGAGGCGGCGGCTACCACCACTGCGGCCGCCATCACCGCGGCGGGCGGGGTGGCGCAGGCGCTGCGCATCGACGTGACCGACCCCGAGGACGTCACCGACGTCGCGTCGCGCTTTGATGACGTGGACGTGGTGGTACTCACCGCGGCCATGAACGTGCGCAAACGACTCGTGGACCTCTCACTGGAGGAGTTCCGCCGGGTCCAGCGACTCAATCTCGAAGGTTCGTTCCTCGTGATCCGGGCCTTTGGCGCGCGCATGGCCGAGCGTGGGCGTGGCAGCATCATTGTCTACTCGAGCATCCGCGCCCAGGTGGTCGAACCCGGTCAGGGCGTCTACGCCGCCACCAAGGCCGGCGTGCTGCAACTGGTGCGCACCGCGGCCGCGGAGTTCGGCCCGTCGGGCGTGCGCGTGAACACGATCGCCCCCGGTGTGGTGGACACGCCGCTCACCGCCTCGATCAAGGCCGACGACGAGTGGTACAACGCCTACGCCAACAAGTCGGTGCTCGGCCGCTGGGCGAAGCCCGAGGAGCTGGTGGGCGCCACGGTCTTTCTCGCCTCGGACGCCAGTTCCTACGTGACCGGCGCGTACCTGACCGTGGACGGCGGCTGGCTCGCCGCCGATGGTCGCTACACCCCACGACTGTAGAGAGGTTGGAATGATGAACGAAGCCAATGCGACGCTCGACGCGATCGACCCCGCGACCGAGGAGGTGTTCGCGTCGCTCCCGGCGTCAGACCCCGCGGACGTGGCCAACGTGGTCGAGCGCGCTCGTCGCGCGCTGGCGACCAATGCCCAGTGGAAGGACCCCGCCCGGCGCGCTCACACCCTGTACGAGATGGCCCGGCTCTTGCGCGAGAACGCAGACGAGCTCGCCCTCGCCGAGTGTCGCGACACGGGCAAGCCCCTCGCCCAGGGCCGCGATGACGTGCAGATGGCCGCGAACTATTTCACGTACTACGCGGGCTGGGTGGACAAGTTCGGGGGCCGGTCCATTCCCCTGGGCAGTGAGTTCGTCGACTACACGGTGCGCGAGCCGTGGGGGGTGTGCGCGCAGATCATCCCCTGGAACTACCCACTCCAGGTGACCGCGCGCTGTGCGGCGCCCGCGATGGCGGTCGGCAACGCGGTCGTGCTCAAGCCCTCCGAGCAGGCGTCGGTGACGCCCTACCGGTTGATGACCCTCTACCGCGAGGCCGGTCTCCCCGAGGACCTGTTCTCCGTGGTGCTGGGGGCCGGCGACGTCGGCTCGGCGCTGGTGGGCGACCCGGGCGTCGATCACGTGACGTTCGTCGGCTCGGCCGCGGTCGGTCAGCGCGTCGCCCAGCAGTGCCTCGAGCGCTACATTCCCGTCGAGCTCGAGATGGGGGGCAAGTCGCCGTCGATCGTCTTCGAGGACGCCGACCTCGACCGCGCCATCCCGGTGATCGTGCGCGCACTCATCCAGAACGCGGGCCAGAGCTGCTCGGCGGGTTCGCGGGTGATCATCGCCGCGCCGATCTATGACGAGGTGATCGCTCGGCTCGTGGACGCGTTCGCCAAGCTCAGCGTCGGTCCGGGCGAGGAGAACTTCGACCTGGGGCCCCTCATCTCGTCGCGCCAACGGGCCCACGCCGAGGAGATGGTGGAGCGGGCCCGCGAGGGCGGTGCGCGCGTCGTGTGCGGCGGCACGCGTCCCGCCGACCTCGCGAGTGGCTGGTACCTCGAGGCGACGTTGATCGACAACGTCCCCGCCGACGCCGAGATCGTCCAGGAGGAGGTCTTCGGACCGGTCCTCGTCGCCGCGCGCTTTAACGACGATGACGAGGCGGTGCGCTTGGCCAACAACTCCAAGTACGGGCTCGTCGCGGGCGTGTGGACCCGGGACCTGCGTCGCGCGCACGCGGTGGCGAACCGACTCGAGGTCGGCCAGGTCTTCGTGAACAGTTACGGTGTCGGTGGCGGGGTCGCGATCCCCTTCGGCGGACTCAAGCACAGTGGACACGCGAGAGGAAAGTCGGAGGACGCGCTCCTCGCCTACAGCCGAGTGAAGAACATCTGCATCGCGTTGTGACTGAACGCGTGACGGTGTAATCGGACCGGTATCGCACTACCACGGGAGCGGTGATGACAAAGGGTGGACGCGCAGACAACGAGGTCGCCGCGCGCGACGGTGAGCCGCTGACGCTGGTGATGCCGGGTCCGGTGGTTCGACCCGGGCAACGACCGGACTTCAGCCACTACGGCGCGTTCGCCCCGGGGGCGTTTCGGCGCCCGGCGGTGGACGACTCGGCCGAGTCGATGGTCGATCTCGCGACCGGGCTGATTCGCGTGCTCGACGATGACGGGAACGCGGTGGGTCCCTGGAACCTGAACCTGGACGCATCGAGCCTTCGCGAAGGACTTCGCGTCATGATGCTCACCCGCGAATTCGATCGGCGGATGATGATCGACCAGCGCCAGTCCAAGACCTCCTTCTACATGCAGTGCACCGGCGAGGAGGCGATCGCGTGCGCGTTCCAGTCCGCGCTTCGCACGGGTGACATGAACTTCCCGACCTACCGACAGCAGGGCCTGCTCGTGGCGGCGGGTTACCCGCTCGAGCTGATGATGTCCCAGGTGTACTCGAACACGATGGACCCGCTGCACGGGCGCCAGATGCCGGTGTTCTACTCGGCGCGCGAGTACGGGTTCTTCTCGATTTCGGGGAACCTCGCCACCCAGTTCGTCCAGGGCGTCGGGTGGGCCATGGCCTCGGCGCTGACGGGTGGATCGGCGATCGCGGCCGCGTGGATCGGTGATGGCGCGAGCGCCGAGACGGACTTCTTCTCCGCGCTCGTGATGGCCTCGACCTATCGCGCGCCGGTGATCCTCAACATCGTGAACAACCAGTGGGCGATCTCGACGAACGAGGCGGTGGCGCGCGGCCAGGCCCCGAGCTTCGCCGCCCGGGGTCGGGGGTTCGGGATCCCCGCGCTGCGCGTTGACGGCAACGACTATCTCGCGGTCCACGCCGTGGCGTCCTGGGCGGCCGAGCGCGCTCGGGCGAACCTGGGTCCCACGCTCGTGGAGTGGGTCACCTACCGAACGGCCGCCCACTCGTCGTCCGATGACCCCGCGAGCTACCGGTCCGCCGACGAGCCCAGCGCGTGGCCACTCGGTGATCCCATCGAGCGACTGGCGAAGCACCTCATGGTGCTCGGTGCGCTCGACGAGTCCCAACTCGCGACCCTCACCGAGCAGGTCGAGAGCGAAGTCGGGGCCGCCCAGTTGAAGGCGGAGTCATTCGGCACGCTGAAGGATGGCCCGAAGCCCTCGCCGCGCGAGATCTTCGAGGACGTCTTTAAGACCATGCCCGAGTCCTTGGCCAGTCAAGAGCGAGAGGCCGGGTACTGATTATGGCGAAAATGACGATGGTCGAGGCGATCCGTGACGCGCACGCCGTCGCGATGGAGCGCGACGAAAGGGTGGTGGTCTTTGGCGAGGACGTCGGCTACTTCGGCGGGGTCTTTCGCTGCACGAAGGGGCTCCAGCAGCGCTTTGGCGTGTCACGATGCTTCGACGCGCCCATCACCGAGTCGGGGATCGTCGGGGCCGCCGTCGGCATGGCCGCCTTCGGGCTGCGGCCGTGCGTGGAGATCCAGTTCGCCGACTACATGTACCCGGCCTACGATCAGATCGTCTCGGAGGCGGCCCGGCTCCGCTACCGCTCCGCCGGTGACTTCAGCGCGCCCTTGACGGTGCGCATGCCGGTGGGCGGGGGCATCTTCGGTGGCCAGACCCATTCACAGAGCCCCGAGTCCCTCTTCACCCACGTCGCGGGTTTAAAGACGGTCATGCCGTCGAACCCCTACGACGCGAAGGGACTGCTCATCGCCGCGATCGAGGACGACGACCCGGTGATCTTCCTCGAACCCAAGCGCCTCTACAACGGGCCCTTTGACGGCTACCACGATCGCGTCGCCACGCCCTGGTCGCGCCACGAGCTCGGCGAGGTCCCCGAGGGGTACTACAACGTGCCCCTCGGCTCAGCCGCGATCCGACGACCGGGCAGCGCGGTGACGGTGCTCGCCTACGGCACGATGGTCCACGTCGCGCTCGCCGCCGTCGAGACCTACGGCGTGGACGCCGAGGTCATCGACCTGCGCACGTTGATCCCGCTCGACCTGGCGACCATCGTCGCGTCGGTCGCCAAGACCGGGCGGTGCGTGGTCGTCCACGAGGCCACCCTGACTTCGGGGTTCGGCGCCGAACTGGCCGCGCTCGTCCAGAAGCACGCGTTCTATCACCTCGGCGCGCCCATCGAACGGGTGACCGGGTACGACACGCCCTACCCGCACAGCCAGGAGTGGGCGTACTTCCCCGGCCCCGAGCGCATCGGCGCGGCGCTCGCCCGCGTGCTCGAGGGCTGAGGTCGAACCTCCAGGCCATTTGCTCGACGACGACCCGGGTCCTCGGCGCCGGGGGCGATGACACTTCGCGGGCGTGACGGACAACACTGGGGGACGGTGTACCAATGCTGGGTCCGAAACGAGCGGGGGCGAGCAACAGTCGTCCAGACGGACTTGTTGACAGGCCCGGGCTGGCGTGGTATACCGGATTCGAAATATTGGATACACGAAAGCACCACTGGTCCAGGTTGCATGCACGTCCGGTGGGTCGTTTCGTGATTAGGGGGGATTTTGAAAACTCGTCTTAGAATACGAAGCCGACTCGCAGTCGTGTCAGTACCGATGGCGTTCACGCTGGTGGTGCTCGGCTCGGTGATGGGCGGCCCACAGCCCTCGGGCGCGACCTCCTCGGGTGGCTCGCTGGTGATCGGTTCGGCGGTGGCACCGCCCTCCCTTGATCCGACGTCCAACGCCTCGGCGGCGATCGATGAGGTCTTTGACTACAACGTCTATCAGCACCTGGTCCAGCTCGACCCGAAGGGCCAGGTCATCCCGGTGTTGGCGACCAGCTACAAGGTCTCGAGCGACGGGCTGACCTACACCTTCGCGGTGCGCTCGGGGGTCACGTTCTCCAACGGCGACCCGATGACCGCGGCGGACGTGGCCTACAGCCTCAATCGCGCCGTTAACCCCAAGTCGGGCTACCCGTATCAGTCGCTCGTCGCCGACGTCAGTTCGGTGACCGCCCCGGATGCCTCGACGGTGGTCGTGAAGCTCACCCACCCCGACAACCAGTTCCTCTACAACCTCGCGGCCTACAGCAACGGCATGGTCCTTGACCCCGCGGCCGTCGCGAACATCGCGACGGCTCCGGTCGGCACCGGTCCCTACATGTACCAGTCGCAGATCTCGAACTACGACGTGGTGCTGGCGGCGAACCCGAACTACTGGGGCCCGAAGCCTCACCTCTCGACGGTGACGTTCCGGTACTTCTCGAGCCCGAGCACCATGGACAGCGCGCTGCAGAGCGGGCAGATCCAGGTGATCGACAACCTCGACAACTCCCAGAACGTGAGCCAGTTCAAGAACAACAGCTCCTTCAAGGTCATCCACGGACCCACCGAGGGCAAGATCGACCTGACCTTGAACAACACGGCGGGCCCGCTCAAGAAGCTGAAGGTCCGTCAGGCCATCACCTACGCCACCAACAAGCAGGCGATCCTCAAGACCGTGGGTGCGGGCTACGGCACCGTGATCGGCAGTGACCAGGTCCCCGGTGACCCGTGGTACACGCCGAGCGTGAACAAGGCGTACTCCTACAACCCCGCCAAGGCGAGGAAGCTGCTCGCCGAGGCCGGCTACAAGCACGGGTTCTCGATCACCCTGACCCTGCCGCCCTACGGGTACGCGACCACCGCGGGTCCGCTCATCCAGGCGGAGTTGGCGGCTGTGGGCATCAAGGTGACGATCAAGAACATCGCCTGGGCGCTGTGGATCTCCAAGGTCTTCACCGACCACAACTACCAGCTGACGATCATCGACCAGGTCGAGGCTCGCGACATCGGCGAGTACGGCGACTGCGGCTACTACTTCAACTACGCGGGCTGCAAGCAGGTATTGGCGATGATGAACAAGGCGACCGCCGCGACCACGACGGCCCAGGAAGTGGCGTACTTCCGCGCGATCGTTCGCAAGATCAGCGCCGACGCGGCCAACAACTGGCTCTACAACCCCGACCAGTTGACCGTCGCCGACAAGAACGTCGTGGGCCTGCCCGGTAGCGGACTCACCGAATCGTTCAACCTCAGCTACGTCTCCTTCGGCGGCTCGCTGCCCAAGCAGGTGGTCTCGGAGGGCTTCGCCTCCTGATGCGCCTTGACGACGTTCTACGCCGCACGTGTGCCAGCACCCTTGAGGGTGCTGGCACACGTGCGACTATGAATGCGTGCCCATGAGCGGTCCGGTGAGAAAGATTGCCCGTGTAGCGATGCCCTTGGTCCGTCGGCTGGCAACCATGCTGGTCGCCCTGTGGGGAGCCTCCCTGCTGGTCTTTGTCGTGCTGAACGTCCTGCCGGGATCGCCGGCCCAGGTGATCCTCGGGACCCAGGCGACGCCGCAGTCGGTTCGCCAGCTCACGATCCAACTCGGGCTCAACAAGTCCCTCGTGCGTCAGTACCTGGACTGGATCGGCGGACTGGTCCACGGCGACCTGGGCGTCTCGTACATCTCGCACCTGAGCATCGGCAGTCAGATCGCCCAGGCCCTGTCGGTCACGGGCCCCCTCGTGCTGTTCGCCCTCGTGATCGGTCTCGCCATTGGTCTGCCGCTCGGCTTCGCGGGGGCGTTGCGCAACGGGCGTTTCTCGGGCTCACTGATCGGTGGGCTGAGCCAGATCGGCATGGCGGTGCCCTCGGTGGTCGCCGGGCTCATCTTGATCATCGTGCTGACCGTGAAGCTGCACGTCTTTCCCACGAGCGGTTTCCCCGGTTGGTCCGACCCCCTGCAGGCACTTCGCGCCCTCGTGCTGCCCGCGTTCTCCCTCGGTCTCGTCGAGGGCGCCATCCTCAGTCGCTACGTGCGCGCCTCGATCCTCGAGCAGCTGCGCTCGGACTACCTGCGCACGGCGCGCTCCAAGGGCCTGCGCGTCGGTCAGGCGCTGCGCCGACACGGCTTTCGCAACGCGGCGATCCCACTGGTGACCGTGCTCGGCCTCGAGCTCGCCAGTCTCGTCGTCGGCGCCATCGTCGTGGAGAACGTCTTCGCCCTACCGGGTCTCGGGCTCTTGCTGCTGGACTCGGTGAACAACCGTGACCTGATCACCGTCCAGGACACCGCCATGCTGGTCGCGGGAACCGTGCTCGTGCTCAACTTGCTGGTGGACCTCTCCTACCGACTGCTCGACCCGCGGCTGAAGGGTTCGTCGTGAGCGATCTGGCCGCGGGCACCACGGGCCGCGGGGCCCTTGACGACCTCGCCGCCCTTGACGCCTCGGCCGCTCGCGACACGCGCGCCTGGCGACGCTGGCTGCGCAACCCCAACTCGTTGATCGGCGGGGTCATCGTGCTGCTGGTGGTCGCCTCGGCGCTGACCTCGCTGTTCTGGACCCCCTACAACCCGCTCGCCGTCGACCCCGCCCACGCGCTCGCCGGACCCAGCCTGCACCATCTTCTGGGCACCGACGAGTACGGTCGCGACGTCTTCAGCCGGCTCATGGCCAGCTCCCAGATCGCCCTGTTCGTCGGTGCGCTGTCGGTGCTCATCGCGACCGTGATCGGCATCCCCGCCGGTCTGCTCGCCGCCCAGCGCCCGGGGGCGATCGGTCAAGTGGTCCTGCGCCTCGCCGACATCCTCTACGGCTTCCCCGCGCTGCTCGCGGCCATCGTGCTCGCCGCCGCCTTCGGCGCGTCAAAGACCACCGTGGTACTCGCGATCGGCATCTCCTACATCCCGGTCTTCATCCGGGTCACGAGGAGCAACGCCCTCGTGGTACTCAACTCGGAGTACGTGCTCGCGGCCCGCGCGTACGGCCGACGGCCCCTCGCGATCCTGCGCCGCCACGTGGTGCCGAACATCGCGACCACGATCATCGCCCAGATGAGCCTGCTCTTCTCGCTCACGGTGCTGGCCGAGGCCGCGCTCGACTTCCTCGGGCTCGGCACCGCCGCGCCGGCCGCGTCGTGGGGCACCATGCTCCAGTCGAGCCAGAACTACCTCGGCAACGACGCGCTGCTCACGGTGTGGCCGAGTCTCGCCATCGTCATCTGCGTCCTCGGCTTCAGCCTGCTCGGTGACGGTATCGGCGAGCTGCGCGACGCGAGGAGTCGACACTGATGTCCCTACTCGAGGTGCGCAACCTGAACGTGTCGAGCGGCGCCCTGTCGCTCGTGGGCGACGTGAACTTCGAGGTGGACGCGGGCGAGCGCGTCGGGCTCATCGGCGAGTCGGGCTCGGGCAAGTCACTGACCGCGCTCGCCATCATGGGTCTGCTCGGTGAGGGGCTCAGCGCGAGCGGCGAGGTGCGCTTTGACAACGAGGACCTCCTCGCGGCCTCGGAGCGGCGGCGCTGTGAACTGCGCGGCAGCCGGATCGCCATGATCTTCCAGGAGCCGATGAGCGCCCTCAACCCGACGCGCCGGATCGGCGACCAGGTGGGCGAGACGTTGCGCATCCACCAGAACTTCTCGCGACGCGCCTCGGAGAAGGCGGCCATCGAGCTGCTCGCGCGCGTGGAGTTCGCCGAGCCCGAGCGCTACGCGAGGATGTACCCCCACGAGCTCTCCGGCGGCCAGCGACAGCGGGCGATGATCGCGAGCGCCATCTCGTGTGACCCCGAGGTGATCCTCGCCGACGAGCCGACCACGGCGCTCGACGTCACCGTCCAGCGCCGCGTCCTGGACCTGCTCGACCGCCTGGTCGACGAAGAGGGGTGCGCGCTGCTCCTGATCGCCCACGACCTCGCGGTGGTGAGCGAGGTGTGCGATCGCGTGGTCACGATGTACGGCGGTCACGTCGTGGAGTCCGGTTCCGTGGCCCAGATCATCGACGAGCCCCACCACCCCTACACCAAGGCCCTGCTCGCCACCTCGCGGGCCCTCTCGGTGACCGAGTCCGCCTCCGGCGCGGACCTGCCGTCGATCCCCGGCACCGTGCCGAGCGCCGGCCAGTTCCCTCGCGGGTGCCCCTTCCGCGATCGCTGTGATCGAAGCGTCGAGGCGTGCGTCGAGATGCCGCCGACCCTGACCGAGGACACGCGCACGCTCGCGTGCTGGAACCCCGTCGAGCGTGTCGAGCGCGTGAGCGACGGTGCGCGATGAGCGGCGCCTCACCGACCTTCGACCTGCGCGGCGTGTCCAAGATCTACCAGACCCGGGGGCGCCACGGTCCCTCGGTCACCGCGCTCAACGACATCTCCTTCACGGTGAACGAGGGCGACTCGACCGCCATCGTCGGCGAGTCGGGCTCGGGCAAGTCGACGTTGTCACGGCTGCTGCTGGCGCTGGAGGCGCCGACCTCGGGCTCGGTGCGCTACCGCGACGAGGTGATCAGTGGGCGCGACGAGCGGCAGCTGCGCGACCTTCGACGACGGGTGCAGATCGTCTTCCAGGTCCCGATGTCGTCGTTGGACCCGCGGATGAAGGTCCACGACCTGCTCGCCGAGCCGCTGCGAGCGTTGAAGATCGAGGTGGACGAGGGGGAGCGTGTTCGTGAGCTCCTCCAGTCCGTGGAGATGCCCACCTCGGCCGCCAATCGCTATGCCCACCAGTTCTCGGGGGGTCAGCGTCAGCGCATCGCCATCGCCCGCGCGCTCGGCCCCTCACCCGAGGTGCTCATCGCCGACGAACCCGTCAGCGCCCTTGACGTCTCGGTGCGCGCCCAGATCCTGAACCTGCTCACGGGCCTCGTTTGCGACTACCACCTCACCCTCGTGTTCATCTCGCACGACATGGCCGTGGTGCGCCACCTGTGCGACTCCATCGTCGTCTTGTACCGAGGCAATCTGGTCGAGACCGGTCGCACCGAGGAGCTCTTCGCGTCACCGCGCGAGGACTACACCAAGGAATTGCTCGCGGCCGCCCCCCAGATTCGTGCGGCGAGGGTCGCGCGCACGAGGAAGGGACGCGAGGGCGAACCACGTAGCGCCTGAGGTCGATCCTCGTCCGCGACGGGGCTAGTGAGGTGGCACCGAGCGAATGGCGCCGTGCGGGTTTGGTCCCGTGACGCAGCGCTCGTCGGGCGGAGTCAGTCCTGTTGGACGGCGCGCAGTCCACCCCAGGCGAGGGTGGCGCTTCGCGCGGCGAGTCGCTCGGCCTCGGCGGGCGAGGGCTCGGGCCAGCCGTTCGCGTCCTGTTGGACGAGCCAGGTCATCGCGGCGCCTTCGGCGATCCCGACGACCCCGGCGGCGAGCTGGCGGCGGTGCTCGTCCGAGATCGAGAGGTTGATGTAGGGCTCGAGGAATGAGACCAGTCCGAGCTCTAGGCGAGCGAGCTCCTTCGCGGTCTCACCCTCGTGGCGATGGATGAAGAGAATCCGAAAGGCGTCGGTCTCGCGCACGACCATGTCGAAGTAGACCCGAAAGGCCACCTCGATCTTCACGCGGGGCGACTCGACGGCCTCGACGGCGGTCGTGAGCCGAGCGAGCAGTCGTTGGGCGGTCTCGGCCACGATCTCGCGGTAGAGGTCGGACTTGGAGGCGAAGTACTGATAGAGGATCGGTTTGGTGAAACCAGCCTCACGGGCGATGTCGTCCATCGTTGTCGCTTGGAAGCCGCGCTCGGCGAAGATCGAACGCGCGACACCGAAGAGATGCGCGCGCCGCTCCGCGTACCGGGGCCGGTCCTGGTCGATCAGCATCGCGCTCAGCCTAGTGGCCGTTGAGGTCCTCGAGCAGGGTCGCGAGACGGTCGGGGAGGTCGACCAGGTTGAAGTGGGCGCGCGCGATGGTGAGGTTGTGCTCGAGCCGGGCGACGTCGGGGTGCTCGAGGGCGTTCGTGATCCCCTCGAGGTCCCCGAGGTCGAAGAACGAGAGGCCGAAGGCGCGCAGTTCACCGAGCACGGGGTAGGGGTAAACGGCGAGGGGCGTGCGATGGGTGACCGACTCGATGGTCGCGTTGCCGAAGCCTTCCCAGGTTGAGGGGAGCACCACGAGG
>DAIDJP010000045.1 GCA_027451285.1 Acidimicrobiaceae bacterium | reverse complement strand
TTCCTGCCCGTGATCATGATCGCGATCCTCTTCGGGCTCTCGATGGACTACCAGGTGTTCCTGGTCTCGCGCATGCACGAGGAGTGGGTGAACACCGGCGACAACGAGGAGGCTATCCAGCGCGGACAGGCCAACACGGGCCGCGTCATCACGGCCGCGGCCCTCATCATGATCTCGGTGTTCTTCTCCTTCGCCTTCGGCGGACAGCGCATCATCGCCGAGTTCGGCGTCGGCCTGGGCGGCGCGGTGCTGATGGACGCGTTCATCCTGCGCACCGTCTTGGTGCCCGCGCTGATGCACTTCATCGGCAAGGCGAACTGGTGGATGCCGCCCTGGCTCGACCGGATCGTGCCCCACGTGGCCGTCGAGGCCGAGAGCGGCGGCCTCGAGGGCGTCTAGTCACTCGACGCGGTTCACGCCCATCGCCAGTTCGAAGAAGGCGCGCACGTCGCCCGGACTCGGGTTGAAGTGCGGCGAGTTCGACGTGATCACCTGGCCGATCGACGCGGCCCAGAACGTGGCGACCAGCGTGCGCGAATCGACTCGCGGGTCGATCCAGCCCAGGTCCTTGGCGTGCTCCATGGCGTCGTTCCAGCGCTCGAACTGCACGTCGAGCAATTCGCAGAACTGGTCGCGGATCTTGGGCTGGCTCCAGACGTCGAGGAGGAGCTTCACGATGCCCCACTTCTCGTCGAGCTGGCCGAGCTGCCAGGCCATCTCGGTGTTCTCGCCCAGCGCGTTGAGGAATCCCTCGCGATCGTCACTGGCCAGCGCGGCCAGGATGCGGGGCTGGTGGACGTGCAGCGACTGGGTCATGCGCTGATAGATGGCCATCTGGGCCTCGGCGATGAGCTGGGTGCGCGACTCGAAGTGGTAGTAGATGGTCGGCACGCCCACCCTCGAGCGGTTCGCCACCTCGGCGATGCGCACGTGGCGCGAGCCGTCCTTTTCAATGGCGGCGATCGTGACGTCGAGAATTCGCTGACGGGTCTCTGAATCCTTGCGCATTCGCGCTCTCCTTCGAAGGGCCTCACTAGTTATATCGCACGAGTCTTAAGGCGGCGCAATCGTAGATCTCCCTAGTGACACGACAAAAAAGCCGGGCCTCGCGGCCCGGCCTCTTTGCGTCGCGAGCGACGGTTACATCATTCCG
This sequence comes from Acidimicrobiaceae bacterium, assembly GCA_027451285.1. Classification (GTDB taxonomy): domain Bacteria; phylum Actinomycetota; class Acidimicrobiia; order Acidimicrobiales; family RAAP-2; genus RAAP-2. The sequence continues at coordinate 51,321 of DAIDJP010000045.1, read as the reverse complement.
CCCATGCCACCCATGTCGCCGCCGGCGGGTGCGCCGGCCGGCTCGGGCTTGTCGGCCACGATGGCCTCGGTGGTGAGCAGCAGCGCCGCGATCGAGGCGGCGTTCTGCAGCGCCGAACGAGTCACCTTGGCGGGGTCGATGACGCCGGCCTTCACCAGGTCGACGAGCTCGCCGGTGGCCGCGTTGAAGCCGATGGACCCCTTGGCGTCGAGCACCTCGCGCACCTTGACCGCGCCCTCGTAACCGGCGTTGGCCGAGATGTGGCGAAGGGGCGACTCGAGCGAGTTCGCCACGATCTTCGCCCCGGTCGCCTCGTCGCCCGTGAGCGTCGCGATCAGGGCGTCGACCGCCGGACGGGCCCGCACCAGCGCGGTGCCGCCGCCGGCCACGATGCCCTCGTCGATCGCCGCACGCGTCGCCGACAGGGCGTCTTCGATGCGGTGCTTCTTCTCCTTCAATTCAACCTCGGTCGCCGCGCCCACCTTAACGACGGCCACGCCGCCGGCCAGCTTGGCCAGGCGCTCCTGGAGCTTCTCGCGGTCCCAGTCCGAGTCGGTGTCCTCGATCTCGCGCTTGAGCTGGGCGACACGGCCCGCGACGTCGGCCTCGGATCCGGCGCCGTCGACGATGGTCGTGGCGTCCTTGGTCACGATGACGCGGCGTGCACGTCCCAGCAGGTCCACGGTCGCGGTGTCGAGCTTGAGGCCGATCTCCTCGGAGATCACGGTCGCACCGGTCAGAATCGCCATGTCCTGGAGCATCGCCTTGCGGCGCTCGCCAAAGCCCGGGGCCTTGACGGCCACGCTGGTAAAGGTGCCGCGGATCTTGTTCACGACCAACGTCGCCAGGGCCTCGCCCTCGACGTCCTCGGCAATGATGAGCAGCGCGCGGCCCGACTGCATGACCTTCTCGAGCACCGGCACGAGGTCGTGCACGGCCGAGATCTTGCCGTTGGTGAAGAGGATGAAGGGCTCGTCGAGGACGGCCTCCTGGCGCTCGGGGTCGGTCACGAAGTACGGCGAGAGATATCCCTTGTCGAACTGCATGCCCTCGGTGAGCTCGAGCTCGATGCCGAAGGTGTTGGACTCCTCCACCGTGACCGTGCCGTCCTTGCCGACCTTGTCGATGGCGTCGGCGATCGTCTCGCCGATCGAGGCGTCGGCGGCCGAGATGGTCGCGACCTGGGCGATCTGGCTGCGGTCGGCGACCGGCTGGGCCTGCTCGGCCAGCGAGGCCACCGCGGCGGCCACGGCCTTCTCGATGCCGCGCTTGAGGCCCGAGGGGCTCGCGCCGGCGGCCACGTTGCGCAGGCCCTCCTTGATGAGCGCCTGGGCGAGCACGGTCGCCGTCGTCGTGCCATCACCGGCCACGTCGTTGGTCTTGGTCGCCACTTCCTTCACCAGTTGGGCGCCCATGTTCTCGAAGGGGTCCTCGAGCTCGATCTCGCGCGCGATGGACACGCCGTCGTTGGTGATCGTGGGGGCGCCGAACTTCTTGCCGATGACCACGTTGCGGCCCTTGGGCCCCAGCGTCACCTTGACCGCGTCGGCGAGCTTGTCGACACCGGCCTCGAGGCCGCGGCGGGCCTCTTCGTCAAACTTCAAGAGCTTGGACATCGCGACCTACTTCGTGATCGTCGCGAGCACGTCGCGACTCGACAGGATGAGCAGGTCCTCGCCGTCGACGGTGATCTCGGTGCCACCGTACTTCGAGTAGACGACCGTGTCGCCGACCGCGACGCCGGTGGGGATCACCTCGCCGGAGGTCTCGGCGCGACGTCCCGGGCCCACCGCGAGGACTTCGCCCTGCTGGGGCTTCTCCTTGGCGGTGTCCGGAATGACCAGGCCCGACGCCGTCGTGGCCTCAGCGACGTTCGGTCGGACCACGATGCGGTCTTCTAGCGGGTGCAGGTTCATGGTGTATTGCCTCCTGTGCGATTAGCACTCGAAACTTGTGACTGCCAATTTAGCAGCCCGCTGCCACGAGTGCCAACGCCCGAAAAAGCGGCGCTCGGCGGGGTGCGCGCCTCGCCCCCCTTCGCCACTCCACAGGCCGTCAGGGTTCTCCCTGATCGAAACGGTCACCGCCGCTTCGTAGCATGGCCTCCATGGACGACTCCCCGCGCGCACCGACGGCGATGTCGAGCGGACAACGCCGCGACTTGCGCCTGCTCGCGGCCCTGCGCGGCGGGTCGTTCCTCGGCGACAACATCGCCCTGGTGGCGCTGTATCTGCGGATCGCCCCCCAGGACCATCCCTGGGAGATCGCGGCGCTCTCGATCGCGAGCGCCCTGCCCCTCGTCGCGCTGGCCGCGGTGGCCGGCCACGTGGTCGACCGCGTGCGCGCCAAGCCCCTCCTCGTCGCCCTGAGCGTGCTCGAGGCTCTGGTGTGCGTGGGAATCGGCTACTGGCACTCCCTCGGCGCCACGTTGAGCCTGGCGGCGCTGCTGAGCGTGGGCGTCTCCTTCTCCATGCCCGGTTACGGCGCCCTCATGGTCGCGATCTCCGGCGACGAGCACGTCGGCCACGCCCAGGGCCTGATGCAAGGCGTCCAGGGGGCCGCCACGGTCGCCGGACCGATCCTCGGCGGACTCCTGGTGGGCTGGACCGGCCAGTCCTGGCCCCTCTACATCGACGCGGCGAGCTTCGCCCTCGGGGCGATCGGCACCGCGGCGATCTCGCGCGACCGGCGTCCCGACGCGTCCGCCGTGCGCGAGCACCCCCAGATGACGGCGGGACTTCGTCACATCTTCACCGACCGCCTGCTGCGGCCCGTCGTGATCATGGTCTTCATCTTCATGGCCACGGTCGTGATGGTCAACGTCGCCGAGGTCTTCTTCGCCACCCGGACCCTGCACGCCTCGGCCACGCTCTACGGAGCCATCGGCGCGAGCTTCGGGCTGGGCACGATCCTGGGCTCGATCGGCGCGCAACGCCTCGACCAGTCCCCACTTCGCCTGGCGCGCGCGTTGCTGGTCGGCATCGGTATCACGGCCCTCGCGATCGGTGCAGTGGGCCTGGTCGAGACCATCGGGTGGGTCTATCCGCTCATGATCGTGGCGGGATCGACCGTGGGCGTGGCCAACGTGGCGGGCTTCACGCTCTTCACGGTGCGCACGCCCGAGGAGATCCGCGGGCGCATGTTCGCCGCGGTGAACGCGGTCTTCACCAGTGGCGAGCTGAGTTCGACCGTTCTCGGCGGGTTGCTCTTGACCTTGGTCGCGCCGCGCACCGTCTTTCAGATCGCCGGCGTGGTCTCGACGATCGCCATCGCGGTGCTCGGCCCCGTCGCGCTCGCCAACGCGCGAAGCGCCCACCGGCGAGAGTCCCTCTAGGGCGCGTAGCGCTCGTAGTGCCAGACGCCGTCAACGAGCAAGTAGATCACCCGGTCGTGGAGTCGGTTCTCGCGGTGCTGCCAGAACTCGACAGCGTCGGGGCGCAGCACGTAGCCGCCCCAGTTCGCGGGCCGGGGGACCTCACGACCCGCGAACTCGGCCTCGAGCAGCTCGACGCGGGCCTCTAAGACCGCGCGCGAGACCAGCGGGTGGGACTGGTGGCTCGCGTGCGCGCCGATCTGGCTGCGGCGCGCACGGGTGGCGAAGTAGGCGTCGGAGTCCTCGGCCGAGGAGCGTGTCACCGCGCCCTCGATGCGGATCTGGCGACCCAGGGGCTCGCAGTACCACAGGAGGGCGGCGCGAGGATTCGCCGCGAGCTCGACGCCCTTTCGCGACTCGTAGTTCGTGTACCAGCCAAAAGAGTCCTCACCCAGTCGGCGCAGCAGCACCATGCGCGCGCTGGGGCGACCGTCGGGGCTCGAGGTCACGAGCGCGACTGCCTCGCGCTCGGCCATGACCGGTTCCGCCTCGTCGTACCAGCGGCGAAACTGCACGAAGGGGCTCGGATCGCAATCCGCGACGTCGAAGGGCTGCCAGGTCACGCGAGCGCCCAGTTCGGATCGGCCGAGATCGACAGGTCGCTGCCCCCCTCGTGGGCGAGGTGGTGCCAGCCGGCCGCCGCGATCATCGCCGCGTTGTCGGTGCACATCGCGAGCGAGGGCAGATAGGCGGGAATCGCGAACTCCTCGGCGAGACCCGCCACCGCAGCGCGCAGGGCCGAATTGGCCGCGACCCCGCCGGCGAGGGCCACCCCGGCGACCGGGTAGGCCTCCAGGGCGCCACGCAGCTTTCGCACCAGCTGCTCGACGAGGGCCCCCTGGAAGGACGCCGCGACGTCCTCGAGGCCGACCTCGCGATGGGCGTCGGCCGCGCGCACCACCGCGCTCTTGAGACCGGAGAACGAGAAGTCGTATCCCTCGCCGGTCATCGAGACCGGCAGGCTCAGAGCGTGCGCGTCGCCGCTCGCCGCGAGGCGGTCGATCGCCGGACCGCCGGGATAACCCAGGCCCAGGTAGCGGGCCACCTTGTCGTAGGCCTCGCCGGCGGCGTCGTCGATCGTCTCGCCGAGGACCCGAAAGTCCCCCGGGCCGCTCTGCAGCACGATGATCGAGTGCCCGCCCGAGACCAGCAAGGTGAGAAGCGGCCAGGCCAGGTCGGGCCGCTCGAGGAGGGGCGCGAAGAGATGCCCCTCGAGATGGTTCACGGCCACCAGGGGCACGCCCCAGACCAGCGAGTAGGCCTTGGCGGCCGACAGCCCCACCAGCAGCGAGCCCACGAGGCCGGGCCCGCTGGTGACGGCCACGGCCTCGATTCGTGGATTCCTCACCTCGAGGCCCGCGCCCGTCAACGCCCGTTCGACGACGGGACCCAGGGTGGCGACGTGGGCCCGTCCGGCGAGCTCGGGCACCACCCCGCCGAAGGACCGGTGCAGGTCGATCGAGGACTCCACCACCGAGGACACGATGCGCAGGTCCTCGTCGACGAGGGCCGCGGCCGTCTCGTCGCAGCTGGTCTCGATGCCGAGGATGAGTCGCACGCCTAGAGCGTAGGCCCGCCCACCCCGGTGCCGGTCAGGTCGTCGTTCCACAGAACCAGGGCGTCCTCGTGGGTCTTCTCGTAGTAGTTCTTGCGCACGCCGACCGGCTTGAAGCCGTAGCGGAAATACAGGCGCTGGGCGCGCGTGTTCGACGCCGCCACCTCGAGGGTCGCCCGCACAATCCCCCGGGCGCGCGCGTCGGCGAAGGCCTCGTCGAGCAGCGAGCGCGCCACTCCGCGCCCCTCGTCCGCGTGGCGCACGCCGATCGTGTTCACGTGCAGCTCGTCGATCACGAACATCACCCCGAGGTAGCCGATCACGTGGCCATCTTCGACGGCCACCGTGTAGCGGCGCGTCGCGGGGTTGCCCATCTCGTCGAGCAGCATGCCGAGACTCCAGGGCTCGGGAAAGCGCGTCTCCTCGATCACCATGATCTCGCGCGCGTCGCGGCGCTCGGCGAGACGGATGCTCCAGGTCACCGGCCCGCCTGGCGCGTCGTGAAGTTCGCGACCGCGTCGGCGTCGCGAAGATACAGCGGGGTCACCTCGAGCGAGGGCGTGCGCTCGCGGGCCAGCGCGAGCGCGGCGGCGAGCGGGGGCACGGTCTCGTCCTCGATCCCCCCGACCGGCGCGAGCAGGTCGACGTAGCGCGCCGCGCCGTCGCCGCTGAATCGCACCCGGCACCCCCGCCAGCGCTCGACCAGCTCGGCGGGCGTCATCACCTGCGCCTCGTCCAGCGCGACGACGTCGCTGACGAGGCTGAAGGCCTGGGCGAAGACCTCGTGGCGACGCGCGTCGACGACCGCGACGAGGTCACCGCGCACGCCCCTCGCGTGGGCGGAGTGCGCGAGCATCTCGAGCGAGGTCACCGCGACCAGTTCGGCGCCCGAGGCCTGGGCGAAGGCCAGCGCGCTGGCGACGCCCACGCGCAGCCCGGTGAAGAGACCCGGCCCGCGATCCACCACGACGCGCGTGACGTCGCGCGCATTGACCCCGTGACCTTCGAGTAGTGCCGCCACGCCCGCCATCAGGTGCTCGCCGTGGCGACGCTCGGTGTTCACGACGCGCACGTCGACGCCGAAGTCGCCGGACAATCCGACCGCGCACGCGCTCGTCGCCGTCTCCATGGCCAGGATGATCACGAGGCCCACCCCGCCAGATCCGCCCGGTCGGCCTCGGCCTCGAGGCGGCGCCCCTCGCCCTCGTCGGCGAAGGTCACGTGCAGCACGTCATCACCGAAGGCCGGGGCCGCGAGCTCGCCCCACTCCACGATCGCCACCGCCGACTCCTCGACGAGCTCGCCGAGTCCGAGGTCGTAGACCTCGTCGAGGCTGGCCACGCGATAGACGTCGGCGTGGTGCAAGACGTCGATGCCCCGCTCGTTGTGACAGGCGTGGGGGCGCACGATGGTGAACGTCGGGCTGGTCACGCGCTCTCTCACCCCAAGCCCGCGCGCCACCCCCTTTACGAACGTCGTCTTGCCCGCGCCCAGGGGGCCCGTCAGCAAGACCACGTCACCGGGGCGCAGGAGGCCCGCGAAGTCCTCGCCCGCGGATTCGGTCGCCGCGGCGTCGGCGCAGTGGCGTGTCACCCTCACGCGACCAACTCCCGCAAGGTCGCGAGGTCCTCTCGCATCAGGGAGAGCACCCGGTCCCCGCCGCGCAGCGCAGCCGCCGGGTGGTAGGTGGCCAGGCCCACTCGCCCGTCGAGCTCGACGACGCGCCCGTGGATGACGCCGATGCCGCGTGTGGCCCCCAGGGCACTGCGCGCGGCGGTCGCGCCCAGGGCGAGCAGGGGGGCCGCACCCATCTCAGCCATCTGGAGGGCGAACCACGGCGCGCAGGCCGCGATCTCGCGGGGACGGGGCGCACGGTTGGCCGGCGGACGGCACTTGACGACGTTGGTGACGAAGCAGTCCTCGCGCGCGAGACCGACCTCGCCCAGGAGACGAAACAGCAGCTGGCCGCTGCGCCCGACGAAGGGCTCGCCGCCCTCGTCCTCCTGGCGGCCCGGGGCCTCGCCGACGACGACGACCTTCGGGGGCCGCGGACCGCTGCCGACGACGACGCGCTGGCGCGTCGCGGCGAGCTCGCAGCGCGTGCAGGCGAGCAGTTCGGCGAGTTCGAGGTCCGTCATCAGTCCGCGAAGACGCGCGGCACGCGCGCGCCGATGCCGCACAGGATCTCCCAGGTGATCGTCGAGGCCCGCTGCGCCCACTCCTCGGCGCTGATGAACTCCTCGCCCTGTCGACCGAGCAGAACGACCTCGTCGCCCACGTGGACCTCGTCGTCGCCGCAGTCGATCAGGATCTGGTCCATCGTGACCGTGCCGGCCAGGGGGTAGCGCGTGCCGTTCAGCAGCACCTGCGCGCCGGCCTCGAAGAGCCGGCGCGGATAGCCGTCGGCATAGCCGAAGGGCACCGTGGCGATCGTGGCCGGCCTCGTCAGCGCTCGCCGTCGCCCGTAGCTGGGTCGTTCACCGGCCGCCAGGCGCCGCACCGCGACGACGTGGGCGCGCAACGTGAGAGCCGGCTCGAGGACCGCGCCGGCGCGCTCGAGGGCTCCGGCGAGCCAGGCGTCGGGCAGATAGCCGTAGAGGGCGAGGCCCACTCGCGCCATCGAGAGGCGCGCCTCGGGATAGCCCAGCGCTCCGGCGGAGTTCGCCGCGTGCACGACGCGCGGCACCACCCCGCGCGCGGCCAGGCGCGCCCGGGTATCGGAGAAGACCTGGATCTGGTGCTCGGTGAAGGCGCGCTGTTCCGCGTCGGGCGAGTCCGCCACGCTGAAGTGGGTGTAGAGGCCCTCGAGGTCGATCGTGGGCTCGGCGAGGAGGACGTCGACGACGTCATCGACCTCGGCGGGATCGACACCCATGCGGTGCATGCCGGTGTCGACCTTGACGTGCACGCGGTGCAGCCCGCCCAGTCGTGCGGCCACCTCGACGACGTGATGCGCCCCGGCCAGCGAACCCACGGTCAGGGTCAGGGAGTGGCTCAGCGCGTCGGGCACCGTCTCGGGCGGAATCTCGGCCAGCAGCAGGATCGGCGCTGAGACGCCGGCGCCGCGCAGCTCGATGCCCTCGTCGACGATGGCCACTGCGAGCGAGTCCGCGCCGGCCGCCAGCGCGGCCTTGGCCGCGAGGGGAGCACCGTGCCCGTAGCCGTTGGCCTTGACGACCGCGCACAGCTTCGTCTCGCCCAGCATCGTGGCGAGGGTCGCGACGTTGTGGGCGATCGCCGAACGCGAGATCTCGGCCCACGCCGGACGGCGCACGCCCTCAACCGGCACGGGGCCCCTCGTCGGTGGCGACCACCATGGCGATCGCGGTCTGATCGGTGTGGGTGAGCGACAGGTGCAGGGTCGTCACCCCGCGCGAGGCGGCGAGCTCGGCGGCCTCGGCGTGAAGGGCCACGTAGGGCGCGCCGCTGGCGTGCTTGCGCACCTCGATCGCGTGGAAGGGCAGGCCGAGCCCCACGCCGAGCGACTTCATCACCGCCTCCTTGGCGGCGAAGCGCGCCGCCAGGCGCTCGGGGGCGTCCTTCGCGTCGAGGCGCTCGGCCTCGGTGAAGAGGCGCGGGGCCATGCGCGCGCGCCGCGACAGGGCCAGGGCGAAGCGCGGCACTTCGACCACGTCCACCCCCACGCCGAGCGTCGCCACTACTCGACCGTGACCGTCTTGGCCAGGTTGCGCGGACGGTCCACGTTGCGCCCGAGGGCCCGGGCCGTCGCGTAGGCGAAGAGCTGCTGGGGGATGATGTCGACCATCGGGGCGAAGAGGGGCTCGGTCGCCGGCACGCGCAGCACGAAGTCGGCCACCGCGGAGATGACCTCGTCGTCGTCGGTGGCAATCGCCACCACGCTCGCGCCGCGGGCCTTCACCTCGGCCAGGTTCGAGAGGATCTTCGCGTGCATCGACGGGTCCGTCGCCACGGCGAGCACCACGACGCCCGGCTCGATCAGGGCGAGGGGGCCGTGCTTGAGTTCCCCCGCGGGGTAGCCCTCGGCGTGCAGGTAGGTCAGCTCCTTCAATTTCAGGGCGCCCTCCAGCGCGGTGGGATAGCCCACGTGGCGCCCGAGGTAGAAGAAGTCGCGCGCGCCGGCGAGCGCGGCCGCCACCGCCTCGACGTCGGCGCGCCGCGACAGGGCCAGCTGGACCTGGGCGCCGACCGCGTGCAACCCCCGGTAGTGAGCCTCGACGTCGCGCTCGAGCAGCGTGCCGCGCAGCTGGGCCAGGCGCAGGGCGAAGAGCTCCAGGGCCGCCACCTGGGCGACGAAGGCCTTGGTCGAGGCGACCGAGACCTCGAGGCCGGCCCGGGTGTAGATCACCGCGTCGGCCTCGCGCGCGAGGGACGAGTCCACGACGTTGGCCACGGCCACGACGCGCGCGCCGCGGCGCTGGGCCTCGCGCGTGGCCTGGATGGTGTCGATGGTCTCGCCGCTCTGGGAGACGCCGATGACCAGCGTGCCGATCTCCACGATCGGGTCGCGGTAGCGGTACTCGCTGGCGATGTCCACCTCGCAGCTGACCCGCGCCCAGCGCTCGATGGCGTACTTGGCCACCAGCGCCGCGTGATACGACGTGCCCGCCGCCACCAGGACGATGCGCTTGACGTCGCGCAGCTCGTCGTCGCTGATCTTCATCTCGTCAAAGCAGATCGCCCCGTCGCGCCGACGCCGGTCCAGGAGGGTCGCGCGCAGGGCCTCGGGCTGCTCGGCGATCTCCTTGGCCATGAAGTCGTCGAAGCCGCCCTTCTCGGCGGTCTCGAGGTCCCAGTCGATCGTGAGCTGGCGAAGCCGCACGGGGGCGCCCTCGAGATCGATCGCGCGAAAGCCCTCCGGGCCGAGACGCACGACCTCGTCGTCGTTGACCGCGTAGAAGGCGCTCGCCTTGTCGAGGATCGCCGGCACGTCACTGGCCAGGTAGGTGATCCCCGGCGCGGTGCCCACGACGAGGGGCGAGATGCGCCGCGCGGCGACGATGACGTCGGGCTCGGTGGCGTCGAGCACCGCGATGGCGAAGGCCCCGCTGATCACCAGCAGGCTGGTGCGGACCGCCTCGGTCAGGTCCTGGCCGTCGCGGCGCGCCTCTTCGATCAGGTGGGCGAGGACCTCGGAGTCGGTGACCGACGTGAAGACGTGCCCGCGCGCGAGAAGTTCCTCGCGCAGCTCGCTGTGGTTCTCGATGATGCCGTTGTGGATGATCGCGATGTGGCCCGAGCAGTCGAGGTGGGGATGCGCGTTCACCGCCTCGGGCGCGCCGTGGGTCGCCCAGCGGGTGTGCCCGAGCCCCGTGGAGAACCCCATCGGGGCGGATTCGCACTCCTTGACCAGCGCAGCGACCGATTCGGTGCCGGCGGCCGCGCGGGCCCGCCAGGTCGTGCCGGCCCCGGCCAGGGCCACGCCCGCCGAGTCATAGCCACGGTATTCGAGGCGCTCGAGGCCCTCGAGGAGGGTTCCGAGCGTATCGGGGGCCCCCACGACGCCGATGATGCCGCACATGGGCTTCAGCCTACTCGGGGGCCTTTGACGCTCCCGGGGCCGGACGAAAGTGCGCGTGCAGGCGCTCGGTGAACTCGGTGACCACCCGCTCGTCGGTGGACTCGATCATCACGCGCACGACCGGCTCGGTTCCCGAGGGACGCACGAGCAGGCGGACCTCGTCGCCGGTGACTTCGTAGCGCTTGACCAGCTCGTCAAAGAGCGCGTCGACGACGTCACGATCGAAGTCGGATTTCGCCACGTTGACGAGCGACTGGGGTACGCGCCGCCACGCCGCGTCGGCCTGGTCGAAGAGCGGCCCCTTGCGAGCCACCAGCTCACAGATTGTCAACGCGGTCAACAGGCCGTCGCCCGTGGGTGCGACGTCGGCGAAGATGACGTGACCGGACTGTTCGCCGCCGAGACGCCAGGCGACCTCCTCGAGGGCGAGCATCACGTTGCGGTCCCCCACCTCGGTCTCGCGCACCGTGATGTCGGCCGCCCCGAGGGCGCGGCGCAGGCCAAGGTTGCTCATCGTGGTCACGACCAGGCCACCGCCCAACGCACCGCGCGACGCGCGATCCAGCGCGAAGAGCACCATCAGGTCGTCGCCGTCGCGCACGTGGCCGCGGTGATCCACCGCTACCAGCCGGTCGGCGTCGCCGTCGAAGGCCAGACCGAGGTCGGCCCCCAGGGCGAGGACCGTGGCGACGAGGTCGCCGACGTCCGTCGAGCCGCAGCCCTCGTTGATGTTGCGCCCGTCGGGCCGGTCGTGCAGCACGGTGAGGCGCGCCCCGGTGCCGGCGAAGAGGGCGGGTGCGACGTGGCTCGCGGCCCCGTTCGCGCAGTCGATCACCAGGTGCAGGCCGGCCAGGTCGACCGGCACCAGGGTGCGCAGGTGCTCGAGGTACTCGTCCTCCGCGCCCAGGTCCACCGGCACGGCCGGCGCGGGCTCGCTCGAGCTCGGCGCCTGCGCGAGGGCCACGGTGATGGCCTCCTCGGTCGCCACGTCGAGCTTCGCGCCGCCGACGGCGAGCACCTTGAGCCCGTTGTCGTAGTAGGGGTTGTGCGAGGCCGAGACGACGACGCCGGCGCCGTGGCGCTGGCTCGCGATCACCGCGACGCCCGGGGTCGTGAAGAGCCCGAGGTTCATCGCCGGCGCGCCGCCCGCCGTGAGGCCGGCCAGCACGGCCGCGGCCAGCTCGGGCGAGCTCTCGCGGGTGTCGTAGCCGACGTAGACCGTCGTGGCCAGGACCTGGGCCACGGCCCAGCCCAGCCGGTAGGCGACGTCGACCGTGACCTCGTCGTGGGCCCGGCCCCGGATCCCGTCCGTGCCGAATCGCACGGCGGCGACCATTAGCGCTTCGAGTACTGAGGAGCCTTGCGAGCCTTCTTGAGGCCGTACTTCTTGGTCTCCTTCTTACGCGCGTCGCGCGTGAGGAGTCCCGCCTTCTTGAGCGTGCCGCGCGAGGCCTCGTCGATCTCGAGCAGCGAGCGAGCGATGCCCAGGCGCAGCGCGCCGGCCTGGCCGGCCACGCCGCCGCCTTCGATGGTGGCGTCGATGTCGTAGGTCTGCTGGGCGTCGATGAGACGCAGCGGCTCCATCACCATCTGGCGGTGCGTGGCCGAGGTGAAGTAGTTGTCGAAGGCGCGCGAGTTGATGGTGATCGTGCCGGTGCCGGGGCGCAGGCGCACGCGCGCCACCGCTTCCTTGCGTCGTCCGGTGGTCTGGGTCAGGGGGCTGGTCACGAAGGTCTCCTTAACCGCGGCGAATCGCCGAGGTGTCGAACGAGGTGGGCTGCTGGGCGGCGTGCGGGTGCTTGTCGCCGGCGTAGACGAAGAGCTTGCCCATCTGGGCGCGTCCCAGGCGGTTCTTGGGAACCATGCCCTTGACCGCGTCGTGCACGAGGGCGACGGGATCCTCGGCGAGGAGGGTCTTCCACGAGGTCGAGCGAAGGCCGCCCGGGTAACCCGAGTGCCGGTAGGCGAAGTTCTGCTCGGCCTTGTTGGCGGTCACGACGACCTTGTCGGCGTTGACGATGATGACGAAGTCGCCCGTGTCGACGTGGGGGGCGAAGTAGGTGCGGTGCTTGCCGCGCAGCAGCGAGGCGGCGACCGTCGCGACGCGGCCGAGCACGAGGCCCTCGGCGTCGATGACGTGCCACTCGCGCGTGATGTCCTGGGCCTTCGGTGTGTAGGTGCGCACAACTCTTCCTTACGAAACGTCCGGGCGCGGCGTGGCGCCCAGGGGACTCTCTAGCCTACAAACTTTCGGGCCCCGTCGGCAAGTTCGCCCGAAATCCCTACCAGATGGTCACCCGCTGGGCCGGATCGAGCCACATCGCGTCCCCCGGGGCGACGCCGAAGGCCTCGTAGAAGGGGTCGAGGTTGCGCACGATCTGGTTGCAGCGGAACTCCGGGGGGCTGTGCGGGTCGATCGCCAGCAGCTGGAGGGTTCGCTCGGGTCTCGACACGTCGCGCCAGCCCAGCGCCCAGGCGAGAAAGAAGCGCTGCGCGCCGGACATCCCGTCGATCACCGGGGCCGCGGCCCCGCCCAGGGAGATCTGATAGGCCGTCCAGGCGATGCCGAGGCCCCCGAGGTCGCCGATGTTCTCGCCGATGGTGAGGGCCCCGTTGACGTGCTGGTCGACTCCCTCGGGCACCAGCGCGTCGTACTGGCCGATGAGAACGGCCGTGCGCGCCTCGAAGGCCGCGCGGTCGGCGTCGTCCCACCAGTCGGCGAGGCGGCCCGACCCGTCGTACTTCGAGCCCTGGTCGTCGAAGCCGTGTCCGATCTCGTGTCCGATGATCGCGCCGATCGCGCCGTAGTTGTACGCGTCGTCGCGGCTCTCGTCGAAGAAGGGCGGCTGGAGGATCGCGGCCGGAAAGACGATCTCGTTCATCCCGGGGTTGTAGTACGCGTTCACCGTCTGGGGGGTCATGAACCACTCGTCGCGGTCGACCGCGGTGCCGATCTTGGCCAGCTGGCGGGCGAACTCGAAGACGGACGCGGCGCGCACGTTGCCCACCAGGTCCGCGGGATCGACCTCGAGCGCGGAGTAGTCGCGCCAGGTGACCGGGTAGCCGATCTTGGGGGTGAAGCGCTCGAGCTTCTCGAGGGCTCGCGCGCGCGTCGCCTCGCCCATCCACTCCAGTCCGGCGATCGAGCGCCGGTAGGCCTCGACGAGGTTGGCGACGAGCTCGTCCATGCGCGCCCTCGCACTGGCGGCGAAGTGGCGCTCGACGTAGAGGCGCCCCACGGCCTCGCCCATCGCGCCCTCGACCAGGGAGACACCGCGCTTCCAGCGCGCGCGCATCTCGGGCTGGCCGGTGAGCGTGCGCGCGTAGAAGTCGAAGTTCGCCTCGACGAAGGCCGACGAGAGGTACGGCGACTCGGCGCGCACCACCTGCCAGGCGAGCCAGTCCTTCCAGGCCTCGAGACGAACGTCCACCAACAGGGCGCCGAGGGCCTCGGCGTAGCTGGGCTGGCGCACCACGACCTCGTCGAAGGCGCTCTCGGCGCCGGTCGCCCGGGCCCAGTCGGAGAGCACCTCGCCGGCGGCCGCCACGACCGCCGAGAAGGGCCGCAGGTTGTAGGCCTTCTCGGCGTCGCGCGAGGCCACGTTGTCCCAGTGCCCCGCGGCGAGGGCCGTCTCGAGCTCCATCACCCGCGCGGCGCGCGCGCCCGCCTCGGACAGTCCGGCCAGAGTCAGGGAGCGCTCCACGTGGGCCACGAAGGCCTCGCGCACGCTCGCGAAATGCTCCTCGCGGTAGTAGCTCTCATCAGGCAGCGAGAGGCCGCCCTGCTCGAGCATGACCAGGTAGCGATCGGGGTTCCCGGGGTCGGTGTCGACGAACGAGTGATAGAAGCCGGCGAGCCCCTCGCGCTCGAAACTGCCCACCAGGCGCGCGAACTCTGTAAGGGTGGCAATCCCGTCGACCGCGGCCAGGCGCGCGGCGAGTGGTTGCGCCCCCAGGGCCTCGATGCTCTCCTCGTCGAGGAAGCTGGCGTAGAGGGCACCGATCTTGCCCGCCTCGGGCGTCGCGGGCGACGTACGGGCCTCGTCGAGGATCGCGCGCACGGCCGCCTCGGCGCCCTCGGCCAGCATCCAGAACGTGCCGTAGCTGGCCTTGTCCTCGGGGATCGGCGTGGCGTCGATCCATCGCTGGTTCACGTGGCGAAAGAGGTCGTCCTGGGGGCGTCGCGCGGGGTCGAGGTCCTCCAACGGGAATCCAGCGGGTGTCGTCATGGGCCGCATCCTACCGAGGCCGCAGAGCCTGCTTCCCGGCCGGACCGCCCACGTGCGCCTCGTAGCCCACGGACATCAGGGCCAGGCCGCCCGCGGGTGCCGGGGCGGGCAGGCCGACACCCGAGTGCGAGGCGAGTCGTTCGCGCAGGTCCTCGCTCGTCAGGCTCCCCTGGCCCACGGCGACGAGGCTCGCGACCAGGCGGCGCACCATGTTGTGACAGAACGCCGTGGCCCGGATGGTAAAGACGCAGAAGGTCCCGCCCGTGGGCGTTAGGGCCATCACGTCGGACTCGATCCTCCAGGAGGCGTCGAGGACGTCGCGCACCAGCGCCTCGCCGGGCCCCTTGTCAGCGGGTCGCTTGCAGAACGCGCGAAAGTCGTGCTCGCCGCGGATGACCTCGGCCGCCTCGTTCATCGCGGCCAGGTCCAACTCGCCGGGCACGGCCCAGGAGATCGCCGCGAGCGAGTCGAGCGTGGGGGCGGGCGCCACCAGGTAGCGGTACTCGCGCCACAGCGCGCTGTAACGGGCGCTGAAGTCATCGGGCACGGCGAGGGCCCGGGTGACGATGACCCGTCCGCGCAGCTGCGCGTTGATCGAACGCGTGAAGCGCTCGAGTCCCACGCCCTCGAGGACGCCCTCGGGCAGGTCGAAGGAGACCACCTGGGCGAAGGCGTGCACGCCGGCGTCGGTGCGTCCGGCACCCACGAGGAAGGGTTCGCCCTCGAGCTGCAGGCTGCGTTGGATCGCCGCGCGCAGGTCGCCGACAACAGTCGTGCGATCAGGCTGGACGGCGAAGCCGGCGAACGCGGCGCCGTCGTAGGCGAGATCCAGACGCCACCGCGAGGTGGCCACGGCTCAGACGAACTCGATGCGCGCCATCGGCGCGTTGTCGCCCTGGCGCGGGCCGAGCTTGAGGATCCGGGTGTAGCCGCCCGGACGCTCCACGTAGCGCGGGGCGATCTCGGTGAAGAGCTTGTGGGCCATGTCCTGGTCGCGGATGAAGGCCACGACGCGACGCTGGGCGTGCACCGAGCCCTCGGGGGAGTTCTTGGCCGCGGTGACGACCTTCTCCACGATCGGGCGCAGGGCCTTGGCCTTGGCCTCGGTCGTCACGATCGACTCGGCCGCGATCATCGAGGCGACCAGGTTGCCCATCATCGCCTTCTGGTGGGCGCTGTCGCCGCCGAAGCGCCGTCCACGGGTCGGGGTCCCACGCATGTCAGTCCTCCACGCGCAGCGAGAGGCCGCGCTCGTCGAGACGGTCGGTCACGTCCTTCAGAGAGGTCGCGCCGAAGTTGGTGATCGAGGTGAGGTCGCGCTCGGTGGCGTTGATGAGCTGGGCGACCGTGTTGATGCCCGCACGCTTCAAGCAGTTGCGCGAGCGCTCGGTGAGGCCCAACTCCTCGATGCGGATGTCCAGCTCGCTCGCGGCGGCCTGGGCCGTGCCCACGTCGCCGAGCTCGAGGGCGGGCGCCTCCTCGTCGAAGCTGCCGATCAGGTCGACCAGCGAACCCAGCGTCTTGCCGGCCGAGGCCAGCGCCTCACGCGGGCTGATGGAGCCGTCGGTCTCGATCTCGATGACCAGGCGGTCGAAGTCCTTGGACTGCTCGACGCGCACGGGCTCGACCTCGAAGCTGACGCGACGCACGGGCGAGAAGATCGCATCGAGCGGGATAACCCCGATCGTCGAGGATCCCTTGTTGGCCTCGGCGCCGACGTAGCCCTTGCCGCGCTCGACGGTCAACTCGAAGGAGAGCGTCGCCTTGGGCGAAGTGAGATAGGCCAGGTGCAGGTCGGGGTTCAAGACCTCGACGTCGGCCGTGGTGGACAGGTCCGCCGCGGTCACGGGGCCTTCGCCGCGCTTGTCGAGGCGCAGCGTGACGGGCTCGTCGCTGTGAACCTTGACGAGCAGGTCCTTTAAGTTCAGGCAGATGTCCTGGACGTCTTCCTTCACGCCCTCGATCACGCCGAACTCGTGCAGCACGGCGTCGAACTTGACGCGCGTCGCCGCGGCGCCGGGGATCGACGACAGCAGCGTGCGACGCAGCGAGTTGCCCAGCGTGTGGCCGAATCCGGGGTCGAGCGGGCCGACCGCGAAGGACTGGCGGTTCTCCACCTCGTCGCCCAGGGCCTCGATGGTGGGTCGCTGAATGATCAACATGGTGACTCCTATATCTTCTTCGTCGTCGGCTTACTTCGAGTACAGCTCGACGATGAGCTGTTCGCGGATCGACTCGTCGATCTGCTCGCGCTGGGGGACGACGCGCACCGTGACGCTGAATCCCCCGTCGCCGACCTCGAGCCAGCCCGGGACGTTGCGGTCCAGGGTGTCGAGGTTGCGCTTGACGTTGAAGTTCTCTCGCGTGACCGCCTTCAGGGTCACGACGTCACCCGGGCGCACGCGGTAGCTGGGGATGGTGACCCGCTTGCCGTTGACCGCGACGTGGCCGTGGCGCACGAGCTGGCGGGCCTGGGCGCGCGACGCGCCCCAGCCGGAGCGGTAGGTGACGTTGTCGAGGCGCAGCTCGAGGAACTGCAAGAGGTTGGTGCCGGTGATGCCGGGGCGGCGGTTCGCCTCCTCGTAGAGGTTGCGGAACTGCTTCTCCAGCAGGCCGTAGGTGCGACGGGCCTTCTGCTTCTCGCGCAGCTGGGTCAGGTACTCCGAGCCCTGGCGCTGGCGGTCGCGGCCGTGCATGCCCGGCGGGAACGCACGGGTCTGGCGGTCGGAGTTCTCCGAGACGGGGCACTTGAGAGTGAAGCAGCGCTCGCCCTTCAAGTAGAGCTTGGTGCGCTCACGGCGGCACAGCCGGCAAACGGGTCCTGTGTAACGAGCCATCAGTCCTACCCCCGACGCCGCTTCTTGGGGCGGCATCCGTTGTGCGGCAGCGGCGTCACGTCCTTGATCGCGACGACTTCGATGCCGGCGGCGGCCAGGGAGCGGATCGCGGTCTCGCGGCCCGAGCCCGGCCCGCGCACCAGCACGTCGACCTTCTTCACGCCGTGCTCCATCGCGGCGCGCGCGCACTTCTCGGCCGCCATCTGGGCGGCGTAGGGCGTCGACTTGCGCGATCCCTTGAAGCCCACGTTGCCCGAGCTCGCCCAGGACAGGACGTTGCCCTCGGGGTCGGTGATAGAGACGATCGTGTTGTTGAACGAGCTCTTGATGTGCGCGACGCCGAAGGCGACGTTCTTGCGCTCCTTGCGGCGACCCTTGCGGGCCGCGGTCGGCTTAGCCATTACTTCGTAACCTTCTTCTTACCGGCGACGGTGCGCTTGGGTCCCTTGCGGGTGCGGGCGTTGGTGCGGGTGCGCTGACCACGCACGGGCAGGCCCTTGCGGTGGCGGATGCCCTGGAGGCAGTTGATCTCCATCTTGCGCTTAATGTCCTGGGCCACGTCGCGGCGCAGGTCACCCTCGACCGTGACGTTCTGGTCGATGTAGGTGCGCAGCTTGTTGACCTCGGTCTCCGAGAGGTCCTTGACGCGAGTGGACTCGTCGATGCCCGTCGCCGCGCAGATCTGCTGCGCGGTCGTGGGGCCGACTCCAAAGATGTAGGTGAGTGCGATCACCGTGCGCTTGTCACGGGGAATGTCCACTCCGGCAATACGGGCCATTTTCTTCCTCTCCTAGCCCTGACGCTGCTTGTGACGCGGGTTCTCGCAGATCACGCGGACGTGACCGGCCCGGCGAATGACTTTGCACTTCTCACACATGGTCTTGACGCTGGCGCGAACCTTCATGTCTAACTCTCTCGACTGTCGAAACCTGATTATTTGTACCGATAGGTGATGCGTCCACGGGTCATGTCGTAGGGCGTGATCTCGACCTGGACCTTGTCGCCGGGCAGGATACGGATGCGGTGCATGCGCATCTTGCCCGAGCTGTGAGCCAGAACGGTGTAGCCGTTCTCCAGCTCGACGCGGAACATGGCGTTGGGCAGTGGCTCGACGACGGTACCCTCGACGGTGAACGCGTCCTCTTTCGGCTTACTCAGGTTCCTTCTCCTTGTATTCACAACGACGCGGCGAATCCGCCACGTAGTGGACCCCATGGACGTGCCACGAGGTCGGCTGACCATTCTACCGAATTTCTCGGCCAAAGCAAAATGGCCCCCGCGGCTCGCTACCGCGACGGGCGAGACGGCCGAAATATGGGCCATTTGTGACTGGGGACCCTACCAGGATTCCAAGAACTCCGTTCATGCTGGATCCATGGGCTCACGCAGTCAACGGGTTCAGCGCACCACCCTCTCGCGCGACACGTGCCTGGACCTGCTGCGCCGCGCCGACCTGGCCCGGGTGGTGATCTCGGTGCGCTGCCTGCCGGCGGCGCTGCCCGCGCGCATCGAGGTGGTCGACGACGGCCTCGTGCTGCTCGCCTCGACCGAGGAGGCGGTCCTCGTGGCCGCGCGCCGCGGCGAGGTCCTCTCGGTGCAGATCGACGGGCTCGAGGACAACGGGGCGACCTGGTCGGTCATGGCCTCGGGCCTGGCCGCGACCGCCGAGGAGTCCGCGAGCCGCTCGCCGGCCTTGGCGTCGGCGCTGTCCAACGGGGCCTCGCTGGTGGCCCTGCCCCTCGCAGTTGTGGTGGGTGAGCGCGTCGGCTGATGTGACAGGCTGAGTCGGTGACGTTTCATCGCATCGATGACCCCAAGCGCCTGCACGCGCTGATCGACGCCATGTTGATGATCGAGACCGACGCGCACCTGAACGAATTGCTGCGCACGATCGTCGAGAACGCGGCGCGCCTGGTGGGCGCGAAGTACGGGGCCCTCGGGGTCGTCGGCTCGGACGCCTCGACCCTGACGCGCTTCGTCACCTACGGCGTGGACGAGTCCACGCGCGCCGCCATCGGGCACAACCCCCACGGGCACGGCGTGCTCGGCGAGACGATCCGCGGCGGCGCGCCGGTGCGCGTGGACCAGCTCGCGAGCCACGAGGGCTCCTCCGGGTTCCCCGCGAATCACCCCGTGATGGAGCGCTTCCTCGGCGTGCCGGTCATCACCGGCGACGGCCACGTCTACGGCAACCTCTATCTCACCGACCGCCTCGACGGCGCGCCCTTCGACCAGCAGGACGAGGACCTCGTCGAGGCCTTCGGCCGCGCGGCGGGCCTGGTGATCGACCAGGCGACCCTGCGCCACGAGCTGCGCGAGCTGACCCTCTCCGAGGAGCGTGAGCGCCTGGCGCGCGACCTGCACGACACCGTGATCCAGCGCCTCTTCGGCGTGGGATTGGCCCTGCAGGTGACCCTGGGGGCCGACCTCGACGAAGCGAGCCGCGCGCGCATCAACGGCGCGCTCGACGACCTCGACGCCACGATCCACGAGATCCGCACCACGATCTTCGAGATCGACCAGGACGACTTCGACGCGGGCAGCCTCGAGGAGCGCCTCACCACCCTCTCCGAGGAGGTCGGCACGCGATTGGGCATCGACGTGAGCCTCTCCGTGGCGCCCACGATCAACCACCTGGTGGGCAAGAACTGCGGGCGCCACACGGTCCAGGCGCTGCGCGAGATGCTCTCGAACGTCGCGCGCCACTCCCAGGCGAGCCACGCCTCGGTCGTGGTCGAGCTCGACGGCGACCACGTGGTCGTCACCGTCACCGACGACGGCGTGGGCTTCTCGGCCCCCGTAGGCGCCGGTCGCGGCCTGCGCAACCTGGTCTCGCGCGCCCGCGAGCTCGGGGGCGACTGCCACGTCGACTCGGCGCCCGGCCGTGGCACACTGGTTCGATGGACCGCCAACCGATTGGACTGACGTGATCCGCCTGCTGCTCGTCGACGACCACGAGATCGTGCGCCGCGGCCTGCGCGAACTGCTCGAGGCCCACGAGGACCTCCGCGTGGTCGCCGAGGCCGGCTCGCTCGCCGAGGCCGAGGGGGTGGACCTGGCCAGCGTGGACGTGGCCGTGCTCGACGTACGCCTGCCCGACGGCAGCGGCGTCGACCTGTGCCGCACCCTGCGCGAGAAGCGCTCTGGCCTGGCCTGCCTGATGCTCACCTCCTTCGCCGACAACGAGGCCTTGAACGCCTCGGTCCTGGCCGGGGCGCGCGGCTACGTCTTGAAGAACGTGCGCGGCGACGACCTCGTCTCGGCGATCCGTCGCGTCGCCGACGGTGAGATGCTCCTGACCGCGGGCCAGATCGAACGCGCCCGCGAGCGTCTGCGCCGCCAGATCACCGAGGACGTGCGCCTCGAGAGCCTCTCGACCCAGGAGCGGCGCATCCTCGAACTGCTCAGCGAAGGCCTCTCGAACCGCGAGATCGCCGCGGTGATGTTCCTCGCCGAGAAGACGGTGAAGAACTACGTGTCGAACCTGCTCGCCAAGCTGGGCTTTCAACGACGCACCGAGGCCGCGCTCTTCGCCCAGCGCCAGCAGTCGCGCCACCGCAGCTTCGACCTCTAGCTAGGAGCCGCCTTCGGTAATCTGGTCGCGCAGGCGTCGCCGGGCGCGCCCGGGACCCGCGAGGCGACTCACGGCCCAGGGGACGCTGACGTAGAGGGGCCACCACCCCTGCGCGCCCCCGCCGGTCGCGAGCACCACGGCCCAGATCCCCCACACCACCCCCAGCGAGCCAACGGCCGCGCGCAGGTGTGTCGAGCCGCTCCAGCGTGCCCGCTCCGGCACCGGCGCCGGCGCCGGCAGGTCGCGGGTCAGGCCCTGGACCTCCCCATAGGTCTTGGCCCGCAGGACTCGACCCAGGCGCTCGTCGAACTCGCTGCGCTCGAGGCGCCCCTCGGCCAGGGCGTCGCGCAGGCGCTCGGCGATTCCTTCGCGATCCCGATCCGAGAGCCGCATGTCGGGATGATCGCTCATGGGGCCACCCCCTTCGCCGAAACGGGCCCACGCGGCTCGTGGACCCGAGGCTAACAAGACGCGAACCCGTCTCGCCTAGAGGACGGTGAAGACCTCGGGGCCGTTGTCGGTCACGGCGATCGTGTGCTCGAAGTGCGCCGAGAGCTTGCCGTCGGCGGTCATCACGCTCCAGCCGTCGTCGAGCATGTAGGTGTCGAAGGTGCCCACGTTGACCATGGGCTCGACGGCGAAGACCATGCCGGTCTTGAGAGTCGGCCCCGGCGTGCCCGGCCAGTAGTTGGGCACCTGGGGGCTCTCGTGCATCGCGGTGCCGATGGCGTGTCCCACGTACTCGCGCACCACCGAAAAGCCCGCGGCCTCGGCGACCTTTTGGACGGCGCGGCCCACCTCGTGGAGCCGGTTGCCGGCGACCAGCTGGTCGATGCCCGCCCACAGGGAGCGCTCGGTCACCTCAATGAGCCGGCGCGCAACGTCGCTGATCTCGCCCACGCCCACCGTGTAGGCCGCGTCGCCGTGGTAGCCCTCGACGATCGCCCCGCAGTCCACCGAGAGGATGTCGCCCTCTCTGAGGACGTAGTCACCGGGGATGCCGTGGACGATCATGTCGTTGGGGCTCGTGCAGATCACCGCGGGGAACCCGTGGTAGTTCAGAAAGTTCGAGCGCGCGCCGCGATTGGCCAGCACGTCGGCGGCGACCTCGTTGATCTCGGCGGTCGTCACGCCGGGGCGGATCACCGCGCGCGTCGCCTCGTGGATCTCGGCGACCACGCGGCCGGCCTTGCGCATCTTGGCCAGCTCGTCGGCGCTGCGCCTCACGACAGGCCCCGCGCGGCGATGACGGCCTCGATGTCGGCCGTGACGGCGTCGGCGTCGCGGGCGCCATCCAGGGTCACCAGCAGGCCCCGCGCGGCGTAGAAGTCGAGCAGGGGCGCGGTGTCGCGCTCGTAGAGCGCCAGGCGCGCGGCGATCGCCTCGGGCGTGTCGTCGCTGCGCTGGACGACGTCGCCGCCGCAGTTCGAGCAGGTCCCCGAGATCGCCTCGGGGTCGGTGTCGCGATAGATCGTCTTGCACTCGACGCACACCCGGCGCGAGGACAGGCGCGCCACGGCGAGCTCGTTGGGCACGTCGAGGTTGATGCACAGGCTCACGCCGTCCTCGCCGAGCAGCTCGTCGAGGGCCGCGGCCTGGCCGATCGTGCGCGGAAAGCCGTCGAGCAGGGCGCCACGCTGGGCGTCGGGCTCGGTGAAGCGGCTGGCCACCAGGCGGTTCACGAGGTCGTCGGAGACCAGACCGCCCGACTCGAGCACCGAGGCGACCTCGCGGCCCAAGGGGCTGCCGGCCTTCACCGCGGCGCGCAGGATGTCGCCCGTCGAGACGTGGGGGATCTCGTAACGGGCCGACAGGCGGGCGCACTGCGTGCCCTTGCCCGCCCCTTGCTTGCCGAGGATGACCAGGACGAGTCGCGACATAGCTAACGCTTGAGGAAGCCCTCGTAGTTACGCATCATGAGCTGGGAGTCGATCTGGCGCATCGTCTCGAGCGCCACACCCACCGCGATCAGCAGCGTGGTGCCGTAATACGGGAACCTGTTGATGCTCCACAGCGCCATCAGGATGCTCGGCACCACCGCGACCGAGGCGAGGAACGTCGCGCCGACGGTCGTGATGCGACTGAGCAGGCGCGCGAAGTACTTCTCGGTGGGCAGTCCCGGGCGGATGCCCGGCACGAAGCCGCCCTGCTGGCGCAGCATCTCGGCCTGCTGGTGCGGTTCGAAGGCGATGTAGACGTAGAAGAACGTGAAGGCCATGATCAGCACGAAGTCAGAGAGGATGTAGAAGAAGTTCGTCGGGTGCAGCGAGGTGTTGACGAAGTTCTGGAACCCCGTCCAGGGCACCACGTTGGAGAGCAGCACCGGGATGTAGAGGACCGAGGACGCGAAGATGATCGGGATCACACCGGACTGGTTGACCTTGAGTGGGATGTAGGTCGAGTTCCCGCCCATCTCCTTTCGCCCGACGACGCGGCGCGCAAAGGTGACCGGGATGCGCCGCTGTCCGTTGTCCATGAAGACGATCAGCACCAGCAGCGCGACGGAGATCACGAGCAGGACGAAGAACTTGAACGCGCCGCCCTCGGCGTAGACCGCGCGCCCGCCCGAGGGCAGGCCGGCGACCACGTTGGCGAAGATCAGCAGGGACATGCCCTGGCCGATGCCGCGCTGGGTGATGAGCTCGGCGAGCCACATCACGAACGCGGTGCCCGCGGTCATGATGGCCACCATGAACAGGCCCAGCCACAGGGTGAACTTGGGGATCAGGTCGATGTTGAATCCCAGCAACGCCTGGTCGTGCCCGTGGAAGGCGTAGATCAGGCCGGTCGACTGCAGCAGCGCCAGTCCGATCGTCAGGTAACGCGTCGTCTGGGTGATGTGCTTCTGGCCCACCGCGCCCTGGTCGCGCCACTGCTCGAGCTTGGGGATCACCGTCGTGAGCAACTGGATGACGATCGAGCTCGTGATGTAGGGCATGACGCCCAGGCCGAAGACGGCCAGGCGCGTCAGCGCTCCGCCCGAGAACAGGTTCAAGAATCCGAGGACGCCGCTCGCGCCGGCCTTGGACTGGAGCAGCTGGACCTGGGACCAACTCACGCCGGGGATCGGCAGGTTCGCGCCCAACTGGTACAGGCCGATGATGGCGATCGTGAACAGGACCTTGTTACGAAGGTCCGGTACCCGGAAGACGTTGCCGAGACGCTTCAGCACGGGCTTAGCGGTTCTGGTGCTGGTTGCCCGAAGCCGCCGGGCGAACCTTGAAGGGCTTGTCGAGGATCGTCACCGAGCCACCCGCGGCCTCGATGGCCTCACGCGCCGACGCCGAGACGCCGTGGGCCGAGACGTGCAGGGCGCCCGAGAGCTCCCCGCGGCCGAGGACCTTGACGAGATCGCCCTTGCGCGCCAGACCGGAGGCGACGATGGTCTCCAGGTCGACCTGGCTCTGGCCGAGGCCGGCCAGCGCGTCGAGGTTCACCGGGGTGTACTCGACGCGGAACGGGTTGGTGAAGCCCTTGAGCTTCGGGATGCGCTGGACGAGGGGCAACTGTCCGCCCTCGAAGCCGGCGGGAATCTGGCGGCGGGCCTTCTGACCCTTGGTGCCACGCCCGGCGGTCTTGCCGCCCTTGCCGCCGATGCCGCGCCCGACGATCTTCTTGCGGTGCGTCGAGCCCTCGGGCGAGTGCAGGTCGTGCAACTTCATGACGAAACCTCTTCTACCTTGATCAGGTGCGGCACCCGGGCGATCATCCCGTGGATCTCGGGGCGGTCGGGCAGCACGTTGGACTGGCCGATGCCGCGAAGCCCCAGCGCGCGCAGTGTCCCGCGGTGCTTGGGCTTGGTGGCGATCGACGAGCGGATCTGGGTGACCTTAAGTTGACCCATCCTTAACCCTCCGTCTTGAACAGGTCGCCCTCACGCTGGCGCTCGCGGTAGGCCCGCAGGGTGCCGGTGGGGATGACGTGGTCGATGGCGTGGTCGCGCGAGGCGGCGATCTCCTCGGGCCGGCGCAGCTGCTTGAGGCCCTCGATCGTCGCGTGCGCCACGTTGATGCCGTTGGACGAGCCCAACGACTTGGCGATGATGTCCTTGACGCCGGCCATCTCGAGGATGGCGCGCGCGGCGCCGCCGGCGATGACGCCGGTTCCCGGGGCCGCGGGCTTCATCAGCACGCGCCCGGCGCCCGAGGCGCCCAGCACGGGGTAGACGATCGTCGAGCCCGCGAGGGGCACGTCGAAGAGGTTCTTGCGCGCCTCCTCGATGCCCTTCTGCACGGCGAGGCCGGCTTCCTTGGCCTTGCCGTAACCCAGGCCGACCTTGC
The DNA here is from genome assembly GCA_027451285.1 of Acidimicrobiaceae bacterium. Taxonomy (GTDB): domain Bacteria; phylum Actinomycetota; class Acidimicrobiia; order Acidimicrobiales; family RAAP-2; genus RAAP-2. Next base: position 25,973 of record DAIDJP010000045.1, on the reverse strand, counting down.
CCTTGCCGTCGCCGATGACCATCAGGGCGGTGAAGGAGAAGCGACGTCCACCCTTGACGACCTTGGACACGCGGTTCACCTTGATGGTGCGCTCTTCGTACTGCTCGTCAGCCATTAGAACTCCAGTCCGCCGGCGCGCAGGGTCTCCGCAAATGCGGCGATGCGCCCGTGGTAGTCGAATCCGCCGCGGTCGAAGACCACGGTCGTCACTCCGGCCGCCTTGGCGCGCTCGGCGAGCACGGTGGCGACCTTCTTGGCACCCTCGATGTTGCCACCGGCGCTGCGCAAGGCAGGCTCGACCGACGAGGCCGCGGCCAGGGTGCGCCCCGCCACGTCGTCGATGATCTGGGCGGAGATGTGCTTGTGGGAGCGGAACACGGCGACGCGCGGACGCTCGGGTGTCCCGGACAGGCGCCGGCGCACGCGCGCGTGGCGGCGCTGACGCAGCTCGAGTGTGGAACGGGCCATTACTTAGCCGCCTTTCCGGCCTTGCGCAGAACGCGCTCGCCGAGGTAGCGCACGCCCTTGCCCTTGTACGGCTCGGGCTTGCGGAGTTTACGGATGGAGGCGGCGACCTGGCCGACGACCTCCTTGTCGGGACCCTTGACGATCACGCGCGTGGGGGTGGGCACCTCGAAGGTGACGCCGGCCGGCGCGGTGAACTTCACGGGGTGCGAGAAACCCAGCGCGAGGTCGATCGCGTCGGCGCCGGCGGCGGCCGCGCGGTATCCCACGCCGATGATCTCGAGCTCCTTGGTCCAGCCGGTGGTGACGCCGGTGACCATGTTGGACACCAGCGTGCGGGTCAGGCCGTGCAGGGCCTTCTGGCTGGTCTCCTCGCTGGCGCGATCGACGCTGAGGACCTCGCCCTCCTGGGAGAGCGTGATGCCCTCAGGCAGGATGCGGGTCATGGTGGCGTTGGGGCCGGTGACGGTGACGACGCCGTCGGCCACCGAGACGGTGACGTTGGCGGGCACGGTGATGGGATTGCGACCGATGCGCGACATCAGCGGACCTCCAGGGAAACGGACTTACCACACATAACAGAGCACCTCGCCGCCGAGCTTGGCCCGACGGGCTTCGCGGTCGGTCATCAGGCCGTGGCTGGTCGAGACGACCGCCACGCCCACGCCGCCGAGGACCTTGGGCATCTGGTCGGACTTCTTGTAGATGCGCAGTCCCGGCGTCGAGACGCGCTTGATGCCGATGATCGTCTTCTTGCGGTCCTCGGAGTACTTGAGGCTGATCTCGAGCGTGGCGCCCGGACGTCCCTCGACCTTCTTCACGGTGTAACCCGCGATGAAGCCCTCCTTGACGAGGACCTTGGCCAGGTTCTCCTTGAGTTTCGAGCTGGGCATCTTCACCGTGTCGAACATGGCCGCGTTGGCGTTGCGAATGCGCGTCAGCATGTCGGCGATGGGGTCAGTCATTGTCATCGCTGTCCTCCTACCAACTCGCCTTGGTCACGCCGGGGACCTCGCCGGCGTGGACCATCGTGCGCAGACAGATCCGGCACAGGCCGAACTTGCGGTACACCGACCGCGGACGCCCGCAGCGCTCGCAGCGCGTGTAGGCGCGCGTCGAGAACTTGGGGGTCTTCTGCTGCTTGATTCGAAGAGCTTTCTTCGCCATGACTATCGATTCTCCTGCTTGAAGGGGAAGCCGTAGGCGCGCAAGAACGCGCGACCCTGCTCGTCGTTCGTCGCTGTGGTGACGATGGTGATGTCAAAGCCACGCGGTGCGTCGATCTTGTCGTAGTCGATCTCGGGGAAGATCAACTGGTCGTTGACACCGAAGGTGTAGTTGCCGTGTCCGTCGAAGGACTTCGGCGACAGCCCACGGAAGTCGCGGATGCGCGGGATCGCCAGGCTCAGCAGGCGATCGAAGAACTCCCAGGCGCGGTCCCCGCGCAGGGTGACCTTGACGCCGATGGGCTGCTCCTCGCGCAGCTTGAAGCTCGCGACCGACTTCTTGGCGCGCGTCACGATCGGCTTCTGGCCGGTGATCAGCTCGAGGTCGCGCTGGGCGCCCTCGAGCAGCGACGCCTGCTGGGTCGCGCGACCCACGCCGGAGTTCAGCACGATCTTCTCCAGGCGCGGCACCTGCATGATGTTGGACAGTCCGAGCTCGTCCTTCAGAGCGGGCCGGATGGTCTCGTCGTAGCGGACCTTGAGGCGCGGCGCGGTCACAATGCCTCCCCGCACTTGCGGCAGACGCGAGTCTTGGCGCCGTCGGCGTCACGGTATCCGACCTTGGCCGGACCCTTGTGGTTTGTGCACCACAGCGCAACGTTGGACGCGTTCATCGGCAGCATCTTGTCGATGATGCCGGCCTGCATCGTGGCGCCGGTCTGCTTGGTGTGGCGCTTGGCGATGTTGAGCCCGTCGAGCACCACGCGGTTGGTCGCGGGCATCGCCGCGTCGACCTTGGCGCGCTCGCCGCGGAACTTGCCCGCGATCACGAGCACGTCGTCACCCTTGCGAATCTTCATTACAACACCTCCGGCGCCAGCGAAATGATGCGCATGAACTTCTTGTCGCGCAGCTCGCGGCCCACGGGGCCGAAGATGCGCGTGCCGCGCGGCTGGAGCTGGTCGTTGATCAGCACGGCGGCGTTCTCGTCGAACTTGATGTAGGAGCCGTCGGGACGACGCTTCTCCTTGGCCGTGCGCACGACGACGCAACGCACGACGTCACCCTTCTTCACGGCGGCGCCGGGGATGGCGTCCTTCACCGTGGCGATGAAGACGTCACCGATCGACGCATAGCGACGACGCGAGCCGCCGAGCACGCGAATGCACAGCACCTCCTTCGCGCCGCTGTTGTCGGCGACCTTGAGTCGCGATTCCTGCTGGATCATCGTGCACGCTCCACAATGTCGGTCAGGCGCCAGCGCTTGAGCTTCGAGAGGGGACGGGTCTCGACCACGCGCACGCGGTCGCCGACCTTGGCCTCGTTCTTCTCGTCGTGGGCGTAGAGCTTCTTGGTGCGCTGCACCGTCTTGCCGTAGCGGGGGTGGCTCACGCGCTCGTTGACCGCCACCACCACGGTGGACGCCATCTTGTCGGAGATCACGATGCCCTCGCGAACCTTGCGGGGATTCTCACGCACGGTCTCAACCGTCTCGTCAGTCATCACTCACTCTCTTCCGCGGCCTCGGCGGCCGCAATCTCACGCTCGCGCACGAAGGTCGACAGGCGCGCGATGTCGCGGCGCGCCGACGCCAGTCGTGCGGAGTTGTCGAGCTGGCCGGTGGCCAGCTGGAAACGAAGGTTGAACAGCTCGCGGCGGGCCTCGCTCAGTCGCTCGACCAGCTCCTGGTCGCCGAGCAGGCGCATCTCCGCCACGCGCTCTCTGGTCTTGGCCATTAGATCGTCACCTCCGGGGTGCCGTGGGTCCCGGGACGCACGACGAACTTCGCCTTGATGGGCAGCTTCTGGATGGCGCGCTCCATGGCGGCGCGCGCCAGGGCCTCGTCCACACCACCGAGCTCGAACAGCACGCGGCCGGGCTTGACCACGGCGACCCAGAACTCGGGGTTGCCCTTGCCCGAGCCCATGCGGGTCTCGGCGGGCTTCTGGGTCACGGGCTTGTCCGGGAAGACGCGGATCCACACCTTGCCACCACGCTTGACGTGACGGGTCATGGCGATACGGGCCGCCTCGATCTGGCGAGCGGTGATCCAACCGGCCTCGAGGGCCTGGATGCCGAAGTCGCCGAAGGACAACTCGGTGCCGCCCTTGGCCATCCCGGCCATCCGACCGCGCTGCTGCTTGCGGTGCTTTACCTTGCGGGGCATCAACATGGCTACTCAACGTCCTTTCGGAAGTGGGGCGTGTCGGTGTGATCCTGCGTCGTGCGACGCTCGATCTCCTCTTCGACACTGAGGCGCTTCTCGACGTCCTCGGTCGCGGCGAGCAGGTCGGCCGGGGCCACGCCCGCGACCTCGGTGTCCTCGGCGCTAGCCTCGACGCGGCGCCGTCCCCCGCCGGCACGCACGACGCCCTTGGGGGCGGCACCCGCGGCGGGGACCGCGTCGCCGGCCGCCATGGCGGCCTCGCGCACGATCTTCTCGTCGTTGGTGAGCTGGTAGGGCAGGATGTCGCCCTTGTAGATCCAGACCTTCACGCCGATGCGCCCGGTGTTGGTGCGCGCCTCACGGAATCCGTAGTCGATGTCGGCGCGCAGCGTGTGCAGCGGCACGCGACCCTCGTGGTACGACTCGCGACGCGACATCTCCGCGCCGCCGAGACGGCCGGACGCCTGGATGCGCACACCCAGGGCCCCGGCCTTCTGGACGGTCTGGATTCCGCGCTTCATCGCGCGGCGAAACGCCACGCGGCGCAGCAGCTGATCGCAGATCCCCTGGGCGATCAGCGCGGCGTCGAGCTCGGGCTGCTTGATCTCCTGGATGTTGAGGGAGATCTTGTTCTTCTGACCGGTGATGCGCTCGAGCTCCTTCTTCAGGCGCTCGGCCTCGCCGCCGCGGCGTCCGATGACGATCCCGGGCCGTGCCGTGTGGATGTCCACGCGGATGCGGTCCGAGTTGCGCTCGATCTCGATGCGGCTCACGGCCGCGCTCTCGAGCTGACGCGTCAGGTAGTCGCGAATCTTCCAGTCCTCGATGACGAGGTCCTTGTAGCCGCGCTCCTTGAACCAGCGCGACTTCCAGTCCGTCGTGATGCCGAGTCGGAACCCGTAGGGATTTACCTTCTGGCCCATTACTTGTCCGTCTCCTCAGTGGCGTCGTCGGACACCGTCTCGTCAGTCGCGGCCGACTCGACCACGTCCGTCTCTTGCGCGCTGACCGTCTCGTCGGTCGCGACCTCCGTGTCGATCTCGACCTCTGAGGCGATCTCGGTGTTCTCGGCCTCGAGGGCCAACGCCTCAGCGGCCTCGGCCTCGGCCTGGGCCGCGCGGGTCTCGCGCGAGTTCAGGCTCGCGGTCTGGTCGGCACGGCGGCGCGAGGAGGCCACGCGACGCGTACGCGACGCGGCGGCCTGCGCGCTGCGAGCGGCCCGCAGGACGCCCAGGCGCTCGTCGTCGAGTCGCGAGACGATCACGGTGATGTGGCACGAGCGCTTGCGGATCTTGCCGGCGCGGCCTCGCGCGCGCGGCGTGAAGCGCTTCATGGTGACGCCCTCGTCGGCGTAGCAGGCCGAGACGTAGAGCTCGTCGGCGGACATCTCGTCGTTGGTGACGGCATTGGCGATGGCCGAGGCCAGCACCTTGCCGATGACGTCGGCGGCCTCGCGGGTCGTGCCCGCGAGGATCTCGCGGGCCGTCGTGACGTCCTCGCCGCGGATCAGGTTGAGAACGACGCGGGCCTTGCTCGCGGACATGTGATAGCCACGCAGCGTGGCGCGAGTGCCGGGGCGCTCGTTGGTCTTGGGACCGGTCATTAGCGCCTCCCCGTCTTTTCCTGGCCGGCGTGGAACTTGAAGGTGCGCGTGGGCGCGAACTCGCCCAGCTTGTGGCCGACCATGGACTCGTTGACGAACACCGGCACGTGACGGCGCCCGTCATGCACGGCGAAGGTGTGGCCCACCATGTCCGGGATCACCGTCGAGCGACGGCTCCAGGTCTTGATGACCTTCTTCTCGTTGGCCGCGTTCATCGCGTCCACCTTCTTGAGAAGGTGGCTGTCGATGAAGGGGCCCTTCTTCAGGCTGCGTGACATGGTCTACCTACCTCCGCGAGCCGCGTCCGCGGCGACGACGAATAATGAGAGCGTCCGACGCCTTGGGCAGGCGCGTACGGCCCTCGGGCTGGCCCCAGGGCGAGACCGGGTGGCGGCCACCGGAGGTCTTGCCCTCGCCGCCACCCAGGGGGTGGTCGACGGGGTTCATGGCCACGCCGCGCGTCTGGGGGCGCACGCCCTTCCAGCGGTTGCGGCCGGCCTTTCCGATCTTGATGAGCTCGTGCTCGGAGTTGCCCACCGTGCCGAGAGTGGCGCGGCAGTCGATCGGCACGCGGCGCATCTCGGTCGAGGGAAGACGCAGGGTGGCGAATCCGCCGTCCTTGGCCACGAGCTGGACGCTCATGCCGGCGCTGCGGGCCATCTTGGCGCCGCCGCCGGGACGCAGCTCGACGTTGTGCACGGTCGAACCGGTGGGGATGAAGCGCATCGGCAGAGCGTTGCCCGTGCGGATGTCGGCCTTGGGGCCCGACTCGACGACGTCGCCGACCTTCAGGCCAGCCGGGGCGATGATGTAGCGCTTCTCACCGTCGGCGTAGTGAAGTAGGGCGATGCGGCACGTCCGGTTGGGGTCGTACTCGATGGCCGCGACCTTGGCCGGCACGGCGTCCTTGTTGCGCTTGAAGTCGATGATGCGGTACTGCTGCTTGTGGCCGCCACCGCGGTGGCGCGACGTCTTGCGGCCGTAGGCGTTACGACCACCGGTCTTGGGCTTGGGCGCGAGCAGCGACTTCTCGGGACGGTCCTTGGTGATCTCGGCGAAGTCCGAGACGCTCTGGAACCGGCGACCGGGGCTCGTGGGTTTGCGATTGCGCAGGGCCATGGCAGTCCTTAGTTCTCGAAGAGGTTGATCGTGTCGCCCGCGCGCAGCGTGACGAAGGCACGCTTGGAGCCGGGGCGACGTCCGACGACGCCGGTGCGCGCGTTGCGCGTCGACTTGCCCTGACGGTTCAGGGTGTTCACGTTGACGACCTTAACGTTGAAGGCCTGCTCGACGGCGTTGCGCACGTCGACCTTGGTGGCCCGCGAGTCGATCTCGAAGACGTAGGTGCCCCGCTCCATCAGGTCGTAGGTCTTCTCCGAGACGACCGGTCGGATGAGGATGCTCATCGCGTCACGCATCAGTTGCTCTCCTTGGCGACCGGCAGGGTCTCGTCGGTGAAGAGGACCCAGTCGGACTCGAGGACGTCGTAGGCGTTGAGCTCACCGGCGTCAATCGTCTTCACGTTGTCCAGGTTGTTGAACGAGAAGTAGGCGACCGCGTCCTCGCGTGAGAGCACCACGAGGACCCTGCCCTCGAGGCCCAGGGCGGCCAGGGCGGCCAGGGCGTTCTTGGTGCGCGGCTCGCTCCAGGTGCCAAATCCGTCGACGAGGGCCACGCGCGACTCGCTCGCGCGGTCCGACAGCGCCGAGTAGAGCGCCAGGCGGATCATCTTCTTGGGGGTCTTCTGGTCGTACTTGCGCGGCTTGGGTCCGAGCGCGATGCCACCGCCCGGGTAGTGCGGCGCGCGGATGGTGCCCTGACGGGCGCCGCCGGTGCCCTTCTGGTTGAAGGGCTTCTTGCCGCCGCCGCTGACTTCCTTGCGGGTCTTGGTCGACTGGGTGCCGGCGCGACGCGCGGCCAGCTGGGCCTTGACGACCTGGTGCAGCACGGCCATGTGCGGCTCGATGCCGAAGTAGGCGGGCTCGAGGGCCACGGTGCCGAGCACGGTGCCGTCGAGGCTCTTGCGCTCGACGGAGCGCTGCTGCGGGGCCGGACGGTCCTTCTTCACCGGACCACGAAGGGTTGCGATCTCGCTCATCGGCTACCTCCCGCCTTCATGGGGTTCTTGACCGACGTGCGCAGGACGACGACGCCGCCGCGCGGGCCGGGGACGGCGCCCTTGACGAGCACGAGGTTGCGCTCGGCGTCGACGCCGATGACTTCGAGGTTGGTCGTGGTGACCTGGCCGCCACCCATGCGACCGGCCATGCGCGTTCCCTTGAACACGCGACCCGGCGTGGAGCAGGCCCCCACCGAGCCAGGAGCGCGGTGGTGCTTGTGGTTACCGTGGGCCGCGCCCTGACCGGAGAAGTTGTGGCGCTTCATGCCACCGGCGAAGCCCTTGCCCTTGGACAGGGCCGTGGCGTCGATCATCTCGCCCTTGACCAGGGTGTCGACGGCGATCTCCTGGCCGACGGCGTATCCCGAAACGTCGTCGATGCGCAGCTCGACGAGCTTGGTGCCCGGCGCGACGCCGGCCTTCTCGAAGTGCCCGAGCTCGGGCTTGGTCAGCGTCGAGGTCCGACGAGTCCCCCAGGTCACCTGGAGGGCCGAGTAGCCCTCCTTCTCCGGAGTCTTCACCTGGACGACGCGCGCGGGGCTGACACGTACCACCGTGACCGGTATGGCCCGTTGCTGGTCATCCCAGACCTGGGTCATCCCCACCTTCTCGCCGACGATCGCTTTGGTCGCCACGTTTGCCTCTCTCTGTTGTTCCGTGCATCGGTTCTCCCGACACACAGACGCTCCGCCGGGCCAGGGACCCGAACGGAGCGCTCGACTGGTTCGGTTCAGCGTTCCCGTAGGCAACTGAACACATCACTTGCTCGCCGCACAGTTTCTACGGCTGACCCCCGTTTAGGGGGGCTACAAACCGTACACCACAGACACCCCTGAATGCAAAGTCGCTCAAGTCCCCGCCAGGGCGTCGAGGCGTGCCCGGTCGTCCTCGCTGAGGCGCAACGACCCCGCGGCCACGTTCTGGGCCACGTGCGCCGGGTTTCCGGTGCCCGGGATGACCAGCACGTGCTCGCCGCGCGCGAGGGTCCAGGCCAGTCGTACCTGGGGCGGGGTCGCCCCGTGGGCCCAGGCGACGGCGAGCACGGTCTCGTGCTCGAGCGCCGGTCGGCCGTGCGCGGTCCCGGTCCCCGCGAGCGAGAAGAACGGAACGAAGGCAATGCCCGCCTCGCCACAGGCCTCGAGCACCGCGTCGGCGTCCGCCGAGCGCGCCTCGAGGCTGTAGCGGTTCTGCACGCACACGATCTCCGTGATGCCTCGCGCCTCGTCGAGCTGTTCCTTCGCCACGCCCGAGACGCCCAGGTGTCCGATCAAGCCCTCGCCCACCATGTCCGCGAGCGCCCCCAGGTGCTCGGCGAGGGGTCCGGGGCCGAGGACGCGCAAGTTGACGACGTCCAGATGGTCACGGCCCAACTGACGAAGGTTCTCCTCAACCTGGCCGCGAAGCTGATCGGGCCGCGCGAAGTCCAACCATTCGCCCGAAGGATCGCGCCCGGGACCCACCTTGGTGACGAGAACGAGGTCCTCGGGATACGGCGAGAGAGCGGCGTTGATCAACTCGTTCGCCGAACGCGTCGCCGAGAAGTAGAACGCCGCGGTGTCGACGTGATTCACCCCCAGGCGCACCGCCTCGCGCACTGTCGCGATCGCGAGCCGTCGGTCCGAGGGAACGCCCAGATGGAACGCCGCGCTGCCGGTGAGGCGCATCGCGCCAAAGCCCACGCGGTTGACCGTGCGCCCACCCAACGTCCAGGTTCCAGCGTCGCTCGCGTGCACGTCTCTCCCTTCGGGTACCGGCGACAAAAAAACCGCCCCCTCCGTGGGAGGGGGCGGTTTCTTACGTCACATCAACCTTGACGGATCTTGATCTCGATGTCCACGCCCGCGGGCAGGTCCAGACGCTGGAGCGAGTCCACCGTCTTGGCCGAGTGGTCCACGATGTCCAAGAGGCGCTTGTGCACGCGCATCTCGAAGTGCTCGCGCGAGTCCTTGTGCTTGTGCGGGCCGCGAACCACCGTGTAGCGGTGCTTCTCGGTCGGCAGCGGCACGGGGCCCTGGACGCGCGCGTTCGTGCGCTCGACGGTCTGGACGATCTTGGCGGTGGACTGGTCCAGGACGCCGTGGTCGAAGGCCTTCAGCCGGATGCGGATCATTTGACGGTTGTCGGCCATCGCGAACTACTTCAGGATCTTCGTGACGCGGCCCGAACCCACGGTGCGGCCACCCTCGCGGATGGAGAAGGTCAGACCCTCTTCCATGGCGATCGGCTTGCCCAGGGTCACGGTCATCTCGGTGTTGTCGCCGGGCATGACCATCTCGGTGCCGGCCGGCAGCTCGATGGTGCCGGTGACGTCCGTGGTGCGGAAGTAGAACTGCGGACGGTAGTTGGCGAAGAACGGCTTGTGGCGGCCGCCCTCCTCCTTGGTCAGCACGTAGACCGAGGCCTCGAAGTTGGTGTGGGGCGTGATCGAGCCGGGCTTGCACAGCACCTGGCCGCGCTCGACGTCCTCCTTCTTCGTGCCGCGCAGCAGCGCGCCGAGGTTGTCGCCCGCGCGACCCTCGTCGAGGAGCTTGCGGAACATCTCGATGCCGGTCACGACGGTCTTGGAAGTGTCGCGCAGGCCAACGATCTCGACCTCGTCACCGACCTTGATGACGCCCTGCTCGACCTTGCCGGTCACGACGGTGCCGCGCCCGGTGATGGACATGACGTCCTCGATCGACATCAGGAACGGCTTGTCGGTCGAGCGCACGGGCTCGGGGATGTAGGAGTCCACCGCGTCCATCAGCTCCATGATCTTGTCGCCCCAGGCGGCGTCGCCCTCGAGGGCCTTCAGCGCCGAGACGCGCACCACGGGGGTGTCGTCGCCCGGGAAGTCGTAGCTGTTCAGGAGTTCGCGCACTTCCATCTCGACGAGCTCGAGCAGCTCCTCGTCCTCGACCATGTCGGCCTTGTTGAGGGCCACCACGATGTAGGGCACGCCGACCTGGCGGGCGAGCAGCACGTGCTCGCGCGTCTGGGGCATGGGGCCGTCGGTCGCCGAGACCACGAGGATCGCGCCGTCGACCTGGGCCGCGCCGGTGATCATGTTCTTGACGTAGTCGGCGTGACCCGGCATGTCGACGTGGGCGTAGTGGCGGTTCGCCGTCTCGTACTCCACGTGGGCGATCGAGATGGTGATGCCGCGCTGACGCTCTTCGGGGGCCTTGTCGATCTGGTCGAAGGGCGTGAAGGCGCTACCGGGGATGCGCTCGGACAGGACCTTGGTGATCGCCGCGGTCAGGGTCGTCTTGCCGTGGTCGATGTGGCCCATGGTGCCAATGTTGACGTGCGGCTTGGTGCGCTCGAACTTCTGCTTTGCCATTGTCGGGGACTTACTTTCTCTTTCGTGGCGGGCCCTCTGCGGGTCCGCCGTGCTGTTTTCGGCCCTCCCCGACGACGGTTTGGACCTTGGTTGTGCCGGTTGCCCGACTTCCTACGCGCCGGTGGCCTTGGCGACAATCTCCTTAGCGATTGCGTCAGGTACCTCTGCGTACGAATGGAACTGCATGGTGTAGGTCGCGCGCCCTTGGGTGCGAGACCGCAGGTCAGTAGCGTAGCCGAACATGTCGGCCAGGGGCACCTGAGCCCGAATTGCCTGGCTGTTGCCCTTTTGCTCCATACCCTCGACGCGACCGCGCCGGCTGGACAGGTCGCCGATCACGTCACCCATGTAGTCCTCGGGGGTGACGACCTCGACGGCCATGATGGGCTCGAGCAGCACGGGATTGGCCAGACGGGCGGCCTTCTTGACCGCGATGGAGCCGGCGATCTTGAAGGCCATCTCCGAGGAGTCCACGTCGTGGTAGCTGCCGAAGGTCAGGCGAACGCGCACGTCAACGACCGGATATCCCGCAAGCACGCCCGAGGTGAGGGCCTCGGTGATGCCCTGGTTGACCGGCTGGATGTACTCCTTGGGGATCACGCCGCCGGTGATCTCGTCGACGAACTCGTAGCCGCCGCCGGGCCCCGTGGGCTCCAGGGTGATCACCACGTGGCCGTACTGACCCTTACCACCGGTCTGGCGCACGTACTTCTCTTCGACCTTCTCGACCTTCTTGCGCACGGTCTCGCGGTAGGCCACCTGGGGCTTGCCCACGTTGGCGTCGACCGAGAACTCTCGCAGCATGCGGTCCACCAGCACCTCGAGGTGCAGCTCGCCCATGCCCGAGATGACCGTCTGGCCGGTCTCTTCGTCGGTGCGGACCCGGAACGTCGGGTCCTCTTCGGAGAGCGCGTAGAGGGCCTTGCCCAGCTTCTCCTGGTCGGCCTTGGTCTTGGGCTCGACCGCCACGTGGATGACCGGCTCGGGGAAGGTCAGGGTCTCGAGCTGGATCGGGTGGTCGGGGTCGGACAGGGTGTCACCGGTCGTGACCTGCTTGAGGCCCACCGCGGCGACGATGTCGCCGGTGCGAATCGTGTCGAGGTCCTCGCGGTTGTTGGCGTGCATCAGCAGGAGGCGTCCCAGACGCTCCTTCTTCATGCCCTTGGTCGTGTTGATGACGGTGTCGCCCTTTTCCAGGGTGCCCGAGTACACGCGCAGGTAGGTCAGCTTACCGACGTAGGGGTCGGTCATGATCTTGAAGGCCAGCGCCGCGAAGGGCGCGTCGTCGGCGGGCTTGCGCTCGAGGACCTCGTCCTTGCCCGGCTTGGTGCCCGGGGTCGGCGGCAGGTCCACCGGCGAGGGCAGGAAGTCCACGACCGCGTCGAGCATGGGCTGGACGCCCTTGTTCTTGAAGGCCGAGCCGTTGAGGATCGGCACGCAGTGCCCCTCGAGGGTGCCCACGCGCAGCGCGCGGCGGATGTCGGCCGGGGTGACGGTCTCGTCGCCGAGGACCTTCTCCATCAACGAGTCGTCAAAGGTGGTCAGCACGTCGAGCAGCGCAGAGTGGTACTCCTCGGCCTGCTCCTGGTACTCGGAGGGAATTGCGACGACCTCGAGCTGCTCGCCCTTGTCGTCGTGGTAGATCGTGGCCGACATCGTGGTCAGGTCGATGATGCCCTGGTAGTTGGACTCGGCGCCGATGGGCAGCTGCAGCACGGCCGGCACGCAGTCCAGGCGGTCGCGGATCATGTCCACGCAGCGAAAGAAGTCCGCGCCGATGCGGTCCATCTTGTTCACGAAGCAGATGCGCGGAACGTTGTACTTGTTGGCCTGGCGCCAGACCGTCTCGGTCTGGGGCTCCACGCCGGCCACCGCGTCAAAGACCGCGACGGCGCCGTCGAGCACGCGAAGTGAGCGCTCGACCTCGACGGTGAAGTCCACGTGCCCGGGGGTGTCGATGATGTTGATGCGGTGCCCGTTCCAGTGGCAGGTGGTCGCGGCCGAGGTGATGGTGATGCCGCGCTCTTGCTCCTGGACCATCCAGTCCATGGTGGCGGCGCCCTCGTGGACCTCGCCGATCTTGTAGTTCTTGCCCGTGTAGTAGAGGATGCGCTCGGTGGTCGTGGTCTTGCCCGCGTCGATGTGGGCCATGATGCCGATGTTGCGGACCTTCTCGAGGGGGAATTCGCGTGCGGTCATAACGATTGTGTGTGCTTTCTTCTACTTACCAGCGATAGTGCGCGAACGCCTTGTTGGACTCGGCCATCTTGGCCATGTCCTCGCGACGCTTGACGGCCGCGCCCACGCCGTTGCTGGCGTCGATGATCTCTCCGGCCAGGCGCTCGGACATGGTCTTCTCACGGCGCTTCTTGGCGAAGTCGGTCAGCCAGCGGATGGCGAGCGTCGTCGCGCGACGGGGCCGAACCTCGACGGGGACCTGGTAGGTCGTGCCGCCGACGCGCCGGCTGCGCACCTCGAGCTCGGGACGGATGTTCTCCAGGGCGCGCTTCAAGGCGGCCACCGGGTCGGCGCCGGTCTTCTGCTCGACCTGCTCTAACGCGGTGTAGACGATGCGCTCGGCGATCGTGCGCTTGCCGCGCTCGAGGATCTTGTTCGTGACCTGGGTGACCAGAACCGACTTGTAGATCGGGTCGGGAACCAGTTCGCGACGTTCGGCGGGACCCTTGCGAGGCATTAGCTCTCCTTCTTCGCGCCGTAGCGGCTGCGGGCCTGCTGGCGGTTCTTCACACCGGAGGTGTCGAGCGCCCCACGGATGATCTTGTAGCGCACGCCCGGCAGGTCCTTCACACGGCCGCCACGCACGAGCACGATCGAGTGCTCCTGGAGGTTGTGCCCGACGCCCGGGATGTAGGCCGTGACCTCGACACCTGACGTCAGACGCACGCGAGCCACCTTGCGCAGAGCCGAGTTCGGCTTCTTGGGCGTGACGGTGTGCACGCGGGTGCACACGCCACGACGCTGGGGGGCACCCTTGAGTGCCGGCGTCTTGGTCTTGGATATCTTGTCCTGGCGGCCCTTACGGACCAGCTGTGCAATCGTGGGCACGCGGAACCTCTTCTAGTTTGTACTTCGATCGTCAAACACGCCGGTCGGCGCGCGGAGAGTCAATTCTACGACATGTAGCGCGGTTACGGCAAGCCGGCGCCTAAAGGGCCGCGCCGCCGATCTCGTCCTCGGGGTTCACCACGTCCTCCTCAGGCAGGGCCGACTCGTCGTAACTCGCCCCGATGTTCTGGAACGCGGCGAGATCGGCGCTGAAGGAGTCCTCGTCGGTCGTCTCGCCCAACAGGCCGGCCAGGTCGAACTCGTCGTCGCTGGCCTGGGCCCAGGCCGGCAGCATCTCGGCTCCCGGCATGTCCAGGCGCAGTTCGCGGCGGTTGTAGTACTCGAGTCCGGAACCGGCGGGGATGAGCTTGCCGATGATGATGTTCTCCTTGAGCCCCACCAGGTGGTCGCGCTTGCCCTCGATGGCCGCCTCGGTCAGCACCCGGGTGGTCTCCTGGAAGGAGGCCGCCGAGAGCCACGAGTCGGTCGCCAGCGACGCCTTGGTGATACCCATGAGCTGGGCGCGGCCGTCGGCCGCCTCGGCCCCGCGGGCCTCGATCTCGTCGTTGGTGTCATTGAAGAGCTTGACGTCGACCATCGCCCCGGGCAGCCACGGCGAGTCGCCGGCGTCGACGATCTGCACGCGGCGCGTCATCTGGCGCACGATCAACTCGATGTGCTTGTCGTGGATCGACACGCCCTGGTCGCGGTAGACGTCCTGGACCTCTTCGACGAGGTACTGCTGGGTCTCGCGCGTGCCGCGGAACTTCATCATGAGCTTGGGGTCCAGCGGGCCGTCGTGCAGCGGGGTGCCGACTTCGACCTCCTGGCCGTCCTCGACGAGCAGGTGGCGGGCGATGGAGATCGTCTCCTCCTGGACCTCGCCCTCGTTGGAGACGACGGTGACCTTGCGCTCGCGCCCGATCAGCTCGACGCGAACCACGCCACTGTGCTCGGCGACCTTGGCCGCGCCCTTGGGGGTGCGGGCCTCGAAGAGCTCAACCACGCGCGGCAGGCCGTGGGTGATGTCGCTCTCGGTCACACCACCGGAGTGGAAGGTGCGCATCGTCAGCTGGGTGCCCGGCTCGCCGATGGACTGGGCCGCGATCACGCCAACCGCCTCGCCGAGCTCGACGAGCTGGTGGGTGGCCAGGCTGAGTCCGTAGCAGGCCGCGCAGACGCCCTGGACGGCGTCGCAGGTCAGCGTGGTGCGCACGCGCACCCGGGTGACCGCGGCGTCGTCGCGCAGGCGCTCGACGTCGTCCATCATGAGCATGGTGCCGGCCTCGATCACCGAGCCGTCACTTAACGTGACGTCCTCGGCGACCACGCGGCCCCAGAGCTTGGTCTCTAGGTGCGCGCGCTGGCGAGCGGTGTCGGGAGCGACGTGCTCGATCCACATGCCGCGCGTCGTGCCGCAGTCGAAGACCTTGACGATCAGCTCCTGGGCGACGTCGACGAGGCGGCGGGTCAGGTACCCCGAGTCCGCGGTGCGCAACGCCGTGTCGCCCAGTCCCTTGCGGGTGCCGTGGGTGGAGATGAAGTACTCGAGCACCGAGAGGCCCTCGCGGAACGAGGACTTGATCGGGCGCGGGATCATCTCACCACGCGGGTTGGACACGAGGCCCTTCATCGAGGCGATCTGGCGGATCTGCTGGGTGTTACCACGCGCGCCCGAGTCCACCATCATGCGGATCGGGTTGTCGAACTTGGCGTTCATGGCGCGGTCGGTGGCGTCACCAACCTCCTTGTTCGCGTTGGTCCAGATCTCGATCTCCTGCTGACGGCGCTCGTCGTCGACGATGACGCCGCGGCGGTAGTTGGTCTCGACCTTGGCGGCCTGCTCCTCGTACTTGTTGAGGATCGCGGCCTTCTCCGAGGTGGTGACCACGTCGTCGATCGAGATCGTCAGGCCGCTCTGGGTCGCGAAGCGGAACCCGAGCGACTTGATCGCGTCCAGCGACTCGGCGACCGCCTGGCGGCTGAAGCTGCCAGAGATCTCCTCGACGATGGTGCCGATCGGCGTCGCGTTCTTGCCGATGAGCTCGTTCACGTAGCGGAATCCCGCCGGCAGGGCTTCGTTGAAGAAGACCCGACCCGCGGTCGTGACCAGCGAGCGGCTCGCGCCCGTGGCCTCGATGCCGGCCGCGGCCAGGCGCCCGTCTAGGGTCGAGCCGGCCAGGGGCCGCAGCTCGATGGGCGTGCGCAGTCCCAGGGACTTGTCCTCCAGGGCGTTCTCGATCTCGTAGACGTGACGGAAGACCCGCGGGTTCTCGACCACCTCGGTCGTGGGCAGGGTCAGGTAGTACGCGCCGAAGACCATGTCCTGGGCCGGCTCGGTGATGGGACGACCGGTCGCCGGGGTGAAGATGTTGTTGGTCGAGAGCATCAGGATCCGGGCCTCGGCCTGGGCCTCGGCCGACAGCGGCACGTGCACGGCCATCTGGTCGCCGTCGAAGTCGGCGTTGAAGGCCTTGCACACCAGCGGGTGGATCTGGATCGCCTTGCCGTCGACGAGCACCGGCTCGAAGGCCTGGATGCCCAGTCGGTGCAGGGTCGGCGCGCGGTTCAACAGGACCGGGTGCTCGCGGATGACCTCTTCGAGGACGTCCCAGACCGCGGTCTTGCGGCGCTCGACCATGCGCTTGGCGCTCTTGATGTTCTGGGCCATCTGCGTCTCGATCAGGCGCTTCATGACGAAGGGCTTGAAGAGCTCGAGGGCCATCATCTTGGGCAGGCCGCACTGGTGCAGCTTGAGCTGGGGACCGACCACGATGACCGAGCGGCCCGAGTAGTCGACGCGCTTGCCGAGCAGGTTCTGACGGAACCGGCCCTGCTTGCCCTTCAACATGTCCGAGAGGCTCTTGAGCGGGCGGCCGCTCTGGCCGGCCACCGGGCGTCCACGACGGCCGTTGTCGAACAGGGCGTCGACGGCCTCTTGGAGCATGCGCTTCTCGTTGTTGACGATGATGTCGGGCGCGCCGAGGTCGAGCAGTCGCTTGAGTCGGTTGTTGCGGTTGATCACGCGCCGGTAGAGGTCATTCAGGTCGCTGGTGGCGAAACGGCCACCGTCGAGCTGGACCATGGGCCGCAGGTCCGGCGGGATGACCGGCACGGCCTCGAGGATCATGGCGCGCGGATCGTTGAGGCGACGCCCCTGGGCGTCGCGACGGTTGAAGGACTGCACGATGGCGAGGCGCTTGAGGAACTTCGCGTGACGCTGCGCGCTGAGCGGCTTGCGGCCGTCCTTCGCGTCGATCATCTCGCGCATGACCTTTTCTTCCTCGTCGAGGTCCATCCGGTCGATCAGACCGAGGATGGCGTCGGCACCCATGCCGCCCTCGAAGTACTCGCCGTAGCGGAAGTCCATCTCGCGGTACAGGACCTCGTCCTCGATGATCTGGCGGCTGTGCAGCCCCTCGAACGTGTCGAAGGCCGCCTTGGCCAGGTCGCGCTCCTCGGCGAAGCGCGAACGCACCGCGTCGAGCTCCTTTTCGGTGCCGCGCTGGAGGGCTCGCAGCTCGGACTCCTTGGCGCCGTCGGCCTCGAGCTTTTCCGCGCGGGCCTCGATCTCCTTGAGCTTGTTGTCGAGCGCACGAACCTCGCGCTCGGCGATCTCGGTCAACTCCTCCGAGAGGGCCGCGCGCAGGTCGGCCATGTCCTCGTGACGTCGCTCGACGTCGACGTGGGTGACCATGTGGGCGGCGAAGTAGATGACCTTCTCGAGCTGCTTGGCCTTGAGCTCCTCCTTGGGAGCCGTGCCCATCAGCAGGTAGGCCAGCCACGAGCGCGTCCCGCGCAGGTACCAGATGTGAACCACCGGCGCCGACAGCGCGATGTGGCCCATGCGCTCGCGGCGCACCTTGTCACTGGTCACTTCCACGCCACAGCGCTCGCAGACGATGCCCTTGAATCGCACCCGCTTGTACTTGCCGCACGCGCACTCCCAGGCCTTCTGGGGCCCGAAGATCTTCTCGCAGAACAGGCCGTCCTTCTCGGGACGCAGGGTGCGGTAGTTGATCGTCTCGGGCTTCTTCACCTCTCCCGAGGACCAGCTGCGGATGTTCTGGGCGGTGGCGAGCCCGATGGAGAGCTCATCAAACTGGTTGACGTCGAGGGGACTCATGACAACTTCCTTTCGGCGGCGCGGCGGGCGTCTTCTTCATCACTGCCGCGCTCGGGTCGACTGATGTCGATGCCGAGTTCGCGGGTCACCGAGAAGAAGTCCTCCTCGGTGTCGGCGAGGTCGACGTGCGCGCCCACCTTGTCGCGCACCTCTACGTTGAGACACAGTGACTGCATCTCCTTGATCAGAACCTTGAACGACTCGGGGATCCCCGGCTCGGGCAGGTTGTGGCCCTTGACGATGGCCTCGTAGGCGCGCTCGCGGCCCTTCATGTCGTCGCTCTTGACCGTAAGCAACTCCTGGAGGGCGTAGGCCGCGCCGTAGGCCTCGAGGGCCCAGACTTCCATCTCACCGAAGCGCTGGCCACCGAACTGGGCCTTGCCTCCCAGGGGCTGGGCGGTGATCATCGAGTACGGGCCGGTCGAGCGGGCGTGGATCTTGTCGTCGACCATGTGGGCGAGCTTCAAGATGTAGGCGTATCCCACCGAGATCGGGTTGTCGTAGGCGACGCCGGTGCGGCCGTTGAACAGCGTGACCTTGCCGTCGTTGTCTCCGGCGAGCAGGCGCTTGCCGTTGGCCCCGTCGACGTTGAGCGTCGCGAAGGTCTGCTGGATCGTCGGCTTGTCCTTGGCCCGGTCGGTCTCGTCCCAGTGGGCGCCGTCGAAGGACGGCGTGGCCACGTAAACGGCCGGCTCGGTGCGCGGACGGGTCTTGCGGTACGGGCGCGACGCGGCGTCGCGCTGGTCGTCGTGTCCCGACGTGCCGACGGCCGGGTTCACACTGATGCCGGCCCAGCCGTGGCGTGCGGCGTATCCCAGGTGGCTCTCGAGGACCTGACCGACGTTCATTCGACTCGGCACGCCGAGCGGCGACAAGATGATGTCCACCGGGGTGCCGTCGGCGAGGAACGGCATGTCCTCCTCGGGCAGGATCTTGGAGATCACGCCCTTGTTGCCGTGACGGCCGGCGAGCTTGTCGCCCTCGGAGATCTTGCGCTTCTGGGCCACGTAGACCTTGACCAGCTGGTTGACGCCGGGCTGCATCTCGTGGTCCTCGTCGCGGCTGTAGACCTTGACGTCGATGACCTTGCCGGACTCGCCGTGGGGAACCTTGAGCGAGGTGTCGCGCACTTCGCGCGCCTTCTCGCCGAAGATCGCGCGCAGCAGGCGCTCCTCGGGGGACTGCTCGGTCTCACCCTTGGGCGTGACCTTGCCGACCAGGATGTCGCCGGGCTCGACCTCGGCGCCGATGCGCACGATGCCGCGGTCGTCGAGGTCCGCCAGGATGTCGTCGGGCAGGTTGGGGATGTCGCGCGTGATCTCCTCGGCGCCGAGCTTGGTGTCGCGCGCGTCGATCTCGTACTCCTTGACGTGGATCGAGGTCAGCACGTCGTCACGCACGAGACGCTCGTTCAGGATGATCGCGTCCTCGTAGTTGTAGCCCTCCCACGGCATGTAGGCCACCAGCAGGTTCTTGCCCAGGGCGAGCTCGCCGTGCGAGGTGCTGGTGCCGTCAGCGAGCAGGTCGCCAGTCGTGACCGTCTCGCCGCCGACCACGAGGGGCTTCTGGTTGATCGACGTGTCCTGGTTGGAGCGGCGGAACTTGTTGAGGTTGTACTGCTTCTTGCCCAGGGGCGCGCCGTAGCGGTCGACGACGTTCTTCTCGTACTCGACGACGATGCGGTCTCCCGAGACCGAGCGCACCACGCCGGCGCCCTCGGCGATGAGGACGTCGCCCGAGTCGAGGGCCGCGCGCGCCTCCATGCCGGTGCCCACGAAGGGCGCCTCGGGCATGATCAGCGGCACGGCCTGCTTCTGCATGTTCGCGCCCATCAGGGCGCGCTGGGCGTCGTCGTGCTCGACGAAGGGGATCAGCGACGTGGCCACCGAGATGACCTGCTTGGTCGAGACGTCCATCAGCTCGACCTCGTCGGGCTTGACGAAGTCGATCTCACTGGTGGTCGAGGACGACTTGTTCGAGGCGCCCACGCGCAGTCCGGTGCCGATCGGGCCACGGCGCACGAGGACGCGGTCGGCCTTGATCACGCCGTTGTCGTCGATCTCGGTGTTGGCCTGGGCGATGACGAAGCGCTCCTCCTCGTCGGCCGTGAAGTAGCGCACCTCGCCGGTGACGCGGCCGCCCTCGACGACGCGATAGGGCGTCTCGATGAAGCCGTACTCGTTGATGCGCGCGTAGTTGGCGAGGTAACCGATCAGACCGACGTTGGGGCCTTCGGGAGTCTCGATGGGGCACATGCGTCCGTAGTGCGAGGAGTGCACGTCGCGCACCTCGAGGCCGGCTCGCTCACGCGACAGACCGCCCGGTCCCAGCGCCGAGAGGCGCCGCTTGTGGGTCAGGCCCGACAGCGGGTTGTTCTGGTCCATGAACTGGCTGAGCTGGGAGGTCGCGAAGAACTCCTTGATCGCCGACATCACGGGGCGGATGTTGATCAGGGTCTGGGGCGCGATGGCCTCGACGTCCTGGGTGTTCATGCGCTCGCGCACGACCCGCTCCATGCGCGACAGACCCGTGCGCAGGGCGTTCTGGATCAGCTCGCCGACGCTGCGGATGCGACGGTTGGCGAAGTGGTCCTGGTCGTCGATGTGATACGTGGTCTCCTTGGCCGTGCGGTCACGGGCCAGGTTCAACAAGTAGGTCGCCGTGGCCAGCACCTCGGCCTTGGAGAGCACGTGCAGGTCGGCGTTGGGTCGCTCCAGCAGGTCGCCGAAGAGCTCGACGTTGCGTGCGACCTCGTCGCCCAGCTTGCGGTCAAGCTTGTAGCGGCCCACGCGCGAGAGGTCGTAGCGCTTCTCGGAGAAAAAGGCGCCCTCGAAGTACTGGCGCGCGGCCTCGACGGTCTGGACCTCGCCCGGACGGGCGCGGCGGTAGATCTCGAGCCAGGCGGTCTCCTGCGAGGCGCGCGCGAAGCTCTCGGGCGTGTCCTCGTAGTTGTACTTGTCCATGTGCTTGGCGATCTCGGTGTGCGCCTTCTTCCAGTCCGCGTGGAACTGGTCCTCGAGGAAGTCGAAGTGCGCGACGAAGCGCTCGAAGAAGGCCTCGTCCATCGTCGTGTCGAGCGCGCGCAGCAGCGTGAAGATCGACACGCGGCGCTTGCGCGCGATGCGCGCACCGGCGTTGGCGGACTTGTTCTTCTTCTCCTCGAGGTCGACCTGGAGCCACTCGCCGCGGCTGGGGTGGATGGTGCCCTCGAAGGCGACCTTCTCGTCCTTGCCCGGCTGGAAGAGCACGCCGGGCGAGCGAACGAGCTGCGAGACGACGACGCGCTCGGTGCCGTTGATGATGAAGGTGCCCTGCTCGGTCATGATGGGGAAGTCCCCCATGAAGACGGTCTGCTCCTTGATCTCACCGGTCTCGGAGTTGAGGAAGCGCGCGCGCACGAAGATCGGCTGGGAGTAGGTGGTCGCGCGCTGGCGGCACTCCTCCACCGTGAACTTCGGCGGGCTCTTCAAGTCGGCGTCGTCGGGGTCGAACTCGAGTTCGAGCGAGAGTCGTCCGGTGAAGTCCGAGATGGGCGAGATGGCCTCGAAGGCCTCACGCAGGCCTTGCTTCATGAAAAGGTCGAAACTGTCGCGCTGGATCTCCAGGAGATTGGGCAGCGGGTGTGCTTCGCCCAGGGCCGAGAAATTAAAGCGTTCCGGACTAAGGGACCGAGACGTCAACGGTCAATCCTCCGTGTGAGTGGGCGATTAGGCAATGCGGGGTCCGTGACGAGGCGACAGGGCGACGTTGGGAGACGACGAAGCAGAACGCAGGGGCACGGTCTTTCGACTCTAGTGGCAAAACGTGCCGACGCGCAAGTGGCGCACCCGAGTCGGATGCGCGCCCGCGGAGCGGTTTCGCTCACCATAGGCGCAGCGCGGCGCCCGGTCAAGTACCACCTGCGCCCGCGAGCCCCGGCCGGGCGTCCGACCGGGACTCGCGGGTGAAAAGCGGGTAATTACTTGACTTCGACGGTGGCGCCGGCGGCCTCGAGGGCGGCCTTGGCCTTGTCGGCGTCGGCCTTGGAGACCTTCTCGAGGACGGGCTTGGGGGCGCCGTCGACGAGGTCCTTGGCCTCCTTGAGCCCGAGGTTGGTCAGGGCGCGAACTTCCTTGATCACCTGGATCTTCTTGTCGCCACCGCTGGTGAGGATGACGTCGAAGTCACTCTTCTCTTCCACCTCGGCCTCGCCGGCACCGCCGGCGGCCGCGGGCGCGGCCACCGCGACGGGAGCCGCCGCGGTCACGCCGAACTTCTCTTCGAACTCCTTCAGCAGCTCGCTGAGCTCAATGACGCTGAGCTCGGCGATCCCATCGAGAATCTGCTCCTTGGTCAGGGATGCAGCCATGTTGATTCCTTCCTGTTGTTGTTTCGTGGTTGGTTATTCGGCCGGTTCGGCGCTCGCCTCGGCGGACGCCTCGGGGGTCTCGGCGACGGGCTCGGCCGCGGGGGCCTCCTCTGTCGTCTCGGCGACGGGCTCGGCCGCGGGGGCCTCCTCCGTCGTCGCGGCGTCGGGCTCGGAAGCCACGACGTCGTCGCTCGCTGCTACAGCGTCCTCGACCCCGGCCGGAGTCTCGGCGGCCGCGGTCTCGCCCGCCGGGGCCGGCGAACCGCCCCGAGCGTCTACGAGAGCCGACAGGCCGTAGGCGAAGTTCTGCGGCAGGGCCTTCAAGAGGGCCGCCATCGTGCGCAGCGGTGAGGCCAGCAGGCCGGCGAACTGGGCGAGGAGGACCTCGCGGCTCGGCAGGTCGGCCAGGGCCGTCAGGTCGGTCTTGGAGAGCGCCTTGCCGTCGACGACGCCGCCCTTGACGATCAGGTTCGGCGAGACCTTGGTGTAGTCGCGCAACGCCTTGGCCACGGCCGAGACGTCACCGTCGACGAAGGCGATCGCGGTGGGCCCGTCGAGGAACTCGCTGATCGGCTCGACCGCGGTGCCCGAGACCGCCCGGCGCACGAGCGTGTTCTTAAAGACCTTGTAGTCGGCGCCGAGAGCGCGCAGCTGGCGACGCAGGGTCGAGATCTGGGCCACGGTCATCCCGCGGTACTCGGTCACGACCGCCGTCGAG
The DNA here is from genome assembly GCA_027451285.1 of Acidimicrobiaceae bacterium. Classification (GTDB taxonomy): domain Bacteria; phylum Actinomycetota; class Acidimicrobiia; order Acidimicrobiales; family RAAP-2; genus RAAP-2. Next base: position 2,873 of record DAIDJP010000045.1, on the reverse strand, counting down.
GTCGAGGCGACGCGCGCCTTCACCTCGTCAACGGTGGCCACCTTGTCGGGGCGAACTTTCATCTCTCTCCTTCACCGGATGCCGCCCGGTACGGGCCAAGACATCCCAGTGAACGAGCCAGTGGCTCGAACTCCTCGTCAGGCGGACACTGTCCTTTACGCGGCGAACCGCACCGGATGTCTTCGGCGTTCTCAAACTGTGGCACTTCGCGTGCGAAGTGGTAATGCTAGCGAGGCCGTGGCGGCCCCGTCAATTTCAGGCGCTGGCGAGCGCCTCATCGTGCTCGCGCGTGCGCGCCGGGTCGATCTTGACCCCCGGGCCCATCGTCGAGGACACGGTCACGCTCAGCAGGTAGCGGCCCTTGGCGCTCGAGGGCTTGACGCGCACGATCTCGTCGATGACGGCCTGGACGTTGCGCATCAGGTCCTCGCGCGAGAAGCTGACCTTGCCCACGCGCAGCTGGACGTTGCCGATCTTGTCGGTGCGGTACTCGACGCGCCCGCCCTTGAACTCGGTCACGGCCTTGGCCACGTCCATGGTGACGGTGCCCGTCTTGGGGTTGGGCATCAGACCGCGCGGTCCGAGCACGCGGCCCAGACCACCGACCTGACCCATCAGGTCCGGGGTCGCGATGGCCACGTCGAAGTCGAGGAATCCCCCCGCGACCTTGGCGACCAGGTCGTCGGCGCCGACCACGTCGGCGCCCGCGTCGCGCGCGGCCTGGGCAGCCTCGCCGGCGGCGAAGACGGCCACGCGGTTGGTCTTGCCGGTGCCGGCCGGCAGCGAGAGCGTGCCGCGCACGATCTGCTCGGCCTTGCGCGGGTCAACCCCGAGGCGCAGGGCCAGCTCGACCGTCTCGTCAAACTTGGCGGTGGCGAGGGCCTTGACCTTGTCGATCGCCTCGCCGATGCCCAGCAACGCCTCGCGGTCCACCTGGGCCAGGGCGTTGGCGTAGTTCTTACCGTGCTTCATCGTGTCTCCTAGCCCGCGACCGTGATGCCCATGGAGCGAGCGGTGCCCGCCACCTGGAGCTTGGCCATCTCGAGGTCGTCCGTGTTGAGGTCCTTCAATTTGGTCTTAGCGATCTCCTCGACCTGGTCCATGGTGACCGACGCGACGGTCTCGCGACCGGCCAGGTGGGCCCCCTTGGCCACGCCCGCGGCCTGGCGCAGCAGCACCGGCGTCGGCGGGGTCTTCAAGACAAAGGTGAAGGAGCGGTCCTCGTAGATCGAGATCTCGACCGGGATGACCGTGCCGCGCATCGACTCAGTGGCCGCGTTGTACTGCTTGCAGAACTCCATGGTCTGGATGCCGTGGGGCCCGAGCGCGGTGCCCACCGGCGGCGCGGGGGTCGCGCCGCCCGCCTCGAGCTGGATCTTGACGACAGCGGTGATCTTCTTGGCCATGATTTCCTCCTAGAGCTTCGTGACCTGCGTGAAGTCGAGCTCCACGGGGGTCTCTCGCCCGAAAATGTCGACCAGCACCTTGACTTTGAGCTGGTCCTCGTTGATCTCGGCCACGTGGCCGGAGAAGGTGGCGAAGGGACCGGTCTTGATCTGGACCGTGTCGTTCACCTCGAACTCGTGGGTGGGCAGGCGGCGCTTGGCGACCGGTGCCTCGGCGCCCTCGACGTGGGGGCGGATGATGTTGTCGACCTCGCGTCGGGTCAGCGCCGTCGGACGGGTCTTCTCGGCGCCGACGAAGCCGGTGACCCCGGGGGTCGAACCGATGACGTAGAAGATCTCGGGGTCCGGCTCGCAGCGGATCAGCAGGTAGCTGGGGAACATCCGCTTGGAGACGGTGACCTTCTTGCCCGACTTGAACTCGGTGACGTCCTCTTCGGGCAGGTAGATCTCGTAGATCTGGTCGCCGAGCTCGCGGGACTTGATGATGTTGTTGAGGGCCCCGATCACTTTCTGCTCGTGACCGGCGAAGGTGTGAACGATGTACCAGCGGCCCGGGCGGTCGAAGGCGCTCTCGGCGACGGGCTCGTCGACCTCGTCGAGGATCGTGACGTCGAGGATCTCCTCGTCGTCGTGGGAAAGGGGGGCGTCGGTATCGGACATCTCAGCTACTTCTGGAACAGGAAGGTTACGAACTTGGAGAAGCCGTAGCCGAGGCCGAAGATGAGCAGGGTCATGAAGACCAGAACGAACAGGACGATCGTCGTGTAGTTGATCACCTCGGGCCGGGTCGGCCAGGCGACCTGGCGCATCTCCTCGCGGACCTGCTTGAAGAACTGGCGCGGCGTGGTGCGCTCGCGACGACGCGCGAGGTCCTGCGCCGTCGAGGCGCGACGGGAGGCGCCCTCGGCGCCCACCTGGCCCTGTCGCTGCATCATGCGCTTCTGTTCGCGGTTCATCTCACGTCTCTTGTCTGGGTACTACCGGAAAAACCTTGGAGCAGGGCAGGAGGGACTCGAACCCCCAACCCCCGGTTTTGGAGACCGGTGCTCTACCAATTGAGCCACTGCCCTTCGCCCACCGAGCCCGGTGGAGGAAGGAAAGCCTACCATCCCCGGCGCGGCCGGTCTCTAGCGAGTCTCCTTGTGCATCGTGTGCTTGCGCTCCCACTGGCAGTACTTGGACATCTCGATGCGCTCGCGGTCGTTGACCTTGTTCTTCATCGTGATGTAGTTGCGCCGCTTGCACACCTCGCAGGCGAGGGTGACTTGCACCCTCTTCTCATTCTTCGCCATGTTCTCTCCTCTTCGTACAACCGGCCCCGGGGCCTGCCTGGTAGCGGCGGCGGGAGTCGAACCCGCGACACCACGATTATGAGCCGTGTGCTCTAACCACCTGAGCTACGCCGCCTGGCGAGCCCTCTGTCGGGATTGAACCGACGACCCCTTCCTTACCATGGAAGTGCTCTAC
>DAIDJP010000044.1 GCA_027451285.1 Acidimicrobiaceae bacterium | reverse complement strand
AATGTCGGCGAGATTCCGCCGGGCGGCTCGTCGGCGTGAGCGGGAGACGGGCGGCGCCGGCCTCGTCCTCTCGACGGCGATGACCGCAACGACGGAGCGGAGCGCCTCGGGAGCAATTCGTTCGGCGGGCCTTGAGGCCGTTGCGGCCGTGCCGCTTAGGAGGTCCAACTTCAATGGCGTTGGCGACATTTGCAGCAGGGTGCTTTTGGGGTGTCGAGGCGGCCTTTCGGGAGTTGCCGGGAGTTGAGACGACGCGCGTGGGCTACATCGGCGGTCATACCGACAACCCCTCCTATCGCGACGTCTGTACCGATCGTACCGGACACGCCGAAGCCGTCGAGGTGACCTACGATCCGGACGCGGTCAGCTTCGAGCGGCTTTTGGAGACCTTCTGGGAGATCCACGATCCTACGACCGTGAATCGCCAGGGACCGGATGTCGGAAGCCAGTACCGCTCGGCGATCTTTTATCGCACCGCCGAAGAGCGCGAAGCCGCCGAACGCTCGCGCGAACGGCTCCAGGGCAGCGGCCGCTATCCGGGAACGGTCGTCACCGAAATCGTTCCGGCCACCAAGTTTTACGAAGCCGAGGAGTATCACCAGCAGTACCTGGAGGCGAATCCCCACGGGTACTGCGGCCTCGGCGGCACCGGGGTGAGCTGTCCCGTGGGCGTCGCTGGTCTCTAGGGCGCCAGCGCCGCCAGGACGCGCTCGGCGTCGCGGACCATTCGCGTGACGATGTCGCCCGCCGGTGTCAGCTTGCTGATCGCTCCCACCGCCTGACCGGCGGGGTAGGCCTCGCGCGAGGGATCCACTCCGGGCGTGGACTCGTCGCCACCCAAGTGGAACGTGCCGTCACGCATCGAGACCGCGAGCTGCTCGGGGAAGGGCAGCAGCAGTGACGGATTGGCCTCGTAGATGGCGGTCGTGTCGTTCTTCAGGACACGCATCGTCTTACCGCTGAAGGCACGCGAGATGGTGGTGCCGTCCTCGTGACTCAGCAGGATGCCCTCTTTGAATCCCGCGACGGCGCGGGCTTCGGGAGTGGCGATGAAGCGCGTTCCCACCCAGACACCGTCGGCGCCCAGGGCGAGTGCGGCCGCGAGCCCGCGCCCGTCGAAGATGCCCCCCGCGGCCACCACGGGTATGGCGCCGCCGACCGCGTCGACGATCATGGGTACGAGTGGCAGGGTCGCCACCTGGCCCGTGTGCCCTCCGGCCTCGGTACCCTGAGCGACCACGACGTCGCATCCCGCGTCCAGAGCGCGGCGGGCGTGGTCGACCTTGCCGCACATGGAGATCACCTTGACACCGTGGCGGTGGCAGAGGTCGACCACGTTGCGCGGAACGCCCAGACCGGCGACGAAGGTCGTGGCGCCGCCCTCGATGAGAATCTCCACGTTCTTGACCAGCGTCTCGGGAAACGCCGTGAGCAGGTCGACCCCGAAGGGTCGATCGGTGAGAGAGCGTGTGGCCGCGATCTCACTCGCCAGGTGTTCACTCGACATCGTTGAGGCGCCCAGACAGCCGTAACCCCCCGCGTTGGAGACGGCAGCGACCAACTGGTGATAGGCCACCCCGCCCATGCCCGCGAGCATCACCGGGTGCTCGATGCCTAGCAGTTCGGTCAATCGTGTCTTCACGCTGCCCCCTCGGTGTTGCGACGACCCGCCGAGCGTAAGAGTACGACTCCCACGACCGCAGCGAGAACCGAGGCGATGAGTAGACCAAGGTCGAACGCGCCATAGACATCGCTGCCCGCGTGGAAGAGCCGTCCGGCGAAGAGTAGGGGCACGGTGAGGCCGATCGCGCACAAGAGCCCGGCCGCCGCGAGCATCTCCTTCGTGATGTCGTGCGCGAAGCGCGCTCCCAGACGCCGTGCGCCGTGCACCCCGAGCGCAATACCCGTCGTCTTGCCGACCAGGCGGGCCACGACCACGGCCGAGATGATGGTCAACGAGGCTGATCCGCCCAGGTGCGACCAGGCGAGCCCGCAGTAGGACATGGCAAAGAGCGGCAGGACGACGGCCGTTGAGAAGCGAGTCACGGCTGATTCGAGATGGATCGAGCGGTGGGCTTCGTAGGGCACGACCAGCCCGGCGAGCACACCCGCGAGGGGCGGCTCCACGCCGGCGTGGGCGAGTGCCCACCACAACGCCGCCAGAGCCAGGAGGCGCCACGGCGTCGAGCGGTGAAAGCGCGACACGGTAGCGACGACGATCAGGATCGCACCCGTTGCGGCGAGTCCGCCGAGGTGTACGGACGTGGCGCCGGTGGCGGCCAGGATGACGATGCTGGCCACGTCGTCGGTGATCGCGAGGGTCAGGAGGAATGTGCGCAGGCTGCGCGGCAGCGATGAACCCGCGACGGCCAGCGCGGCGAGGGTGAAGGCGATGTCGGTGGCCATGGGGATGCCCCAGCCGCGCACCAGGGAGTGGTTGTGCGTCGCGAGCCCGATCAGAACGAGGACGATCGCCGGACCGGCCATTCCGGCGAGGGCCGCAAGAATCGGAGCCAGCGCGTGGCGCAGGTCGTGGAGTGAGCCGTGGTGGCGCTCGCGAGCCAGTTCGAGGCCGACGGCGAAGAAGAACACGCTCATCAGACCGCTACCGATGACGTCGCGCCACGACGCGATTCCGAGACCAGTGAAGGCCGAGGGGAGCGCGGCGAACGCGCGCTGGTACGTTTCGCCCGCGAGTGCGGACCAAAGGAGTCCGACGAGGGCGCCCACGCTGATCGTCGCCGCTGCCGCGTAGTCGTGGTCGAGACCGCGAACGGCGCGCGACATCGTGCGGCGGAGCATGGCTCGACACTAGTAATCACTCGGATCGACTTTTGAATGGTGCCGATAAACTCCGGGCACTCCGCCATCGACGTCGGAGTACTAGTGAGGGGCCTCGGGTGAGCGATCTGGAACGGGCGGCACTGCCCAAGCGCGGGCTGTACTTCGTCTTCGGGGCACTGATGCTCGGTCTGCTACTCGCCGCTCTCGACGGCACGATCGTCGCCACCGCGCTGCCCACGATCGTGGGCGACCTTCATGGCGCGAACCACCTGAGTTGGGTCGTCGTGGCCTACCTGCTCGCCTCGACGGTCAGCACCCCGCTGTGGGGCAAGCTCGGCGACCTCCACGGGCGCAAGATCTACTTTCAGCTCGCGATCATCCTCTTTCTGATCGGTTCGATGCTGTGCGGACTGGCCAACTCGATGATCATGCTCATCATCTTCCGAGCGATCCAGGGTTTGGGCAGTGGGGGACTGATGGTGGGCAGTCAGGCCGTGATCGCTGACATCGTGCCGCCGCGCGAACGCGGGCGCTACGCAGGATTCTTCGGAGCGGTCTTTGGCGCCGCGACCGTGATCGGCCCGCTGCTCGGCGGTTTCATCGTCGAGTACTTCTCGTGGCGCTGGATCTTCTTCGTCAACGTGCCACTGGGGCTGGTGGCACTCGCCGTCACCGCCGCGGTGCTGCCGGCGGCGGGTGAGCGCCGCAGCCACGTCATCGACTACGCGGGCATTATCACGCTCACTATCGCCGCCTCGGCGCTGATCCTCTTCACGTCCCTGGGCGGCACTTCCTTCGCGTGGCTCTCGGTCCCTTCGATCTCGTTGCTGACCGTCGGCCTCGTGATGGGAGTCGTCTTCGCCGTGATCGAGCGGCGCTCCGCGGAGCCCATCCTCGCACCCCGACTGTTTCGCAATCGCGTCTTCGCCTCCGGCTCGGCGATCGGCTTCGTGGTCGGCTTCGCGATGTTCGGCGCCATGACGTTCCTTCCGCTGTTCTTCCAGGACGTGCGCGGCGCCTCACCGACGAATTCGGGCCTGCGCCTCATCCCGATGATGATCGGTCTCTTCGTCGCCTCGATCGTGACCGGCCAGCTGGTCTCGAAGGGCCGACGGTACCGGCCATTTCCCATCGCCGGTACCGCCATCATGACGGTGGGTCTCGCGCTGTTGTCGACGATCGGTGTGAGCACGTCGGGCCTTGCCATGGGCCTCTACATGATGGTCCTGGGGGTTGGTCTGGGTCTCGTGATGCAGATTCTCGTGACCGCGGTGCAGAACGCCGTTGACTCCTCGGACATCGGTGCGGCGACGGCCGGCGCGAACTTCTTTCGCTCCATCGGCGGCTCCTTTGGCACCGCGGTCTTTGGCGCGGTCTACGTCAACGACCTGCCCCATCAACTGGCGGCGGCCTTCCAGGGCCAGCCGAGCGCCGCGGCGCACCTGTCACCCTCGTCGTGGACGCCGACCGTGCTCAAGCACCTCCCTCCAGCGGAACTCGCCAGGATCCTCCACGCCATCGCCGCTACGATCCAGCACATCTACCGCTGGGCGACCCCGATCGGGGTCATTGCGGTCCTGTTGTCGCTGACGTTGCCGGAAGTGAAACTTCGCACGAGCCTCCACCACGTCAGCGAGGAAATTCCTCTGTCCAACGTGGATCCGCTGGCCTAGCCGGCCTTCACGTGCTGTGCCGACGGAGGACGAAAACGGTACGATGAACCTGGGAGACGAAAGGAGGGCGATGCCACTGTCAGAGCATGAACAGCGGATTCTGGCGCAGTTGGAAGAGTCGCTTTCCAAGCAGGATCCCCGCTTCGCCAAGAGCGTGCGCACGACCAACGTGTACTCCCACGGGGGACGTCGAGTGCGCTGGGGCGTCGCGGGATTCATCCTGGGTCTGGGGATTCTGGTGCTGACCTTCTCTCACTGGATCATCGTGGGCCTGCTCGGCGTCGCGTTGATGTTCGTTTCGGCGATCGTCGTCGAGCGCAACGCGCGGCTTCTTGGTCGAGCGTCGTGGCAGGACTTCACACGATCCCCTCAGGGCGATGATGCCCACGCGAACCCTGGCTCTCGGGCGGGTTCGCTTCGCGACTGGTTGTCGCGTCAGCGTCGCAAGAGCGAATGACCCCCACCGGAACGGCCGAGGCGGCCGTTCCGTGCCTGGCCCTCGACATCGGTGCGACCAAGGTTGACGTCGCGCTCGTGGGTGTCGACGGTACCTTGTCGTCTCGTCGTCGGCTTCTCGTCGCCGACGCGGGTGACGATCTCTTCGCCGCCATTCTCAATGCCGTGGCCCCCTTGGTGCGCGAGGGTTCGCCGGGCGTCGTCGGGGTCGCCTGCGCCGGGCCGATGAGTGCCAACGGCGAGGACGTCTCTCCACTCAACATCGCCCAGTGGCGACGCTTCCCCCTTCGCGCGAGGCTCCACGAGGCGCTCGATCTCGATGTGTATATCGAAGGAGACGCTCGCGCGCTGGCACTCGCGGAAGGTCGATACGGCGCGGCGCGAACTCTCGCGTCGTATCTCTCGATGGTTGTCTCGACCGGGATCGGCGGCGGGCTCGTCCTCAACGGCCGTCTGGTGGACGGCGCGTCATTGAACGCCGGGCACGTGGGCCATCTGCACGTGGTCGACAACGGACGGATCTGCGCGTGCGGAGCGCGAGGGTGTCTGGAGGCCGAGGCGTCGGGCACCGCGATCGCGGCTACGACCGGACGTCCGGCGCGCGACGCCGATGCAGAGACGCGACGCCGATGTGCCGAACTCGTCGGACGTGCCGTGGGCACGCTCGGCGCCGTTCTCGACTTCACGCATTGTTTCGTTGCCGGATCAGTGGCGCGTGGCTACGGTGAGGCGTTCTTCACCACGGCGACGGCGTCGGCGCGCGAAGTGGCGCGCCTCGAGTACTGCGCCAACTTCGAGGTGCGACCCTCGGCTCTTGGCGGTGATGGTCCTCTTCTCGGTGCCGCACTCGTGGGCTGGCGAGGTCTCACGTGAACCTCGCCGTGCGCGGCCTCGCGCGTCACCTCCTCGGTCATCCGGGTGACGCGATTGTGCTCGCTCGCGTGGGCTGGCGACTGCGCCGTCAACGGTGGTGGAGTCAGTCGCCGTTCCTGCCCGTGCCGGACCCGAGGTACTGGGAGTTTCGAGTGGCGACGGCGCTGGGTAATCCCTCCGGGCACCTGAGCGCGTCCGAGGCCGTCGCGGCGGCCCGATGGGCGCTCGCCCAGAAGCGCGGGAAGTAGGTTTTTCCCATGGGGCGCGTTCTCCTGCTCAACGCCACATTCGAACCGCTCCAACTGGTGAGTGAGCGTCGCGCGGTCGTGTTGATGCTCGCCGGGCGCGCTGAAGCCGTGGCCGTCGCGCCCGAGCCGGAGGTGTGTCGCTCGGCCAGTGTCGTCGTCGAGATCCCGGCGATCGTGCGCCTCCACGACATGGTGAAGCTCCCGTCCAAAGTGCGCACGCCTCCGCTGACGCGGCGCAGCCTCTTGCTGCGCGACAGCTTCCGGTGCGCGTACTGCCTGGAGCACGCCGATACGATCGACCACGTCGTGCCACGAAGCCGCGGGGGGCGACACGAGTGGACCAACGTGGTAGCGGCGTGCCGGCGCCACAACATGCAAAAGGGTGACCGCCTGCTCGAGGAGTTGGGGTGGCGCCTGCACTTCGAGCCCCACGTGCCGGACGGACCGTGGTGGCGTTGGCGCCACGTCCCTGACCCCGATCCGCTCTGGGCGCCGTTCTTGCCGCGCGCCTCGTGACGGAGCCGGAACTCTACGACTACGACGACCTGCGCCGTCACACGGTGGCGGCCGTGACCGTGGCGCGTCCCGGTGACAGTGCTCTCGTGCTCGGCTCGAGTCAGAGCGCCGAGATCTTGGACCCCGCGCGTTGCGAGATGCCGCGTCGGCGGCGCCGCGGCGGCGGTGGCGTCGTGCTGGTGTCGCCGGGGGACCTCTGGGTCGATTGGTGGATTCCGGCCGATGATTCGCGCTGGCGCGGCGACGCGCGCGCGTCATCGCAGCTGGTCGGTGAGTGGTGGGCGAGTGCCCTGGCCCCGTACGTCGAGGAGCCGATCGTCGTCCACCGCGGGGGTCTCGAAGGCGACGCAAGCCATCGCGTGGTGTGCTTCGCGGGTCGCGGACCCGGCGAGGTGTTCGTCGGCGGGCGCAAGGCGGTGGGGGTGACCCAGTGGCGCGTGCGCGAGGGTGTGTTCCTCTCCAGCATGATTCCGGCAAGGGATTCTCACGACGTCCTGGACTGCCTGCGTGAGGTGCCCGCCGGGCTCGCCGCCTCCCTCGATCATCACACCGTGGGCTCTCTCGCCCTCGACGATGTCGTGGTCGAACGGGTGCTCGCGGTCTCGGGAGACTGGGCCACGGGCCCCCTCCCCAACCTGTAAACGTCGCCTCTCGACGCTTCACCTTGACCTGTCACGTCCCACGGGGGTGCCCGGGGGCGATTGCGCCCACGTTGTGGGTGAAACGGGTGAATTTGGGTGGAAAGTGGTGTATTGTGTCACGAAGTGGGGGCCGAGCGAGCCCCCCGGGAGGCGCAGATGCTCGGGTTCGTCGGTCAGTTTCAGCACACGCTGGATGCCAAGGGCCGACTCATCCTGCCCGCGCGATTCCGCACCGAGTTTGAGCGTGGCGGCCACCTGAGCCCTAACAGCGAAGGGTGCGTCGCCCTGTGGACGCCCGGCGAGTTCGCCCGCCAGAGCGAGGAACGCTTGGCGCAGGCTCGCAGCGGTGGCGCCGCGGAGCGCCAGCAGGCTCGCTACTGGGCGGCGAACTCCTCTGACGTCGAGTTCGATCGGCAGGGCCGCTTCGCCCTGCCCCCGTCGATTCGCGAGTACGCCCAACTCGACGGTGAGGTTCTGATCGTTGGCGCCCTCGATCACGTAGAGCTCTGGGCGCCGTCAACGTTCGACCGCATGGTCAATCCTGCGGAGCTCGCGTTCCGACAGGGCAGTGACGAGTGAAGGGGGTAGCACCATTCAGGTCGAGGACCACGTGCAGCCGGTCAATCGAAAGTGCGGAGAATGCCAACTCCTCCGCCCGTGTTCGCGCACTTTCGATTGAACGGCTGCAGATGGCCCCTGACAACTATCACGTCCCGGTTCTCGCCGATCGCATCGTCGAGATCTTCACCGGCCTGGAGGCCGGTGTGGTCGTCGACGCCACGTTGGGTGGCGGGGGGCACGCCGCCGCGATCCTCACCGCTAACGGTCGCGTGCGCCTGGTCGGCATCGACCGCGACCCCGCGGCCCGCGCGGCGGCGGCACAGCGTCTTCGGGAAATGGGTGAACGGGTCGTCATCGTGGACGCGACGTTTGGTGACCTCGCCCGCGTCCTGGCTGAGCAGGCTCAGTTCGTCGGAAGTGACCCGATCGTCGGCGTCCTGATGGACCTCGGCGTGTCGTCGCACCAGCTCGACGACGGCGCGCGCGGCTTCTCCTTCCGCGTCGACGCTCCCCTGGACATGCGCATGGACACCACGCGTGGCGTCACCGCGGCCCAGTTCCTGGCCCAGGTGGACGAGCACGAACTCACCCGCCTGCTGCGCGAGAACGGGGAGGACCGTTTCGCTCGCGCGATCGCGCGAGCTCTCCTCGAAGACCAGCCATTGACGACCTTTGAGTTGAACGCTGCGGTCGAGCGGGCGGTGCCCGCCGCGGCGCGACGCCGCGGCCACGTCGCCACCCGCGTTTATCAGGCGTTGCGCGTCGCGGTGAACGAGGAGCAGCGTCAGCTCGAGGACGGTCTTGCGGCCGCTCTCGACGTGGTTGCGGTGGGCGGGGTCGTGGCCGTCATCTCGTATCACTCGGGCGAGGATCGCCTCGTCAAGTCCCTCTTCCATGAGGCGACGACGGGCGGTTGCCACTGCCCGCCCGAACTGGGCTGTGTCTGCGGAGCCGTGCACCGCTACCGCGTCGCCAAGGCGAGCGCGATTCTGGCGCGACCCGAGGAGGTGGCGCAGAATCCGCGGGCGCGTTCGGCCCGTCTGCGCGTGGCGTATCGGGTGCTGCCATGAGTGTCATCACGCTCCCCGGGCGCGTCACCGCCCCTCGCCGTCGGCCCGTACCCACGGCGCGCCCGCCGGCGCATCGCGCGGGTGCGCCGCGTCGCAACGCGATCCGATCGGTGTGGCGTGGATCGAGCGTCGCGCGCAAGTCCAGCGTGATCGTCTTCTGCGCCCTCGCGCTGTCGATCACCGGGTCGATGGTGGTCGCGAACCGCCAGGTGCAGCTGCACGAACTCCAGAGCCAACTCCTCCAGGATCAGTCGAACTACGCGTTGCAGGTGGGCACCCTCACCAACCAGGCGGCTCCCGGACAGATCGCGGCACGGGCCGGCGCGCTGCGTCTGGTCGATCCCGTCACCATCATCCAGGTACCCTCCACGTCGCTTGATGCGCCCTTGCCGCTGCCGAAGTTTTCGGGTTACGCACCGGTCACATCAAGGACGAGTCGGTGACCAGCCACCTCACGACCTCCCACGCCCGTAGCACCGCGACGGCGAAGCGACGTCCCCTGTCGATGGGACGTCGCATGCGCCTGTTGCGCGGGGTCGCCCTGGCGGCCTTCGTGGCCGTCGCCGGGGATCTCTTCGTCCTCCAGGTGCGCCAGCACTCTCACTGGGAGGCGCTCTCGGTCGCCCAAGTGCGCGAGGACCTGACGACGACCGCCCTGCGGGCGGGGATCTACGACCGTTACGGCCAGATCCTCGCGGTGTCGCGTCCGACGTCGCTCGTCATTGCCGATGACATCCAGATTGACCATCCGGTCACGGAGGCCCAAGCTATGGCGCCGATCGTCAAGGTACCGGTGGCCAAGTTGATCAAGCTCCTCTCTCAGCACCACAACGGCTACGTCATCGTGAACAACGCGCTCGACCTCACTTCGGGGCGCCAATTGGCCTCGATGGCCTTTCCGGGCATCGTGGTGCAGAACTCGTCGGTGCGCACCTACCCCAACGGGCCCGTCGCCACCTCTCTGATCGGCGGCACCAACGCGGCGGGGTCGGGCTCGGCGGGCCTGGAGTACGAGTACCAGTCTCTCCTCGCGGGTCAGAGCGGGATCACCCGCGCCTACGTCTCGGCCTCGGGGGTCAATCTGCCGAGTTCGGTGACGCGCGTCATTCGACCGGCGAAGCCCGGCGTGGGCCTCGAATTGACGCTCGATTCGTCGCTCCAGTTCGTCACCGAGCGAGCGCTGGCGCGACAGCTTCTCGCCACCCAGGCGATCACCGGCGTCGCGGTCGTGATGGACGTCAAGACCGGCGAGATTCTCGCCGACGCGTCACTGGTGAACACCAAGACCAAGGCTGGCGTGCTGGGTCCGGTCCCCGCGTGGGGCCAGAGCATCGGCGTACCGGGCATCGAACAGACGATTAACAACCTCACCTTCACCCAGGCCTACGAACCCGGCTCGGTCTTCAAGGTCGTGACCTTCTCCGCCGCCCTCCAGGCCGGCGTGGTCACGCCCAACACGGTGATCACCGTTCCCAACGGCGCGATGGTCGGCGGGCGTTACTTTCACGACGCGGAGAACCACGGCACCGAGCACCTGACCGTGACCCAGGTGCTCGCCCAGTCCTCGAACATCGGCACCTACCTGATCGGCCGGCGGGTGGGAGAAGCCGGACTCCTGGCCCAGGTCGAGCGCCTCGGCTTTGGTCAGGTCACTCCGGTGAACTATCCCGGCGAGACCGCGGGACTACTGGTGAACGCGGCGAACTGGTATGGCAGTGACGCCGCGGCGCTACCCATCGGCCAGGTGGACGCGGTCCCGCCGATCCAGATTCTGGACGCGTACAACACGATCGCCAACGGAGGCGTGTACGTCGCCCCCAAGCTCGTGCGCGGCTACGTCTACGGCAACGGAACGATGAAGGCCACCCCCGCGAGCGCGACGCACCAGGTGCTGTCGGCGCCGGTGGACGAGACGATGAAGCGCATGCTCGAGCAGGTCGTGCTCGAGGGGACCGGGACCAACGCGATCATCCCCGGTTACGCCGTGGCCGGCAAGACCGGTACCGCGTCCATTCCCTACCCGGGCAAGGACCAACTCCTGACGGGCGCCTACAACGCGACGTTCGTCGGATTCGCCCCGGCCGAGGCGCCGGTACTGTCGATGATCGTGGTACTAGAGCGCCCGTTGACGACGATCTTCGGCGGCTCGGCCGCCGCTCCCGTGTTCCAACAGGTGATGAGCTACGCGCTGCACCACTACGACATACCCTCCAACGGCACGATCGTTCATCCGCTCAAGGGGTCGGCGAGCTTCGGATCGGACGTGACCTGATGCATCTGGGCGACCTGCTGGACGATCAGGCATTTGACGCCGCGACGGGCCACCTCGAGATCACCAACGTCCAGGTCGACTCGCGCGCGTGCTCGAACGGGTCGCTGTTCTTCGCCATGGCGGGCCACGGTGACCACGGTGAGTCCCACGTGGCCGACGCCGTGTCGCGCGGGGCGATGGCGGTCGTCGCCGCCCACGCGATTCCCGCCGCCGTACCCGTGGTCGTTGTTCCCGAGACCCAACTGCGCGCCCTTCTGGCCGAGGCCAGTGCGGCGATCGTGGGTCACCCCGAGCGTGCGGTGGAGCTCGTCGGCGTGACCGGCACAAACGGCAAGACCACCGTGACGACCCTGGTGGCGGAGCTCGCCCGACTCGTCGGCTGGAACGCGGCCAACATCGGCACTCTCACCAATGAGCGCACGACGCCCGCGCCGCCGGAGTTGATGCGGACCCTTGACGGGCTGGTGCAGGGATTCGACGCGAGCCGGCCCCGTTCCATCGTCGCCCTGGAGGTCTCGAGTCACGCCCTGGACCAGGGGCGCGTCGACGGGTTGCGCTTCGCGGTCGCCGGCTTCACCAACCTCAGCCACGACCACCTGGACTACCACGAGACGATGGAGGAGTACTTCGCGGCCAAGTCGCTCCTCTTCAACGTCGAGCACTCCCAGCGCGCAATCGTCTGGGTCGACGACCCCTACGGCGAACGCCTCGCCGCGTCGACGAGTCTGCCCGTCACGCAGGTACGTCGCGACGACGCCTCGGACGTGACGACGAGCCTCGAGGGCACGACCTTCACCTGGCGCGGACTGCCCGTGAGGACGCCCCTCGTCGGCGGCTACAACGTGGACAACGCCCTCGTCGCGTTGGAGATCGTGGCGACCCTCGGCGCTCACGATGTGGTGCTGGCGGCGGCGATGGAGGCCGTGCGACCCGTGCCCGGACGACTCGAGGTGATCAAGGGCGCCGACGTCACCGTGGTGGTGGACTACGCGCACACGCCCGAGGGCTTGCGTCGACTCCTGCGCGACGTGCGCGCTCTGGCGCCGGGCGCGCGGATCACGACGGTCTTTGGCTGCGGGGGAGAGCGCGATCGCGCCAAGCGTCCCGAGATGGGTCGGGTCGCCTCGGAGTTGTCAGATTTCACCCTGGTGACCTCGGATAACCCGAGAAGCGAGTCGCCCGATGTCATCATTGATGCCATCATGTCGGGAGTGCTTGAGGGGTCGCCGGTGGGGCGCGTGGTTGATCGGCGCGCCGCGATCGGCGAGGCCCTGGCGCAGGCGCGCGTCGGCGACGTGGTCGTGGTGGCCGGCAAGGGTCACGAGACCTTCCAGCGCATCGGCGACGAGAGCCTGCCCTTCGACGACCGGGTCGTCGCGCGAGAGCTCCTGGGGTTGAACTGATGCTGAGCCTCATGGAGTCCGGTGGCGTCGCGTTCGTGTGCTCACTGCTGATCACACCGCTGTGGATCCGGTTCCTCCAGCGGCGCTCGATGGGCCAGCGGATCCGTGAGGACGGTCCGGCCACTCATCACGCGAAGGCGGGCACACCCACGATGGGTGGCGTCGTCATCGTCGGCGCGGCGATCGTCGGCTACCTCATGGGTCACGTGGGCACGTACCTCGACTTCACTCGTGCCGGCGTGCTCGTGATGTCGGTGACCATCGCCTCGGGGCTGCTCGGATTCGCCGACGACTACATCGGTATCCGCAACGAGCGCAACCTGGGTCTCAACAAGCGCGGCAAGCTCATCGGACAGCTCTCCATCGCCGCGGTCTTCGCTGTGCTGTCGCTGTACTGGGTGCACACGTCGACCAACCTCTCCTTCACCCGGCTCTCCCTGCCCGGCTGGAACCTGACGGTCGCGGGGTGGCTGCTGCTGGCGATCTTTGTGATCGTGGCCACGTCCAACGCGGTGAATCTCACGGACGGACTCGACGGACTGGCGGCGGGCGCGGCGACCTTCGACTTCGGAGTCCTGTCGATCATCGGCTACTGGCAGTTTCGCCACTTCTCGATTTATCACCTGCACGCGGCCCTCGACCTGGGACTCGTCGCGGTGGCGCTGGTCGGCGGCTGCTTGGGCTTCTTGTGGTGGAACGCCTCGCCGGCGCGCATCATGATGGGCGACACGGGATCCCTGGCGGTCGGAACGGGACTCGGCGCGCTCTGTCTGTTGATGAACCTCGACCTCTTGCTCATCGTGCTCGGCGGCCTCTTCGTCGCCGAGACGGCCTCGGTGATACTGCAGGTGATCAGTTTTCGCCTCTGGGGGCGGCGCGTCTTTCGCATGGCACCCTTTCACCACCACTTCGAGCTCAAGGGCTGGCCCGAACCGCGGGTGATCGTGCGCTTCTGGATCATCAGCGTCGTGCTGGTGCTGATCGGCCTCGCTACGTTGAAGGTGCGCTGAGATGTTCGGCTTCGGCACATCGCAGGCGGTCAAGAGGCAGGGCCCGCGCGGCAGCTTCGACCGATGGCTGCTGCTCGGGCTGGTCGGGCTGGCCAGCGTGGGGCTGGTGATGGTGACGTCCAGTTCCATCGCGGTAGCCGACAGCAGCCATCTCGGCTCCTTTTACTACCTCAAGAGGGACGTGCTGTTCCTCTCGCTGGGCGCCATCGCGGCCGGCGTAGCGATGCGGCTGGAGCTCAAGTTGCTGGAGAAGTACGCGTTTCCGCTGCTCGGCATGGGGTTCGTGCTGCTGCTGGCGGTCTTCGTGCCGCATCTCGGCATGCGCATCAACGGCGCGCGGCGCTGGCTGAACCTGGTGATTACCAGCTTCCAGCCGGTGGAGGCGGTGAAGCTGATCGTGGTGGTGTACCTGGCGAGCTACCTGGTTCGCCGCCGCGACAGCATCGAGACAGAATTCCTCGGCCTGTTCAAGCCGATCATGGTGGCCGGTGCCGTGGTGGTGCTGCTGTTGCTGCAACCGGACTTCGGCTCGTCCGCGCTGGTGATTTCGGTGACCATCGCGATGGTGTGGCTGGGCGGCGCGCGCCCGATCTACCTGTGTGGCATGGGTATGCCGCTGATGCCGCTGCTGTACATCGCG
>DAIDJP010000043.1 GCA_027451285.1 Acidimicrobiaceae bacterium | reverse complement strand
CTCGCCCGAGAGCTTCACCGGCACCGAGCTCGACTACGCCCTCGAGGTCTGCAATGCGGTGGCCGCGGTCATCGAGCCCACCCCGGAGAGACCCCTCATCCTCAACCTGCCCGCCACGGTCGAGATGTACACGCCCAACCTCTACGCGGATGCCATCGAGTGGTTTTCGCGCCACATCGACAACCGCGAGTCGATCCTTATCTCGCTGCACCCCCACAACGACCGCGGTACCGCGGTGGCGGCCGCCGAGCTCGGCGTTCTGGCCGGTGCGGACCGGGTCGAGGGGACGCTCTTTGGCAACGGCGAGCGCACCGGCAACGTCGACGTGGTGAACCTGGCGCTCAACCTCTTCAGCCAGGGGGTCGACCCCGAGCTCGACATCCGCGACATCGACAAGGTGCGCCACGTGGCCGAGTACGCGAACCGCCTGCCGATACATCCGCGTCACCCCTACGTCGGCGAGCTCGTCTATACGGCCTTTTCCGGCTCTCACCAGGACGCGATCAAGAAGGGCATGGCCGCCATCGGCGACACCTACGACGTCTGGGAGGTGCCCTACCTGCCGATCGACCCCAAGCACACCGGACGCACCTACGAGGCGATCATCCGGGTCAACTCCCAGTCGGGCAAGGGCGGGGTGGCCTACCTGCTCTCGGCCGAGCACGGCCTCGAACTGCCGCGCGCCATGCAGGTCGAGTTCTCCAAGCAGGTCCAGGAGCTGACCGAGACCTCGGGCACCGAGATCTCGCCGACCGAGATCTGGGACGTCTTCACCACGACCTACCTGCCTGAGAACCCCACGATTCAGATGCTTAGCTCCGAGGTCGCGACCGACTCTTCCAGCACGCGGATCTTCGCCCAGCTGGTCGTCGCCGGCCAGCACGTCACGGTCAAGGGCGAGGGCAACGGACCCATCGACGCGATGATGTCCGGGCTGCGCAACGAGATGGCGATCGACTTCAAGGTCCGCGACTACCACGAGCACGCCTTGACCGCGGGCTCGAGCGCGTCGGCCGTCGCCTACGTCGAGGCCGAGGGCGAGGACGGCACGACCTGGTGGGGCGTCGGGATGAGCTCTTCGATCCTCGAGGCGTCGCTCGAGGCGGTGATTTCGGCCGCGAATCGCCGGAGGTAGATCGGCGCGCCGCTAGCCTGGGAGAGTGACGTTTCGCGCCCTAGCCATCGTGTTGGGGTGGACGGCCGTCGGTCTCGGACTCGTCAGTGCCATCGCGCAGCTGCGTCGCCTCGCCGCCCGTGGTGTCGACGGGGTTTCCCTGGCCACCTGGGTGATTTTCGTCTACATGGGCCTGTTTTGGATCACCTACGGCGTCGTCGCGCGCTCGCCCGAGATCGTCATGGGCAGCCTGATCGTGCTGCCCGTGCAGCTGAGCATCCTGTACCGCCTCGCTCCGTGGCGCCACGCCCGCGTGGTGGCCCAGTCGTTCCTCTTCTTCGCGCTCTTTACGATCGTGCCCACGTACCTCGGTGGCTGGTCCGCCGGCGTCTACGGGATCGGGATCGCCATGTCGATCACGCGCGGTCCCCAGATCATCGAGCTGATCCGCAGCCGCGACGCGTCAGGGGTGTCGGTCGCCTCCTGGGCGATGGGCGCCGCGGGCGCGTCGCTGTGGATGACGTACTACGTGGGTGCGCGCCTGTGGGCGCCGTTCGTGGCGACGGGCCTGGCCGGGGTGGCGAGCCTGACCATCGCTCTGCTCGCCGCCTGGCGCCACGAGGAGGCGCGCCGGCGTCTCGCCATCGAGGCGGCCTTCAGCGCGTAGATCCTCGCGGGTCGACGGTTCGCTCAGCGCGGGTCGTGCATGCGAAAGTCCGGCTGGTGCTTCATGATCTCGCGGCGCGCGATGGTCATCTTGTGCACCTCGTCGGGCCCGTCGGCGATTCTCAGCGTGCGCTGGTGGGCGTACATCGAGGCCAGGGGGTAGAACTGGGTCACGCCGGCCGCGCCGTGGACCTGGATCGCCCGGTCGATGACGCGCAGGGTCATGTTGGGGATCGCCACCTTGATACCCGAGATCTCGGTCGCCGCCGCGCGATTGCCGACGGTGTCCATGAGATGGGCGGTCTTCAACACGTACTCGCGCGCCATGTCGATCTCGATGCGCGACTCGGCGATCCAGTCCTGGATGAGGCCCTTGCGCGCGAGGCTGGTGCCGAACGTCGTGCGCTCGAGCGAGCGGGTCACCATTAGCTCGAGGGCCCGCTCGGCGACGCCGATGGAGCGCATGCAGTGATGGATCCGCCCCGGCCCGAGGCGGGCCTGGCTGATCGCGAATCCTCCACCCTCCTCGCCGAGGAGGTTGTCGACGGGCACGCGCACGTCGCGGTAGATGATCTCGGGGTGCCCGCCGCGCTCGTTGTAGCCAAAGACGTGCGGGTCCATGCCCAGTTCGACGCCGGGCGTGTCCTTGGGCACCACGATCATCGACTGCTGGAGGTGGCGCGAGGCGTTCGGATTGGTCTTGCCCATGACGATGAGGACCTTGCAGCGCTCGGCGCGCGCCCCCGAGGAGAACCACTTGCGCCCGTTGAGCACGTACTCGTCGCCGTCGCGCTCGATGGACAGGCCGATGTTGGTGGCGTCTGAGGAGGCGACGTCGGGCTCGGTCATGGAGAAGGCGCTGCGGATCTCTCCGGCGAGCAGGGGCGCGAGCCACTCGGCCTTGACGGTATCGGATCCGTAGAGGTTGAGGATCTCCATGTTGCCGGTGTCGGGCGCGTTGCAATTCAGCGCCTCCGAGGCGAAGCCGACGCGTCCGAGCATCTCGGAGACCGGCGCGTAGTCGAGGTTCGAGAGCGGGGTTCCGGGGTGGTCGGCCTTTAGGTGCGGCAAGAATAGGTTCCACAGGCCGCGCTCGAGGGCGGCGGCCTTCAACTTGTCCATGATCGGCGGATAGCCGTCCGTGCCGACCTCGGCGAGCTGGTTGTAGAAGGTCTCCTCGTTGGGGTAGATCACGTGCTCCATGTAGCGGCGCACCGACTCTTGGACCTCGAGTCCCTGCTGCGTGAACTGATAGGGCATGGTTCCTCGCTTTGAACTTCCCTCAACCTACGCCGAACGCGAACCCCGCTTCGATCGACGCGCCGCGCGGCTCTCCGCGCGGAAGCGTCCGGGCAGGTCGGCGACCAGCTCGCGGTAGGCCTCATGGCCCGTCGGCTCAAAGACGGCAACCGGCGGCGTGGTCACGAACTCGCCGAGCGGTCGGGCGCGCACGCGCGACCAGGCGAGCAGCGCCGCGCCGCGCACCTGGGCGACGAGCGGGTTCTCGACCCGCTCGATGCGCCGGTTCAACACGTCGGCGTAGATCTGGGCCCACAGGTCGGACTGGG
The DNA here is from genome assembly GCA_027451285.1 of Acidimicrobiaceae bacterium. Taxonomy (GTDB): domain Bacteria; phylum Actinomycetota; class Acidimicrobiia; order Acidimicrobiales; family RAAP-2; genus RAAP-2. Next base: position 15,426 of record DAIDJP010000043.1, on the reverse strand, counting down.
CGCCGCCGCCGAGCAGGCGCACCGGCTCCAGGCGCCGCTTGGCGAAGGTCTCGACGTGGCCGAAGAGCCAGGCGCTGTTGGCCGCCACGCCCTCAAGAACCGCGCGCGCGAGGTCGCCCCCGTCGGTGGCCAGAGAGAGGTTCGCGAAGCTCGCGCGCACCGACTTGTCCTCGGCCGGGGAGCGCTCGCCGGCGAGCCAGGGGCGAAAGCGCACGCCGCGCGCGCCCGGCGGCGAGGCCGCAGCGCTCGTTGTCAGCGTCTCATAGTCCGGCGCTGCGAGCAGGCGGCGCAGCCAGTCGAGGGCGCCGGCGCCGGTCTCCTGGTTGTTGATCACCAGGTAGGAGTCATTCGAGAGTCCCGGCACCGTCGCGATCGAGTGCAGCGCGTCGGTCTTCTTGGTTGGCACCGGACAACTGATCCACGAGGTGGTCGAGAGCGCCAGGTGGGTGGCGAAGGGCGCGGTCGCGCCGGCCCCGAGGGCGGCGGCGTGCAGGTCGGGCATGCCCGTGACGACCAGCGCGTCGGGTGAGAGGCCGAGTTCGGCGGCGACGTCGGCCGTCACGGTGCCCACCACGTCGCCGAAGGAGAGCAGGGGCGGCAGCTTCGCGGCGTCGAGGCCCGCGAGGCCGAGCAGTCCCGCGTCGTAGTCGAGGCGCGCGAGGTTGCGGTTGTCGGTCATCCACAGGGCCAGGCGCGAGGCGTGGGTGCCCGAGGCGACCCCGGTGAGACGCATGGTGAGATAGTCGACCGGCTCTAGGAACCAGCGGGTGCGCGCGACCAGCTCGGGATCTTCGTGCGTGAGATAGAGGATCTGGCCCACGGGATCGGCCCCCGAGGTCGACGGCGCGCCGCCGTTCACGCGGATGAAGCGCAGCGCCGTGCGCGGGTTATATCCCTGGACGGGTCCGCCGACGGCGGCGCGCGCGTGGGGTCCGCCGCGCGTGTCGAGCCAGGTGAGACAGGGCCCGGTCGGCACGCCGTTGGCGTCCACCGGCACCGTTGACGCGTACTGGCCGGTCACCGCGACGCCGACGACGCGCCCACCGGGGTGGGCGGCGGTGAGTCGCCTGGCGGCCGCGCGTACGAGGTCCCACCACTCGTTCGCGTCCTGGGTCGCGGCGCCGCTCTCGTCGAGGAACGTGTCGACGCGGTGCGCCTCGTAGGCGAGCACGCTTCCGGACTCGTCCACCAGGGCCACCTTGGGCCCGCCCGTGCCCAGGTCGATGGAGAGCACGAGGTCGCTCACGGCAGGGACATCTGCTGATCCATCATGTCGGCCATGAAGAACTTGACGGCCTCGTCGACTTCGGCCGTGGATCCGCCGGCGACTCCGCCGTAGATGGAACCCGACTGGGCCGGCTCGAATCCCTTGGTCGAGGCGTAGCGAACGGCGTCGGCCAGGTCGGTGCGCCAGCGCTCGACGACGCCGGCCTGGGTCTGGGGGCGCGTGACCGCCATGTGGATCGCGTTGGGGTACTGCTGGCCGTTGAGGCGCCAGCCGCGCGTTCTCAGGAAGTCGTTCACGTGGTAGATCTCGAACGCATCGGAGGTGATGGAAAAGAGGAACGTGGGACTGCCCACCACGCGCAGCGCGTCGTGCTCGGCGACGGCCGCGCGCATCGCGGCGGCCGTCGCGAAGATGTCGGCGGCGTAGCGCCGGAATCCCTCTCGCCCCAAGGAGACCATCGCGGCCCACGTGGCCGCGAGCAGGCCGCCCGATCGCGAGCCGTCCATGCCCGGCGAACAGTACTTCCCGCCCGACCAGTCGGTCTGGTAGAAGTACTGCGCGTTGCGCAGCCGCTGGTCGGCGAAGGTGACGACGCTGGTGCCCTTTAAGGCGTAGCCGTACTTGTGAGTGTCGGCTGAGATCGAGGTGACCCCGGGCACTGCGTAGTCAAAGGCGGGGATGTCGTAGCCGAGCTCGCGCCCGAAGGGCAGCAGGAACCCGCCCAGGCACGCGTCGACGTGCAGGCCCACGCCGCGTTGCAGGGCCAGCTCGCCGAGCTCGGCAATCGGATCGACGGTGCCGTATCCGTAGTTGCAGGCCGAGCCCACGAGGGCGATCGTCGAGTCGTCGACGTGCGCGGCCACCCAGTCGAGGTCCACCTGGGTCGTAACGGGGTCGATGGGGGCGACGCGCACCTCGACGCCGAAGAGGTGCCCGGCCTTGGCGAAGGCCGGGTGCGCCGACTCGGGCTTGATGATGTTGGGACGAGCGACCTCGGGGCGCGCGTCGCGATAGGCGAGCACCGCGTGCAGGATCGACCCCGTGCCGCCCGAGGTGACCAGTCCGGCCGGCCGGGTCGCGGTCACGTTCGACGCTCCCAGCAGGTCGAGGGTCATGGCGATGATCTCGGACTCGAACTTGGTCGAGCTCGGGCACATGTCGCGCTGGAGGGAGTTGACGTGGGAGAAGTGACCGAACGCCTCGTTCAGGAACTCGTAGTGCTCGTGGTCGCCGCAGTACATCGTGCCCGAGCACTGGCCGCTCTCCCAGGTGGGGTCCTCGGCCGCGGCCATGGCGGCCAGAGCCGCGAGGACGTCGCGGCGCTCCTCGCCGACCTCGGGCAGCGCGCGGTGCGGGGCGAATCGCTCGGCGTAGGGGAAATCGCTCATGTCCCTCCTCGGTTCATCAGAGCGTAGAGCGCGGGCGTGGCCGCGTTTGACCGCCGGCCGTCACTTGCGCAGAGGCTGCCAGGTGAACGTCCAGCGCGCCGCGACGAAGGCCGCAACCCCCCAGGCGCCGAGCACGATGAAGGGGTGCCACTGAAAGACCGAGCCGACCCGCAGGGACAGGGCGTGCTGGAGGGACTGGGCGAGGGGCTCGAGCGGTAGGTAGTTCGACGCCGTCACCAGCCAGTGGGGGAGGAGATCGGGTGGCAGGAAGACGCCGCTCGTGAAGCTCAGCGCGATGGTCACGAAGGGTCCGGCCGAGGACGCCATCTCGTCGGTCGTCATGACGCGGGTGATCGCGAGGGCGATCGCCGTGAAGCAGAAGACCCCCAGCAGCGTGTAAGCGAGGACCGCGGCGTAGGCGTCGGCACGCGGGCGCAGCCCGTAGACGAGGGTCGCTGTCGCCATCATCACGACGACCAGGGCGATCGAGACGATCACGTTGAAGACGATCTGGCCGGCGAGATACGCCCCGGGCGGCATCGGGGAGGCGCGGAAGCGTTTGAGCCACCCCGCCTCTCGGGCGCCGACCACCGCGACCATGACACTGGTGAAGGTCCCGAGCATCAGCCCGTAGGCGGTGAGACCTCCCGAGTAGAACGCGATGGCGCTGATCGGATAGCCCGCCGCGGCCACGATCGCCCCTGGTGGGCGAAGACCCAGCTGAGGATCACGAGCAGGCCGACGGGCATGATCAGTCCCAGCAGGACGGTGCGCGCGCTGCGCACGTAGGCGGTCAGGTTGTAGAGGGTCTGAGACGCGGTGATGCGAAGGAACCTCATCGGTCGTTTCCCGTCGCGCCAAGGAAGACGTCGGTGAGCGAGGGACGCAGCACCTCGAGTCGGTGCAGGTGCACTTCGGTGGACTCGGCCCAGGTCATGAGTCGACGAAGGACCGACTGCAACTCGGCACCGAGTAGCGCCGTGGCCAGGTTGTCGCGCAGCACGAAGTCGATCCCCGTGATGGCGCGCAGCGCGTCGAGCCCGAGTCCGCGGGGAAGCTCGAAGCGCAGCGTGGTCGCGCCCATTTCGCTAATCAGGGTCGAGGACGTGCCCTCGGCCACGATCTGGCCCTTGGCCATGATCGCGAGGCGGTCGCAGAGACGCTCGGCTTCTTCCATGTAGTGCGTCGTGAGAACGATCGACGTGCCCTCGTCGCGCAGGCCCTCGATCACCGTCCAGAAGTCCGCGCGGGCGATCGGGTCGAATCCCGTCGTCGGCTCATCGAGAAAGAGCAGGCTCGGACGACCGATGATACCGAGCGCGACGTCGACGCGTCGCTTTTGTCCCCCGGAGAGGCGTCCGACGCGCTCCTTGGCCTTGGCGGTGAGGCCGACGAGCGCGAGGGTCTCGTCCACGGCACGCGGGTGCGAGAAGAATCCCGCGAAGAGCGAGACCGTCTCGGTCACGGTGTGCACGGGGTCGAAGTCGGATTCCTGGAGGACGAGTCCGATGCGGTCACGCCATTGGCGATGAGCGGTGTAGGGATTGTGGCCAAGAACGAGCGCGCTGCCCCGGTCGGGTTTCTGGAATCCTTCGAGGATCTCGAGGGTGGTGGTCTTGCCCGCACCGTTCTCTCCGAGGAGTCCGAAGATCTCGCCCTCGTGCACGGTGAAGCTGATGTCGTCGATTGCGACGAGGCGTCCGAAGCGTCTGGTGAGGTTGTTCACCTCGATCACGTCGGTCATGTCGCCTCGCTCGCCCGTGCCTCTAGGAACCGCTCTAGCACCATTGGCGTCACGGCAGATTCCGTGGCCCCGCCGCGATCAACTTGTTCACGGTCTCCGACGGCAACGCGAGAGTCGGAACACGAATCACAATCGGCGTTTCATCAGGTCCTATGGAGCGGGATCTCCGCCGCCCTCGTGATCGGCCAACGCACGACCTGGGCTAGAACGCGATTTCGAACACGTACTCGTCGGCGCCCTCGCCGGTCGTCTGCACCCTGACGCGACGAAAGCCCAGTTTCGTGACCAGGGCGATCGATGCCGTGTTCGACGGCGAGACCGCCGCCACGACACTGGCCTGACCCTGCGCGCGCGCCCAGTCGACGAGGCCCTGGGCCGCTTCGGCGCCGTAGCCGCAGCGCCGATACGGGGGAAAGATGGTGTAGCCGATCTCGGCGCGCCCGAGGTCCGCGGGCGCACCGTGGAACCCGCAGTGGCCGACGATGACGCCGTCCTCGGTGCGCGTGATGGCGCGCACGAACCACCCCGGAGCCGACGGGTTGCGTCGCAGTCCCTCGAGATGGATCGTGAGGAAGGCCGCGTTGACCGACGCGAGAAAGTCCCCGGAGAAGTAAGCGCCCTGAATCTGCGAGGCGCCCGCGACGTCGCCGTCGCGCAGTTTGGCCAGTGCGGCGCCCGAGATCGCTTTCAGGCGAAGTCGGGGTGTCTCGATGTCGACAGCGTCCACTGCGGTGACCTTACGGGCGTGGCAAGCGACTGATGCGCCGACCTGGCGCTACGGACCGGCGCACGGCACGGGGTCAAAGGAGGGCGTTGCCGTCGTCGGCAGCGTCGTCGAGGTGGTCGGGGTCGTCGAGGTCGAGGCGTGAGACGGGGCGCTCGTGGTGGACGAACTCGTCACGCTGGTCGTGAGGTTCGGCGGTGCCGGTGTTTGGAATGCCTCGTTGGGTGGAGGGTTGGTCGGCGCGACGAGCTCGGAGCCGAAGATGTCGACGAGCATCTGCTGGGCCGCGGGTTGTTGTACGAAGAGCAGGTCGGCGCCGTTGACCGTCGCGCCGGTGGTGGCGAGGGTGTAGGTCCTCATGTTCGCCGGGTTGAAGTGGCGGAACTTGAGGGCCAGGCCGATCATCTGATTCAGCGTGAACTTCGAGTCGATCGAGACCCCCTGGGGAATCGAGGAGAGGAAGGCGTTCATCGCGAGGGGGTTGCCGAGGCTGCCCTTCACGCGATCGATCATCGCGCGAAGGAATGCGTTCTGGCGGTCGATGCGCCCGTAGTCGCTCGTGCCGTCGTAGATCCAGCCGTCCTGGGCGAGCTGGGCGTAAGTCAGGTTGATCGCGTTCGCCGGCCAGAGACCGTTGCCCTTGACGTTGTAGTAGTAGTGGCGGCTGCGCGCGACGGCCAGGGCCGCCGCGCCGTTGACCAGCTGGCAGCCCGCGTGGGTGATCTTCAAGCCCGAGTAGGAGTCGTGGGCGGGGTAGGGGAAGTCGAGGTAGACCCCGCCGACGGCCTCGGCCGCGTTCACCAGGCCGCCGAAGCTGACTTGGACCGTGTAGTTGATCGGAATCCCGAAGTTGGCCGTGATCGTCTGGGCCAGCAGCGAGGGACCCGAGCCGTAGTTGACGTTGATGCGGTTGAACCGGCCGTAGAGGGACTGGTTGGCGAGCAGGGTCACCGTCGTGTCGCGCGGGATCGAGAGGATCGAGATGGTGCCGGCGGCTGGATCGACGTGCATGATCTTGACGACGTCGCTGCGCTGGCCCGACACCTGGCCGGTCGAGGCGCCGGTCTGGCGCGCCAGCGCTCCCGAGAGGCCCACGCGCGAGTCCGAGCCGATTTCGAGGATGTTGAAGGGTTTGCCCGGGACGGCGTAGGTCTCGTGGTGCACCGTGAGCTTGGGGATCGCGTCGAAGCGGTGGCGGGCGTAGAGGTAGGCGGCGCCCACGCTCGCGGCGAGCAGCCCGACGACGACGACGCCGGCGATGATCCACGCGCGTCCTCGCCGGTGCGCCCGGCGAGCGTGGGCCGCCCGAGCGCGCGGCGCCGTCTCGGCCGTATCGAAAGAGGTGGGGTCGGTGGCGAGGGGCGCACGGTTGTGTCGTCGGTGCCGCCGACTGCGGGGCTCGTCGGCCATGGCCAAACCCTACCAACGCGTCCGCGAGGTCCCCGGGCCGGACCAGCGACGCCGCCGAGTACTAGTGCGAGTGCGAGCGCAGCTCGCGGATCTTCACCCGCGAGCCGGTGCGCAGGATCGCCCGCCGGTAGACGACGGCGGCGCCGCGCGCGAGTGCGATGGTGCAGACCACGTCGATGGCCACCGCGGCGCTGAACTGCCACCAGGTGGCCTCGCCCAGGCCCACCAGGGTTGGCATGGCGAAGGGCGCGGTGAAGGGGATGTACGCGAAGACCTTGAACCAGCCAGCCGCGGTGCCCGAGCTCGCGGTCGTCAGTGAGATCACGTAGCCGAAGATGAGCGGCAGCGTGAGGGGAAAGGCCAGCGTCTGGGCCTGATCCTGGCGCTCGACCATCGATCCCGCGGCCGCGTAGATCCAGCAGTAGAAGGAGTAGCCGAGCACGAGCCAGACGAGAATGCTCGCGAGCGCCCACGGCGCGGTGCCGTGTATCAGGTTCGAGCCCACGATCCGGGCCAGGATGAGGGCCCAGACGAGGATGATGCCCGCCTGGGCGAAGGCCACCAGGCCGATGCCGAGCACCTTGCCCGTCACGACCTGAATCGGGCGCACCGCAGAGAGCAGGACCTCGACGATGCGGCTCGACTTCTCCTCCATCACCCCCACGAGGATCCAGCCCAGGTACTGCGAGAGCATGATGAAGATCAAGATGACGCCCACGATCGAGGTGGGATCGGCCGCGCGCCCGCTCTTGCCCGCGTGCACGCTGGTGATCGCCAGGGGAGTGGCGCGTGCGAGCGTGGCGATCTGACGCGAACTGAGACCGGCCGCCGACTGGGCCCGGGCCACGCCGAGGGCGACGGCGACGCCGCGCACGAACTGGGTGGCGCTCGAGGTGCTCGTCGGCGGAAGGGGGTTCTTTACGACGAGCGAGTCGCCGTTGAGGATCGCGACGTCGATGGTCCCCGCGTCGAGGGCCGCCGTGGCTGCCGCGCGCGTCGCGAGCGAGGTGACGTGCAATTTGACGCCGAGGCTCGCGGCGGTGGCGGCGACGCGCGCGCGCGAGTCCGCGCCCAGGGTTCCGACCACGCCGACGCGCTCGGTTGGCGTGTGGCTGTGGCGAAGCGAGGGAATGACGATCGCCGCCCCCACGCCGAGCAGGATCACGACGGTGGCGGCGCGGAACATCCGGCCTCGTACGCGCTGGCGAATCTCCCTCTCGCACACCAGCGCGACGACGTTGTGGGTGCCCTCGCGCGCGGACTCACTGGTGGTCACGTGCGTGGTGGACGCCCCGGAGGGACCCCGCCGACGGCGCCGTCGCAACGCCAGGCGCACGAGCACGACGACGGCCACCAGGACGATGGCGTAGGTGCCCTTCACCGGAGGGCCTCGCGAAAGACCTCGGAGAGGCGCCGGCGTTCGAAGTCGAACTTCGTGACCCGCCCGGCCCGAGCGGCCACGTCGAGCACGCGCGGTGAGTCGTTCTCGTCCTCGAGCACCAGGCGGACCTCGCCGCCGGCGACTTCGGAGACCGTGACCCCGGCAAGTCCGCGCACCCAGGCGCCGTCGCGGTCGCCCTCGACGCGAACCGCGAGGCGGGGATGCCCCGCGCTCGCGAGGTCGTCGACCCGTCCGGCGACGACGAGGCGGCCCTGGTTGATGATGGTCACCGACTCGCACAGATTCTCCACGAGATCGAGCTGGTGACTCGAGAGCAGGACGCCGCAGCCGCTCTTCGCCTGCTCGACGAGGACGGCCCCGATGGTCTCGATGCCGCCGGGGTCGAGGCCCGCGAGGGGCTCGTCGAGGATCAGCAGTTCGGGAGAGTGCACGAGGGCGGCCGCGAGCTGGACCCGCTGCTGGTTGCCGTGGGAGAGCTCTTCGACCTTGGAGTGGGCGCGATCGGTGATCTCCAGGCGCTCGAGCCACTGGCGCGTCGCTGCGCGCGCGCGCGGAATCGACAGGCCGTGCAGTCGCCCCAGGTACTCCAGCTGCTCGGCGACGGGCATGTTGGGATAGAGGCCGCGCTCTTCGGGCATGTAGCCGAACCGGCGCTGCTCGGCCTCGCCGATCGCCGCGCCGTTCCAGAGGATCGTGCCCGCGTCGAGCTCGGTGAGTGCGAAGATCGCGCGCATCGTCGTCGTCTTGCCCGCGCCGTTGGGGCCGAGGAATCCCACCACCTCGCCCGAGGGCACTGAGAAGGAGAGCTCGTCGAGGGCCTGGACCGAGCCGTAGCGCCGGCTCAGGCCTCGCAACTCGAGAACGGCGCTCACCGGGTCAGGCTACGCCACACTGGAGAGCAGCCGATTTCAGCGCAGGTCGTCGAGCACGATCTTGTGCATCGTCATCATCGAGGTGAACGCCCGTTGCGACGCCTCGGGATCGGCGCTAGAGAGCAGCTCGAGAAGCGCGCGCGGCACGATCTGCCAGCTCACCCCGAAGCGGTCCTGGCACCAGCCGCACTGGGACTCGCGCCCGCCCTTCGACGTGATCGCCGCCCACAGGGCGTCGATCTCATCCTGGGTGTCACAGAGCACCTGGAATGAGACCGCCTCGCTGTGCGGAAAGCCCGGCCCGCCGTTGAGGGCCACGAAGGGCTGTGAGAAGAGTTCGAACGCGACGGTCAGCACCGAGCCCTCGGGCTTCGGCGCTCCCGCCTGGTAGTGGGTCACCTCGCCGAGTCGCGAGTCGGGAAACGTGTTGACGTAGAAGGTTGCCGCTTCGAGCGCCTGGTCGTCGAACCAGAGGAAGGTGGTCACGCCGGAGATGGTCACGTCGGGAAACTAGTCGGTGTCGCGCGCCGCCACACGGCCCTAGGAAGTGAGCAGTCCGGCCCAGCTCGGGTTGCCGTGCCCCCGCTCGTAGGACGTGATCTCCTCGTCGCGGCGCAGCGTGAGACCGATGTCGTCCCAGCCGTTGAGGAGGCGCTCGCGCGTCGCGGCCTCGAGAGCGAAGGGGCGCTGCCAGTTCGCCTCGGGGACCTCCACGACCAGGTTCTCCACGTCGACGACCACGTGGCGCGAGGGATCCTCCTTCACGAGGCGCGTCAGGTTCGCGACGTCCTCGGGTGGCATCTGGACGATGACCAGGCCCTGCTTGGAGGAGTTGTTGCGAAAGATGTCCCCGAAGGAGGGCGCGATGACCGCTTCGAAGCCGTAGTCCATCAGCGCCCACACCGCGTGCTCGCGTGAGGACCCCGTGCCAAATCGTGGTCCGGCGACCAGGATGGAGGCCCCCGCGTACTCGGCCTGGTTGAGCACGAAGGCCGGGTCGTCGCGCCACTCGGAGAAGAGCCCGCGGCCAAAGCCGGTGCGCTCGACGCGCTTGAGCCACTCCGAGGGGATGATCTGGTCGGTGTCGACGTCGGCGCGCTCGAGGGGAACGGCCCGGCCCTCGACGACGTGCACGGCCTTCATGACAGGTCTCCCGGTTCGGCGAAGTGCCCTGCGATGGCCGTGGCGGCGGCGACCGCGGGCGAGACCAGGTGGGTGCGCCCCCCGCGGCCCTGGCGGCCCTCGAAGTTGCGATTCGACGTCGAGGCGCTGCGCTGGCCGGGGCGCAGCTGGTCCGGGTTCATGCCCAGGCACATCGAGCAGCCGGGCTCGCGCCACTCGAAGCCGGCGGCGAGGAAGATCTCATCGAGGCCCTCGGCCTCGGCCTGGGCCTTGACGTGGTGCGATCCCGGTACGACGAGCGCGCGCACCGAGGGCGCGACCGAGCGCCCCGCCGCGACCTTGGCGGCCGCGCGCAGATCCTCGATGCGCGAGTTGGTGCACGAGCCGATGAAGACGACGTCCACGGGAATCTCGCGCACGGGCGTGCCCGGGGTGAGGTCCATGTAGGCGAGGGCCCGCTCGAAGGCCTCGCGCTGGTCCGCGCGGGCCTCTTCGGGCGAGGGGACGGTGCCACTCAGAGCCACGACCTGGGCCGGGTTGGTGCCCCAGGTGACGTTGGCCACGACGTCGGCGGCGTCGAGGACGATCTCGGCGTCGAAGATGGCGTCGTCGTCGCTGACGTAGGCGCGCCAGCGCTCGGCCTGGGCCTCGAAGGCCGATCCTGCGGCGACCCCGGGGCGCCCGCGCAGGTACTCGATCGTCGTCTCGTCCACCGCGATCAGCCCGGCGCGCGCGCCGGCTTCGATGGACATGTTGCAGACCGTCATGCGCCCCTCCATCGACAGAGCGCGGATCGCCTCGCCGCGATATTCGAAGACATGTCCCGCGCCACCGCCGGTCCCGAGTCGCGCGACGATGGCGAGCACCAGGTCCTTGGCACTCACCCCGGGGCGCAGCGCCCCGTTGACGGTGACGGCCATGGTCTTGGCCTTTTGTTGGACGAGGGTCTGGGTGGCCAGCACGTGCTCGACCTCGCTCGTGCCGATGCCGAAGGCCAGTGCGCCGAGCGCGCCGTGGGTGGAGGTGTGCGAGTCGCCACAGACGATCACCGATCCCGGTTGGCTGAGCCCGAGCTCGGGGCCGATCACGTGGACGATGCCCTGGTTCTCGTGCCCGCGGGGAAAGAGCGTCACGCCGAACTCGTCACAGTTCTCGTCGAGCGCTTCGAGCTGGCGGGCCGAGACGGGGTCCGCGACCGGCACGCTGAGGGGCTCGGTGGGCACGTTGTGGTCGGCGGTGGCGATCGTGCGGTCCGGGCGGCGCACTCGGCGAGAGTTGAGTCGCAGCCCGTCGAAGGCCTGGGGGCTCGTCACCTCGTGCACGAGGTGCAGGTCCACGTAGAGCAGCGGGGTCTCGCCCACGCCGGCGATGACGTGCTCGTCCCAGATCTTCTCGTAGAGCGTGCGCCCCACTAGCGGATGCCCACGATCTTCACGCGCAGCACGCCCGAGGGCGCCTCGTACTCGACCAGATCGCCGATCTCGCGGTTGAGCAGCGCCGAGCCCAGGGGCGAGCTCGGCGAGGCCACGAGCACTCCTTCGGGTCGCTCCTCGATCGAGCCGATGAAGAACTCCTGGAAGTCGTCGTCGGCGTCGCCCTCGTAGACGACCCGCACGATCGAGGCGTGCTGGACGATCGTCGTCTCGGAGTCGCGCTCGACGATCTCGTGGTGGCGCAGGACGTGGTCGATCTGGCGGATGCGCGACTCCATCTTGCCCTGGTCGTCCTTCGCCGCGTGGTAGTCGCCGTTCTCCGAGAGGTCACCGAGCAGTCGGGCGGCCTCGATGACGCGGGCGATCTCGGTACGCCCGACGGTGGTCAGGTGGTCGTACTCGGCTCGCAACTTCTCGAGCGTCTCTTTGGTGATGCGATGGATCTCGCCGGCCATGTGTCTCCGCCTCTGGTAAGAGTCTGAGTTTACCGACCCCGTCTGCGCGAGTTTGCCCGTGCCGCCCCGCGCCGAGCAGACTGACGGGGGAGGAAGCCATGACCAACCAGCACACGCATCGCGTCGCCGTGATCGGCGGTGACGGCATCGGACCCGAGGTGACCGCGGCCGCACTGGCGGTCGTCGCCGCCGCCGGCGTCGACCTCGCGACGACCAACTACGACTTGGGGGCGGCGCGCTACCTGCGCGACGGCTTCGTTCTCGACGACGCGACCCTTGAAGAACTGCGAGGATTTGACGCGATTCTCCTGGGCGCGATCGGCCCGGCGATCGGCGACACCCGCATCCCCGGGGGAGTGCTCGAGCGCGGCCTGCTGTTGAAGATGCGCTTCGGACTGGACCTCTACGTGAACTATCGGCCCTTTCACGGCGTCGCCGGCTCAATCGCCGAGGGCTGCACCTTCTCGATCGTGCGCGAGAACACCGAGGGGCCCTACGCGGGAGAGGGCGGCACGCTGCGGCGCGCCACCGCCCACGAGATCGCGACCCAGGGCTCGGTCAACACGCGCTTTGGCGTCGAGCGCTGCGTGCGCTACGCCTTCGAGCGCGCGAGCGCGCTTTCTAACCCGCGCCTCACCCTCGTGCACAAGACCAACGTGCTGACCTTCGCCGGCGACCTGTGGAGCCGGGTCGTGACCGAGGTCGCCCGGGAGTATCCCGCGGTCGCCGTGGACTACAACCACGTCGACGCCGCCTGCATCTACCTAGTGGAGAACCCCGGTCGCTACGGGGTGATCGTCACCGACAACCTCTTCGGCGACATCCTCTCGGACCTGGCCGGCGCGGTCACGGGGGGCATCGGCTACGCGGCCAGCGCCAATCTGAACCCGGCGAGGACCGGGGCGTCCATGTTCGAGCCGGTGCACGGCGCGGCCCACGACATCGTGGGCACGGGTCGGGCCAACCCGCTCGCGGCGGTCTCGAGCGCCGCGCTGATGCTCGAGCACCTCGGTGAGGAAGCGGCCGCACGGCGGCTCTCTCGCGCGGTGGCAGACTTTGACGGAGACGTCGCGACGCTCGGCACCGCCGGGATCACCGCGCAGCTGATTGAGAGGTTGTAGATGCCCATCACCCCCACCAAGAAGATCTGGATGGACGGCACCCTGGTCGACTGGGACCAGGCGACGGTGCACGTGCTCAGCCACGGGCTCCACTACGGCACGGGGGCCTTCGAGGGCATTCGGGCCTACAAGACGCCGCGCGGCGTGGCGATCTTTCGCCTGCGCGAGCACATGGAGCGTCTGATCCGCAGCTGCAAGATCCTGATGATGGACGTGCCCTTTAGCGTCGACCAGCTCTGCGACGCGGCCCTGGAGATCGTGCGCGTCAACGAGCTCGACAACGGCTGCTACCTGCGGCCCCTCGTCTACCTCGGCTACGGGGAGATGGGTGTGAACCCGCTGCCGGCACCGGTCAACGTCGCCATCGCGGCCTGGCCGTGGGGCGCCTACCTCGGCGACGAGGGCCTCGAAAAGGGCGTGCGCATGAAGATCTCGTCGTGGCAGCGCCACGGGGTCAACGCGATGCCCACCGCCGCCAAGGGCACGGGCATGTATCTCAACTCGGCCCTGGCCAAGGTCGAGGCGATGAAGGCGGGCTACGACGAGGCGATCCTGCTCGGACCCGACGGACGCGTCTCGGAGTGCACCGGCGAGAACCTGTTCGTCGTGCGCGACGGGGTCATCATCTCGCCCCCGCCCTCGGAGGCTGGCGCCCTGCCGGGGATCACCCAGCAGACGATCGTCAAGATCGCGAACGACCTGGGCTACGAGGTGCGCTTCGAGGCCATGATCCGCACCGACCTCTACCTCGCCGACGAGGCCTTCCTCACCGGCACCGCGGCCGAGGTCGTGCCGATCTCCTCGGTGGACGACCGCGTCGTGGGAACGGGCACGCCCGGTCCCATCACCAAGGCGCTCCAGTCGATCTACTTCCAGGCGGTGCGCGGTGAGCGCACCGAGTACGAGGAGTGGCTCGCCCGGGTGTAGTTCCACGCGGCGGTAGTGTCGAAGGGTGACACAACCCACGTTCGTCCCGGTTCCGGCCGCTGGTGAGGTGCGGCCCTCGATGGCCTTGCAGACACCTCAATTCTCCCGACCGCTCAAGGCCGGCCTGGTGCGCGACCCGCGCGCGAAGGCCGGCGCCAACTACGGCACGCCGGCACCCGACGCCGGTTACGCCCTAGGGATCGCCGCGCGCGAACTGAAGTCCCTCGAGTTCGAGCACGAGCACGACCGCCACGACGTGGTCATCGGGGTCGCCCTGGTCGCGGCCAAGCGAGCCGGCCTGGTGGGGCGCGCGCCGACGCGTGACGACGTCCGACTGGTGCTCGAGCACTTCGGCCTGACCAGTCCGGTCGCCCGCGCGGCCAGCGCGCCCTTCGCCGGGCTCGCGCACAGCTACGTCGCCCAGCGCCACTTCGTCGACGCCGTCAGCGAGGCCGACCTGCGCCCGCGCGACGCCGTGTCTCGCTACTAACACCGAGGTATCCATGAGCTTCTTTCTCACCGACGAGCAACGAGCCTTCCAGAAGGTCATGCGCGAGTTCGTGGACGCCCGCATCGCGCCCCACGCCGCGCGCTACGACCGTGAGCAGGTCTTTCCCCAGGAGAGCTTTGACGCCTGCGTCGAGCTGGAGCTGCCGTCGCTGGCGGTTCCCGCGCAGTACGGCGGTGCGGGCGCGGACATGATCACCCAGGCGATCATGGCCGAGGAGCTCGCGCGAGCCTGCGCGTCGACCTCGGTGACGATGCTGATCTCCAAGCTGGGCATGCTGCCGATCATGAACTTCGCCTCCGAGGAGATCAAGCAGCGCTACCTGCCGCGCATCGCCACCGGCGAGATCCAGGCCAGCTACTGCCTCTCCGAGGCCGACGCCGGCAGCGACGTGGCCGCGATGCGCACGCGCGCCGTGCGCGACGGCGACGAGTACGTGATCAACGGCTCGAAGTACTGGATCACCAACTCCGGGGTGTCGCAGACCTACACGGTCTTCGCCGCCACGGACCCGACCGCGAAGAGCCACGGCATCACGTGCTTCCTCGTGGAAAAGGACTGGCCCGGCATCAGCTTTCCCAAGCACGAGGACAAGCTGGGTCTGCGCGGCTCGCCCACCGGGGAAGTCGTCTTTGACAACGTGCGCGTGCCCCTCTCGCACCGCATCGGCGAGGAGGGCCAGGGCTTCCTGATCGCGATGCACACGCTGGACCGCTCGCGCCCGACGATCGGGGCCCAGGCCGTGGGCATCGCCCAAGGCTCGATCGACTACGCCGCGCAGTACATGAAGGGCCGCAAGGCCTTCGGCGGTCCGATTAGCGAGCTTCAGGGTCTGCGCTTCATGCTGGCCGACATGGCCATGCGCACCGAGGCCGCGCGCGCCCTCGTCTATCGCGCCTGCGCGACGATCGACGCCGGCGACCCCGACAAGAACCTCTCGTACCTCGGGGCGGCGGCCAAGTCCTTCGCGTCGGACACGGCGATGAGCGTGGCCACCGACGCGGTCCAGCTGCTCGGCGGCTACGGGTTCACCAAGGACTTCCCGGTCGAACGCTTCATGCGCGACGCGAAAATCACCCAGATCTACGAGGG
>DAIDJP010000042.1 GCA_027451285.1 Acidimicrobiaceae bacterium | reverse complement strand
GGCGGCCAAGTCCTTCGCGTCGGACACGGCGATGAGCGTGGCCACCGACGCGGTCCAGCTGCTCGGCGGCTACGGGTTCACCAAGGACTTCCCGGTCGAACGCTTCATGCGCGACGCGAAAATCACCCAGATCTACGAGGGCACCAACCAGATCCAGCGCGTCGTAGTGGCCAAGCACCTACTCAAGTAGAACTGCTCTCCCACGGCCCTGGATGACGTCTGACGAATCTTCGGATTCCGTCCCTCAACATCCCTACTTGTGTTTGTAGGGATGAGTGACGACGTCACGAGAGAAACGACCAGATCTCAGAGAGGTGCGCGGCTTCGCGGGTCGGGACGAATCCGGACGTCCGGTGCAGTTCAGTCGGACGGTCCCCGGACGATGAAGGACCGTCGTCGCAGCCACTGCTCCGAGCAGCTGTGAACGGTTCACGACGGCGAGTTGACTGCGCTGCGCTAGTTGGTACGTAGCGCTCACGAGTCAAGATTCACCTACGCAGATCCACGGTGATTGATCCGTAACTGCTTCGCTCAGGCGGATTACCCGGCCAGCCTCCGCGTGCGAATGACTACCCGACCACGACGAACATCGCCGTGGTCGGGTAGTAAGCGCTTCAGTGGAACTACACGAGAGGCTCGTTTTCACTCTGCGAATAGACGCCAAGGGGCATCATCGTTTCGACGAACACCCAATCCGTTCCGGGAACCGTATAGGTGATGGTGCCGCTAGCCATGCAGGTCGTCCCGCAGCCTGTCACGCCGTAGGTGATGGTACCCGCGAACTTTCCGTGTACGGGCTTCGCCAATAGCGCGCCCGTGACTGGGTCCTCGTAGGCGGTAAAGGTACCGCGTTCGGTGTAGACGCCCTGGGAAAAGGTGTACGTGCCGACGTCGTAGGCCCAGTAATCCTGATAGATCGCGAAGCCGCTACCGGATGAACCATATTGAGAGACCCATGCCCAGTCCGGACCATTGAACGGTGCAGTTGCGGTGCTGTTCACGGGAGCCCTACTTGTGCCCGGGGGGCTTGGCGTGGTACCGGCAAATGCGACTCCGGCGAGACCTACGACTAACGACCCCGTCATTACCGCGCTGAGCAATAATCGTATTGATTGCTTCATCTCTAGCCCCCTTAGTTGCCCTTGCCTGACTTCAACATACGCTCACGATCACTTCAGTTCAAATGATGTTCGATTTGAGTGGCCGCGCACTTCGTGATGAGCGAATACCGGAATCGTGGCGTTGGCTTTACGGCCGTCAACATCATCTTCAATCGCCATCTCCATCTTTTGAACCTACGACAACATCAGACGAATTCGAGCGCGATTCGTTGGTGAAGTTGGGCCGTAACATCGGCCTGGCGGAGAACCGTCACTCTCGCTTTCACGGTGCCGATGGCCCGGCCCCTGGCCGAACCGGGTGGTGAGCACGGTCCGGCCAGGGGAATTCAGGTGGTTGTTCTCTGGCTACTTCATGACGCCGTGACGGTGAACGTATCAGTCGAGGTGTTCACGTCCAACGCATCCGAACACGTCGGATAGGTGCCATTGATGCTCGGGTAGCTCGGCGTGCCAAAGGCGGATCCACTTCCACACGACGGCATTTGCACAACACCGGTAGCTGACGTGAAGCCCGTCCATGACACGACACTCCAGCCGTTGACTCCCGGAGCGTCGTTGATGACGCCGTTGGGGAGAGCCACGGTGACCGTGCAGTTTGGGTAACCCTGGACGGCTTGGGTTAAGGTGCCACCCGGCCAGTACTGAAGCCCGGCCAGTGCACCGGCGGGTGAACCTGTCACCTGGAATGTCAGCTGGCTGTTGGCGGGACACGCCGCGGCGGTAGTTGTCGTCGTCGGTGCCGCGCAGACGATGTCACCGGCAGAACTGAAGCCGGTCACAAATTGTCCCGATGGGCAGGTCTGACCAGCGGCGACGTTGGTGCCCGCCGGCCCGGTGGCTCCCTGTGGACCCTGGGGTCCAACCGGTCCGGTGGCTCCTTGTGGCCCTTGGGGTCCCGCCGGCCCAGTGGGTCCTTGTGGACCCTGCGGTCCCGCCGGCCCGGTGGCGCCTTGCGGGCCTGTGGTGTTCCAACTGATTGGCGTCATTCCATTTGGACACTTCGACTGATCGGGTGTCAGCACTTTTAGTTGACCGCCAGGTGAGTAACAGCCGTTAATGGTCGTTCCATTTGCGGAGAACGGCAGCGTCACAATCCCGTCGGCGGCGGCGATTCCCGTGCCGGCGATGATGGTGACGAGCGTAACGGTGACGGCGAGCAGCCGTCGTCCGCGTGTCGTCAAGGTATTGATACGAAGCATGTGTCTTCTCTTTTCTCTCATGATTGCTGTTCAATGGTGTGTGAATCGCCGAGCACGCATTAGTCAGTGTTCACCTTTACGCTCAAATGTTGCTGGGCTTGACGCGACTGTATTGAGTAAGAGTGGCGAAAACAAGAAGTTATTTTTCAGGTAAATAGACACTCAACAGGTGATCAATAATGCGATTATGGCGTGGTGTAAATATCTTCAAATGTCTCTCGTCACAACACCGTCACGAATTGGTCAACTGCTCTTAGTCAATTGATTCAGAACGTACGCGTTGAAATTCACCCGGCTCGATAGTGAATTCATTGCGGATGAATCGGTTGACGAATGTCTACTGTGTCGGTTGAGATAAGTGAGTTACAGCTTTCTGATTGAGATCCCTCGTCTCGAGGCGACGAGGGATCCGATGTCGCGGATGACTGACGCTGGGCCGATCGCGGAGCGGGCTTCTGGTGAGTCACTGGGAGGGTCACTAGTGCGCTGTTGCTAGTCGTGCGCGGTCTTGCTCGTGTCACGTCAAGCTTTGGGCTCGGGCCGCACTGTGGATTGCGCACCGCTCCCTCCATTTGTTCAAGTCAAACCAACTACCCTTGTTCGGGTGAACTTCGTGGAGCGCACTTCGTACGAATACAGGCTTTGCAGGCTGGGTGAACAGCGAGGTCAAAGCACGCTGGTCCGAGATGGCGCCACCGCGATCTGGCATGTGGCGGGCGCAAGTGCTTGTCTAAGCAGCGAGAAATGACCGCAAGTACCACCGAAATCGTTAGGCGCGGCTTGCTCAAGATCGACGCTTCCCAGCTCTTGGGAATCGTCGACGAGCTCGACCTTCGCCCCAGTGTGCGGGTGACCGCGGTAGTGGGCGTGCCCCTTCGTTCCCTCCAGCAGCGTCGTGACGTGGCGGCGTTCGCCGCCGCTGCGCCGCTGCCCGCGGTTCGGGCCTTGCTCGAACTCGTCGCGCTCGGACCGCTGGACAGGGTGGTCGAGGCTCTGGGCGAGCACGCAGAGTCGCCAACCTACGAGGAGCTGGCCGGCGTGCTTGATGAGCTCCAGGGCGCAGGCATGAGCGACGACGACGTGATCGCGGTGCTGTGCTTTGCCGTCGGCGAGGGCTTCGCCGCCGCACCACACTGCCGTCGGCTGCTCGAGGAGCGTGACGCGTGGCGGCTTCCCGAACTTCCCGAGGTCGCGACCGCTACCTTGGCGGCGCCGGCGCGCGAGGTGGATCCGGCACTCAAGGAGGCGCGACGCCTTCGACGTGAAGCCCAACGCCGCAAGAAGGCCGTGACGCCCCCGCCGCGTCACGCCAAGGCCGCGAAGGTCGCGCGCGACGAGGTGCGTCCGACGCCGCCGCCGGTCGCGGTCGTTGAGGTCGAACGCCGCGCCGCGCGTCTCACTCCGCGCGAACTCGCCCTCTTTGACGCGACCCACCCGCTGGTGGGATCGGTGGTGCTCGCCGATGTGCCCTTCGACGCGATCGACCCGGCCGCCGAGGAGACCTCGGCCAAGGAGCGCCCCGCACTCGTCGTCGCGGCCTCGGACCAGGGTGCCCTCGTGCGCGGGATCTACTCGAACCAGTTCGCGAACCGCCACGTCTTCGCTCCGTGGCGGCGGCTTCGCCTCGACCACGTGTCCTACATCAGCGACGAGCGCGTGGCGGTTGAGTGGTCGAATCCGCTGGTCACACTGGGAGAGTTGACGAACGAAGAGTGGAACGGCCTCTTCTAAGGTTTCTCGCCGCGACCTACCATCGGGAGATGGACCACACCTTTTCCACGATCATCGAGCCCTTTCGGATTCACTCGGTCGAGCCGCTGCGCATGACGAGTGCCGCTCAGCGCGCCGAGGCCATTGAAGAGGCGGGCTACAACCTCTTCAACCTGCACGCCGAGGACGTGCTGATTGACCTCTTGACCGACTCGGGCACCGGAGCGATGTCGCGTGACCAGTGGGCCGCGATCCAGCACGGCGACGAGAGCTACGCGGGTTCCCCTTCGTGGTTCCGCTTCGAGGCCGCAGTGAAGGAGCTCTTCCCGTTTCGCCACGTCATCCCGACCCACCAAGGACGCGCGGCCGAGAAGATCCTCTTCAGCGTGCTCGGGGGCGAAGGCAAGATCGTTCCCAACAACACCCACTTCGACACCACGCGCGCCAACGTCGAGGCCAGCGGTGCCGAGGCGCGCGACCTGGTGATCGCCGAGGGCCATGACGCGGCGGCCCTGCACCCCTTCAAGGGCAACATGGACCTCGACGCGCTCGAGGCCCTGCTCAGAGAGCGGCGTGACGACGTGCCCGTGGTGATGATGACGATCACGAACAACTCCGGCGGTGGTCAGCCGGTGTCGCTCGCGAACCTGCGCGGTGTCTCGGAGATCTGTCGGCGTTACGGCGTGCCCTTCTTCCTTGACGCGTGCCGTTTCGCCGAGAACGCCTGGTTTATCCACGAGCGCGAAGAGGGCCAGGGGAACCGGGAGATCCCTGACATCGTGCGAGAGATCGCGAACCTCGCGGACGGAATGACGATGTCGGCGAAGAAGGACCCCTTCGGCAACATCGGCGGATGGCTCGCGATGAACGACGACACCCTGGCCGAGGCCGCGCGCAATCTGCTGATTCTCACCGAGGGTTTTCCCACCTACGGAGGACTCGCCGGACGCGACCTCGAGGCGCTCGCCCAGGGACTCTCTGAGGCGGTGCACCCGGACTACCTGCGCTATCGGATTCGCTCGACCGCATATCTCGGCGAAGCCCTCACCGAGGCCGGCGTGCCCGTTGTACGCCCCATCGGTGGCCACGCCGTCTACATCGACGCCAAGGCGCTGCTGCCGCACCTCGACCCCCTTACCTACCCCGGCCAGTCGCTCGCCGTCGCGCTGTACCTCGCGGGGGGCATTCGCAGCGTTGAGATCGGCTCGGTGATGTTCGGACGCCACCCCGACGGCACGGAGTCGCCCGCGGCGATGGAACTCGTGCGCCTCGCCATCCCGCGTCGCACCTACACCCAGAGCCACATCGACTACGTGATCGAGGTCGTCATCGCCGTGGCCAAGGACGCCGCGTCGTTGCCGGGATACGCCATGACCTACGAGCCGGCGGCGCTGCGGCACTTCACCGCGCGCTTCAAGCCGTTGGCGTAGGCGTCTACCCGCCGGTAACTGGTTGGATTGGTTGGATTGTGTCGCGTTTGAACGACCAGCGCGACAGATTGATCGAGATATTTTGGCGATGACGTCTCATTTGCCCTAGCAGGCTGTTAGATTCACCGACGTCAATGGCGACGATGTGTGTCCAAATTGGTCGAATTTGTTGAAGTGTTCGGGGGGGCATGAGCATTTTCTGGATCAGCATCGGGATGGGCATCGCCGTGGCGG
Source organism: Acidimicrobiaceae bacterium (assembly GCA_027451285.1). Taxonomy (GTDB): domain Bacteria; phylum Actinomycetota; class Acidimicrobiia; order Acidimicrobiales; family RAAP-2; genus RAAP-2. Next base: position 46,776 of record DAIDJP010000042.1, on the reverse strand, counting down.
CGATCCTGGCGCTGTCGGCGGTTGCCTTCACACTCGAGTACGCGGTGAGCCGCGTGGTCAACCTGGCTCACGGCGAGGCCCTGACGATTGGGGCGTATTCCGCCTACGTCGCCGAGATCAATTTCCACTTGAACCTCTACGTCTGTGCTCTCGTCGCGACGATCTTCGGGGCGCTGACCGGAATGGCGATGAACCTCCTTCTCATCGAGCGCTTTCGCAGTCAGAAGGCGTTGTCGACTCTGATCGCCACGCTGGGGGCCTCGCTGATTCTCCAGAACCTCCTGCTGATCGGCTTCGGCGGAGCGAGCGTGTCGTACGCGTTCGACCAGGGCAACCTGCTGCACGTGGGCCCGTTCCTGTGGACCGTTCTCACGATCAAGATCATCGTCTCGGCGGTCCTCGTCGCTGGTCTCATCTACGTGTTCTTGCAGCGAACCAAGATCGGTAAGGCCCTGCGAGCGGTGTCGCAGAATCGCGAGCTCGCTCAGGTCAGCGGCATCCCGGCGCGCCGGGTCGTGATGCAGACCTGGGCGGTAGCGGGGGCGATCTCGGGATTTGCGGGATTCCTCTACGGTGAGACCGTCGGGACCATCAATCCCACGCTGGGCAACGGCTTTCTCCTGCTCTCGATCACGGCGGCGGTGGGCGGCGGCCTCGGTCGGCCCTACGCCACGTTGGGTGGAGCGGTGGTGCTCGGGTTGGTGATCGCGGTGGCCGGTACGTACATGTCGTCGGCCTACCAGCTGGTGATCGCCTTCGGATTCCTGGTTCTCATGCTTCTCATCAAACCCAACGGCATCTTCGTGCGGGGCCGAGCGCAGGCGGTGCGAACCTAATGCTCCAGTACTGGACCGCGATACTCACCGAGGCGGCGATCTTCGCCATTCTCGCCCTCGGCATCGACATGATCTGGGGGTGGGCGGGTGACTTCGACCTGTCGGCCTACGCCTACTTCGCACTCGGCGTCTACATGACGATCGTTCTGACCATCGGCAAGCCCCAGGCGCCGGTGACCTACGTCTTTGGCGTTCACTGGCCCTATCCGCTCGCCGTGATCCTGGCGGTCGTGACGGTGGTCGCGTTCGCCGCGATCATCGGTGCTGTTGCCCTGCGCAGTCTGCGCGAGATCTATTTCTCCATCACCACCCTCGGGGCGGTCTGGGCGATCTACTACTGGGTCGAGAACTTCACGCCGCTCTTTAACGGCTACAACGGCGTCTACGGTCTGTTCGACCCCCTTGGATCGGGCATGTCGTACAACACGTACCACTACCTCTTCTTCGGAGCGTGCCTCGCCGTGCTCTTCGTGGTCTACCTGGTGGTGGCGAGGCTCTCGCGCAGTCCCTTCGGCCGCTCGGTGCGCGCCGTGCGCGACGACGAGGCCGCCGCCAAGGTCTACGGCCGCAACGTCTTCTGGGCGAAGTACCGCACGTACCTCTTCGGCGCGGGCCTGGCCGGGTTCTCGGGTTCGCTGTTCGCCGCCTACATCGGGGCGTTCAACCCCCTCGACTGGCGGCCCACCGAGATCTTCGTCCTCTACGCGGCGATCCTCGTGGGCGGGCGAGGCAATCCCCGCGGCGTCATCTTGGGATCGTTCATCGTCTACGTGGGCTTCGTGGAGTTGACGCGCTACATTCCCTCGCCGGCGGCTCGTCCCGAGCTGGGGCCCGCGCTGCGCCAGATCCTCATCGGATTGTTGATCATCCTGATGCTCAAGTTCCGACCGAGCGGACTCATCCCCGAGCGACTGGGCACCGACGGCGCCGAGGAGAAACGTCGATGGCGTCGGCTCCTGAGCCGCTCGGCGCGCAACTCCGTCGTTGACGAGACGACGGCCGTGGAGGCGACGACGTCGGTTGACGCGCCGACGATCGTGCCGGCGGGTGGCGAGTCGTGAGCGCCCTGCTCGAGATCGAGGACGTCACCAAGTCCTTCGGTGGAGTGGTGGCGGTGAACGGCTGCACGATGAGCGTGCGCGAGGGGACCGTCGTGGGACTCATCGGACCCAACGGGGCGGGCAAGAGCAGCGTGATCGACCTGGTGTCGGGCTTCGAACGGCCCGACAGCGGGCGCATCCGCTTCGCCGGTCGCGACGTCGTGGGTCGACGCCCGGACCAGATCTCGCGCCTCGGGATGATCCGCACCTTCCAGACGCCGCGTGAATGGCGCGATCTGTCGGTCATCGACAACGTGCGAGTCGGCAAGTGCGATCTCGACCGGGATTCGCTGTGGCGCTCGCTCGTTCAGGCCCGCCACTATCGCCGGATTGAGCAGGAAGAGACCGCCGAGCTTCGCGAGCTGATGACGCACTACCGCCTGGACGCGGTGCGAAACGCCCGCGCGGTGGGACTCAGCGGGGGCCAGAAGCGCCTCCTCGAGTTCGCGCGCATCGCCGCGGCCAAGCCGCGCCTCACGATCCTCGATGAGCCGATGGGCGGCGTCAACCCGGTGCTGGGCGAGCGGATCGGCGAGGCGATCCGCGAACTCAAGCGCGCGGGCAGCACCGTGGTCGTGGTCGAGCACAACCTGCCCTTCATCGAGAAGACCTGCGACGAGGTCGTGGTGATGGACCTGGGGACGGTCATCGCCCAGGGCCCCTTCGCGGACCTGCGAGACAACAAGCGCGTCGTGGACGCCTACCTGGGGAACGACGACGAATGACGACATCTGAGACCTCGAACGCCGTCTTGCGAGTGGAGTCCGTGACCGCCGGCTACGGAGGCGCCCCGATCATCGAGAACGTCACCATCGACGTCTACCCGGGCAAGATCACCGCGATCGTGGGACCCAACGGCGCCGGCAAGTCGACGTTGCTCAAGGCCATCAGCGGGGTGATCAAGACCTCCTCGGGACGGGTGCTCGTCGCGGGTAAGGACTGCACGAACTTCGCGCCGGAGAAGATGGTTCGCCACAAGCTGGCCTACGTGCCTCAGGTGGCCAACACGTTCCCCGATCTGACCGTGCGCGAGAACCTCGAGATGGGCGGCTACACCAGGAAGCACGGGGTGAGCGAGCGAATCGACGAGTTGTGCGCCCTGTTCCCCGACCTGCAGGCGTCGCTGCGTCGGCGCGCCGGGGCGTTGAGCGGCGGCCAGCGCAGCATGCTCGCGATGGCGCGCGGCCTGATGCTCGATCCCGAGGTCATGCTCCTCGACGAGCCCAGCGCGGGTCTGTCGCCCATCTTTCAGACGGCGCTGTGGGAGCAGATCGAAAAGGTCGCCTCGACCGGTGTGGGCGTGTGCGTGGTCGAGCAGAACACGCGGCGCTCGCTGCGCCACGCGCACTGGGGCTACGTCCTCGTTCTGGGCAAGAACCGTCTCGACGGGCCGGCGACGCAATTGCTGCACGACGACGAAGTCATCGATCTCTACGTCGGACGTATGTCTTAGGGAATGGGTCTCATCAGAGAGAAGTACCAAACAAGGGGGGGAAGCAGTGAAACTTACGAGAAAGTCGATGTCCGTTCGGGCAGTGACCGGGGCGCTGGCGGCGACAACCGCACTGGGGGCGAGTGCCGTCCTCGGACTCGGCGCCACGGCGGGGGCCACGTCGGGGACCATCTCCTACGGGGTCCTGTCGTGCTTCACGGGTCCGCTCGCGAGTCTCGGTGAGGGCATCTACCAGGGCGCGCAGATCGCCCAGGCACAGGTCAATGCCGCCGGGGGAGTCTTGGGCAAGAAGCTCCTCATTCCCCAGGGCGACACGGGCTGTGACCCGGTCGAGGGCAAGACGGCTCTGCTGAAGCTGATCTCGGGCGGCGGTATCGCGGGCATCATCGGCCCGACCACCCAGGAGATCAACGCGGTCGAGCCGGTGCTTCGGGCGAACAAGATCATTGATGAGTTCCAGGGCGGTGACGTGGGTCGAGACCACCAGACCGACCCCTACCTCTTCCGCGACAGTCCGTCGGACAGCCAGCTGGGCGTGGCGATGGCGACCTACGCGCACATCAAGGGCTACAAGACCGCCGACCTGTTGTTCTACTCGGACGCGGCAGCCCAGACGATCGTGGCACCGGTGAAGACGACCTGGATCAAGCTCGGTGGCAAGGTCATCCACGTCTACAACATTCAGGCTGACCAGTCGTCCTACACGAACACGGTGGCCCAGGTGATCGCGGACAAGCCCAACGTCATCTTCAGCCAGACCGACGCCCAGACCGTCGGGGTGCTCGCGACCGAGTTCAACCAACTGGGTTCGAAGATCCCCTGGATCGGGACGGACATCACGACGAGCAGCGACTACATCAAGGCCTTCGGCACGGCGAACGCGCACGCCCGGTTGACCTCGATCATGGGCACCTCGGTCTCGGGCAAGGCGGACAACGCGTTCATGGCGGGCTTCGCCAAGCTCTTCCCGAGCCAGAAGGCGGCCGGACCGCTCTCGGGGGCGAACTACGCCTACGACGCGGTGATCTCCCTGGCGCTCGCTGACACGTACGCCAAGACGTTCAACGGCACGGCGGTCTCCAAGGCGATGCTCAAGGTGACCAATCCGCCCGGAGTCAAGTGCTACACGTACGGCTCGTGCCTGAGCCTGCTGAAGGCTCACAAGAAGATCAACTACGAAGGTGCGAGTGGGTCGATTGACTACAACAAGTACCACAACACCTTCGGTCCGTACGCCCCGTTCGTGGCGAACGCCACGACCGGTAACGAGGTGCAGGGCACGCCGTTGTCGGCGAAGGTGCTCGGCGACGTGACCAACTGCACGACGACGAAGTCGTGCCTGGCGGTGTTGAAGGCCGACGGCCTGAAGTAGGTGTGCTGGGATCGGACCCCTTCGTGGGGTCCGATCCCGGTTCACAGAGCGGTGAGAGAGGACCACTTAGTGAGTGACGCGCAGGATGGATCGCCGGATGACGGTCGTGGGCCGCTGACGGGCGTGCACGTCCTGGACCTGTCGCGGGTCCTCGCCGGTCCCTACGCAACCATGATTCTGGGCGACCTGGGCGCGGAGGTGATCAAGATCGAACAGCCCGGCAAGGGCGACGACACGCGCATGTGGGGCCCTCCGTTCATCGACACGCCCGAGGGGCGCGAGAGCACGTATTTCCTGTCGGCGAATCGCAACAAGCGAAGCGTCGAACTCGATCTGAAGGACGAGAGCCAGCGTGACTTCGTCGAGGCCCTCGTGCGCTGGGCGGACGTCGTCGTGGAGAACTTTCGCCCCGGGGTCATGGAGCGCCTCGGCCTCGGCGACGAGGCGCTGGAGCGCCTGAATCCCGGCGTCGTGCGACTCTCGATCAGTGGATTTGGCGACGACGGTCCCGAGAGTCGCCGAGTGGGCTACGACCACATCCTCCAGGCCGAGGGCGGCCTGATGTCGATCACCGGCCCGCCGGGAGGGCCGATGGTGAAGGTGGGGGTGCCGATCGCCGACATCGCAGCGGGACTCTTCGGCGTCATCGGTGTTCTGGCCGGTCTCGTCGAACGCGCGACGAGCGGCCGGGGACAGCGCGTGTCAACCTCGCTGCTCGCCGGTCAGATCGGCTTGCACACCTTCCAGGGGACGCGCTACCTCGTCGCGGGCGAAGTCCCCCCGCCGTCGGGCAACCAGCACCCGACGGTCTTTCCCTACGGCGTCTTCTTCGCGAGCGACGCACCCGTCGTGATCGCGGTCGGCAACGACGCCATCTGGCGGCGGTTCGCCCCCCTGATCGGGTTGGACGTCGACGACGAGCACTTCGCGACCAACGCGCTGCGAATGCGAAACGCCGACGCGCTCAACGCCGTGATGGCGCCCGCGCTCGCGGCCAAGACCGTCGAGGAGTGGCTCAGCGAGTTCGATCAGGTCGGCGTGCCCGCCGGCCAGGTCAAGACGTTCGACGAGGTGTACGCCACTGAACAGGTGCGTCAGCAGAACCTCGTGTGGCGCGCGAATCACTCGAGCCTGGGTCCGATCGAACTGTCCGGGAGTCCGCTGCGCTTCGGCCGCAGCGAGGTGGGGCTGCGACGGCCCCCGCCGACGCTCGGCGAGCACACCCGCGAGGTCCGTGGCGAGATGCTCGGAGGCACCTGAGTGGCTCCGCGTGACAATCGTTGCTGGGCGCCCACGCGAGACGGTCTCGGCGGGCGAGGGAGGACCTGATGGCTCCGATCACCAAGTTGGGTCACACGATGTCGCTGTGGCAGGCTCGCGCCAGCCGGCGCTGGCAGCGGTCGACCAAGTGGGTGCGCGACCGCCGCCGACATCGCGTCGCGGTGCCCCCGGCGACGCCCGTGACTACCCACCGCCATCCGAACAACGTCTTCGAGATCCGCCTGGACGCCGGAGAGCGACGCAACGTCCTCGGTCGTTCGACGATCGATCGCATCGAAGAGCTGGTGGCCAGTCCGCCCGAGGGGACGCGGGCCATCGTCGTCAGTGCCGCTCCGCCCGACTTCTGCGCGGGCTACGACCTGATCGAGGCCTCCCAGGGTGACGCCGAAGGCCTGATCGCTCACGAGAGCAATTTCGCGTCGTTGCGTCGTGTCGCGATACCCATCGTGGCCGCCCTGCAGGGGAACGTGATCGGTGGGGGACTGGAGCTCGCCCTGTCGGCCGACGTGCGCATCGCGTCTCCCGAGACGACGTTCGCGATTCCCGCGGCGAAGCTCGGGCTCGTCTACTCCGAGACCGGAATACGACTCGTGGTCGACGCCGTCGGCGAGAGCGCGGCGCGGGCGCTCTTTCTCGCCGGACGATCCCTCTCGGCCGAGTCCGCCGTCGGCATTGGCCTCGTCAGCGAGATCGTGGGCCGTGAGCAGTTGCGCGACCGGGCCATCGAACTGGCCACGCAGATCGCCTCGTGGTCGGAAGTCGCCTCATCGGGGAATCGCCAGATCCTCGACGTGGTGGCGGGTCGAGTCGAGCGAGACACCGAGGCGTTGCGCGCGCAGAGCTTCGTGCCGGACAGCGACCTCTTCAAGAGCATCGCCGCGTTCGTAGCCCGCCGCGCCCAGTCCGTGAGCCGTTCGTCCAGCCCGTAGCGTCCAAAGGGAGAGGACTGCGCTGTTCACTATGGTGAGGTCATGAGCTCTCTTGTGCGCGACGCCTTCGAACACCACGCCTGGGCCACCCTCAACGTGATTGACGCCTGCGCGGCGCTGCCTCCTGAGATCCTCGAGGTGAACGTGCTCGGCACCTACGGTTCGATCGAGGCCACGCTGCGCCATCTCGTCGAGTCCGACTCGTACTACCTCGACGACTTCTTCGGCGGCTGGCTGGCCCGCCAGCACCCCACGGAGACGCTGCGCGAGCTTCGCGAGCTCGCCGTCGCCCAGGCCCAGGCGTGGTCCGCGCTGCTCGACGGGGAACTCGACGGCGACGAGGTGATCCACGAGGTCGACCCCGACGACGGCTACCAGCGTGACGCCACCGTGGGGATCCGTCTGGCCCAGGCGCTGCACCACGGCAACGACCACCGCAGCCAGATCTGCACCACCCTGAGCGCCCACGGCTTCACGCCACCGCCGGTCAGCGTGTGGGAGTACGGGTTCGCCTCGGGCCGCGCGAGCGAGGTTCTGCCCCCGACGTAGTCGGCGCGGGTCGTCGACGACGTCGCCGTCGCGATCCCACCCCGTCGTGGCGTCGTCATCGTCGTTATGGGGACCGTCGCCGTACCCTTCCAGGGTGTGGTCGGCTCGGCGTTCGGTACCCACCGTCGTCGCCACCGTCGAAGAGGTCTCGCTCGCCGCTCGCCGCTGGGCCTTCAGTGGCTAGGTTGCAGCGTCTGGCGGGGGGCTCGTGACACCGCCGACGAGGCTGCGCACGACGAGCACGACCCCGGCCAGAGCAAGGCACAGAGCGGCGAGCTGCACGCCGATCGAGCCGCTGTGCGAGTGCTGACCGAGCAGGAGTCGCTCGTCCAAAGCGCGCACTAGCCCCCAGACGGTCATCGCGAGGCCGGTCACGAATCCGCGTCGACGGCCGAATCCGCGGCGTTCGGCTGCGAGCAGGATGAGCCACAGCAGGCCGTCCTCGGCTCCCTGGATCAGCGGCACCGGCACGCGCTTGCCGACCTGTCCCGCGTAGTGCAGTCCGAACCACTGGTGGGTGAGATGCCCACCGCCCTGGTACATGAACTGCGGTCCGAGGACTCGTCCGATGGCCCAGCCGGCGACGAGGGCGGGCACCAGGATGTCGGCGAAGCGAGCGAGTGGCGTGTCGGGCCAGTAGCGGCGCGCGAGCACGAGTCCCAACGGCAAGGCGAACGCGATGCCGCCGAAGCTCGCGAGGCCGCCCTGCCAGATCTGCAGCGCGTCGAGCAGGTGGTGGCGGTAGTCGCCCCAGTTGGTCGCCACGTGCGCGGCCCGGGCGCCGATCAGTCCGCTCACGATCAGCCACCCCGCGAAGCGGGCGAAGGGCTCGACGTTGAGGTCGGCGCGCGCGAGGCGACGTCTCGCGTAGGAGTAGGCGACGTAGGCGGCGATCGCCAGGCCGAAGCCGTAGAGGTGAAAGACCAGTGGACCGAGGTGGAACGAGGTGGGGACGGGCGACACTAGGCCCGCGGGCGTCCGGCGCCGGCGAAGCCGTAGCCGAGTCGCACTGGGGTGATGTGCACCCGCGCGCCGGTGTAGGGGGCCTCGATCATCTCGCCGTGACCGAGGTACATCGCAACGTGCTCGTCGCCGTTGTAGCCGTAGAAGAGAAGGTCACCGGGCTGCAGGTCGAACAGGGGGACGCGCACGGTGTCGGCGAACTGGGCGCCCGAGTAGTGGGGGAGGAAGATCCCGGCGGCGTCGTAGGCGAGCATCACTAGGCCGGAGCAGTCCACGCCGGATCGTGACGCGCCACCCCAGACGTAGGGCACACCGAGGAACGACAATGCGGTGCGAATGGCGATCGCGGCGCGTTGATTCGGCGGCGGGGCGGGAAAGCCCGGAATCGGGTGTGCTCCCGCGAGTGCCCCGCGCGATTTGGCGGCCGCGGCGGCCTGCTGCTGGGCGATGTAGTTGGCGATCGCGCCTTTCGCCTGGCGCAGCGCCGCGTTGAGGGCGCGCTGGAGGGCCTGGGCCTCGTGGAACGCCTGGGCGGCGGCGCGCTCGGCGGCGCCGGCCTGGCGGTCCTCGTTGGCCAGGATCCAGCGCTCCTTGGTGAGTTGGATCTTGTAGTTCTTCAGGTTCGCGAGGGTGGTGGCCACGTTGCCCTCGGCCAGCTGGTTGTAGACGTTGGTGGCGCCGATGTCGGCGCCGTGGTTGCTGAAGAGGGGATTGTTGGCCGCGGCCGAACCGTTGGTCACGTAGGCGAAGATCGCGTCCTGGCGCAGCTGGATGTTGCCGCGCGCGACGTTGGCCTGGATCGAGGCCACGACGTTCTTGGTGTTCTTGATTTCGTTGTTGAAGTGTTCGAGCTTGACGTGGGCCTCGTCGTACTTCTGGCCCAGCACGCCGACGCGACTGTTGATGCTCTGGATCTGGCGGTAGAGGATGGCGGCCTTGGCCTTCTCGTTGGAGATGCCCGAGGCGCCGGCTCGAGGTGAGAGTCCGCTCAGCGTGCTCGTCGCCATCGCGAGAGTCACCACCACGCTGATCCACCGGGACCCCGCCGGTCCCCTGGGTGGCCGTCGCGTCGTTGGGCGCGCGGGGCGCTCGACGTCAGTCACGGAGGCCACGTTACCGGCTGGGCCGGGCGCCGTGCGCGGCCCCGCACGTAAGAAATTTCGTATTACCTGATCACAGTGGGCATGAGCGGACGGCCGCCCGCGCCCGGACCGTTCGCCGTTCGCCGAGTCGGGCGCGCAATAGGCTCTCGCCCATGTCAGAACGCTCGCGCACCCTCCCTCGCCGCTCGTGCTTGTCCACGCCCGGCTCCTCGGACCGCTTCCTCGCCAAGGCCCCGACCGCGGTGGCCGACATGACCTTCCTCGACCTCGAGGACTCGGTGGCGCCCAATGAGAAGGTGGCCGCGCGGGCCAAGGTGGTCAACGCCATCCGCACCCAGGACTGGGGCGAGCGGGTGCTGTGCGTGCGCGTGAACGCCTGGGACACGGCCTGGACCTATGGCGACGTCATCGACGTCGTCGGCCAGGCCGGTGTGCGCCTCGACGAGATCATGTTGCCCAAGGTCCAGTCGGCGGCCGAGGTCGTGGCGATGGATCTCCTCCTCACCCAGGTGGAGAAGAACGCCGGCCTGCCGGTGGGACACATCGGCATCGAGGCCCAGATCGAGACGGCCCGGGGCCTGATCAACGTCGACGAGATCTGCGCGGCCTCGCCGCGCCTGGAGACGATCATCTTCGGGCCGGCCGACTTCGCGGCCTCCATCGAGATGCCGGTCCTGACCGGCGGGGTGGCGATTCCCGAGTACCCGGGGGATCACTTCAACTACGTCTTCTCGCGCATCCTGATGGCCGGGCGCGCCAACGGGCTCCAGGTGATCGACGGACCGTTTCTCAAGGTGCGCGAGCTCGACGCCCTGCGCGAGTTCGCCCAGCGCACCCACATCCTGGGATACGACGGCAAGTGGGCCCTCACCCCGGACCAGGCGCTCGTTCTCAACGAGGTCTATTCACCCACCCAGGAACAGTTCGACCGGGCCTGGGACATCCTCGAGGCCTATCGCGTGGCGACCGAGGAGAACCACACCGGCGCGGTGATGTTCGGCGACGAGATGATCGACGAGGCGAGCCGCAAGATGGCGATTAAGTTCGTCAGCCGGGGCGAACGGGCTGGTCTGGCGCGCTCCGCCGGCTAGCGGCGTTATTAGGAACCAGTCCCACTAAGGTGGCCGACATGGCCACCGTCACCACGTCGAGCCACTCGAACGACGCCGCTCGCACCGCCTACAGCCCGCTCGAGCGCCGGCGGCTCTACTCGATGTTCGGCTTCATCGTGTTCCTCCACGTACTCGGCGCCGGACTGCTGGCCTTCGCCGCGATGCGCCACGTCGGCGTGTCGGGCCCGAAGATGATCGGCGTCGGCACGGGGGTGCTCGCCTACACCCTGGGCATGCGCCACGCCTTCGACGCCGACCACATCGCCGCGATCGACAACACGACGCGCAAGTTCATGTCCGAGGGCAAGCGGCCGCTGTCGGTGGGCTTCTTCTTCTCGCTCGGGCACTCCTCGGTGGTCTTCGCCCTGACCGTGCTGCTGGGACTGGGGGCTCGCGCGCTGGGTGGCCAGGTGCGCAACGCCCACTCGCCCCTGCACCACTACGGCACGCTGGTGGGCACGGTGGTCTCGGGCAGCTTTCTCTATCTCATCGCGACGCTCAACCTGATCATTCTGGTGGGCATCGTGCGCCTCTTCGTCGAGATGCGCCAGGGGCGCTTCGACGACTCCCAGCTCGAGAAGCACCTCAACGCGCGCGGGTTCATGATGCGCTTCTTCGGGCCCCTGGCGCGCTCCATCGACGCGCCCTGGAAGATGTACCCACTCGGTGTGCTCTTCGGCCTGGGCTTTGACACCGCGACCGAGGTCGCCTTCCTGGTGCTCGCCGGCACGTCGGTCGCCGCGGGGCTGCCCCTGTGGGCGATCCTGTCGCTGCCCATCCTCTTCGCGGCCGGAATGAGCCTGCTCGATACGATCGACGGCTCCTTCATGAACTTCGCCTACGGCTGGGCGTTCTCCAAGCCGGTGCGCAAGGTGTACTACAACATCGCCATCACCGGGCTGAGCGTCTTCGTGGCCTTCTTCATCGGCACGCTCGAGCTGGCCCAGGTCCTCGCGAACCAGCTGCGCCTCACCGGCGGACTGTGGAACTACGCGGCGCGCTTTGACATCAACCGCGCGGGATTCATCATCGTGGGCATCTTCGTCGCCGTGTGGGTCGCCGCGCTCGCCCTGTGGCGCTTCGGTCGCGTGGAGTCACGCTGGGAGCAGGCGGCGCTGCGCGCCCAGCGCGCGCGCGGCGAGACCCCGGATCGTCACGCGGCGGGCACGGCGCTGGGCGCGGTGCATCCGGCGCTGACCATCGACGAGGCCTAACCCTCCACGAGCCGGCGCGCGACGACCTTGAGACAGAGGGTCTCGTCCGCGCCCTCGAAGATCGAGAGCACCCGCGCGTCGACGAAGTAGCGGCTCACGGGATACTCCTCGGCGTAGCCCATGCCACCGTGTATCTGCATGGCCTCGCGCGTGACCCACTCGGCCGCGCGGCACACGTAGGCCTTGGCCATCGAGGCCTCGAGGCTCCCGGTGCCGCCGCCCATCAGGCGCGCGACCGCCAGGGAGAACTGGCGCGCGCACTGGATGATCGCGGCCATCGTGCCCAGCTTGACCCGGGTGAGCTCGAAGTCGATCACCGGCTGGCCGAAGACCACCCGGTGGCGCGCGTACTCGAGCGCCGCGTCGTAGGCGGCCTGCATGACGCCGACGGCGCGCGCGGCGGTCTGCAGGCGTCCGTTCTCGAATCCGGCCATCTGGTAGTAGAAGCCCCGTCCCAGGCCGTCCTCGCCGCCGAGCAGGTTGTCCTCGGGCACGAACCAGTTCTCGAAGGCCAACTCGTAGGAGTGCATCCCGCGGTATCCCAGGGTGTCAATGGGCCGGCCCTCGAGGCGCCCGCTGGGCCGTCCCTCGCCCGCCTGCTCGAAGACGAAGCCGTGCGAGTCGCCGCGGGGCTTTTCGACGAGGAACAGCGAGAGCCCGCGGTGGGCCTTCGCGCGATCGGGGTCGGTGCGCGCCAGCAGCACCAGGACGTCGGCTCGCGCGGCGAAGGTGCACCAGGTCTTGGTGCCGTTGATCAGCCAGCCGCCCTCGGTGCGCGTCGCCGTCGTCGACAGGCCCGCCACGTCGCTGCCGTAGTCCGGCTCGGTGACGGCGATCGCCGCCAGCACCTCGGCGCGCGCGAGGCGGCCCAGCCACCTCTCCTTCTGCGCGGGTGTGCCGCCGCTGACCAGCGCGCGCGCCATGATCTCGGGCCGCGTGATCAGCGAGCCCCCGATGCCCAGGCTCGCCCAGGAGAGCTCCTCGGTGGCGATCACCATGCCGAGGTACTCGGCCTCGCCGCCGGGGGAGTAGCCGCCGAACTCCTCGGGCACCGAGAGTCCGAACCCGCCCAGCTCGGCCAGACCCTGGATGATCGACTCGGGGATGTCCCCGTTGGTGCGGTGCACGTGCTCGGCGTGGGGCTTGACCTGCTCGAGGGCGAAGCGGTGGAACATGTCGCTCACCATCTGGTACTCCTCGTCGAGGTGGCGATCGCCGGGCGTCTCGGCCAGGGCGCCGAGGAACTGCGGCGAGGACTTGTCCGCGACGAAGTCGCGGAAGGGGTCGAACCAGTCGCGGGTGAGGCCCCAGAGCTCCTCGTGGCCGAGCGCGCGCGCCGCGAGGTCGGCGAGCGCCAGGGCGACGAAGGCGTCAACGAGGCGGCGTTCCACGTCGCCCGTCGTGGCGTAGTCGAGGCAAGCGCGGGCCGTCGCGATCGCGCTCGTCGCATGGGCGAGGTCGTAGGCGAAGCTCTGGTGGGCGTCGACGCCGCCGTGCGCGGCGAGCGAAGCGGCGGCGTCGGCGACGATGCGCTCAGCGCGCTCGACGAGGTCGGTGGTTGGCATAGGTGAGAAACTACCGGTTCGAAGCCGGGCGACGACGACGTAGTCTTTGGGGGTGAACGTGACCATGCTCCTCGCGGACGCGGCCCAGGTGGCCGACGGCAAGCTCTACATCCTGGGTGGCGGTTGGTCCATCACCGGCCCCGAGCCCGTCCCCTCGGCGGTGGCGATCAAGGTCGGTGTCGACTGGCACGAGTTCAACACCGCGCACCACTGGGAGCTCTTCCTCGACGACGCGGACGGCCAGTTGGTGCGCTTCGAGACGCCCGAGGGCGTCCAGACGATCGAGGTGCGCGGGGACTTCTCGGCCGGTGAACCCGCGGGGGTGCCGGCCGGCACGCCGGTCGACGTGCCCATCGCGGTGAACTTCGGTCCGATCCCGCTCGCCCCGGGATCGCGCTTCACGTGGCGCTTCGTGATCGACGGCGAGAGCCTCCCGGGGGCCGACGCCTCCTTCACCACGCGGCCCCTGCCCGAGCTCGAGGCCGAGTAGCCGGGCCCGCCGGGTTGGGAGAGCTGAGATGACCACCTACGATCGCCCCTTCGGGCGCTACTTCGAAGACTTCGTGCCCGGGGATGTCTACCGTCACTGGCCCGGCAAGACCATCACCGAGGCCGACGACCACCTCTTCTGCATGATCACGATGAACCACCACCCGCTGCACACCAACGCGTGGTTCGCCGAGCACGAGAGCGTCCAGGGTCGCAACGTCGTCGTGGGCAACCTCGTCTACTCGCTGGTGCTGGGCATGAGCGTTCCCGACGTCTCGGGCTCGGCGATCGCCAATCTTGAGGTCGAGAGCCTCATCCACCGTCACCCGACGTTCCACGGCGACACGATCTACGCCGAGACCCGCGTGCTCGAGGCCGTCCCCTCGTCGTCGAAGACCGATCGTGGCGTCGTGACGGTTGAGACGAAGGGCTTCAACCAAGAAGGCCAAGAGGTCTGCTACTTCCGGCGCAAGGTCATGGTCTGGCGTCGCGACGCCGCGCCGACGCGGGCTCGCCCCTACGGTGACGACGTCTGGGACTGACGTCGCGGCCTTTCGCCGCGCGCTGACACGAGCGCGCCCCGCGTTGCGCCGCGACCTGCCCTGGGTAGGTCACGGCGATCCCTGGGCGGTCTTCGTGAGCGAGGTCATGCTCCAGCAGACGTCGACGGCTCGCGTGCTTGGGCCCTGGCGCGCGTTCCTCGCGGCCTACCCCACGCCGAGCGACCTGGCCGCGGCGCCCCTGGACGAGGTCCTCGCGAGGTGGCGGGGACTGGGCTATCCGCGTCGGGCCCGGGCCCTGCGCGAGGCGGCGATTCTCATGCGCGATTCCCACGGCGGGCGGGTGCCGCGCGAGCGCGACGACCTGCTTGCGCTGCCCGGAGTCGGCGAGTACACGGCCAACGCGGTGGCGAGCTTCGCCTTCGGTCAGCCGGTGACGGTGCTCGACACCAACGTGGGGCGCGTGCTCGCGCGCGCCGTCGCCAATTCGCCCCTCACGCGAGCCGCCGCTCGCGCTCTCGGCGATAAGGTGCGCGCCACCCAGCCCAGCGCCGCGTTCAACCAATCGCTGCTCGACCTCGGCGCGCAGTTCTGTCGAGCGACGCCGCGCTGTAACGACTGCCCGGTCGCCGCCGCGTGCCGGTGGCACCGCGAGGGCGGACCCGACCCGGCGCCCACCAGTGCGGCGGTCTCGCGTCCCCAGGCCGCCTACGCGGGCTCGGATCGCCAGCTGCGCGGTCGCATCCTCGCGCGTCTCGAGTCGCGTCCGACGCCCACGGAGTTCGCCGCGCACTTCGCCGACGTCGAGCCCGCGCGCCTCGAGTCCGCGCTGGGCTCGCTCGCGCGCGACGGGCTGGTCGACCGCGCGGGTCCGCGCCTCGCCACCGGCTGACGAGACGACCGAAGGCGCCCGATAAGGTCGCGGGCGTGAGCCTCGATGACCTCCACTTCAAGCACGTCGTCGGCCATTTTGCGACCGGCGTCGTCGTCGTGGCCAGCGAGACGGCGAACGGCCCGGTGGGCTTCACCTGCCAGACCTTTGGTTCGCTGTCGCTCGATCCGATACTCGTCTCCTTCGCGGCGAGCAACACCGGGCGCTCCTGGCCCCTGGTGCACCAGGCCGACTTCATCGGCATCAGCGTGCTCGCCGAGGACCAGGAGGCGATCGCGCGCCTCTTCGCCACCAGCGGCGCCGACAAGTTCCGCGATCTCGAGCTCGAGCGAGGCCCCCACGGTTCACCGCTCCTTCCCGGCGCTCTGGCGCACATGGAGGGCCGCATCGAGACGGTCGTCGCCCACGGCGACCACGACCTGGTCACGGCTTCGGTCGACTTCGCGCTGGCCCACACGGGCAAGCCCCTCTTGTACTACCGCGGCGGATTCGGTCTCCTGGCCTAGGGCTCGGTACGCTTCCCAGGGTGACTCGTCGGCGACGCGAGAGTGAGCGATGAACATTCTGGTGACGATCGTGGTGGTGCTCGTCGTGGCGATCCTCGCGAGCGTCGTCGCCCTGCGCTGGCGCGCCCTGCGCCACGAGGAGAGCGAGCGCGCGCGTCGACGCGATCCGCATCTCCTCAGCCCGCCTCCTTCGCCCTACACGCCGGCCCAGGGCTTTCGACTCGTCGACGGTGAGACGCCGGCGCCGGCGCCCACGCGCCCCCCTCCGCCGCGGCCGCGCCTCGACGAGCGCGACTACGTCTTCGGTGACGTCGGCGCCGTGGTGGAGGAGCCGTTGCACGCGCCGCGTCACGACTCGCACTGGGCGCTCGAGCGCATGTCGCGTCACCGGCGTCGGCGCTGGCGCTCGCGCCAGTGGATGCGACTGGGCGTCGTCGTTCTGATCGTGGTCCTCGCGGCCGGCTACGCGCTCCAACGCGGCCACGGTGCAGGCCCCGCGTCGAGCACGACCTGGCCGACCACGTTCGTCGCCACGGCCCACGGCGCGCACGCGGCCAGTGTCGCGGCGCCGGGGTCGCACTACGTCCTCTCGGTGAGCGCTTCGGCGTCGACGCGCGTCGTGATCAAGGGAGTCGCGGACAACTACTTCCACGGCCCCCTCGCCGCGGGACAGTCCACGACGTCTACGGTGAACGAGCGCGTCGCGGTCTTCCTCGATCCGGCCGCGGTCTCGGTGAAGATCGGCGGATCGAGGGTGAGCCTGCCCGTGGGAGCCCTCGCGCCCTACGTCTTGACGATTACGCCGACGCCGTGATCTCGTCGAGGATGAAGGCCACGACCTCGGCCTCGTCGCGCCAGGCGTCGTAGCGCCCCGACGGGCCGCCGTGGCCCGCGCCCATCTCGGTCTTTAAGTACGCCACGTTCTCGGGGTTGGCGTCGCGCAGGGCGAGCACCCACTTGGTCGGTTCCCAGAAGCCGACGCGCGGGTCGTTGAGGCCGCCGGTGGCGAGCAGGTCGGGGTAGCGACGAGGCGAGCCGTCGGCGTTCGTCGCGCGCACGTTGTCGTAGGGCGAATAGGCCTTCATCAACCGGTAGATCGCGGGGCTCGAGGCCGGGTCACCCCACTCCTCCCACTCGCCCACGGTCAGGGGCAGGCTGGCGTCGAGCATGGTGCTGAGCGCGTCGACGAAGGGCACCTCGGCCACCACGCAGCGAAAGAGCTCGGGCGCGAGGTTCATCACGGCGCCCATCAGCAGCCCGCCGGCCGAGCCCCCGCGCGCCGCGAGGTGCTCGGGGCTCGTGAAGCCGCGCGCCACGAGCTCGCGCGCCACGGTCACGAAGTCGCTGAACGTGGTGGGCTTTTGGGCGAGTTTGCCCATCTCGTACCACGAGCGGCCCATCTCTCCACCGCCGCGCACGTGGGCGATGGCGAAGATCACTCCTCGCTCGAGCAGGGAGAGGCGCAGAGAGGAGAATCCCGGGTCCATCGAGATCTCGTAGCTGCCATAGCCGTAGAGGAGCAGCGGCGCCGGGCGCGGGGCGATCAGATCGCCGTGCGCGTCACGCGTGAGAACGCCCGCGAGCGCCACGAGCGAGACCGGTACGCGCACGCCGTCGCTCGCCGTCACCCAGAGCCGGCCCGTGACGAAGCGCGACGCGTCGTAGCCGCCCTTGACCCTTTGCTGCTTGCGCACGTGAAGGGTGCCGTCGTCGACGTCGACGTCACCGACGAGGACGGGTGTCACCAGCGAGGTCATCATGACGCGGACCTGGTCGGCGTCGTAGGTCGCGTTCTCGCCGAGTCCCACACTCGACGGGCTGGCCTCGGCGGCGATCAGGTAGGAGCGGGCGAGCACGTCGTCGCCGAAGGGATCCTCACCGTCGCGAAGGCGCACGACTCGCAGGGCCGCGCATCCGTCGACGCGCTCGGAGATGGCCAGGAAGCTCGCGAAGGCGTCGACGCTGTCGATGCGGTTGCCCGGGCGCTCGGCGAGCAGGACTCGCCAGACCTCGTCGCCGTCACGGCGAACCAGCAGCTGGAAGTCGACCGCTCCCTCATTGGTGAGCTTGAGCCACCAGCGCCGTCCGGCGGCGTCGCGCAGGTGCTCGACGCCGTACTCGATGCCCTGACGGCGCCCGTCGACGAGCACGAGCGGTCCGGTCGGATCGTGCGCGTCGAGGTAGTGGATCTCGGTGGTGGTGGAAGAGCCGATCATCACGACGATGACCTCGTCGTCGCGGCTGCGTCCCACGGACACGGTGAACTGGGCGTCGTCCTCTTGGAGTATCAGCACGTCGTCGCTCTGGCTCGTGCCCAGCACGTGGCGCCAGATCTGGAAGGGCCGCATGGCGTCGTCGACGACGGTGTAGAAGACGTGGCGGTTGTCCATGGCCCAGGTGAAGCCGTAGTAGAGGTTCTCCAACACGTCGTCCACGCCGTCCTGGCCGGCGAGGGGGCGAAAGGTCACCCGGTGAAGCTCCGCGCCGTCGAAGTCGGTGCCCACGGCGGCCCACGAGTCGTCGGGACTGACCGAGAAGACGCCCACCGAGAGGAAGTCGTGGCCCTCAGCCTCGACGTTCTCGTCCAGGATCACCTGTTCGCCCGCCACCACGGTCGCGGGATCGATCACCGGCGGCGTGGGATCCCCGCTAAAGGGTGCGCGACAGCTGATCGGATAGCTCAGGCCCTCGCGCGTGCGTTCGTAGTACCACCAGGCGTTGCGCCGCACGGGCACCGAGATGTCGGTCTCTTCGATGCGCGACTTCATCTCGGCGAAGATCTCGTTCTCGAGGGGCTTGAGGCGCGAGAGAGAGGCCGCCCGGTAGTCGTTCTCGGCCTGCAGGTGATTGAGGACCTCCTCCTCGTCGCGCTCGCGCAGCCAGAAATAGGGGTCCACGCGAGTGTCACCGTGGGCCGTGATCTCGTAGGGACGCCGGAGCGGGGAGGGAGGACGCATCGATACAGATTGCCAGGGAATGGGGGTCAACTCGGCGGGGCGGGTAAGTACTATGGGCATAGGGTTAATCCCAAGGAGCGCCATGACCATCGACAATCTCGACTTCAGCCGTTACCAGTTGGGCTGGTCCGACGACCAGATCCCCGTCTTTAAGCCCAAGAAGGGCCTCAACGAGGCCATCGTGCGCGAGATGTCGGGCATGAAGAACGAGGAGCCCTGGATGCGCGACTTCCGCCTCAGCGCCCTCAAGCGCTTCGAGAAGAAGCCGATGCTGCCCTGGTTCGCCGATCGGATGCCCGACCTGGACTTCAACGACATCTACTACTACATCAAGCCCACGGAGAACCAGGTGAACTCCTGGGAGGACCTGCCCGACGCGATCAAGAACACCTACGAGAAGCTGGGCATCCCCGAGGCCGAGCGCAAGTACTTGGCCGGCGTGACCGCCCAGTACGAGTCCGAGGTCGTCTTTCACCGCAACCGCGAGGACCTCGAGCGCCTGGGCGTGATCTTCTGCGACATGGACACGGCCGTGCGCGAGTACCCCGACCTCGTACGCCGCTACTTCGGCACGGTGATCCCGCCGAATGACAACAAGTTCGCCGCGCTCAACTCGGCGGTCTGGAGCGGAGGCTCGTTCATCTACGTGCCGCCGGGCGTCAACGTCGACCAGCCCCTGCAGGCCTACTTTCGCATCAACACCGAGAACATGGGCCAGTTCGAGCGCACGCTCATCATCGCCGCCGAGGGATCCCAGGTCCACTACGTCGAGGGCTGCTCGGCGCCGGTCTACTCGACGGACTCGCTGCACTCGGCGGTCGTCGAGCTCGTGGCCCTGCCCGGATCGCGCATCACCTACACCACGATCCAGAACTGGTCGAACAACGTGTACAACCTGGTGACCAAGCGCGCCCGCGCCGAGGCCGAGGCCCACGTGGAATGGATCGACGGCAACATCGGTTCGCGCCTGACCATGAAGTACCCGAGTGTGTACCTGATGGGCCCCAAGGCCTCGGGCGAAGTGCTCTCAGTGGCCTACGCCGGCCCCGGACAGGTCCAGGACGCCGGCGCCAAGATGGTTCACCACGCCCCCGAGACGACCTCGACGATCATCTCGAAGTCGATCTCCAAGGACGGCGGCCAGACGACGTACCGCGGGCTGGTCAAGGTCGAAGAGGGCGCCACCGGCGCCAAGAGCTTCGTGCGCTGCGACGCCCTGATCCTGGACGAGCAGTCGATCTCCGAGACCAAGCCCTACATGGAGGTCGGCGAGCAGGACGCGTCGATCGGCCACGAGGCCACGGTCTCGAAGATCGGCGACGACCAGCTGTTCTACCTCATGAGCCGCGGCCTCAACGAGGCCCAGGCGATGGGCATGATCGTCAACGGCTTCATCGAGCCGGTCACGCGCACCCTGCCCATGGAGTACGCGGTGGAGTGGTCGCGCCTGATCGAGTTGCAGATGGAGGGCTCGGTCGGTTGACCTTGACCGCAGCGGCGCGCGTGCGAGACTGAGACGTGGCCATGCGCGAGGAGTGCAAGCACTTTCAGAGTCGTACCTACGCCTCCGGCGAGGTCGCGCGGTTCTGCGTGTTGGGCAACGCCCCTGACCAACCGTGGTCGTGCCCAGCGGACTGCACCACCTACGAGCGCCGCTTCGCTGACGTCGGCTGGAGTCACGGGTCGCTGGTGGACCGACCGGTCGAGACCGCGCCCGAGTCGAACGTTCCCCTCGAAGATCGTCGCGAGTTGCTCGAAGCGGCGAGCGAGATCGTCAACGCCGTCGCGCCCGAACTGATCGACGAGCGCCGCCGCGAAGTGGACGACGCGACGAGCAAGTCGCGCGGCTGGAAGTTCTGGCGCCGCTAGTCGCCGCGAAAGACCGGCGCGCGCCGTTCGGCGAAGGCCGACATCGCCTCGGCCAGATCGTTGCTCTTGAGATACATCGTGTTCCAGCGCGCGACGAAATCGAGGCCCTCGGCGATGGCGCGCTCGTCGGCCGCCCGCAGAACCGCCTTGGTGCCCTTCACCGCGAGCGGGGAGTTGGCCGCGATGCGCCGGGCGAGATCGTGCGCGGCGTGAAGAACGTCCTCGCCGCTGTCACCATGCAGCGAATTGACCAGTCCGATGGCCGCGGCGCGCTCGGCGTCGACGTCCTCGCCGGTGAAGGCCAACTCGGCGACGTGGCCGGCCCCGATGATGCGCGGCAGACGCTGCAGCGTCCCCAGGTCGGCGACGATCGCCACCTTTGTCTCGCGCACGGAAAAGACGGCGTGGCTCGAGGCCAGGCGGATGTCGGCCGCGCAGATCAGATCCACGCCGCCACCGATGCAGTACCCGTGCACCGCGGCGATGACCGGCACGGCGAGGTCGGCGAGTGAGTTGACGGAGGCCTGCATCGCGCGCACCGCCGCGTAGGACGACGCGCTCGCGGCGGCCGGCGAGGGGTGGCTACCGCCGCCCGAGAGCGAGGAGCCGAGCTCCTTGAGATCTAGTCCGACGCTGAAGTGCTCGCCGCGCGCGGCGAGCACGACGCAGCGCACCTCGGGGTCCTCGTCGATCGCCGCACAGGCGCGCGGCAGGTCGCGCCACAAGGCACTCCCGAGGGCGTTACGCGCCTCGGGTCGATCCAGCCACAGTGTGGCCACGTGTGCCTCGACGGTGAGGGTCAGGACATCAGACGAGAATTCCATGGGTGCCTCCGCGAGAAGCCTAGGCCGGTCGAACGAGAGTGCCCGCCCGGTACACTTGCCACGGCTCTCTCCCATATGACAACCTTCTCCGACGCCGCCGACAGCTTCCTCGCCCCCTACGGTGCCAACGACGTCCGACGTCGCGCCTGGAGTCAGTTTCAGGGGGTGGGACTGCCCACGACGAGTGACGAGGTGTGGCGCTACGCGCCACTCGAGGGCTTCACTCTCGATCGGTTCCGCCTGGTCACGAGCCCCCACGCGGGTCCCCAGTCGGACTTCGCCAGGCACCTCGCCGCGCGCGGCGACGTGGTGCGCGTCGTCGACGGCTTCCTCGTCGAGTCCCCGGCACTCGAGGGTGTGACGATCACGACCACCGACGCGGAATCGAGTCTGACCGGCGAGGCCCCCCTGGAGCGCTACGCCGGCGACGCCTTCGCGCTGCTCAACGCGGCCTTCGCTCCGGCGACCGTCGTCGTCTCGGTGGCCGCGGGCGTCGCGCTCGCGCGCCCGCTCATCATCCTCAACGTCACGAACTCCTCGACGTCCTTCACGCGCCTGCACGTCGAAGTCGGGCGCGGTGCCAGCGCGGCGATCGTTGAGTACCTCGAGGGGGGAGAGGACGCCCTGGTCGTTCCCCTCAGCGAGTTCCAGGTCGGCGAGAACGCGTCGCTGCAGATGGTCACCTATCAGCGCCTGGCGCCCTCGGCCTGGCACGTCGCGCGCTCCACCGGCGTGCTCGAGCGCGACGCGCGCCTGCGTCAGGCCGTGGTCGGCATCGGCGCGCACTACGACCGTTCGCGCAACGACGCGATCATGCGCGCCAGTGGTGCGTCGAACGAGTTGCGCACCACGTACCTCGGCACGGGTGAACAGGTGCACGACTTTCGCACGCGTCAGTTTCACGTGGCCCCGCGCACGCAGTCGACCCTGCTGGCCAAGGGCGCCGTGGCCGATCACTCACGCTCGATCTACACCGGGCTCATCGAGATCGAGCGCGGCGCCAAGCGCACGGACGCCCGACAGACGAACCGCAACCTGCTGCTCGCGCCCAGCGCGCACGCCGACTCCGTGCCGAACCTGGAGATCCGCGAGAACGACGTCATCTGCGCGCACGCCTCCAGCGTCGGACCGCTCGATGAGATGCAGCGCTGGTACCTCGAGTCGCGCGGCGTCGAGCGAGGCGTCGCCGAGAGGCTGATGATCCAGGGGTTCTTCAACGAGATGATGGTGGCCCTGCCCGCCGACGTCGCCGCGCTCGTCGAGGCCGACGTTCACACCGCCCTCGACACCGTCGAGGTGAGCGCGTGAGGACCCACGACATCGGCGCGCTGAGCGACTTCACCTCCGGCGAGGCCCGCGCGGTGCGCCTCGAGGACCGCGAGCTCGTGGTCGTGCGCATCGAGGACGACGTCTACGTGCTCGACGACCGCTGCAGCCACGAGGCCTTCTGGCTCTCCGACGGCGAGGTCGACGCCGACTCTCGAGAGATCGAGTGCGCTCGTCACGGCGCGATGTTCGACCTCGTGAGCGGCGAGCCGCTCTCTCTGCCCGCGACCAAGCCGGTGGTGCGCTACGACGTCACGATTCGCGACGGACGCGTGGAGGTGACCTGGTGAGACTCGTCATCGACGACCTGCGCGTCGAGGTGGCCGGCAAGGAGGTCCTGCGCGGACTCGACCTGGCCATGGACTCGGGTGAAGTGCACGTCATCATGGGACCCAACGGGTCCGGCAAGTCGACCCTGGCCCACGCCCTCGCGGCCCGGCCCGGTTACGTGGTCACCGGAGGCTCGGTGACCCTCGACGGCGTCGACCTGCTGGCGCTGTCGGCCAGTGAGCGCGCCCGCGCCGGACTGATCCTCGCCCTCCAGCAACCGCTCGAGATCCCCGGGGTGCGCCCGCTCGACCTGCTCGCGGCGGCCGGTGCGGCCCCCGAGGGCCTGCGCGCGCGCATGGCCGACGAGGCCGCCCAGGTGGGGCTGCGCAACGAGCTGCTCGATCGATTCGTCAACGTCGACCTGTCAGGAGGCGAGCGCAAGCGGGCCGAGGTCGTCCAGATCGGCGTGTTGCGGCCGGCCTTCGCGGTGTTTGACGAGATTGACTCGGGGCTCGACGTCGACGCCCTCGGGGCCGTCGCGCGTCGCCTCGACGCGGCGACGCGCGAGTGGGGATGCGGGATCCTCGCGATCACTCACTTCCGGCGCCTGCTGCACGAGCTGACCCCGACGATGATCCACGTGGTCAGCGCCGGACGCGTCGTGGCGACCGGTGGCCCCGAACTGGCCGAAGTCCTCGAGCGCGACGGGTACGAGCCCTTCCGGGCGTTGCCCTAGTCGAGAATTCGCTGAAGGGTAGAATCGTCGAATGGCTGAAGGACGTCACAGTGCGCCGCGGGGCCGCTCCGAAAAGTCCACCGCGGCGTCGAGAGCCCTCGCCAACGAGGAGAGACTGCGCGCTCTCGGCGAGGCGGTCGACCGTCGCGCGGGTGTGACGCCGAAGACGACACGGCGAAAGGGTTCGCGCCGGCGCCGCTACGTGATCATCTCGGGGATCGTGGTCGTGGGCCTACTCATCGCTCTGATCGGCGGCGGCTACCTCTACGCCCAGTGGCGCTTCAGCCAGATCACCAAGGTCAACGTCGCCGGCGAGGTGGCGCGCCTTCCCGGTCAGCCCTTCAACATCCTCACCATCGGCTCGGACTCGCGTGCGGGACTGACGGGCCTCGTCGCGCGCCAGAGCGGGGCCACCACGGGTCAGGCCTCCGGACAGCGCAGCGACGTCGTCAAGATCATGCACGTCGACCCCACGGCCGGCACCATCACCATCCTCTCGATCCCGCGCGACACGATGGTGACCCTCCTCGCCAACCAGTCCCTCTTCGGTCGGTTCAACCGCATCAACGTCAATTACGGCAACGGGCCGTCCCTGCTCGCCCAGACCATCACGGCAAACTTCGGCATTCCCATCAGTCACGTCGTCCAGGTCAACTTCGCCGGACTGATCAACGCCGCGGACGCGGTGGGCGGGGTGTACCTCGACTTCCCCTACCCGGCGAAGGACCCCTATTCGGGTCTCAAGATCCCGCACGCCGGCTGCCAGCTGGTGACCGGCTTCCAGGCCCTGGCGGTGGCGCGCAGCCGTCACTACTACTGGTTCCAGAACGGCCAGTGGAACTACGACGTCACGAGCGACTTCGGCCGCATCCAGCGCCAGAACGCGTTCCTGCGCGCGCTGCTGAGTCGAGTCAAGAGCATCTACAACCCCCTGACGCTGAACTCGTTCATCTCCAAGATCCCTCAGGGGATCACGCTGGACCAGAACTTCTCACTCAACGAGCTCATCGGTCTGGCGATTAAGTTTCACAGCCTCAACCCCAACGCGATGAAGACCTACACGCTGCCGACCATCGGCGCGTCAAGCTCGGTCGGCGACGTGCAGTTCGTCCAAGAGCCCGCCGCCCAGCAGATGCTCACGAGCATCTTCGGCACCCAGTTGATCCGGCCCACCAACCCGCCGCCCAACACCGCCCTGCAGACGCCGATGCCGCCGGTGATCCCGGTGACCACGACGACCGTGGCGACCCATCACAGTGCGACCAGCGCCGGCTCGGCGTCGGGGACGCACTCGACCACCACGACGACCCAGCCGCCCGAGGGCCTGCAGTACTTCGACCCGGTTCCCTGCACCCCGCAGGGCTAGTTCGACGAGGCCTCGGCCACGGCCTCGGCCAGCGTCTTCCAGGCGAGGGTGGCGCACTTGATGCGCACCGGAAACTTCACCACGCCCGCGAGCGCGGCGATCTCGCCGAGGCTGCGTAGGTCCAGCGGAGCCTCCTCGCCGTTCTCGTCGAGGCTGCGCTCCTTCAAGGTCATCATCTCCTTGAAGCGCTCCATCACCGTCTCGACCTCGGGGAGGCTCTTGCCCTTGACGGCCACGCTCATCAGCGACGAGGAGGCCTGGGAGATTGAACAGCCGTGTCCGGTCATCTTGATGTTGGTGACGACGCCGTCTTCGACGACGAGGTAGAGCACCAGCTCGTCGCCGCACAGGGGATTGAAGCCCTCGACACGCACGGCGGGCGGGCTCTCCAACTCGCCGCGATTACGCGGGGTGCGGTAGTGGTCGAGGATGATCTCGCGGTAGAGGTCGTCGAGATTGGACATCGTCATGCGAAGAGTGAGACGGCCTCGCCGAGCGCTTCGATCAGCACGTCAGTGTCCGAGGTGAGCGAGTACGGGCCGAAGGAGGCGCGCGCGGTGGCCGCTAGGCCGAAGCGGCGCATCAGGGGCTTGGCGCAGTGGTGTCCGGGTCGCACGCAGACCCCGTACTGGTCGAGGATCTGGGCGACGTCGTGGGGGTGCACGCCTTCGACGTCAAGGCTCAGCACGCCGCCGCGCGAAGTGGCGTCCGCCGGGCCGATGACGCGCACGCGTCCGGAGAACTCCTTCTCCAGGCGCTCGAGGGCGTCGATCGTGAGTTCGTGTTCGTGCGCGGCCACGTTGTCCATGCCCAGGCCGTTCAGGTAGCGGATCGCCGCGCTGAGACCGGCGGTCTCGGCGATCGCCGGGGTGCCGGCCTCGAAGCGCGTGGGGCCGCTAGCCGGGGTGTAGCCGTCGGTGCGCACGTCGAGGATCATCCCGCCGCCACCGAGGAACGGCGGCATGTCGGCGAGGATCTCGCGGCGCGTCCAGAAGACGCCCAGACCGGTGGGTCCGAGCATCTTGTGGGCCGAGAAGGCGAGGAAGTCGATGTCAAGGGCCGCAACGTCGGTGGGCAGGTGGGCGATCGACTGGGCGCCGTCAACCGCGAAGAGCGCGCCGTGGCGGTGCGCGAGCGCCGCGAGCTCGCCCAGCGGGTTGATGGTGCCGAGCACGTTGGACATGCCCGTCACCGAGAGGAGGCGCACGCCGTCCATCAGCCGGTCAATGTCGGTCAAGTCGAGGCGATAGTCGTCGCCCACGGGGATGAAGCGCACCTCGATCCCGGTGGTCTCGCGCAGCTGGAACCACGGCACGATGTTGGCGTGGTGTTCCATCTCGCTCACCAGCACGACGTCGCCCTCGCGCAGGTTGGCCGCGCCCCAGCTCTTGGCGAGGAGGTTGAACGATTCGGTGGTGCCGTGGGTGAAGACGACCTCCTCGGCACCTCCGGGCGCGTGGATGAAGTCGGCGACGGCGACGCGGGCGCCCTCGAAGATCTCGGTCGCCTCGTTCGCCGTGGTGTAGACACCGCGGTGCACGTTGGCGTGGTGCAGTTCGTAGTAGCGGCTGATCGCCTCGATGACCGCGCGCGGCGGCAGGCTCGACGACGCCGAATCGAGGTAGGTGAGCGGCCGGCCGTTGACGACCCGCTTCATCATGGGCGTGTCGGCACGCACCGCGCGGGCGTCGAAGCTCGTCACGCGCTCACCGCGCGCCACGAGTCGTAGCCGCCCTCTTCGATGCGCGTGGCCAGGCTCGCGTCGCCGGACTCGACGATGCGTCCGTCGACGAGGATGTGGACCTGCTCGGGCTCGATCTCCTCGAGCAGCTTCACGTAGTGGGTGACGAGCAGGACGCCCATCGCCGGGTGCTCTTCGCGCACCGTGCGTACGCCGCGGGCCACCACGCGCAGCGCGTCGATGTCCAGGCCCGAGTCGGTCTCGTCCAGCAGGGCGATGACGGGCTCGAGCAGGGCCATCTGGAGGATCTCGTTGCGCTTGCGCTCACCGCCGGAGAACCCCTCGTTGAGGTGTCGCTCGGCGAAGGCCGGGTCCATGCCCAGGCGGTCCATCCACTCGGCGAGGTCGAGTCGAACCTCGAGCACGCTCAGTTCCTCGAGGCCCTTACGCGCGGCGATCGCCTGGCGCAGGAACTGGATCACCGAGACGCCGCTGATGGCTTCGGGGTACTGGAAGGCGAGGAAGATGCCGTGGCGCGCGCGCTCGTCCGACGTCCAGGTCGCGATGTTCTCGCCGCGCAGGTAGATCTCGCCGGCGGTGACCTGGTACCCCGGATGGCCCATGATCACGTTCGCCAGGGTCGACTTGCCGGCGCCGTTCGGTCCCATGAGGGCGTGGACCTCGCCCTCGTTGACGACGAGTGAGACGCCACGCAGGATCGGGGCTCCGTCGGCCTCGACGTGCAGGTCGCGCAGTTCTAGGAGGGCCGTAGACACGGGCTTGATCCTACCGGGGGCGGCCTTCTTTCCAATCCGTTACCAGCCGCGCTCGATCCACTCGTCCAGGTGCGGGCGCTCTGCGCCGAGAGTCGAGGGAGCGCCGTGGCCGGGCCAGATCATCGTGGCGTCGCCGTAGACGCGAAAGATCCGCTGCTCGATCGAGCGGATGATCGTGGCGAAGTCGCCGCCCTCGAAGGTCGTGTTGCCCGGCCCGCCCGGAAACAGGGTGTCGCCGGTGAAGAGCAGCGGCGTGCCCTCGAGGTAGAACGAGACCGAGCCGGGGGTGTGCCCCGGGGTGTGCAGTACGCGCAGGCGCAGGTCGCCCACCTGGTGCACGGTGTCATCGTCGAGGAGATGGTCGTAGCTGGGCAGCAGCGAAGAATCCTCCTCGCGGACCCAGACGTCGATGCCGGCGAGGCGCACCTCGTTGACCGCGCCGATGTGGTCCCAGTGTCCGTGGGTCTCGAGCACCGAGGCCACGCCCAGGCCGCGCGCCACGCGCAACAGGCGCTCGTGCTCGTTGGCCGCGTCGATCAGGGTCGCCACGCCGCTGCGCCGGCAGCGCACCACGTAGACGTTGTTGGCGAGGGGGCCGACGACGAAGCGATGCACCTCGGCGGCGGCGTCGCTCCAGACGAGATCGACGTTGTCCACCCCTCAAGAGTGCCACGCCGACGGGCCGGTGAGTTTGGCTAGTGTCGCTGGTGATACCGCCCGGTAACGACAGGGGACGCCATGAACTTTGGTTTCAGCGAGGAACAGGAAGAACTGCGCAAGATGGTCCGGCGCTTCCTCGACGAGAAGTCCCCCGAGACCGAGGTGCGTCGCCTGATGGCGACCGACGAGGGCTACGACCCCGCGGTGTGGGCCCAGATGGCCAACGAGCTGGCCCTCCAGGGCCTGGGCATCCCCGAGGAGTATGGCGGCCAGGGATACGGTCCGGTCGAGCTCTACGTGGTCTTCGAGGAGATGGGCGCCTCGCTGCTGTGCGCGCCGTACTTCTCCAGTGTCGCGCTGGCGGCCAACGCGATCCTCCAGGTCGGCAGTGACGCCCACAAGGCGACGTATCTGCCCGGGATCGCCAGCGGCGAGACGATCGCCACCCTCGCCCTGACCGACGACGCCGGGGGCTGGGACCTGACGACCACCTCGACCACGGCCACCTCCGGCCCCGACGGCTGGCGGGTCTCGGGTGTGCGCAGCTACGTGACCGACGGGTCGCTGGCCTCGCTGATCCTGGTGCCGGCGATGACCGCGGCGGGTCTGTCGCTCTTCGCCGTGGCCGGCGACGCGCCGGGACTGACCAGGGAACTGCTGCCGACGATGGACCAGACGCGCAAGCAGAGCCGCCTCGTGCTCGAGTCGGTGCCGGGCGCGCTGATCGGACCCGAGGGCGGCGCCCTCGACGGGTTGATCACCACCACCCAGATCGCGGCGGCGGCGCTCGCCGCCGAGCAGGTCGGCGGCGCCCAGCGCGTTCTCAACAACGCCGTCGAGTACGCCAAGACGCGCATCCAGTTCGGTCGACCCATCGGGTCGTTCCAGGCGATCAAGCACAAGTGCGCGGACATGCTCCTGGACGTGGAATCCGCCAAGTCCGCCGCCTACTACGCCGCGTGGGCGGCCCAGGAGATCAACGACGAGCTGGCGGTGGCCGCGAGCCTCGCCAAGTCGTTCTGCTCCGAGGCCTACTTCCACTGCGCCGCGGAGAACATCCAGATCCACGGCGGCATCGGGTTCACCTGGGAGCACCACGCCCACCTCTACTTCAAGCGGGCCAAGTCCTCGGAGCTGTTCCTCGGCGACCCGGCGTATCACCGCGAACTGCTGGCCCAGCGACTGGGCATCTAAGGCGACGTGCTCGCCCACGAACAGTTCGACAGCGGTTCTTCCGTGTTGGACCTTCGCATCGCCACGTCCAACACGCGCCCGGTGGCGGGCCACGTCCTGATCCTGGTCCACGGATTGCCGCGCGCCATGGGCATGGGCCGCCAGGCCGCCGGATTGCTGCCGGAGCTCGCGACGCACCTCGCCACGGAGTCTGGTTGGACGGTGGCGACCGGCACCCTCTCGGGGGTGGGCGCGAGCCAGGGGACGTTCTCGGCGACCAAGTGGCGCCAGGACCTCGGGCGCATCATCACGCGTATGACCCAGGACGAGCAGCGCATCTCGCTCGCCGGATTCGGATTCGGCGGTGCGCTGGCCCTGGCCTGCGCGGCCGAGGACGAACGCGTTCGCGGCGTGGCCACCTTCGCGGCACCGGCGCACCTCGAGCCCTGGTGCGGATCGCCCGAGGAACTACGTGCCGCGGTGCAGGTGGCCGGCGTGGTCGCCGACGAAAAGGAGCTGCTCGGCGCCGAGGAGCTCTATCGCGACGTGCTCGCGATCAACCCCCTGGGCGCGATCGCGCAGATCCCGCCGCGGCGCCTGCTGGTGGGTCACGGCACCGAGGACCAGGAGGTGCCCGTGTCCGACGCGCGCGACCTCGTCGCGGCCGCTGACGGACGGGCCGAGCTTCGCCTCATCCAGGGCGCGGGTCACCAGCTGCGGGCCGATCCGCGCATGGTGGCCACGCTGCTCGGCTGGCTGGACCGTCACCGCTAGAGCGCGGCCAGGGCCTCGTCGAGAGAGTGTCGCAGGGCGCGCGCGGCGCGCGCCGGTTCGGGCGCCTCGGTGAGAGCCCGTACCACCACGAAGTGGCGTAGTCCGGCGCGCACCAGGTCGCCGACGTTCTCGGCGCTGACCCCGCCGGTGACGAAGACGGGTCGGTCGCTGCGCGCGGTGCACTCGCGCGCGTAGTCGATCCCCGTGCCCGCTCGTCCGAGCTTGGTCGGGGTGGGCACGATCGGCCCGGCGCTGAAGTAGCTGGCCGCCTGGGTGAGGGCGGCGTCGAACTCCGCGGGCGCGTGCGTCGAGAGGCCGACGATCGCCGTGTCGCCGAGGAGTTCGCGGCACCGGGCCACGCTCACGTCGTCCTGACCGACGTGGACGCCGTCGGCACCGCTCGCCAGGGCGAGCTCGGGCGAGTCGTTCATGACAAAGGGCACGTCGAAGTCTCGACAGATCGCGCGCATCACGCGCGCCGCCGTGAGTCGCTCCTCGTCGGAGCGGTCTTTCTCGCGCAACTGGACGACGTCGACGCCGCCGGCGAGCACCGCGGGCAAGAAGTCGGACAGGTCGTCGCGAACGCCGACGCACAGGTAGAGACGCCGGTTGGAGAGGTCGAACACCACGTCCACTCTAGGAGTTGGCGATTGGACGCTCCCGCAGTCCCGGTAGGGCAGAATGGGCGTATGCAGATTCCCGCCAAGGCCGAATACGCGGTGCGGGCTCTGCTCACTCTCGCTTCCAGCGAGCAGTCCGTCAGCGCCGAGCACCTGGCCCGCCAGCAGGACCTGCCGGCCAAGTTCCTCGGGGCGATCCTCTCGGACCTTCGCCGCGGGGGGCTCGTGACCAGCCAACGCGGCCCCGAGGGCGGGTTTCGCCTGGCGCGGGACCCCGCCACGATCACCATCGCCGACGTGCTGCGCGCGGTCACCGGGCCGATGGCCGGCGTGCGGGGCATGCGACCCGAGACCCTCGTCTACGAAGGCGAGGCCGAGCACCTGCGCGACGTGTGGGTCGCGGTGCGCGCCGCGCTGCGCGAAGTGCTCGAGCACGTCACCCTGGCCCAGGTGCTGCGCGGGCAGCTGCCCACGGCGGTGACGCGCTTCACCAACGATCCGGACGCGTGGGTCACTCGTCACATATGAAAAGAATTCATACCGACGGCGCCTGCCGCGGTAACCCCGGCCCGGGAGGTTGGGCGTGGGCCGAGGGCAAGGACCGCTACGCGAGCGGCGCCGAGGCGCACACCACGAATCAGCGCATGGAGGTGCGCGCGGCCATCGAGGCCCTGCGCTCGAGCCCCGAAGGCCCCATCGAGATCGTCAGCGACTCCTCGTACGTCGTGAAGTGCTTCAACGACAAGTGGTACGTGGGCTGGCGTCGGCGCGGGTGGAAGAACTCCCAGGGCCAGCCGGTGGCCAATCGCGACCTTTGGGAGGAGCTCTTCTCCTTGGCCCTCGAGAGCGACCGTGAGGTCACGTTCACGTGGGTCAAGGGCCATTCGGGCGATCTCATGAACGACTTCGTCGACTCCCTGGCCACACTGGCGGCCGACACCCAGCGCGGCTCGCATTCCTGAGCGGAACGGCTCTGCCAGCAAACATTAGGATTTCGCTTGGTCTACGACTCAAGCGAAGGGAACACCCGTGGCTCCAGAGGTCCAGCAGTTCGACGTTGTGATTATCGGTGGCGGGCCCGGCGGCTACGCCGCGGCTCTCTACGGGGCGGCCGCCGGACTGAACGTGGGTCTCATCGAGCGTGACAAGGTCGGGGGCACGTGCCTCCAGCGCGGCTGCGTGCCCGCCAAGGAGTTCCTCGAGACGGCCCACGTGCGCCGCACTCTCGAGCACGCCTCCAACTTCGGGATCAACCCGGGTGAGGTCACGGTGGACTTCTCGGTCTCCCAGAACCGCAAGAACGAGGTCGTTGACAAGTTGACCAAGGGGCTCACCGGCCTGCTCAAGGGCCGCAAGGTGACCATCTTTGACGGCACCGCTCGTCTCGACGCCGACCAGGTGGTGACCGTCCTCGACGGCGCCGACGCCGGCACGGTCCTCAAAGGCACCAACGTGGTCCTGGCCGCGGGCTCGGTGCCGCGCACCCTGCCCGGCTTTGACATCGACGGCGTGAAGGTCGTCACCTCCGACGAGTTCCTCGACCTCACCAGCCTGCCCGCGAGCGCGGCCGTGATCGGTGGCGGGGCGATCGGCTGTGAGTTCGCGTCGATGCTCTCGGACATGGGCACGAAGGTCACCATTCTCGAGTTCCTGCCTACGATCCTCGCCGGCTGCGACGCCGAGGTCGTCTCGGTCGTCCAGCGCTCCTTCAAGAAGCGCGGCATCGAGGTGCTCACCGGCGTCAAGGCCACCGGCCACAAGGTCTCCACGTCTGGCGTCGCGGTCTCAATCGAGGGCGCAGAGGACGTCAAGGTCGACCTGGTCGTGATGTCGGTGGGCCGTCGCCCGCGCACCGAAGGGCTCCTCGGCGAGGGGACCGGCGTGCAGATCGACGAGCGAGGCTTCGTGGTGGCGGACTCCTATATGCGCACCGCGAACCCCCACGTCTACGCGGTCGGCGACGTCGTCGCCGGAACCCCCCAGCTCGCACACGTGGCCTTCGCCGAGGCCATCATCACGATCAAGATGATCCTGGGCGAGGCCGCGGTGCCGGTCGACTACGACCGCGTCCCGTGGGCGATCTACTCGAACCCCGAGGTCGCCTTCTGCGGCCTGACCGAGGCCGGGGCCAAGGAGAAGGGCTACGAGGTCGTCGTCAAGAAGGACCCCTTCGGCGGCAACAGCCGCGCCCAGATCATCGGCGAGACCGAGGGCGTGGTCAAGATCATCGCGGAGAAGCGCGCCGACGGCAGCGCCGGACAGATCCTGGGCGTGCACATGGCCGGACCGTGGGTCACCGAGCAGCTGGGCGCGGGCTACTTCGCTGTCAACTGGGAGGCCACGGCCGAGGAGGCCGCGGCCCTGATCCAGCCGCACCCGTCATTGTCCGAGACCTTCGGCGAGACGCTGATCGCGCTGGCCGGACGAGGCCTGCACGTTGGTTGACGTCACGCTTCCGTCGCTCGGTGAGTCGGTCACCGAAGGGATCATCACCCGATGGTTCAAGCAGGTCGGTGACGCCGTCGCGCGCGACGAACCGCTCCTCGAAGTCTCGACCGACAAGGTGGACTCCGAACTGCCCTCGCCGGCGGCCGGAGTCTTGGTACAGATCATCGCCGAGGAAGGCGACACCGTGGAAACGGGATCGCGCGTGGGCGTGATCGACGAGTCCGCGACGCCCTCGACACCGTCGTCGAGCGCGGCGAGCGCGGCGTCGCCCGCCAGCGCGCCCGCACCGACGAGCACCCGCGCGCCCGCCGCACCCACGTCGCCGGTTCCCGGCGTGGCCGGGCTCGTGCTGTCGCCCGTCGTGCGGCGCATCCTCGCCGACGGCCTCGTCGAGGCCTCGAGCGTGCGCGGCACGGGACCCGGCGGAGCGATCACGCGTCGTGACGCCGAGCGGGCCGTCGCCCTGGGCCCGACCGAGGAGGTCGTGGTTCCCTTCACCCACGGGCAGCGCCGCATGGGCCAGCACATGGCGGCGTCGGCGCTATCGGCGCCGCACGGCTACGTCGCCGTCGAGGTCGACGGTGCCGTCTTCGATCGCCTCGACGAGGCGGGCCGCGTCACGCGTGACGGTGTCTCGGTTGTCGACGAGGTCATGGTGGCGGTCGCCGCGGTGCGCGCCCTCGGCGAGTTCGAGTTCCTCAACGCGAGCGTCGACGGCGAGAACCTTCTGGTGCACCGCACCGTAAACATCGGATTCGTGCGCGCCGCGGTGGACGGCATGCTGGTGCCGGTGGTGCACGCGGCCGCCGGTCTCACGGTGCGCTCACTCGCGCGCCGCGTCGCCGACCTCGAAGAGCGGGTGGCGTCGCGTCAGCTGACCGCGGACGATCTGATGGGTGGAACCTTCACGATGGTGGGCCCCCTCAGCGAGCACTCCCTGGCGAGCGTGCCGCTGCTGATCCAGCCCCAGGTCGCGGTTCTGTCCATGGGCGCGGTACGCCGCGAGCCCGTAGTCGTCACCGACGGGGGCGCCCCCACCCTCGCGGTCGGGCGGCGCCTGGTCCTCGGATTGACTTTCGATCACCGAGTCTGCGAGCCCTACGCCGCCGCCCGGTACCTCGAGCGAGTGGCGACCCTGCTCAACGGCCTCAACGTGGAGAGCGAGCTCTAAGTGCTGCGGCGTCGACACCTCGGACGCGTGAGCTTCGCCGAGGCCAACGACTTCCAGCGCGCGTTGCTCGACGCCGCGGACGACTACGTGATGATCATGGAGCACCCGCCGACCTACACCCGCGGCGTGCGCGCCCAGGCCTCGAGCTTCCTTCAGCCACCCGAGACGCTCGACGCAGTCGTGATCGACGCCGACCGCGGCGGCGACGTGACCTACCACGCGCCGGGCCAGGTGGTGGCCTGGGCCATCGTGACCGTGAGCGACGAGCCCGGCGCCGGCAAGGCACACGTCGCGCGTCTCGAGGACGCCGTGATCGCGACGGTCTCGGACCTCGACACTGAGGGCCGCCTGGGACGCGTCGGCCGACTCGAGGGGTACCCGGGCGTCTGGGCCCACCTCGAGGGTCGACCCGCGAAGGTCGCGGCGATCGGCGTGCGCACCGAGCGCAACGCCGCCGGGCTTCGGCGCACGCTGCACGGCGTGGCCCTCAACGTGACGATCGACCTCGAGGGCTTCGCGGCGATTGTGCCGTGCGGGATCCCGGACAAGCCGGTCGCCTCGCTCGCCTCGCTGGGACTCGACGTGGACCCGCTCGAGGTCGAGGAGCTCCTCGGCCAGGCGCTGGACGCGCGTCTGGGGGGCGGTGCCCACGTCGCGCGCGTCGAC
This sequence comes from Acidimicrobiaceae bacterium, assembly GCA_027451285.1. GTDB lineage: Bacteria > Actinomycetota > Acidimicrobiia > Acidimicrobiales > RAAP-2 > RAAP-2. The sequence goes on along the minus strand of DAIDJP010000042.1, from coordinate 11,595 downwards.
CGCGGCGCGACGCAGGACACGGGCGAGCGACCCCTGATTCGGCGGCTTCGCAAGGCCGGTGTCGACCCCGACGCGGGCCTGGCGGTGTCGGCGCGCAAGCCCGAGTGGCTGCGCATCCCCGCCCACATGGGCACCGAGTTCCAGAGCCTGCGCACCCTGACCGAGGACCTGCGCCTCGTGACGGTCTGCGAGGAGGCGGGCTGTCCCAACATCTTCGAGTGCTGGGAGTCGGGAACGGCGACGTTCATGGTCAACGGCGAGCGGTGCACGCGCGCCTGCGGCTTCTGCCTCATCGACACCCGCAAGCCCCTCGCACTCGACCCCACCGAGCCCGCGCGAGTCGCCGAGGCGGTCGTGCGCCTCGGTTTGCACCACGCGGTCATCACGTGTGTGGCGCGCGACGACCTCGCCGACGGCGGAGCCGGGGCGATCGCCGCGACGGTGGCCGCCATTCGCGAGCGCTCGCCCGAGACGATGGTCGAGGTCCTCATCAGTGACCTGCGCGGCGACGAGTCGTCGCTGCAGTTGATCCTGGACGCGCGTCCCGACGTGCTGAATCACAACGTCGAGACCGTGGCGCGCCTGCAGCGCGCGGTGCGTCCCAGCGCCGGCTACCTACGCAGCCTCACGGTGCTCGCACGGGCCAAGGCGGCGGGACTCACGACCAAGTCCGGCATGATGGTCGGCCTCGGCGAGACGCTCGAGGAGGTCGACGAGACCCTGGCCGACCTGGCCGCGATGGGCGTGTCGATCGTCACGATCGGCCAGTATCTGCGGCCCACCGCCCAGCACCTGCCGGTGGCGCGATGGTGGGAACCCGCCGAGTTCGACGACTTGGCCGCGCGCGGACGGGCTCACGGTCTCGCGCACGTGCAGTCCTCGCCGCTGACGCGTTCGAGCTACCACGCCCGCGAAGCCCTCGACGCGACTCCGGTCGCGTTGACGCGCCGCTAGAAGTCCAGCGCCGGCGCCGCACGTCTTACGATGATTACGCCGCGTCTGCGGGGGGAGGTGTAGTCATGGGAGTGTCCAATACGTCGCTCGCGATGCGAGCCCGCAGGCTCGCTGCAGCAATGCTCGCCGCAGCGGCCTTCAGCGTCGCCGCCGGGGCCGGAGCGGCCAGCGCGTCGTCCACCCAGTCGGCCGCGATGAGTCCGTTCTGCAAGACGCTGACCACGTTTCACCCGAAGAGCCCGCCCGCGGCGAAGAACTACACGGCCTATCGCGCGTGGTCCAAGCAGTACCTGCCATTCTTTCAAAAGCTCGCGTCCCAGGCCCCCAACGCCGCGACGAGGACTTTGATGGGCGACTTGGTGCAGTACGTCAAGGCCGGGGCCAACGCGACCTCCGCCAAGGCCCTGGGCGCGTACCTGGTCGCTCACCGCGCCCAGTGGACCAAGGGGTGGAAGGGGTTCATCTCGGCCACCATGGCCTGCGTGACGAGCCTCTACTGAGTCAACCGTAGAAGAGGGCGGTGTTGTCCCTCGACGGGGCGCTGTCGCCCGCGGGTCCCTCGGCGAAGAGGGCCAGCAGGTTCTGCGTCGCGGTGCGCAGCGCCGCGGTGGCGGGCATCGCGTTGGGCACCCAGTGCCCGCCCAGGCGCGGCGCGTTCGACAGGTGAAAGACCCACTGACCGGTACCCGAGCACCAGACGCCCCCGCGCCCCGGCTCGGCGCTGTAGGTGACGTCGCTCGTTCCTCCACCCACCATCGAGTGGGCGAAGATCTGCACGCTGGACGGGTTCGGCTCGAAGGGGTTGAACCGGTTGAACTCGCCGCCGAGCGCGCCGGCGAGGACCGTCGCGTCCCCCACGCCGCTGCCGCGCCAGAACCACGTCGCGGCGTCGGACACGTTCAGTGAGCCAACGCCCTGGGCGCCGCCGTAGGACGAGCCTGAGAAGGTGCTCGAGGGCGCGTCGGCGGGGTACGACGCCCAGTTGACGGTGGCGAGCGACGGGTCGGTGGCCGTGATCGGGTCGGCGGTCGAACGGTAGTTGACCATCAGACGTAGCGCCCCGTTCACCGACGGTTCGAAGCGGACCTTGCGGAAGATGAAGTTGGCACCGAAGAAGGCGACGTTGACCCCGTTCGCCACGGCCCCCACCAGCGCGTCGCGCATCGGGCCCGAGTAGTACTCGTCGTGGCCGAGTGAGAGCACCGCACGGTGCTGGGTGACCTCGGGCCCGCTCTCGTGCAGGTCGAGATCCGTCCAGTAGGCGAGGTCCAATCCCAGGCTTTCGGCGAGGAAGAGCAGGGGAAACTCGTTGCCGATGAAGTCCGCCGCGCCGTTGGCGAAGGATCGCGCGTAGGGGCGGTTGAAGGAGACGCGCACGGCCCGGTTGGCATTGGAGATGATGGTGTCGCCGGTCACGTCGCTCTGGCGATACAGGCTGAATCCGCCCCAGGTGTTGTAGGCCTGCCACGTCGTGACTGCGCTGAGATAGAGGAAGGTCGCCGTCGAGGCGTCGTCACGCACGAGGAAGGGCACGAAGCGGAACCGGCCCGCCGAATTCTCCAGTCTGATGAGGTACTGGCCCGGCAGGTATCGCGCGTCGAGGTTGAGGCGGAACGTCACCGGCCAGTCGCAGTCGACGGTGCCCAGCGCGTCGGGTGCGGGCACCGCGCGAACGTGGGCGGCGATGTCGTTAATCGTCTCGACGAGGCGCGCACCGAGCCCCTGATAGAAGCCCACGCGATAGACCTTGGCCGTCAGTCGCGCCGTGGTGCTCGAGACGAAGACCGAGAGGGTTTCTCCCAGAGCGAGACTCGGAGTGTCGGCGTAGGCCTCGAGCGTGCCGGCCGGCGCGCCGTCACCGGAGAGCCAGGTGCCGTCGCCCGGGCGCGCGTTCTCCACGGCGACCCAGCTCGCGGTCGCCACCGCCGGCAGGCGCAGGGGGGCGAGTGAAGCCGCGCCGGCGCGACCTTCAACGAGGGCCGCGAGGGTGGTGGCGCCAAGTCCCTGGAGTAGTGCGCGACGCGTGGGGGAGAAGTGCACGGCGCCACACTAGAGAGGCGGCTTCAGCCGCGGTGGTCGACCCCGCTGATTCTTATCGGAAGTTAAGCGATGAAGTACTTGGCGCGAGGGTGGTGGCAGATGATCGCGTCGGTCGTCTGCTCGGGGTGCAACTGGAAGCCCTCGGAGACCTCGACGCCGATGCGCGCGGCGTCGAGCAGGTCGGCCACCTTGGCGTTGTCAGTGAGATCCGGGCAGGCCGGATAGCCCCACGAGTAGCGCCCGCCCCGGTACTGCTGGCGAAAGAGCCCGGTCAGCGTCGGGCCGTCCTCGTCGGCGTAGCCGAGCTCTTCGCGGATGCGGTGGTGCCACATCTCGGCGAGCGCCTCGGCCATCTCCACGCCGAGGCCGTGCAGCTTCAGATAGTCGGTGTAGCGATTCTCAGCGAAGAGCTCCTGACAGCGCGCCGAGATGCGCGGGCCCATCGTCACGAGCATGAAACTGGCGTAGTCGTGATCGGGGCTGGTCGTGGGACGAAAGAAGTCGGCGATGCACAGGTAGGGGGCCACGCGCTGGCGCGGGAAGTGAAAGCGCGTCGCCTCGACGAGGCGCGAGTCGTCGGTGTAGATCACGAGGTCGTCTGCGTCGCTGGCGGCCGGGAAGTGGCCCCAGACGACCTGGGGGACCAGGAGGTCCTCCTCCTTGGCGAGGGCGAGTTGCTCGCGCAGGACGGCGCTGACGCGCTCTTTGAACGCGGCGTCGTCCTCGCCCTCTTCGGGGCGGTATCCCCACTGGTTACGAAAGAGGGCGGTCAGGTTGAGGTACTCGCTGATCGCGTCGACGGACATGCCCTTGGCGACCCGGCTGCCGACGAAGGGCGGTGCGAAGAGGGGATTGTCCATCGCGACCTCGGGGCTGCGTGAGGGCAGGTCGGGGGGGGCCGGCTCCTCGTCGCGAAAGCGCCGGTTCACGTTCTTCTGGGAGATCTCGCGGCCGAAGTCGTCGTCGGCGTCGGGATCGCGGCGCAGTTCGCCGAGGCGGTCCAGCACGCGCAGACCCTCGAAGGCGTCCTTGCCGTAGAAGAGGCGGCCCTGGTAGACGCTGCGCAGGTCGCGCTCGACGTAGGTTCGCGTCAGCGCCGCCCCGCCCAAGAGCACCGGCAGATCGTGCATGCCCCGCTCGTTCATCAGCTCGAGGTTCTCGCGCATGATCAGCGTGGACTTGACCAGCAGCCCGCTCATGCCGAGCGCGTCGGCGTGATGTTCCTCCACCGCCGCCAGCATCTCGGAGATGCCCACCTTGATGCCCAGGTTGATGACCTCGTAGCCGTTGTTGGTCAAGATGATGTCGACGAGGTTCTTGCCGATGTCGTGGACGTCGCCCTTGACGGTGGCGAGAACGACCCGACCACGGCCCCCCTGGTCGCTTTTTTCCATGTGCGGCTCGAGGTGGGCCACCGCGCTCTTCATCGTCTCGGCGCTCTGGAGCACGAAGGGCAGTTGCATCTCGCCGCTGGCGAAGAGGTCGCCGACCTCGCGCATGCCGTCGAGGAGGATGTCGTTGACGATGGCGAGCGGTGCGAGCCCGGCGGCCATGGCCTCGTCGAGGTCGCCTTCGAGACCCACGCGCACACCGTCGATGATGCGTCGGCGCAGGCGCTCCTCGAGGGGCAGGTCGGTCAGGTCCGTCGCCGCGGTGTTGGTGGTGCTGACCCCTTGGAAGAGGGCGAGCAGCTCGGTCAGGGGGTCGTAGCCCTCGTGGCGCCGATCGTAGATGAGGTCCAGGCAGACGCGCCTGGCCTCGTCGTCGATTCGCGCCAGGGGCAGGATCTTGGACGCGTGCACGATCGCGGCGTCCAGGCCCGCCTGGGTGCACTCGTGGAGGAACACGCTGTTGAGGACCTGGCGGGCGGCCGGGTTGAGGCCAAAGGAGATGTTCGACAGCCCCAGGATCGTGCGCACGCCGGGCAGTTCGGCCTTGATGCGCGAGATGGCCTCGATCGTCTCGAGTCCGTCGCGACGCGACTCGATCATGCCGGTCGACAGGGGTAGGGCCAGTGGGTCGATGAAGATGTCGCGCGCGTCGAGGCCGTAGCGCGAGACGGCCAGGTCAGTGATGGCGCGAGCCGCGCGCACCTTCCAGTCGGCGTCGCGGGCCTGGCCGTCCTCGTCGATGCAGGTGGCCACGACGGCGCAGCCGAACTCCGCGGCGAGGCTGAGAAACGAGTCGAGGCGGGTCCCGGGTCCGTCGCCTTCTTCCAAGTTCACCGAGTTGAGCATGGCCTTGCCGCCGAGCCAGGTCAGAGCGGCCCGGGCCACGGCGGTCTCGGTGGTGTCGACCATGATCGGCACGGACGACTGCGTGGCGAGGCGGCTCATCAGCTCGTTCATGTCCGCCACGCCGTCGGCGCCGGTGTAGTCGACGCACACGTCGAGCACGTGGGCGCCTTCGCGGATCTGATCGCGCCCGATCGCCACGCACGTGTCCCAGTCGCCGGCCAGCATCGCGTCGCGGAACTTCTTGGATCCGTTGGCGTTGGTGCGCTCGCCCACCAGCAGCACCGAGCGGTCCTGGTCGTAGGTGGTCGAGGAGTAGATCGAGGCCACGGCCGGCTCGAGCACGGGCGTGCGCGGGGCCGGCGCGAGGTCGCGCACGGCCTCGACCACGGCGGCCAGGTGCGCCGGCGTGGTGCCGCAGCATCCGCCGACGATCGAGATGCCGTACTCGCCGACGAACTTCGCGTGGTGCTCGGCGAGGGCCTCGGGAGTGAGGTCGTAGTGCATGTGGCCGTCGACGACGCTCGGCAGGCCGGCGTTGGGCAGGCACGAGATCGGCAGGTTCGCGCTCTCGGAGAGCTGGCGCAACGGCTCGTACATCTCGACCGGGCCGGTGGCGCAGTTGATCCCCAGCACGTCCACGCCCAGCGGCGAGAGTGCGGTGATGGCCGCGCCGATCTCGGTGCCGGGCAGCATGCGCCCGGTCAACTCGATCGTGACCTGGGCCTGGATGGGGACGACGCGCCCGTGGCGGGCCATCGCGCGATGACAGGCGGCGATCGCGGCCTTGCCCGAGAGCAGGTCGAACATGGTCTCGACGACCAGGACGTCGACGCCGCCTTCCAAGAGTCCGTAGGCGAGCTCCTCGTAGCTGGCGCTCAGCGCGTCGTAGGTGATCTGGCCCAGCGTCGGGAACTTGGTGCCCGGGCCGATCGAACCGGCGACGAAGCGCGGCGAGCCGGGGCTCGCGTACTCGTCGGCGACGCGCCGGGCGATGCGCGCCGACGTGAGGGCGAGCTCGTGGGCGCGGTCCTCGAGGCCGTACTCGGCGAGCACGACCGAGAAGGAGCCGAAGGAGTTGGTTTCGATGACGTCGACGCCCACGTCGAGGAACGAGCGGTGCAGCCGCTCGATCACGTCGGGGCGCGTCGCGCACAAGACCTCGTTGCAGCCTTCGAGGGCGCTGGATCCGAAGTCGTCGGCCGTGAGGTTGGCCAGTTGGAGGTTCGTGCCCGTGGCGCCGTCGTAGATCAGCACGCCGCGCGAGACCGCGGCGAGATACGGGTCGTCGGCGCCGGGACGGGCGAAGGGGGCGTGGGCGTCCATTGCCTCATCAGGCTATGCGGTCGCGTACCCAGTTACTACGCTGAGGGCGTGAAGATCTACACGCGCGGCGGCGACAAGGGCATGACCGGTCTCTTCTTCGGCGGGCGCGTGGCGAAGACCTCGGCCCCGATCGAGATCAACGGCGCGGTCGACGAGGCGCAGGCGGCCCTCGGCTGGGCGCGCTCGCTCAGTGAGCCGGCGAGTCGGATCAACGACCTGCTGGTGTCACTCGAGCGCGACCTGTGGGTGCTGATGGCCGAGGTGGCCACGCTCGAAGAGAATCGTCGCAAGTTGATCGACGGTTCGACCCGCGTGACGGCGGCGATGATCACGCGACTCGAGGAGCTGATCGACGAGCTCTCGGCCGATATCGAGATGCCCGACGAGTTCGTGGTGCCGGGCGAGACCCAGCTCTCCGCGGCCCTCGACGTCGCCCGAACGGTGATCCGTCGCGCGGAACGACTGGCGGTCGGCCACCCGATCGAGGGCTCCTTCGTGATCGCGTACCTGAATCGCCTCAGCGACCTCGCCTGGACGATGGCGCGCTGGGTCGAGGGACCCGAGCACCGCACCGCCCGATTCCGCTAACCAAGGAGAGGTCATGACCCGACACGCCCGACTCGTACGGCCCGATGAGGGTCGCGCTTTCGCGGCGATCGCCGTGCCGGTGCTCGTCGACGGCGACGGCGCCTTCGTGTCCGAGGCCGTCGTGGCGGCCCTGCCCGCCGCGGGTCTGTCGCCGACGCTCTCGAGCGAGTGGTGCAGCGCGCACGGTCTGACGGAGGCGGCGGGCACGACGGTCGTCTTGCGCAGCCTCGAGGGACCGATGGTGGTGCTCGCCGTCGTGGGCGCCACCTTGAACGACCTGGAGTCGTACCGGCGCGCCGGAGCGGCGGCCGTTGGGGCCGCGGGCGAGGTCGACGTGGCCTTCTTCTTGCCGACCGATGGAGTCGAGCATCCCGACGAGGTGGCCCAGGCGCTCGTGGAGGGCGCGCTGCTCGCCTCGTATCGTTACCTCGACGACTCAGAGGCCATCTTCGCGGTCGTGCCCGTGGGCGCGCCGCTGCCGAGCGTGGACGCTCACGACGCGGTGGATCGGGGACTGGCGCGCGCCGCGGTCGTGGCCGATGCGGTCAACTGGGCCAAGCAGCTCATCAACACCCCGGCCAACGCCATGACGCCGCGCGACCTCGCGCGCGCCGTCATCGAGCGCCTCGACGTCAGCCACGTCACGACACGGGTGTGGAACGAGGACGACGTGGCCGCCGAACGCTGCGGCGGCGTGGTGGGAGTCGGTCAGGGCTCGATCCACCCGGTGCGTCTGGTCTTTGCGACCTACGATCCCGAACCTGGCGCGACGATGCCCCACGTGGCCCTCGTGGGCAAGGGCGTGACCTTCGACTCGGGGGGACTCAGCCTGAAGCCGGCGACCGACATGCACCTCATGAAGACCGACATGACCGGCGCGGCCGTCGTGATGGCGACCGTGGCGGCCGTAGCGAGCCTGGGCCTTCGCGTTCGCGTGACCGCGATCGCGCCCATGGCCGAGAACGTGGTGGGCGACAACTCGATCAAGCCCGGCGACGTGGTGACGATCCGTAACGGCCTCACGGTCGAAGTGCTCAACACCGACGCCGAAGGGCGCCTCCTGCTGGCCGACGGACTCAGCCTGGCGGTCGAGGTCGAGCCCGACGCGATCATCGACATCGCGACCCTGACCGGGGCCCAGCGCGTGGCTCTGGGCAATGACGTGGGGGCGATGTACGCGACCACCGACGAGCTGGCGCGCTACCTCTCCTCGGCGAGCGCGCGCAGCGGCGAGCCCTTCTGGCGAATGCCGCTGACCGACTCGTACCGCAGCCAGCTAGAAAGCTACGTGGCGGACCTGGCCAACATCGGCAAGGCCGGCCAGGCGGGCTCGGTCGTCGCCGCCCTCTTCCTCGAGAGATTCACCGCGGGCGTTCCCTGGGTGCACCTCGACGTCGTCGGGCCGGCGCGTGCGGAGTCGACGAAGGGCTACACCACCAAGGGCGCGACAGCCTTCGGTGCGCGAACGCTCATTCACCTGCTCGAGGCGGTCGCGGACGAGTCGTCGCGCTAGGCACGCGCCGCACCCGCTGCGCCCGCGTGGGAACGTCGCGCCCTCGCGAGGTCGACGGCTGGTCGCGTCCGTCGCTGCGACCGACTAGCACCGTGGCCACGAGCTCTTCGTCCACGACGCCCGCCCAGTCGAGCACCTCGCGCTCGTGGCGGAAGTTTCCCCACAGCGCGGCCTGGAGTCCCGCCTCCTCGATCAGCAAGAGGAGGGCCATCGTCGCCATGGCCGCGTCGCTCGTCCAGTAGGGGACGGTCCACGCATCGCGTTGGGCGAGGCCCGAGCGGGCCTTGTCGGGCTCGGCGTAGCGCGCGAGGTAGTCCTGGGGCCGGGTCGTCACCAGCACCACCGCGCCCGCGCGCGAGACGCCCGCGTAGCGGGCAGAGCCCTCGCGCCAGGCCGCGTCGGTGGCGACATCGAGATAGTCGATCACGTGCTCGCGGCCCAGCGTGTACATGCGCACGCCCGCGCTGTTGCCCGCGGTCGGCACCCACAGGGCGTCGGCGCAGCAGTCGTCGAGCCAGTCCAGGTCGACAGGTGTTCCGTCGAAGGATCGCACCATCCGCCGACGCGCCAGGAGGTCTCGCACGTGCACGCGTCGGGTCTAGCAGGCGGGCGAACCAATTGTTAAGTGGACCGGTAGGATTTGCCCACCGAGAAGGAGGAACGTTGGCCACGCCCCGAGAACTACTGAACGCCGCCAAGGCCGAGATTCGCGAAATCGACCCCCACGACGTGGCCGCGAACCTCGAGAACTACCGCATCCTCGACGTGCGCGAACCCGACGAGTACGAGCAGGGCGCGGTTCCCGGCGCGGTGCACATCCCGCGCGGCCAGCTCGAGTTCTCCGTCGAGGCGCGTCTGCTCGACAAGGACGCCTCCGTCGCCGTCTACTGCGCGGGCGGGGTCCGTTCGGCCTTCGCGGCGCGCACGCTCCAAGAGCTCGGTTACACGAACGTGGTCTCGGTCATCGGCGGCTTCAACAAGTGGAAGGACGAGGGCCTGCCCTGGTCGACGCCGCGAGCCTTGACCGCCGATCAGCGCAACCGCTACCAGCGCCACCTCCTGCTGCCCGAGGTGGGCGACGAGGGCCAGATGAAACTGCTCGACGCCAAGGTCCTCCTCCTGGGGGCCGGCGGACTCGGCTCGCCCGCCGGGCTCTACCTGGCCGCGGCCGGCGTGGGCACCATCGGCATCATCGACATGGACGTGGTCGACGCGTCGAACCTGCAGCGCCAGGTGCTGCACAACATGGACCGCATCGGCATGCGCAAAGTCGACAGCGCCAAGGCGACCCTGACCGCGATCAACCCCGACTTGAAGGTCAACACCTACGACGTGCGTCTGGGCGCGGACAACATCCTCGAGATCATCGACGGTTACGACGTCATCGTCGACGGCACCGACAACTTCCCGACGCGCTACCTGGTCAACGACGCGGCACTGCTGAAGAACATTCCGGTCGTTCACGGGTCGATCTTCCGCTTCGAGGGCCAGGCGACGATCTTCAGTCCCTACGTGGGTCCGTGCTATCGCTGCATGATCCCCGAGCCGCCGCCGGCCGAGCTGGCGCCAAGCTGCGCGGAGGCCGGCGTGCTCGGCGTGCTGCCGGGCATCATCGGATCGATCCAGGCGATCGAGACGATCAAGCTAATCCTCGGCCTCGGCGACCCCCTGATCGGGCGGCTGCTGACCTATGACTCGATGGACGAGAGCTTTCGCACCTTCCGCGTGCGCCGTGACCCCAACTGCCCGGCCTGTGGCGAGAACGCGGGTCCGATTCAGATCGCCGAGTACGACGACCTCTGCATGCCCCACGTGGTGGTCGGGGCCTAGACCCTCACCACCAGCGTGCCGGCGAACTTGTCGTGCAGGGTCTGCTTGCGCGCGTCAAAGAGCGGGAACAGGCAGTCGATGAGGGCGAACACGGTGGGGATCGCCGCGTAGGACGTCGGCAGGGTGACGTCGAGCACGCTGTAGATCGCGATGAACCCCCAGCGGCGTAGCGCCTGGCTGCTCGTGATCGCCGCGCCGGTCAGCGCGTCGCGCACCGCCGTGTCGACCACGCGATTGCCGATGGTCTGGCCCCTTACCGAGGCGAGGAAGCGAACCATGTAGGCCCCCTGGACCGCCAGCGCGGCCAGGGCGCCGACGTAACGACCCGCGACTGCCGCGACGAGCAGGAAGGCGATCGACGAGGGGATGAACAAGAGCAGGTTGTCGACCATGGTCGCCCCGACCCGACGCCACCAGCCCGAGAGGGTGACCGCGCTCGTCGGCGCGGCGACGGGGGTTCCGCAGACGGGGCAGAAGGCGCCGTTGACCTCGCTTCCGCACTGGGCACAGTTCATCTGACCATTGTGGTCGCTGGCGTCACAGGTCCCGGTGATGCTGGGGTGACGAAGAGCCTAAATTGGCGTGATGGCTGAGGAACGGGTGACTGATTCGGGTATCGAGATCCATTCGGTCTACGGACCCGGTGACCTCGCGGGCTTCGACGAGGCCAGCGCCCTCGGGGAGCCGGGACGCTATCCCTTCACCCGGGGAGTGCATCCCACGATGTATCGCGGCCGCCTCTGGACGATGCGCCAGTACGCGGGATTCGGCACGGCCGAGGCCACCAACCAGCGCTTCAAGTTCCTCCTCGGCGCGGGCCAGACAGGACTGTCGTGCGCCTTCGACCTGCCGACGCAGATGGGATTCGACGCCGATCATCCGCGGGCCGAGGGCGAAGTTGGCAAGGTGGGCGTGGCGATCTCTTCGATCGACGACATGCGCCTGCTCCTGGCCGACCTGCCGCTCGATGAGGTGACCACGTCGATGACCATCAACGCGACGGCCTCGACGCTCCTGCTGCTCTACCAGCTCGTCGGCGAGGACCAGGGGGTCGCCGGACACCAGTTGCGCGGGACGATCCAGAACGACATCTTGAAGGAGTACGTCGCG
>DAIDJP010000041.1 GCA_027451285.1 Acidimicrobiaceae bacterium | reverse complement strand
CAACTCGCGCTATCGCAGCCAGTTCGAAGAGGCCGGCATGCGCTGTTCGGGCACGTCACCCGACGGTCGCCTGGTCGAGTTCGTCGAGGTGCCCTCGCACTCCTACTTCGTCGGCACCCAGGCCCACCCGGAGTTCAAGTCGCGTCCGGACCGACCGCACCCCCTGTTCCTCGGCCTGATCACCGCGGCGCTGGCGCGCGCCGAGGGTCGCGAGCCGCACATCTTGAACCCCGCCTCGGTCGATCTGTCGCTGTGAGCGACGGATTTCGCGTCACGTCGAGGGTCCCGCTGCTGCACTCCTACGTCTTTGACGTCGAGCGCGTGAGTGTCGCCCACGGTGAACTTTCCTTCGACCGCGACGTGGCGCACCATCGCGGGGCGGTGGCGATCCTCGCGCTCAACGACGCCGGTGAGATCGGCGTGCTGCGCCAGTACCGGGCGACGGTGGATCGCACCACACTCGAGATTCCGGCCGGCACCTGCGACGTGGCCGGCGAGGATCCCCTGGCCACCGCCCAGCGCGAGCTGCGTGAGGAGATGGGCTGCGAGGCGGGGACCTGGCGACTGCTCGCGCGTCTCATGGTCTCACCCGGCTGGACGGACCAACTCATGTTGATCTACGAGGCCCGCGACCTGCGCCAGCTCGACCGTCAGCCCGAGGGGCCCGAGGAGAGCGCGGCGACGATCGAGTGGCTCAGCCCCGAGAAGCTGCGCGAGGTGCTCGCGGGTGAGCCGGCGATCGACGCCACGATGGCGGCGGCGCTCAATCGCGTCTACGGAACATTCTTTGACTGACGACGAGCGCCTGCTGGGCGAGTACGTCCACTGGATGAGCGTCGAGAAGGGCCGTGCCAACGCCACTCTGGCGGCCTATCGCGGAGACGGCGAGGCGTTCCTCGCGTGGTTGGGCGACGAGTCCCTGCTCTTGTCCGAGGTCACCGAAGACGACGTCGAGCGCTACCTCGGCCGACTTCGCGCGACGCGCGCGGCCAGTTCGTCGGCCCGCGCGACGTCGTCGCTACGCGGGTGGTTCGCCTTCCTTGTCGAAGAGGGCCACCTCGAGCGTGATCCGACGTCGCGGGTGCGTAGCGCCCGCCGGGGCCGACGACTGCCCAAGCCCCTCTCCGAGGAGGAGATCGCCCACCTGCTCGACGGTCTGGCGCGCGAGACGGCGATCGACAAGCGTGACCGGGCGCTGCTAGAGCTGCTCTACGGCACCGGCGTGCGCGTCTCGGAGGCCACCGGCGTGACCCTGAGCGACCTCGACTTCGACGAAAAGCTGATCCGGGTCACGGGCAAAGGCTCCAAGCAGCGTCTGGTGCCGATGGGCTCGGTGCTGGAGGCAGCCCTGCGCGACTACCTCGCCCCCGGGGGCCGCTCGGAATTGCGCCCGCACGCCACCACCCGGCTCTTTCTGAACGCCCGCGGTGGTCCACTCTCGCGCCAGGGCGTGGGACTGGTGGTCGAGCGCCACGCGCTGGTCGCCGGCATCGAACGCTCGCGCATCAGTGCGCACGTCTTTCGCCACAGTTGCGCCACGCACATGCTGGCCCACGGGGCCGACATTAGAGTGGTCCAAGAGTTGCTGGGTCACGCGTCGATCGCCACCACCCAGCTCTACACCGCGGTGTCGGTGGCGTCGTTGCAACGAGAGTACGAAAACGCGCATCCGCGCGCCCACGAGTGAGGTTATGAGTACCTACGTCTACCTACTGGCCGCACTCATCCCCTCGGTCGTCCTGCACGAGGTGAGCCACGGCTACGTGGCCTACCTCTTCGGCGACCCCACGGCCAAGGAGCAGCACCGCCTGACGCTGAACCCGATCCGCCACATCGACCCCTTCGGCTCGATCCTGCTGCCGATGCTCTTGATCTTCTCGGGATTGCCGGGCTTTGGCTACGCCAAGCCGGTGCCGGTCAACTTCGCGAGGCTGCGCAATCCGCGTCGTCAGTCGCTCTACGTCGCGCTCGTGGGACCGCTGGTCAACTTCGCGCTGAGCGCGGTGGGCTTCGTGCTCTGCGAGATCGCCCTGCACTCGATCCAGTCGGCGACGCTGCTGACCTTCGGGATGTACCTCGGGCTCGTGAACCTCACGCTCGGGGTCTTTAACCTGGTGCCCATTCCGCCGCTGGATGGCTCGGCGATCATCGAGCGGCTGTTGCCCCAGCGACACCTCGCCGGCTACTACCGCTTTCGCGCGATGGCCCTGCCGTTGGTGATGGTGCTGATCATCGCCGACTCGCTGACTTTCCACGTGGGGGCCGACTTGTTCACGCGCCTGCAGAGCTGGTGGCTCGGCCGTCTCTTCTAGAGAAGGCCCATGGCGTGCGCCGCGCGGTGATAGACCGGCGCGGCGATGGCCGCGGCCGTGGCCGCTCCCTCGTCGATGACGCGTTCGATCTCGCCCTCCTCGGAGCGAAGTTCTCGGTAGCGCCGCGCGAGGGGAGCGAGCTCGGCGCTCAGCGATTCCGCGAGGTCGCGCTTGAGGTCCCCGTAGCGCTCGTAGCGCGCGGCGATGTCCGCGGGTGATTCGCCACTCAACGCGGAGAAGATCTCCAGCAGGTTCGACAGGCCCGGCTTGGCGTCGGGGTCGTAGCGAACCTCCCCGTCGGTGTCGGTGACGGCCTTCATGATCTTCTTCTCCACGTCGGCGGGCTCGTCGAACATGTAGATGGTCCCCAGTGGGCTCGAAATGGACTTGGACATCTTGCGGGTGGGGTCCTGGAGGTCCATGACGCGTGCTCCGACCGCGGGAAGCACGGCCTCGGGCACCACGAACGTGTCGCCGTAGCGGTTGTTGAAGCGGATGGCGATCTCGCGCGCCAGCTCGATGTGCTGGCGTTGGTCGTCGCCGACGGGCACCTGGTTGGTCTCGTAGAGCAGGATGTCACTGGCCATCAGCACGGGGTAGGTGAAGAGGCCCACGCGGTGACCCACTTGGCGCTCGGCCTTCTCCTTGAACTGGGTCATGCGTCCGAGCTCGCCGAAGCTGGCCACGCACTCGAGCAGCCAGTTCATCTGCGCGTGGTAGGGGACTCGGCTCTGGAGGAAGACCGGTCCGATCGCGGGGTCGAGGCCCGCCGCGAGCAGGCTCGCGAAGGCGTCCAGGGTCTGCTCGCGGCGCAGCGCGGGCTCGGTGTCGAGAGTGAGGGCGTGCAGATCCACGACGCAGTAGATGGAGCCAGCTGTCTGCATCGCCACCCACTGCTTGATCGCGCCCAGATAGTTGCCGAGGTGCATCGCACCGGTGGGTTGGATCCCGGAGAAGACTCGCATTGGTCCATCGTAGATGAGCGCCGACCAGGCCTTCCGGTAGCATGGCGCCGTGACCTACGTCGTGACGACGCCGTCCTTCAGCGGCCCGATGGAACTGCTCCTCGAGCTCATCAGCCGTCACGAGATGGACGTCGTCGACGTGGCTCTGGCCCCGATCGTCGATGAGTTCATCGCCAGGTTGCGCGACGCCTCGCGCACGATCGAGATAGACGAGCTCTCCGAGTTCGTCCTCATCGCCTCGATCCTGCTCGAGATGAAGAGTCGGACCCTTCTGCCCGGTCGCGACGCGAGCGAACCCGATGAGGAGTTCATCGGCTGGGAGGAGCGCGACGTCCTGCTCGCGCGCCTGCTGGAGCTGCGCACGTACGCGGGACTGGCGGACGCCTTCGTGTCGCTCCTGGAGCGCGCCGGTCGGTCGTTTCCGCGCCTACGCGGCATCGACGACGGATTCGTCGTGACGCCGCCCGACCTGCTCGCCGGCGTCACGCCGGCCCGCTTGGCCGGCGCGTACCTGCGCGGCGTCGAGGAACGCCCGATTCCGACGGTCCGTCTGTACCACGTCACCGTCGACCAGGTCACCGTGGCCGAGACCGTGCTGGTGCTCGCCGAGCGGCTCCCACTCGCTGGGCGCATCTCGTTTCGCGACCTCACGGCGTCGCTGGCGACGCGCATCGAGGTGATCGTCCACTTTCTGGCGCTGCTCGAACTCTGCAAGCTCGGCCACGTGAACCTGGGCCAGGGCTCCACCTTCGGCGACGTCGCGATCGAATGGATCGGCGACGCCGACGCACTCAACGAGGAAGGTATCGACAGCTATGAGGGATGAACTCTCCCTGGCCCAGAAGCTCGAGGCGATGCTCACGGTGGCGATCGAGCCCATCAGCGTCGAGGAGCTGGCCGACGTCGCCGAGGTCGACGCCGCCGACGTGCGCCTCGTCTTAGAAGAGCTTCGCGAACTCGCGGTCGCGGAGCGGCGCGGTTTCGTCTACACCGAGCTCGCCAGTGGCTGGGTGATGCAGTCCTCACCGGACGTGGCGGCGTGGGTGACCCGATTCGCCAACCGCGACGTGTCGCACCGCCTGTCCTCGGCGGCGTTGGAGACTCTCGCTATCATCGCCTACCGCCAGCCCATCAGCCGCACCCAGATCTCCGCGCTGCGCGGGGTGAACGTCGACGGCGTGACGCGCTTGCTCGAGCAGCGCGGCTACATCGAAGAGCAGGGTCGCGCCGCCGGACCCGGCCAGCCCGTCCTCTACGGGACTACCGAACTGTTCCTCGACCGATTGGGGCTGGCCTCGCTGGCAGAGCTCCCAGCGATCGAGGAGTTCATGCCGGCCGTCGACGTCGCGCGCGAACTCGCGGCCGAGCTGGCCGACGCCGCCGCGGTCGAGGGGTCTAGTTGAACGACGTCGAGCACGAGGGCGAGCGACTTCAAAAGACGCTCGCCCGCGCCGGGTACGGGTCGCGGCGGGCCTGCGAGGACCTGATCCGCGAGGGGCGCGTCACCATCGACGGCCGCGTGGCCGAGCTCGGCAATCGGGTGGACCCCGCCCGCCAACTCATCAGCGTCGACGGCAAGATGGCGCCGACGGCGCCGGCGGCGGTCTACTTCCTCCTGAACAAGCCCGTCGGGGTCGTCACGACGGCCTTCGACCCGCAGGGCCGGCCCACGGTGCTCGATCTCGTCACCTCGCCGGTGCGTATCTTTCCGGTGGGACGCCTCGACATGAACACCGAGGGGTTGATCATCCTGACCAACGACGGTCGTCTCGCTCACCTCTTGACGCACCCGAGCGCGGGCGTGACCAAGGAGTACCTCGTGCGCGTCGAGGGTGATCCCTCACCGGCGGCGATCCGACGCCTGCGCGAGGGCGTCGACCTCGACGACGGACCCACGAGCCCGGCCCAGGTGAGTCGCGTGAGTGAGGGATTGCTGCGCATCGTGATCCACGAGGGCCGCAATCGACAGGTGCGACGAATGTGCGCGGCCGTCGGCCACGAGGTGACCCGCCTGGTACGCACGCGAATCGGTCCGATCCAGGACGCCACGCTCTCGCCGGGGGCCTCACGGCAACTCTCCCTGGCTGAAGTACGCCGTCTGATGGACGTGGTTGGCCTGAGTGACGACATCGCCTCTACGATGCCTGCATGACATTGCCGGCATTGCGAGGACTGCGGGGTGCCACGACCTGCGACGAGGACACCCCCGAGGCGATCGCCGAGGCGGTCATTGAGCTGATGCCCCAGCTGATGGCGCGCAACGAACTGAGTCACGACGACGTGGTGAGCGTGATCTTCACGACGAGTCCCGATCTCACCTCGGCGTTTCCCGCCACGGCGGCGCGATCGATCGGCTTCGGCGACATTCCGCTGCTGTGCGCGAGCGAGATCGACGTGCCGGGATCCATGCGCCGCTGCATTCGGGTGCTGATGCACGTCACGACCACGCGCGAGCGCGCGCGGATGCACCACGTGTACCTGCGCAACGCGCAGAGCCTGCGCGATGACCTCCCCGAATAGCCGCCACGCCCACGTCATCGGAGTCGGCCTGATCGGAGGCTCGATCGCGCTCGCCCTGCGGGCCCGTGGCTGGCGGGTGACGGGTGAGGACCGGGATGAGAAGACCGCGGACGAGGCGCGTAGCGCGGGACTTCTCGATGAGGGTGGACTCGCGGACGCCACGGACCTGGTGGTGATCGCCACGCCGGCCGGAGCGGTCGTGGAAGCGGCGCGCGAGGTTCTCGCGAGCGCAGCCTCGCCGGAGCTGATCGTCACCGATGTCGCCGGCGTCAAGGGCGCGATCGTCGCCGGTCTCGAGGATCCCCGGTTCCTGGGCGGGCACCCGATGGCCGGTTCGGAACAGCGCGGCTGGCGCGCCGCGCGCGCCGACATGTTCCGCGGCTGCACCTGGGTGCTGACCCCAACGGATCACACCCGACCATCGACCTACACGCGCCTGCACGGCATCTTGCGCGAACTCGACGCGAACGTCGTGGCGATCGCGCCGGGCGACCATGACCGGCTGGTGGCCCTGGCGAGCCACGTTCCCCACCTGTTGGCGGGGGCGTTGATGAACGAGGCGGCCGAGGCGGCCGAGCAGGACGCCGTCTTGCTCCAGCTCGCCGCCGGAGGATTTCGCGACATGACGCGCATCGCCGCGGGCGACCCGTCGATCTGGCCCGACGTGCTGATCGAGAACCGCGAGGCGGTTGTGGCAACGCTCGACTCGCTCGATCAGCGCCTGCGCCGACTGCGCGACGCCATTTCTACGAGTGAGCGCCCGGCGATCGCCGAGACCCTGCGCGACGCGTCACACGCGCGGCGCATGCTGCCGGGACGTGCCCTCAACGCCGAGAACCTCACCTACCTGCGCGTGGGCGTGTCGGACCAGCCCGGTGAGCTGGCGCGAGTGACGCGCGCCGCCTCTGAATTGCTCGTGAACATCTACGACATCGAGATCGCACACGGCATCGAAGGGGTCAGCGGCACGCTGTTGCTGGCCGTCGACGCCGCGCAGGCGCATCGTCTGATCGAGGAGCTGACGCGCCAGGGCTTCATTGTCGCGGAGGAGACGTGACAACGCGTGACGTTCCGGCGGTGCCTCGTCTGCGCGGGGCGGTGCGCGTTCCGGGCGACAAGAGTGGCTCGCACCGGGCGTTGATGCTGAGCGCCCTGGCGCGCGGGACCTCGCAGATCGACGGTCTCTCGCACGGCGAGGACGTGGCCGCGACGGCCCGGATCATGGCGCAACTGGGCGCGAGCGTCGATGCGCACGACGGCATCGTCGTCGTCGAGGGTCCGCGCCGCGGGCTGGCGGCTACCTCCGAGGAACTCCAGTGCGCCAATTCTGGCACCACCATGCGACTTCTCGCGGGCATCGTCGCCGGGATCCCCGGCGAACACCGCCTGGTCGGGGACGCGTCGCTCTCGCGCCGTCCGATGGACCGCGTCGCGCGGCCGTTGCGGCTCATGGGGGCGCAGGTGAACGGGCGTGGTGAGGCGGTGACCGCACCGCTCACGGTGCTCGGGACCCGACCGTTGCGGGCCATCTCCTACGACGTGCCCATCGCCAGCGCCCAGGTAAAGTCCGCGATCCTCTTCGCCGGCCTGGTGGGCGACGGGGCGACGAGCGTTCGCGAGGACCCACGCACGCGTTCGACGACCGAAGACATGATGCGCGAGTGTGGGATCTCTCTCACGAGTGTCGAGACCGCGACGGGTCGCGAGGTGGTCCTCGCACCGGGTCGTCCTAAGGCCCGGCACTGGCGCGTGCCGGGCGACCCGTCCCAGGCGGCGTTCTTCGCAGTTCTCGGTGCGATCCATCACGACGCGGTCATTGAGATCGAGCCGATTGACACGGCTCCCGAGCGGGTGGGCTTTGTAGGGGTCTTGGAGCGCATGGGGGCCGACATCACCTGGCACGACGGCTCGTTGCACGTGGCGAGCTCCTCACTGGACGCGACCGAGATTCTGGCCGCGGAGATCCCTTCGGTTGACGAGGTGCCGGCCCTCACCGTGGCCGCGGCCGGTGCCACGGGGGTCAGCGCCTTTCGCGGCGTCGGCGAACTGCGCGTGAAGGAGTCCGACCGCTTCGCGGGCTCGATGGCCCTGGCGGCGGCGCTGGGCTGTGAGACCTGGAGCGAGGGCGAGGACTTCTTCGTTCGCGGCCTTGGAGCGGCCGCGGCGTTCGATTCGTTCGCCCTCGACGTCGAGCTCGATCACCGCATGGTCATGGCTGCCGCAATCGCCGCCAGCGCCGGGCGCGGGGGAGTGATCGGCGGCGCGGACAGCGTGTCGTCGAGCTACCCGGCGTTCTTCGACGATCTAGCATCCCTGCAATGAGCGAGGCGGTCATCGCGATCGACGGACCCGCGGGCTCGGGCAAGTCCACCGTGGCGCGCGCCCTGGCCGGTGCCCTCGGATGGTCGTTCCTCGACACCGGCGCCATGTACCGCGCGGTCACTGTCGAGGCACTGAGGCGCGGACTCGACGTACACGACGCCGGGGCGCTGGCCGAGCTCGCCAATTCGGTCTCGCTCACCACGTTGCCGCGCGTCACGGTCAACGGTCGCGACGTTGAGGACGAGATTCGCAGCGAGGCCACCAACCACGCCGTGTCCGTGGTGGCGGCCAATCCCGAGGTGCGTCGCGCGATGGTGCGTCGCCAGCGCGAGTGGGCGGACGCCCAGCCCGTCGGCACCGTCGTCGAGGGGCGCGACATCACGACGGTCGTCTTTCCCGACGCGACGCTCAAGATCTACTTGACCGCCTCGCTCGAGGAGCGCAGCCGGCGCCGCGACGACGAGGACGCGGGTTCGGTGGCCCGACGCGACCTGGTGGACTCGAGTCGCAGCGCGTCGCCCCTGCGTCAGGCGCACGACGCGACAGTGATAGACACGACGGATCGAACCGTCGAGGACGTGGTGGGAGAGATCATCCGATGTCTGACAGCGCGACGCTCGAGATAAACGAGAACAAGACCGTGGTCTATCGCCTGGTGGCGGGGCTGCTGACGTTCCTCTCCTTCGTTCTCTATCGCCCGCGCGTCACTGGCAAGGAGAACATCCCCCTTTCCGGTCCGGTCCTGATCGCCCCGATACATCGCTCCAACGTCGACTTCGCCTTTACCCTCTTCATCTCGCCGCGCAAGGTCTTCTTCATGGCCAAGGACGGCATCTTCAAGTTCGCGCCCCTGCGCATCCTGCTGCTGCACTTGGGCGCCTTTCCGGTCAAGCGCGGCAGCGCGGACCGCGAAAGCATGGCCCTGGCCGAAGAGGTGCTACGCCGCGGTCACGCTCTGGTGCTCTTTCCCGAAGGAACTCGCAAGGAGGGCCGCGCGGTCGCCGAGTTGCGTGATGGCGCGATGTTCGTAGCCTCGCGCACCGGCGCCACGGTGGTGCCCGTCGGGGTCGGCGGTTCGGAGAGGGCGATGCCGGCGGGCAAGTGGCTGCCCCGCCCGGCGCGGATCCGTATTGTGATCGGCGCCCCGATCGCTCCTCCTTCCGGCGAGGGTCAGGAGCGGGTCTCGCGCCGCGCGATCACGGCCAAGAGCGAGGAGCTACGCTCCGAACTCGAGCGGGTCTACCAACAGGCCCTCGACGAGTTGGGCTAGCGCTCGCGCCACCAGGTGCCAAAGACCACCCGGGCGTAGCGAAAGCCGAAGAGCCAGTTGGCGCCCTTCTTGGTCGTGCCGGACTGGCGCGGGTGCCACACGGTGGGCACCTCGGCGGCCCGCCAGCCGCGCTTGAGACAGGTGATGAGCAGTTCGGCGGTCTGGTACTGCTCCTGGGTCAGACGGTCGATGACGTCGGCGAGCATCGTCACGCGCAGCGCGCGATAGCCAGTTGAGGTGTCGGTGAGGTGCGCGCCGGTCATGAGGTTCATGATGAAGGAGAAGGTCAGCACCCCGAGCTTGCGGAAGCGGTCGGACGTGCGATCCTGGCCCAGACGTCGGCTGGCGACCACGAAGTCGGCCTGGTCGCTCAGGAGGGGCGCCAGCACGTCGGGGATCTCGGCGGGGTCGTTCTGGCCGTCGGCGTCGAGGGTCACGACGTACTTCACGTTGTGATCGATGCAGTAGCGGTAGGTCACCTGCAACGCCACGCCGTGGCCCAGGTTGACCGGGAACTCGATCACGACCGCCTGGGGGAAACTACGCGCGATCTCGGCGGTCTTGTCCTCACCGCCGTCGACCACGACGAGGATGGTGTAGGGCTCACCGTTGATGGTCTCGGGCATCGCCTCTAAGACGGCGCCGATGTTGCCCTCCTCTTCGTAGGCGCAGATGGAGGCGACGATTGCCAGGGGCTGATAGCCCGGGCGCTCGGCCTCGAGCTGGGCCATGGCCTGCTCGATGGCGTAGTGGCGCAATTTGCTGAGGCGGCGCTTCTCGAGGTCGTGGCTGGCCATGGTGTCCTTAGAGTGAGTGGGCTTGGGCGAAGACGCGATGAACCATCGGCTCGAAGTGCTCGAGGGGTTCGTGGTCGTAGTCGGGGTCGAAGGACGTCTGGTCCCAGGCGTCGGCGAAGCGCTCGGCCAGTTCGTACCAGGGCTGATCGCGGTGACGTTCGCGCAGGTTGGGGTCCATTCCCAGGTACTCGTAGTAGTAGCGGCCCTGGAAGTCCTGGTGGTAGGCGATCATCGCGTAGACCTCGTCGCGCACGTAAGGGCGAAGGATCTCCGCGGCGATACGCGGGTGGTTGGGCACCGAGATCAGCTTGCCGACGTCGTGGAGCAGCGAGGCGACCACCACCTGCTCATCGGCCCCGTCGCGTTCGGCCCGCGTCGCGGTCTGCAGGGCGTGGACCATCTGATCGACGCTGAATCCGTCGGTGACGTTCGAGAGGCCCCGGACCATGTCCAGGAGCTGGCGCGCCACGCGCGCCTGAGCGGAGATCGTCTCCTCGGCGATGACCATCCACTGCTCACGCGTGGAGACGTCCATGCTCGGGAAGGAATTCACAGGCAGAGTATACCGGCGAAGCCCTCCCGTCAGGATTAACGGCTGGTGGTCGAGAGAACCTGGGCCGCGGTGAACTCCCGGTCGGCCGCGGCGTCGAAGCTCGAGCGCGTCGGCGCGCCCAGGCACACGTCGAGCAGGGCCGCGAGGGTGCGCAAGGTCTCGCGAAGCTCGGGCGGGGGCGGGAAGTACTCGTCCTCGACGGTGGCCGTGCGCACGCTCACGCCCTCGCGGGGATTGAGAGCGTCGAGGACCTCGTTGACCAGTGATTCGGGCGCGGAGGCTCCGGCGGTCACGGCCACGACGCCCTCGAGGTCGTCGGGCAGGTCACGCACGCCGTTGACCCGATAGACCCGCGACGCCCCGCTGGCGCGGGCCACGGTGGCCAGGGCCACCGTGTTCGAAGAGTTGGCCGAGCCGATGACGATGACGGCGTCGGCCTCGGCGGCGATCGCGCGCAGGGCCGCCTGGCGATTGGTGGTGGCAAAGCACAGGTCGCTGCGATTGGGCATCCAGATGTCGGGGAAGACCTCCTGGGCGTGGTCGCGCAGGTCCTGCCACTCGTCCAGGCTCAGCGTGGTCTGACTCAGCAGCGCGACGGGTCCCTCGAGTCCGGCCAGGCGGTCGATGTCGGCGATGGTCTCGATGAGGTGCACCGAGTCCGGGGCGACCGCCATGGTGCCCACGGCCTCCTCGTGGCCCTCGTGGCCGACGTAGAGGACGGTGTAGCCCTTTCGCGCGCGCACCTTGAGCTCGTGGTGGACCTTGGTCACCAGGGGGCACACGGCGTCGATGACGGTGCCCCCGCCGCGGCGCGCGGCCTCGATGACCTGGGGGGGCGAGCCGTGGGCCGAGAGCATGACCGGCGCCCCGCGCGGCACGTCGGCCACGTCGTTGACGAAGACGACCCCGAGGGAGGTGAAGTGATTGACGACGAACTGGTTGTGGACGATCTCGTGGTAGCAGTACACCGGGGGCTCGAAGATCCGCGTCATCCAGTCCAGGGCCTTGATGGCCTTCTCGACGCCGGCGCAGAACCCTCGCGGGGCGGCCAGAACAACCTTGTCCACACTCACGAAGCCAGCCTAGTGAGGAGACGTCGCGCGCCATTAGGCTGGCGGGGTGTCGGGCGCCCGCATTTCCTCGATTTCCCTTGACTCGCCCGCCGCGAGCGTGGATCTGGCCGTCGGTGACGAGCTCGTCAGCATCAACGGCCGCGAGCCGACCGACATCATCGAATACCAGCAGCTGGTCGACGGCGAGCGCGTCGTCCTGGTCGTCAAGCGCGAGGGGAGCGGCCTGGCCCGCAAGGTCGTCATCGAAAAGGACGCCGGAGCCCCGTTGGGCCTGTCGATCGACTCGGCGGTCTTTGACCGGATCCGCACGTGCGACAACCACTGCACGTTCTGCTTCATCTACCAGCTGCCCAAGGGCCTTCGTCGCTCGCTCTACGTGAAGGACGACGACTTTCGCCTCTCCTTCCTCTACGGCAACTACACGACCCTGACGCGCTTCACCGAGTTCGACCTCGAGCGCGTGATCGAGGAGCGCCTCTCGCCGCTGTACGTGTCGATCCACACCACCAATCCCGGGCTGCGCGCCGAGATGCTGCGCAATCCGCGCGGGGCGACGAGCCTGCGCTGGCTACGCGAACTGCTCAACGCGGGCATTGAGGTCCACGGCCAGGTCGTGCTGTGTCCGGGCGTCAATGACGGTGCCGAGCTCGAGCGCACCCTCGACGACGTCGTGACGACGTACCCCGGGCTGGCCTCGCTGGCGCTGGTGCCGGTCGGGGTGAGCGATTTCTCCCTCGAAGAGTCGATGCGTCCGCACACCCGCGACGAGGCGGCCGTCGTGGTGGGCCTCGCCGAGCGCTACCACGACCTGGTGCGCGAGATGGGCCTTGCCGTCTCGATCAACGCGAGTGACGAGTTCTACCTCGTCGCCGGGATCGACCCGCGCGAGCCCTCCTACTTCGACTCCCTGGACCAGGCCGAGAACGGCATCGGCCTGGTGGCGGCGTTTCGCCAGAGCTTCCTCGACGAGGTCGTCATGGACACGCTGGGCACGGGATTCTTCCAGAGCGTCGACGGCGCACCGGCGTGGGGCTATCGCGCGGTTCGCGGATCCTCAGTCGGTGGTGGTGGCGAGTCGGTGACGATCCTCACCGGTGAGTACGCCGCACCGATCCTGCGCGAGCTGCTCGATGCGGTGGGCTACGCCCACGTCGAGGTACGCGCCGTGACCAACCAGTACTTCGGCGGCAACATCAAGGTGGCCGGTCTCCTGACCGGTGCGGACCTGACGAGGGCCCTGGGTGAGATGACCCCCGACACCACCGTTCTGATCCCCGACGTGTGCGTGAACGAGGGGCGCTTCCTCGACGGACTGACCCTCGAGGACCTGCCCCGGCGCGTGCGCACGGTGCCGACCACGGGACTCGACCTTCGTCGCGTGCTCGAGGAGATCTCGTCTCCGGTCATGGCGGGGCGATGAAGCACAAGCAGGTCGTCATCGTGGGCCGGCCCAACGTCGGCAAGAGCTCGCTGGTCAACCGCCTGGCGGGACGGCGCGTCGCGGTCGTCGAAGAGCATCGCGGCGTCACGCGTGACCGCAAGAGCGTCGAAGTCGAGTGGCGCGGGGTCACCTTCGACGTGGTCGACACGGGAGGCTGGACGACCAGCGGCGATGACCTCCAGTCCAAGGTCTCCCAGCAGGCCGAGACCGCGCTCGCGGCGGCGGATCTCGTGATCCTGGTCGTCGACGTCACGACCGGCGTCGTCGACGAAGACCTTCAGGCGGCGCGCTGGGCTCTGCGCAGCGGCCGGCCGATCCTGCTCGTCGCCAACAAGGTCGACGACGCGAACCACGACGCCCAGAGCTGGGAGTTCCTCCAGCTGGGCGTGGGTGAGCCGTTCACGATCAGCGCCCTGCACGGGCGCGGCGCGGGCGACCTGCTCGACGCCATCGTGGACCGCCTGATCCTGGCCGACCAGGCCGACGAGACCCCCGTGGAGGAGCCCGACGACGGCGCCTTGCGCGTGGCGATCGTGGGCCGGCCCAACGTGGGCAAGTCCACCCTCTTCAACCAGCTGATCGGCGAGGAGCGTTCGGTCGTCCACGATATGCCGGGCACCACGCGCGACGCCATCGACACCGTCGTCCAGACCGATCAGGGGCTGATCCGCTTCATCGACACCGCGGGCATGCGCCGGCGCGCCAAGACCGAGGCGGGTCTGGAGACCTACGCGGTCCTGCGCAGCCTCGAGGCGCTCGACCGTGCGGACATCGCGGTGCTGGTCATTGACGCGACCATCGGCGTGACCGGCCAGGACCAGCGCCTCGCCGAGCGCATCGCCGGCGCGGGGTGTCCGGCGATCGTGGTTCTCAACAAGTGGGAATTGATCCCCACCGAGGAGCGCCCCCAGGTCCTCGCCAAGCTCGGCGACCGTCTCGCGTTCCTCGGCAGCGCCCCGGTCATCAAGACCACGGCGATTTCCGGGCGCGGCGTGCACAAGCTGCTGCCGGCCCTCGGCGAGGCCGCCGCGGACTACGCGACTCGCGTGCCAACCGGCGTTCTCAACCGCGCGATCCGTGACCTGCAGATCAAGCAGCCCGCTCCTACCGGCAAGATCCGCTACGCCGTCCAGGGAGCGAGCGAACCACCGACCTTCACGCTCTTCGTCTCGGGACGGCTTCCGGCAACCTACCTGCGCTACGTGGAGCGCAGTCTGCGCGAGCGCTTCGAACTGGGTTCGACGCCACTGAAGGTGCGAGTCAGGATCGACTAGTGGCCTCGTGGTGTGAGAACTGTGACCGGCCCGTCGAGGGCGACACGTGCGACGTGTGTGGTCAGAGCGTCACCGAGCCGGCGCGCGAGCCCATGCCCTGGCGGTGGCGGTTTTTCATCGTGGTGACGATCATCTACCTGATCTGGCGCCTCTACCAGTTAATTTCGTGGCTGACCCACTAGGAGGAGACCATGCCGATCTACGCCCTTGGTGAGCGGGTTCCCACCGTGCACCCCGACGCCTTCGTCCACCCCGACGCCGTGGTGATTGGTGACGTGCGCATCGGGGCGCTCTCGTCGATCTGGCCGGGCGCGGTGCTGCGCGGCGACTACGGCACGATCATCGTGGGCGAGCGCACGTCGATCCAGGACGGCACGATCGTGCACGCGGTCGAAGAGTTCCCAACGGTGGTGGGCAGCGACTGCGTGGTCGGCCACAACGCCCACCTCGAGGGCTGCGTCATCCACGACGGCGCACTCGTGGGCAGCTCCTCGGTCGTCTTGCACCACGCCGAAGTGCACACGGGCGCCACGGTGGCGGCCGGCGCGGTCGTGCGCAACCGCACCCTGGTGCCCGAGGGCGCCCTGGCGGTGGGAGTGCCCGCGACGATCAAGGAAGGCGCGAGCGACCAGGCGGCCATCGCCGAGGGAGCAGCGCTCTACGTGGAGAACGGTCGGCGCTACAAGACCCAGCTGCGCGTTCTCACGTAACGCTCGGTTCGTCAGCGGGTCCGACGCCGCAGCGTGGCCGCTCCGCTCGCCAGAGCGACGACGACGAAGGCGAGGATGACCGCCGCATCGATGATCCATCGTCCACCCGAGGACACGGGGTCACTGAGGTGGCGCGTGGCATCGACGGCGTAGGACATCGGCAGCACGTCCGAGAGCCAGTGCAGCGCCGTGGGCAGCTGCTCGCGTGGCACGAAGAGTCCGCAGAGCAGCGTCTGGGGCAAGATGAAGGCGGGCATGAACTGCACCGCCTGGAACTCGGTGGCCGCTAACGAGCTGAGCGCGAGGCCCATGGCCGTGCCCAAGAGAGCGTCCTCCACCGCGATCAGCGAGATCAGCCACGCCGAACCCGCCACGTGCAGTCCGAAGACCCAAAACGACAGACCGGAGACGAGCGCGGCCTGCACGACGCTCGCCAGGCCGAAGGACAGCGCGTAGCCGAGGACGAACTCAGCCTTGCTCAGCGGCAGCGTGAGGAGGCGTTCGAGGGTGCCGCTCGTGCGCTCGCGCAATGTGGCGACCGAGGTGACGAGGAACATCACGACCAGCGGGAAGATTCCGAGCAGGGGCGGTCCGATGGCGTCGAAGGTCTCGCGACGGTGCTGGAGGATCCAGGCCAGCAGGCCCATGAGGACCGACGGCACCACCAGCAGCAGTCCGATGGTGCGTGGATCGTGGCCCAGCTGCTGGAGGACGCGCCGCGACGTCGCGAGAACCCGTCGCCAGCTCACGGCGTCGCCTCGACCAGAGACACCATCGCCGCGTCGTAGTCCGTGGTGTTGGTGCGAACGAGCAGCTCACGAGGTGACGCGTCAAAGATGAGATGGCCCTCACGCATCAGCAAGAGGCGCTGACAGCGCTGGGCCTCGTCCATCACGTGGCTCGAGACGATGAGGGTCACCCCGCTGCTCGCGAGACTCTGGAAGATGTTCCACAGGTCGCGGCGCAGCAGGGGATCGAGTCCAACCGTTGGCTCGTCCAGCACCAGGACTTGCGGGTTTCCCAGCAGGGCCGCCGCGAGCGACACCCGCGCGATCTCGCCACCGGACAGCCCGCGCACCAGGGAGCGGGTGTGGTGCCCGAGATTGACGTCGTTGATCACACGATCCACGTCAGTGCGCGGGGCCCCGAGGACGTCGGCGAAGTAGGCGAGGTTCTCGCGCACGCTGAGATCCGTGTACACCGAGGGGGCCTGGGTGACGTAGCCGACGCGGGTGCGCAGCGCGGTCTCACCCGCTGGCACGCCGAGTACCTCGACCGTGCCCGAAGCGATGATCTGCACGCCCAACAGTGAGCGCATCAGGGTGCTCTTGCCGCTGCCGCTCGGGCCGAGGAGGCCCACGAGCTCTCCGCGCTCCACCGTGAAGGAGACGTCGGACAGAACCTCGCGATGTGCGCGCACGACGCGCAGGTGTTCCACACGAACCACAGGAGATCCCGTGCGGGGCGCGTTGGTGCCGTCGTCCACGCGACCGAGGTTAGGCGTTGGAGATCTCCACCAAGAGTGAGAGTGCCCGCGCGGCCCGGCCGTCTCGTACGCTGGCCGCGGCCAGGTCGAAGCCGTCGCGCAACGAGGTCGCCCGACCGGCGACCATCAGCGCGAGTGCGGCGTTCGCACACGCCACGTCAAAGACGGGACCCGGCTGGGCCTCGAGGAAGGCCCGCACGACGGCGACGTTGTCGGTGGTGTCGCCCCCGCGGATGCTCGCGGCGCTGTGGTGCAGACCCAGCTCGCCGCCGGCGTCGATGTCGCGCACGGAGACGCCCTCGGGACGGATCTCGTGCAGGCTCGAGGGGGTTCCCAGGGAGAGCTCGTCCAGTCCGTCATCGGCGTGCACGAGGACGCAGTAGAGCGCCCCGCGCGCGTGCAGCACCTCGGCCATCGAGTCGAGCAGGTGGGCCTGGGCAACGCCGATGAGCGCTCGTCGCACCAGTGCCGGATTGGCGAGGGGGCCCAGGACGTTGAAGATCGTGCGGAACTTGAGGGCGCGGCGAATGGGCACCAGATTGCCCAGCGCGGGGTGGAAGGTGGGCGCGTACATGAAGCCGATTCCCGCCGTGTCGACGCAGGCGCGAACGACCTCGGCCGGGGCGTCGAGGCGCACGCCCAGAGCCTCAAGAACGTCGGCCGATCCCACCGAGGAGGACGCGGCGCGATTGCCGTGCTTGGCGACGGGCACCCCGCAACCGGCGACGGCGAAAGCGGCCATCGTGGAGATGTTCACCGTGTGCAGCTGGTCGCCGCCCGTGCCCACGATGTCGATCGCCTCATCGGTCACGGTGAAGGTGGAAGCGGCCGCGATCATCGCGTCGATGAAGCCGGTCATTTCCGCGGCGGTCTCTCCCTTGGCGGTCAGGGCCGTGAGAAAGCTCGAGATCAGGACGGGTTCGACGCGCCCGGCGAGGATGGCCGCCAAGGCGTCGCGCGCCTCGACGCGCTCGAGGTCGGTGCCGCGCACGAGGGGCTGGAGGACGTCCAGGGCGAAGGAGTCGCTCATGCGCCAGCGCTCGAGACGGCGTTCAACATAGCGACAAGTTAGTCGTGACTGAGCGTCGCGACCGCGACAGTACGATTTCGTGATGACCGCGACGTATCTCGACACCATCGTCGACGCGCACCGGGCCCGCGCGGCCCTGGATCACCGATCCTGGCAAGGCCGCCTCGGCGAGGTGGTCTATGAGGGTCCCTCCTTCCACGACGCTCTTCGGGCTGATTCGACACACGTCGCGGTGATCGCCGAGATCAAACGGCGATCACCGTCCAAGGGATGGCTCAACGAGGACCTCGACGTCGAGGCGACGGCGCGCGCCTACGCCAACGGCGGAGCGGCCGCGATCTCAGTCCTGACCGATGAGGACTTCTTCTCGGGCTCGGTCGACGACCTGCGAGCGGTGCGTCAGGCGGTGTCGGTGCCGTTGCTGCGAAAGGACTTCACCGTCAGCGCCAATGACGTGCTCGACGCGGCCCAGATGGGTGCGGCCGCGGTGCTTCTCATCGTGGCCGCCCTCAGCGACGCCGAACTCGAGGAGTTCGTGACGGTGGCCGCGGCCTGTCACGTCGACGCCCTGGTTGAAGTCCACGACGCCGACGAGGCCGAGCGAGCATTGGCGGCGGGGGCGCGCATCGTCGGCGTCAACCAGCGCGACCTGCGCACGTTCGACGTCGACCCGCGTCGCGCGGCGACGGTCTTGTCGGCGCTACCCGGTTCAGTCCTCGCCGTGGCCGAATCCGGGCTCGTCAGCCTCGAGGACGTCGCGAGGGCCGCCGAGTCGGGCGTCGACGCCGTGCTGGTCGGCGAGAGTTTCGTGCGCGCGAGTTCGCCCGAAGGTCTGGTGCGCGACTTCTCCTCCGTGGAACGACGCGCGCGTGGCTGAGGTCCTGGGCTTGCGCCACTTCATCAAGGTCTGCGCGGTCACGACGGTCTCTGACGCCGAGCTCGTGGCCGACGCGGGGGCCGACGCTCTGGGCGTGATCCTCGCCGACTCACCGCGACGGGTCAGCCTCGAGGTGGCCGGCACGATCAGTGCCACCGTGAGCGACCGGCTCGTTCGCGTGGGTGTCTTTCGCCGCGTCGCTTACGACGACGTAGCGCGCGCGCTCGACGTGGTCGAGTTCGACGCGCTGCAGATTCACGGCGGACTGGACGAGGGGGTCGCATCCCTGGCGCGCGAGCGGGGTCTCGCTCTCATCGAGGCGCTGTCGGTGGACGAGCTCGACGCGGCGAGCGGCGTCGGTGACGCGTACCTGATCGACGGGCCCCGTCCGGGCTCGGGCGTGGCCCACGACTGGGACGCGGTCGCGAGTCGCCGCTGGAACCGGCCCGTCATCGTGGCCGGTGGACTGCGGGCCGACACCGTGGCCGACGTGCTGGCCAAGGTGGGTGCGTGGGGCTGTGACGTGGCGAGCGGGTCGGAGTCCTCGCCTGGGGCAAAGGACCGCGAGAAAGTCGAATCCTTTGTTCGCAACGCCCTCCAGTACTTTGAGAGTCGAGAGGAGCACCATGGCTGAGGACACCGTCTACATGTCGACGCCCGACGAGTTCGGGCGATTCGGCGAGTTCGGTGGGCGCTTCGTACCCGAGGCACTGATGCCCGCCTGCCTCGAGCTCGAGGACGCCTTCCTCGACGCCTGGTCGGACCGCGAGTTCCTCGCCGAGTACCGGAGCGTGCTGGCGGACTTCGCCGGGCGGCCCACGCCGATCACGCCGCTCGCGCGGCTGTCGGAACGCCTGGGAATCTCGGTGTACGCCAAGCGCGAGGACCTGGCACACACCGGGTCGCACAAGATCAACAACGTCGTGGGCCAGACGCTTCTCACCGTGCGGATGGGCAAGTCGCGCGTGATCGCCGAGACCGGGGCCGGCCAGCACGGTGTCGCCACCGCCACCGCCGCGGCGCGCTTGGGCCTGGCGTGCACCATCTTCATGGGTGAGGTCGATACCAAGCGCCAGGAGCTCAACGTCTTTCGCATGGAGCTGCTGGGGGCCACGGTGGTGCCGGTGACCTCGGGCAGTCGGACGCTGAAGGACGCGGTCAATGAGGCGATGCGCGAATGGGTGACCTGTGTCGAGGACACGCACTACTGCCTTGGCTCGGTGATGGGTCCGCACCCCTTCCCGTGGATGGTGCGCGAGATGCAGAGCATCATCGGCCACGAGGCGGCCCGACAGCTGCGCGACGTCCGCGTCGGCACACCGGACTACGTGGTGGCCTGTGTCGGCGGGGGTTCCAACGCGGCGGGCGTGTTCGCTGGCTTCGCGAACTCGAGCGCCCAGCTCATCGGCGTCGAGGCCGCCGGCGGCGCCGCTGTGGGGCACGGTTCGCCGGGGGTCCTGCACGGCATGCGCTCTCTCATCATGCAAGACGAGTTCGGCCAGATCGAAGAGGCCCACTCGATCTCGGCGGGACTGGACTACCCGGGCATCGGTCCCGAGCACGCCCATCTGGCCGCGAGCGGGCGAGCCCGCTACGTCGAGGTCGGCGACGAGGTGATCATCGACGCGCTGCGCACCCTGAGCGAACTCGAGGGGATCATCCCCGCCCTCGAGTCGGCGCACGCGGTGGCCTGGCTGATCCGCGAGGCGGGCCGTGAGATCCCGTTGGGCTCGACGGTGCTGCTCAACATGTCCGGACGCGGGGACAAAGACGTGGCCCAGGTCCTCTCGATCCTGCGGAGCGGCTCGTGAAGAGCCTCGAACGCCACTTGCGGGCTCTGCGCGAGACGGGGGTAAAAGCCCTGGTCCCGTACTTCATGGCGGGCGTGACGACGGACTGGGTGCGCCACGTGGAGGCCGCGATCGCCGGCGGCGCCAACGCCGTGGAGATTGGCGTGCCCTTTTCGGATCCCATGATGGACGGCATCGTGATCCAAGAGGCGGGCCTGCGTTCTCTCGCCAACGGCACGACGCTCGATTCGCTCTGCGCCGAGGTGGCCGGTCTGGCTCTCGGCGTGCCGCTCATAGCGATGAGCTACTACAACGTCTTTCACCACTACGGCCTCGCGGCGTCCGCCCGGCGACTCGCCGACAGCGGCATCGACGGCGCAATCGTTCCCGACCTTTCCCCCGAGGAGGCCGAGCCCTGGCGTGACGCCTGCCACAGTGTGGACGTGGCGACCGTCTTTCTCGTCGCGCCCTCGACGCCGAGTGAGCGCGTGACGCGCATCGCCACCATGAGCGAGGGATTCGTGTATGCCTCGGCCCGCATGGCCGTGACCGGCCGTGCGTCCGATCTGGGCGCCGCGCCGCGGGTCGTCGCGGCCGTTCGAGAGGCGACGGATTTACCCACCTTTGTGGGCATCGGCATCACCACACCCGAGCAGGCCCGCGAGGCCGCCCAGGTGGCCGACGGAGTGATCGTGGGTTCGGCGTTGGTGCGCACCATTTTGGATGGGGCGTCTCCGGCGGATACTGAAGCTCTGGTCAACAGTTTCCGACGCGCACTCGACTAAGCGCGCCGACACTGTCGTGACGTTGTGAGGCGACTCAACTGATTTGGGACTATTGGCCCTGCTCGATCCTCAAAATTGGGCGGGGAATCCCGTCGCGCAATGTGTCAAGGGTGTTAAATCAGATACGAGCCATCAACTCCGATGGTTTGTGGTGCATTCAATTTTGGGGGAATTAAATGTCTGAACACAAAGTTGCCGATCCGGGACCCCTGGGTCTGGCGGGTTTTGCAATGACGACGTTCCTGCTTAGTTGCTGGAATGCAGGACTGTTTAAGTTTGATGGTAAGACAGCCGCCGGCTTGACTGGTGCCGTCGCGCTCGCACTGTTCTACGGCGGTATCGCGCAGTTCGCCGCCGGAATGTGGGAGTTCGTCCGCAAGAACACGTTCGGCGCACTGGCCTTCACGTCGTACGGAGCGTTCTGGCTGAGCTTCTACGCGATCATCAAGTTCAACCTGCCCGCGGCAGGTGGAGCGGTTGGTCTGTGGTTGCTGGCTTGGACGATCTTCACGCTGTACATGACGATCGCCGCGGCCAAGACGAACACGGCGATTTTCTCGGTCTTCGTGGTGCTGTTGATCACGTTCGTCTTCCTTACCTTGGGCAACTGGAACGCCGGTCACGCGAACCTCGTGAAGATCGGTGGCTGGCTGGGCATCCTGACGGCCATCCTCGCCTGGTACACCTCGATGGCCGGCGTGGTCAACGAGACGTGGGGACGCACAGTGTTCCCGGTGGGCCCGCGCAGCAGCTAGTCCCACGAATTGCATCACCTCACACGGCGGCGCTGCGGCCCGATCCCAGCGCCGCCGTGTGATGTAGTACGAAGTGAAGTTTTTTCGGGTGGGTCGAAGTGTCCCACGCGGCGTCGGCGGTGCGGACTAAGGTACGAGCCACTGGTGGCTTGCCACCGGACCCAACCGCCAACGACGCCCAGC
The DNA here is from genome assembly GCA_027451285.1 of Acidimicrobiaceae bacterium. Lineage (GTDB taxonomy): Bacteria > Actinomycetota > Acidimicrobiia > Acidimicrobiales > RAAP-2 > RAAP-2. The sequence continues at coordinate 78,726 of DAIDJP010000041.1, read as the reverse complement.
CATCCGGCTCGGGCGTCGTTGGCGTTCTCGGCCCGTGTGACGCGCGCCTCGCCGACGTGGTAGGTAAGAAGGTGACGCCTTTGGCGCACCGCATAGTTCGCGAGTTGTCGAAACTGGGGGAGTGTTATGACCGAAGCAAAGTTGGAAGCCTGGCTGGACGAGCGTCGGGCGTTCGCGCCTAGCGCCGAGTTCGCCGCCCAAGCGAACGCGCAGCCGTCGATCTACGAGGAGGCTGACCGCGATTTCGAGGCCTGGTGGCGCAACGAGGCCAATCGCCTGCACTGGGACACGCCTCCGACCAAGACCCTCGAGTGGGACCTGCCCTTCGCTAAGTGGTTCAGCGACGGCACGCTCAACGCCAGCGTGACCTGCGTGGACCGCCACGTCGACGAGGGCCGGGGCGACAAGGTCGCCTACTACTGGGTCGGTGACGCCGAGGGCGAGATGCGCACGATCACCTACGCGCAGCTTCGCGCGATGGTCTGCCAGGCGGCCAACGCCCTCACCGAATTGGGCGTGAAGGAGGGCGACCGCGTCGCCATCTACATGCCGATGATCCCCGAGGCCGTCGTCGCGATGCTGGCGGTCGCGCGACTGGGTGCCGCGCACTCGGTGGTCTTCGCGGGGTTCAGCGCCGACGCGCTCTCGAGCCGCATCCTCGACTCGGACTGCCAGTACGTCATCACCGCCGACGGCGCGTTCCGCCGGGGCGCGGCCAGTCCGCTCAAGCCGGCCGTCGACGAAGCGCTCCAGAGCTGTCCCAACGTGAAGGCGGTCCTGGTCGTCCAGCGCACCGGCGGTGACGTGCACTGGGTCGAGGGCCGCGACTACTGGTGGCACGACGTCGTTGACCGTCAGAGCGACCAGCACGAGGCGAAGTCGTTCCCGGCCGAGCAGACCCTGGTGATCATGTACACCTCGGGCACGACCGCCAAGCCCAAAGGCATCTTCCACACGACCGGTGGATATCTCACACAGGCGGCCTCAACCCACTACTACGTCTTTGACGTCAAGCGCGACACCGATATCTGCTGGACGGCGGCCGACATCGGCTGGATCACCGGGCACAGCTACATTGTCTACGGCCCGCTGGTCAACGGAGTGACCCAGGTGATGTACGAAGGACTGCCCGACTCGGGCGGGCGTGACCGGTGGTGGAAGATCATCGAGGAGTTGAAGGTCACCATCCTCTACACCGCGCCGACCACGATCCGCACGTTGATGAAGTGGGGCCCCGAACTGCCCGACAGCCACGACCTGAGCAGTCTGCGGCTCCTGGGCACGGTGGGTGAGCCGATCAACCCCGAGGCCTGGATGTGGTACCGCCAGCACGTGGGCGGCAACCGCTGCCCGATTGTCGACACCTGGTGGCAGACCGAGACCGGGGCAATCCTGGTCTCGCCACTGCCGGGCATCACGGCGACCAAGCCGGGCGCGGCGATGCACGCTCTGCCGGGGATCTACGTCGACGTCGTCGACAACGACGGCAAGTCGGTGGGCAACGGCGAAGGTGGCTACCTGGTGGTGACCAAGCCCTGGCCGGCGATGACGCGTGGCATCTACGGCGACCCCGAGCGCTTCAAGGAGACCTACTGGAAGCGCTTCCCCGGCGTCTACTTTGCCGGTGACGGCGCCAAGCGCGACGAGGACGGCGACCTCTGGCTGCTCGGGCGCATCGACGACGTGATGAACATCTCGGGACACCGCCTCTCGACCACCGAGGTCGAGCACGCCCTGGTGGGTCACCCCGCCGTGGCCGAGGCGGCCGTGGTGGGCGCATCGGACGAGACGACGGGACAGGCGATCGTCGCCTTCGTCACGCTCAAGCTCTCCGCGGAGGACGCCAACAAGGATCAGGCGCCTCTCATCGAAGAGTTGCGCCAGCACGTGGCCAAGGTGATCAGCCCGATCGCCAAGCCGCGCCAGATCATCCTCACGCCCGATCTGCCTAAGACCCGCTCGGGCAAGATCATGCGTCGACTCCTGCGCGACGTGGCCGAGAATCGCTCCCTGGGCGACGTCACGACGCTCACCGACCCGACGGTCGTGAACATGATCGCCGGGCTGATGACGACGTCCTCGAGCGAGGAGTGATCGAGAGCCCTCGGCCTAGGAGTCGAATCCCAGGCCGAGGGCGTCGAGCAGCCTGAGCCACAGGTTGCGGCGCCCCTGACGGGCGTCGGCGCGCTTGATCGCCGCCTGGGTGATGCGGATGAAGATCCACTTGAAGGGCTCGGGCGGGAAGGGCACCGGGCGACGCCTCACCATGGTGAGGCGCGTGCGCTCCGTGTCGAGCCCGTCGAGCAAGTCGAGCATGGTGGCCGCGCCGAAACGGGTGCTCGCCACGCCCAGACCGGTGAAGCCCATGACGTAGGCGACCTTGCCTTGGTGGGACTGGCCCCAGAACGGCGAGAAGCGTGTGCAGGTGTCGATGGCCCCGCCCCAGGCGTGGGTGAACTTGATCCCGGCCAGCTGGGGGAAGGTCGCGAGGAAGTGCTGGGCCAGCGTGGCGTAGGTCTCGGCGTTGAACTCGTACTCACGACGCACCTTGCCGCGGAAGTTGTAGATCGCGTCGTAGCCTCCCCAGAGGATCGACCCGTCCTGGGTGAGGCGGTAGTAGTGGAACTGATTGCCGGCGTCGGCGACGCCCTCGCGGCCCTCCCAGCCGATCGACTCGCGCTGGGCGTCGGTGAGTGGCTCGGTGACGAGCACGTAGTCATAAACCGGCACGACGTACTTGCGCGCCTGACGGATCAGCGAGGGGAACACGTTGGTCGCCAGGGCGACGCGCTGGGCGGTGACGGCGCCGTAGGGGGTGTGTACGCGAACGGCGTCGTCGACGTCCTCGAGCCACTCGACCTTGGAGTTCTCGTAGATAGTCACCCCGAGGGCGAGGCAGGCCCGCTCGAGACCCCACACCAGACGGGCAGGGTCCACGAGGGCGGTCCCGTCGTGGTCGTAGAGGCCGCCGACGTAGGTGGGCGAGTGCACGCGGCGCTGGACCTCTTCGCGCGAGAGGACCTCCACGTGGTCGCCCATCTCGTTGCGCAGCTTGGCCTCCTCGACCATCTGGTCGAGTTGCCACTGGGCCAGGGCGACGCGAAGCTCACCGGTGCGTTCCCAGTCGCACTCGATGCCGTATCTCATGACCGTTTCTTCGATCTCGCCGAGGTTCTCGCGCCCCAGGCGCTCGATGACCGCCATGTCGTGGGGGAATCGCCGCAGTCCGTTGTAGAAGCCGTGAGTCAGCGACGACGAACAGAATCCGCCGTTGCGTCCCGACGCGCCCGCTCCCGTCTCGTACTGCTCGACGACGATGACCTGGCGCCCCGGCTCTCTCTCCTTGGCGAGCAGCGCCGTCCACAGACCCGTGTAGCCGGCTCCGACCACGCACAGGTCGGCCCCGACTTCTCCAACGAGAGCGGAGTGGGGTGCGGGTTCCAGTGGGTCCGAGTCCAGCCACCACAGTTCGGGCTGAACGTCGGCCAGGTGTCGTAGGACGAAGGAATCCTTCTTCTCCATACTGTGTCCAACCCGCGGTCGGAATCACCCTCTCTGGGCACATCGTTTTTCGCCTCACGGGCGAACGCCAGGTTTCCCTCCTGGCCTGTTTTGCCCAGTCTACCGTCGCGACCCGCGTTCACCCGGGTTTCAGGCCGGTGCGGCTAGGCGTGGAGCGTGCGAGCCCGGTCGAACTGGTGGGGCCAGGCGATCACGTGGCCCAGGGCCTCGGCGGCGGCGAAAGTCCAGCGGGGGTTGCGCAGGTGGGCGCGGGCCAGCATCACCGCGTCGGCCCGACCCGTGCGGATGATCTCATCGGCCTGGTGGGGGTCGGTGATGAGCCCCACCGCGCTAGCTGCGACATTGGCCTCACGGCGGACGCGCTCGGCGAAGCCGACCTGATAGCCCGGCGCGAGCGGGATCCGCGCGTGCGCGACGTTGCCGCCCGAAGACACGTCGATCAGATCGACGCCGTGACTCGCGAGCACGCCCGAGAGGTCGACGGTCTCGTCGTCACTCCAGCCCCCCTCGGTCCAGTCGGTCGCCGAGAGGCGCACGAACAGGGGAGTCGCGTCGGGCACCGACGAGCGCACCGCGTCGACCACGCGCACCAGGAGTCGTGAGCGGTTCTCGAAGCTGCCGCCGTACTCGTCGGTGCGCGTGTTCGACAGGGGAGAGAGGAATTCGTGCAGGAGATATCCGTGGGCCGCGTGGATCTCGAGCACGTCAAATCCCGCCCCGAGGGCGCGACGGGCCGCGGCGGCGAAGTCCTCGACCAGCGCGTCGAGTTCGGCGGTCCCGAGGGCCCGCGGCGACGGGTATCCCTCGAAGGCCACCGCACTGGGGGCCACCGTCTGCCAGCCACCCTCGTCGAGCGTGGCGAACTGGTGGTCGGACCAGGGTGCGTGCGTCGAGCCCTTGCGACCGGCGTGGGCGAGCTGGATGCCGGTCGGCGTGCCGAGGGAGTGGGCGAAGTCCGTCACCCGGCTCCAGGCGTCGACCTGGGCGTCGTTCCACAGACCCGGGCAGTTCACCGAGATGCGCCCTTCGGGCGAGACGGCGGTCGCCTCGGCGAAGACCAGGCCAGCGCCACCGGTCGCGAAGGATCCCAGATGCACGAGGTGCCAGTCACCGACCACGCCCTCGTGGGCCGAGTACTGGCACATGGGCGAGACCCACGACCGGTTGGCGACGCTGACGCCGCGAAGTTCAAGGGGGCTGAACAGGTTGATCACGGCACTCTCTCACGTCTCGGGGGGGGGGAATCACACGTGCGCCCGGCGATGCCGGGGCGTCACCGTGTGGTCGGGCTGGGGAGATTCGAACTCCCGATCTCTCGGCCCCCAGCCGAGCGCTCTAGACCAAACTAAGCCACAGCCCGTGAGAGAGAAAGTTTAGCCGGTGGCCGTCGGGCCCGGCTTTAGCCGCCCGCGGCCGCCGTCACAATCTCGATGACGTCGTCCTCGCGTAGCAACTCGCTCTCCCATGTCGAGCGGGGCACGATTTCGCCGTTGCGCGCGACGGCGACGCCGCGACCGTCGAGGTTCAATTCGTCGAGCAGGCCGCGCACGCTCACGGGACCACCGGTGCGCGACACGCCATTGACGCGCATCACACCCGAGCGGCGACGAAGTCGGCGGCGTCCAACGCCGCCAGGGGCGCGAGGGTCACCCCGTGGCGGTAGTGCCCCGACAGCCAGGCCCAGCCACGCGGCTGGATCTCCTCGAAGAACGGCAACAGGTCGGCGCTAGCCGGTCGCAGGCCGTAGCGCATCTCGGCGATGGCCGCGGTCTCCAGGGAGGGCACCACGTCGAGCGCGTCGCGCAGGAGCCGCTGGAGCTCGCCGACTTCGACGACGAGCTCGCTGCGCTCCTCGGCGGTCGCGCCGAGCACGCAGTAGCCCTGGGGACGACTTACCATGTAGAAGGCGCGTCCTCGCACGAAGGCGCGGATCATGGGCTGATCGCTGCGGTCCAGACCCGTGACCCGCACCGTGATGCCTCGGATCGGGCGAATCACGTGCTCGCCGCTCGTTTCGGCCCCCTCGGGCAGCGCCGTTGAGCCGGTGGCGAGAAGACCGGTGTGGGCGTGGATCGTCTGCTTAAGCGTCTCGACGATCACGCCGGCGTCGTCGGCCCCAACGCGCTCGACGCGTTCGTCGATGATCGTGGCCCCCAGCGCGTCGAGCCCCCGGCGCAGGAGGTCCACTGCCTGGTCGGGATCGAGCCAGGCGTCGTCGTCCATGATGAGTCCGTCGTTGATGCGCGGGGTCAGCCCGTGGAAGACCTCCGGGGACTCGGCGCGCGTCACCCGTCGCATCGGGGCGTCGAACTCGCACGCGATCTGGGCGAACTGCTCAACCAGTCGCCGGTCGCTGGCGTCGAATCCCGCGAGCAGCGTGCCGCGCTGGTAGATGCCGATCTTCTCGCCGAGGAGCTCTTCGAGGTCGTCGCCGAGCTCGCGCCACGCGCCGAGTGCGCGTCGCTGGAGACGGTAGTTACTCTCTTCGCCGGGAGCGATCTCGGCCGATGGCGCGATCATGCCGGCGGCCGCCCACGTGGCGCCGCGCCCCAGGGCCGGGTCGCACACGGTGACCTGGTGTCCGGCGCGCGCCATGCGGTAGGCGCTGGTCAGTCCGATGATGCCGCCGCCGACGACGACGATGCGACGTGTTGACATATCCCCACAGTACGCCGACTGGCGCGGAGCCAAATTTCGGTATGATGTGCGCGGGTCAGCGTTGCCCCGAGGTAACGCGATGACAGAACTCTACGACCCCTCTTTCGAGCACGACGCGTGTGGCGTTGGCATGGTGGCGGACCTCAGCGCGTCCCCGAGCCACCAGACGATCACCGACGCCCTGACGATCCTTGAGAACCTCGAGCACCGCGGTGCGACGGGCGCCGACGTGGACTCCGGTGACGGCGCCGGCGTACTGATGCAGATGCCCGACGCCTTCATCCGTTCGATCTTTGGCGACGTGCCCGAGGCGGGACGCTACGGCATCGCCCACTGGATGGTGCCCTCCGCGGCCGATGACGACGAGGTTCGCCGCACGATCAACGCGGGTCTGGCCCGCGTGGGGTTGCGCTCGGCCGGCTGGCGGGCGGTCCCGGTGGACAGTTCCTTGCTGGGGCCCACGTCGGCGAGCAGTGAACCGCGCTTCGCCATGGAGTTGATCGTCGCCGAGGACGACGACGTCGATCTCGAGCGGGCCCTGTTCTGCGCTCGCAAGGTGATCGAGCACTCGAGCGATCTCTACGCCGCCTCGTGCTCGGCCCACGTCCTCATCTACAAGGGGATGCTGTCCGCGCCCCAACTGCGCAACTACTTCACCGATCTGCGCGACGAGCGACTCACCTCGGCGATCGCGGTGGTGCACTCACGTTTCTCGACCAACACCCTGCCGCGTTGGGAGCTCGCCCAGCCCTTTCGCTACATCGCCCACAACGGCGAGATCAACACGGTGCGCGGGAACCGCAACTGGATCACGGCCCGCGAGTCGACGCTGCGCAGTGACGCGCTGCCTCTCGAGGTCGGCGAGCTCGCGCCCATCGTGACCGAGAAGATGAGTGACTCGGCGAGCTTCGACGAGGTGGTCGAACTGCTCGTCCAGTCGGGGCGCAGCCTGCCCCACGCGATCCTGATGATGATCCCCGAGGCCTGGGAGCGGTCGACCGCGATGGACGAAGGACGTCGCGACTTCTACCGCTACCACGCAGCCCTGATGGAACCCTGGGACGGTCCGGCCTCGGTCACGTTCTGTGACGGGCGCATCGTGGGTGCGGTGCTGGACCGCAACGGCCTGCGCCCGGCCCGCTACTGGGTGACGAAGGACCGTCGCGTGATCTTCGCGAGCGAGGTCGGCGTGCTGCCCATCGATCCGGCGAACATCGAGCGCAAGGGCCGCCTCCAGCCGGGTCGCATTTTCCTCGTCGACGTCGCCGCGGGGCGTATCGTGGACGACGACGAGCTCAAGGACGGCCTGGCCCGACGCGCGCCCTACGGCGACTGGCTCAGCGCTCAGCAGGTGTCCCTCGACGAGATCGAAGATCGGGCGATGCTCACGCCGAGCCACGCGACGATCTTGCGCCAGCAGAAGAGCTTCGGCTACTCCGAGGAGGACCTGCGCCTCATCGTGCGCCACATGGCGCGCGTGGGCGAGGAGCCGATCGGCTCGATGGGTACCGACACCGCGCTGCCCGCCCTGTCGCGCCAGCCGCACTCGCTGTTCGACTTCTTCAGCCAGCTCTTCGCCCAGGTCACGAACCCGCCCCTTGACGCCATCCGCGAAGAGCTCGTGACCTCGACACGAGTGGGGCTCGGCGGCGAGGAGAATCTGCTCGAGGAGTCGCCCGAGCACTGCCACCAGATCGTGCTGGCCTCGCCGGTGCTGTCGGTCGAGGACCTGGCCAAGTTGCGCTACATCGACGAGAGCACCCGGGTACGGGGCTTTCGAACCGCCGCCGTCGACGGCCTCTTCGCGGCCTCGGGCGAGACGAGCGCCGGCGAGCGGCTGGCCACGGCGCTGGGAGAGATCTGCGACCACGTCGTCGCCGCGGTGCGCAGTGGGGTGAACATCGTGATCCTCTCGGATCGCAACGCGAGCACGGAGTTGGCGGCGATCCCCAGCCTGCTGCTCACCTCGGCCGTGCACCACCGGCTCGTCGACGAGCACCTGCGCACCAGCGCCGCACTCGTGCTCGAGGCGGGCGACGTGCGCGAGGTGCACCACGTGGCCCTGCTGCTCGGATTCGGCGCGTCAGCGGTCTGTCCCTACCTGGCCTACGAGACGATCGACTCGCTGGTCGCCGAGGGTGAATTGACCGAGGTCAGCGCACGGGCCGCGCGCTACCAGTACGCCAAGGCTCTCACCAAGGGCATCGTCAAGACGATGTCGAAGATGGGGGTCAGCACGGTGGCGAGCTACGTCGGTTCCCAGCTCTTCGAGACCGTCGGAATCTCTCAGAGCGTGCTCGACGCCTACTTCCCGGGGATGCGGTCACGACTGGGCGGCGTGAACCTCGAGCACGTGGCGCGCACCGTGCTCTCCTGGCACGCCGACGCCTTCGCGAGTACCGCGCCGGTTCACTTGCGCAACCGCGGCGAGTACCAGTGGCGCCGCGACGGTGAACTGCACCTGTTCAACCCGCGAACGGTCCAAAAGCTCCAGCACGCGACCCGCGAGGGCCGCTATGACATCTTCAAGGAGTACACGAGCCTCGTCGACAACCAGGCGGGTGGGGAGGTGACGCTGCGCGGACTGCTGCGTCTCAAGAAGTCGGCGACGCCGATCCCACTTGACGAGGTCGAGAGCGCGGCGTCGATCATCAAGCGATTCTCGACCGGCGCCATGTCCTACGGATCCATCTCGGCCGAGGCCCACGAGACGCTGGCCGTCGCCATGAACCGCCTCGGGGGAAAGTCCAACACCGGTGAAGGGGGAGAGGACGAGGAGCGCTTCGACACCTCCGATCCCCTCAACAACCGGCGCTCGGCGATCAAGCAGGTGGCCTCGGGCCGCTTCGGGGTGACCAGCCGCTTCCTCGTCAACGCCGACGACATCCAGATCAAAATGGCCCAGGGCGCCAAGCCCGGCGAGGGCGGTCAGCTGCCGGGCTCGAAGGTCTACCCCTGGATCGCCAAGACCCGCCACTCGACGCCCGGGGTGGGGCTGATCTCGCCCCCGCCGCACCACGACATCTACTCGATCGAGGACCTGGCCCAGCTGATCTACGACTTGAAGAACGCCAACGACCAGGCCCGCATCCACGTCAAACTCGTCTCCGAACAGGGAGTCGGCACGATCGCGGCGGGTGTGGCCAAGGCTCACGCCGACGTGATCCTGATCTCGGGACATGACGGGGGAACCGGCGCCGCGCCGCTCACCTCGCTCAAGCACGCCGGCACGCCCTGGGAGATCGGATTGGCCGAGACCCATCAGACGCTCGCCGCCAACGGCCTGCGCAACCGGGTGGTCGTCCAGGTCGACGGCCAGCTCAAGACCGGTCGCGACGTGGTGATCGCGGCGCTGCTCGGCGCCGAGGAGTTCGGCTTCGCGACCGCGCCCCTCGTCGTCTCGGGTTGCGTGATGATGCGGGTCTGTCACCTGGACACGTGCCCGGTCGGCATCGCCACTCAGAACCCGGTGCTGCGCGAGCGCTTCACTGGAAAGCCCGAGTTCGTGGAGAACTTCTTCGAGTTCATCGCCGACGAGGTGCGCGAGTACCTCTCGATGATGGGAGTGCGCACCCTGGACGAGGTGATCGGCGACACGTCGCGCCTCGAGGTCGAGGCGACCGGCCAGGCGAACTCGGACCTCGACCTGACGCCGCTTCTCACGGCCGTCGCGCCGGACCAGCGCCGCCAGAGTGCCAAGCAGGTCCACGGGCTCGACGCCGCTCTCGACTGGACGTTCCTCGACGAAGCCGTGTCGGCCGCGCGCCAGCGACGGCGTCTGCGCATCGCTCGCGACATCGAGAACGTGCACCGCGCCGTCGGCACGTTGACTGGCTCGGCGATCACGCGGGCCCTCGGCGCGGAGACCCTCGAGGACGACACGATCGAGATCGACCTCACCGGATCGGCGGGCCAGAGCCTGGGCGCCTTCATCCCGAAGGGCGTGACGCTGCGACTGCGCGGTGACGCGAACGACTACCTGGGCAAGGGCCTCTCCGGCGGACGCATCGTCGTCGCGGCCCCGCGAACCTCCACCTTCGTCGCCGCCGAGAACGTCATCGCGGGCAACGTCGTGGGATACGGCGCGACCAGCGGGGAGATCTTCATTTCCGGCGTCGTCGGCGAACGCTGCGCGGTGCGCAACTCCGGGGCCACCGTGGTCGTCGAGGGCACCGGGGATCACGCGTGCGAGTACATGACCGGCGGGGTCGTGGCGATTCTCGGCGGCGTGGGGCGTAACCTGGCGGCCGGCATGTCCGGGGGCACGCTCTTCCTCTACGACCCCCACGGCGAGGTCTACGACCACCTCAGCGGCGGCGTTTATGAGGTCGATCCCCTCGAAGCCGACGACGACGAGCACCTCGTGGCGTTGCTCGCGCGCTACCAGGGTGAGACGGAATCGGTGGCGGCCGCGCGGATCCTCGCGGACTGGCGCCGCTCGCGGATGCACTTCGTGCGCGTCGAGACATCCGAGTACCAGAAGAGTCGCGAGAACCAGCGTGGGTAAGCCGACCGGTTTTCTCGAGACGCCCCGGCGCGGACCCTCGTACCGGCCGGTGCCGGTGCGCCTGCGTGACTGGCGCGAGGTCTACGAGCCCCAAGACGACGAGGCGGTCTCGGCCCAGGCATCGCGTTGCATGGACTGCGGGATCCCCTTCTGCATGCAGGGCTGCCCGCTGGGCAATCGCATCCCGGCCTTTAACGACCTCGTCTACCTCTCGCACTGGGACCAGGCGGCGCGCCAGCTGCTCACGACCAACAACTTCCCGGAGTTCACGGGTCGGCTCTGCCCGGCGCCGTGCGAGTCGGCCTGCGTGCTGGGCATCGCCGATCAGCCGGTCACGATCGAGCGCATCGAGTACGAGATCATCGAGCACGCCTTCGCCTCGGGGCTCGCGCGCGAGGTCCAGGACGTCGCGCCCACGCAACGGCGCGTCGCGGTCGTGGGATCGGGTCCGTCGGGCCTCGCCGCGGCCGCCCAGCTGGCGAGCGTCGGCCACGCGGTCGAGGTCTTCGAGCGTGCCGACGCCATCGGCGGCCTGCTGCGCTACGGCATCCCCGAGTTCAAGATGGAGAAGTCGGTCCTCGACCGTCGCCTGGCCGTGCTCGAGGCCGCGGGGGTGACCTTTCACGTGAACGCACCCATCGGCGAGGGGGCTACGACGTTGGCCGTTCTGCAGGACCGCTTCGATGCGATCGTGCTGGCGGTGGGCTCGACCATCCCGCGGCTCATCGCCGCTCCCGGCGCCGACCTCGAGGGCGTCTATCCAGCGATGACGTACCTGGAGGCGGCGAATCGCGCGGTCCGCGACCAGACGACACCCGCCATCGACGCGCGCGACCGCGACGTCGTCATCCTGGGCGGAGGCGATACCGGAGCCGACTGCCTGGGCACGGCGCATCGCCAAGGGGCGCGTTCGGTCACCCAGATCGAGATCATGGACCGCCCCCCGGACACCCGTCCCGCTGATCAGCCCTGGCCGACGATGGCGCGACTCTTCAAGACCACCTCGGCCCACGAGGAGGGCGGCGAACGCTGGTTCGCGACCGAGACCTTGGCGTTTCGCGGCGACGCCACCCTGGAGGCCATCACGGTTCGCGACCACGTCACGGGTCAGACCCACGAGGTGCCCACGACGCTCGTGCTGATCGCGGCGGGCTTCACCGGACCCGAAACGACGGGCCTGGCCCTGGGTGAAGACGCCATCGGACCCCGCTCGACGCTGGCGGTGGACTCCTCGTGGCGACTGCCGATTCCCGGCACGCCGGTCTTCGCCTGCGGTGACGCGGTGCGCGGCCAGAGTCTGATCGTCTGGGCCATCGCCGAGGGGCGCAGCGCGGCCGCGGCGGTCGACGCCACCCTTCAGGGCGTGACGAGCCTCCCGGCGCCGGTCAGCCCCAACGCCGCCTCGTGGTGAGTGGAGTAGCGGGGACTTTGTAGCATCGTGGTGTCGGCACGAGGGGGATTGATGCAGAGCACGATGCAAGACGCACCGCTGACGATCAAGCGGATCATTAACCACGGCGAGTGGCTCTACGCCAACAAGAAGGTCTTCACCGTCACCCCCGGCGGGGTGCAGGAGGCCACGTTCTACGAGATCGCCAAACGCGCCGAGCGCCTGGCCGCCGCCCTCGCCGAACTCGGCGTCGCCCCGGGGGACCGAGTCGGCACGTTCATGTGGAACAACCAGAGCCACATGGAGGCCTATCTCGCGGTCCCGGCGATGGGCGCGGTGCTGCACACGCTCAACATCCGTCTCTTCCCCGAACAGCTGGCCTTCGTGATCAACGACGGCGGTGACTCGGTGATCATCATCGATCACACCCTGATTCCGGTCTTCGCCAAGATCCGCGACCAGATCCCTCAGGTGCGACACATCATTGTCTCCGGCCCCGACGAGACCGGCGCCCTGGGTAAGACCCTCGACTACGAGACCCTCATCGCGTCGCACCAGCCCGGATTCGAGTGGCCCGAACTCAACGAACGCGATGCCGCGATCATGTGCTACACCTCGGGCACCACGGGCAACCCCAAGGGGGTCGTCTACTCACACCGCTCTCTGTGGCTGCACTCGCTGGCCTCGATGACGGCCAATTCGATCGGCCTGTGCGAGGCCGATCGCTGTCTGCTCATCGTACCGATGTTCCACGTCAACGCCTGGGGCGTCATCTACACCGCTTTCTTCGCCGGGACCGAGCTGATCATGCCCCAGATGTTCCTCCAGGGCGCTCCCATCATCACCATGATCCGCGAACTGCGCCCCACGATCTCACTGGGCGTACCGACGATCTGGAACGACGTCTTGCACACCGCGGAGAACGATCCGGCGGCCGACTTCTCGAGTCTGCGCGCGATCCTGGCGGGCGGGGCGGCGGTGCCGCGCCACCTGATCGAGGGATTCCGCGACCGCTACGGCCTGCGTGTGATCCAGGGCTGGGGCATGACCGAGACCAGTCCCTTGGCCGCAGTCGCGATCCCACCCGCGGGTACTCCCCGCGACCAGGAGATCGACTACGAGGTCAAGGCCGGGCGAGTGGTGGCGGGTGTGGAGCTGCGCGTCGTGAGCGACGCGGGCGAGGTGATGCCCCGCGACGGCAAGACCATCGGCGAGTTCGAGATCCGCGGCCCGTGGATCACTGCGTCGTACTACGGCGTCGACGCGCCGGATCGCTTCCATGACGGTTGGCTCAAGACCGGCGACATCGGCACCCTCGACGCCGAGGGCTTCATGGTGATCAGCGACCGTTCCAAGGACGTGATCAAGTCCGGGGGCGAGTGGATCAGCTCGGTGGATCTCGAGAGCAACGTGATGGCCCACCCGGCCGTGTTCGAGGCCGCGGTGGTCGCCATACCCGACCCCAAGTGGGACGAGCGGCCCCTGTGTTGCGTGGTGTTGCGCCCCGGCGCAAGCGCCACGGCCGAGGAGCTGCGCGAGTTCCTGGCGCCGCGCGTCGCCAAGTGGTGGCTGCCCGAGCACTGGTGCTTCATCGACGCCATCCCCAAGACGAGCGTCGGAAAGTTCGACAAGAAGGTCCTGCGCGCGCTCTACGCCGACGGGGCGCTCGACGTGATCACCCTCGACTGATGGCCGACCTCGACGGCCTCGCTGACCAGATCGCCCACCTCGAGAAGGAGGTGACCGACGCGATCTTTGACACCGTGCGCGCCCAGTTACGAGCCGACGACGTCAACGCTAAGGAGCTCGAGAAGCGTCTGGCCAAGGTTCGTCGCTCGTTGCAGAAGGCCGAGGCGCTGCTGCGCGGCGTCGAGATCGATTAAAGCGCCCGGTTGAGCTCGTCGATAACCCGGCGAAGGGCGACGTAGCTGCGCCCGTCGAAGGCGAAGGACACGGTGTTCGCTTTGAGCGAGTAGGGCGCGAAGTCCGCCTCGAGCTCGGTGAGCGCTTCGAGGAGGGCCTCGTTCGGGGCCCGGCGTAGTTCGATGGTCGCGCGACCATCGGCGAGGCTGAAGCGCACGAAGTTGCTGTAGTAGCGCTCAATGGCCGCCACGGCCGCGTCGATCGAGTGGCAGATCTCCCAGAGGCACCCGCTGTCGGCGTCGAGGTAGCCCGCGCTCATCACCGAACCCTCCATGAAGTGGAGCCACTGGTCCCAGTAGGTGCCCTCGGGGGTGTCCATGAGAATGATCGGCGACGGCCGCGTCTTGCCCGTGTGCAGGAGGGTCAAGAGCTCGTAGGCCTCGTCGAGGGTGCCCAGCCCGCCCGGGAAGAAGACGAAGGCGAGGGACTCCTTGGTCAGGGCCACCTTGCGCGTGAAGAAGTACTTCATCTCCACCAGGCGCGTCTCGGCGTCGACGAAGGGATTGGCGCTCTGTTCGAAGGGCAGGTCGACGTTCACCCCGATCGTGAGCTCTCGCCCGGCGCCGCGAGCGGCGGCCTCCATGATGCCGGGTCCGGCGCCCGAGACCGTGATCCACCCCCGTTCGGCCATCGCGGCGCTGAGGCGCTCGGCCATGGCGTAGTGGGGGTCGTTCTCGCCCACGCGCGCCGAACCGAAGACGGTCAGCTTGGGTCGCTCGTGCCACGGTGAGAAGATCGTGCTCGCCGCGACGAGCTCGGTCAACGCGTTGACCGCGATGCCCAGGTCGTCACTCGAGGCCCGCGCCGCCGCCAGTTCGACGATCGACTCGGTGAGAGCGCGCAACTCGCGGGTGCGCACCGCGTCTTGGGGGTATCGGGCCATGAGGGCGTCAACGAAGGAGTCCGCGAAGTCGTGCATCTAGAGCGTCTGGTAGAGCGTGCCGCGCTGGCGCAGGGGACGTCCGAGCGGCTCGACCAGCGCCTCTAGAGTCGCGACGTCCATCTCCTGGCCGTGGGCGGCACCGGCCGCGCGCGAGATGTTCTCGTCCATCAAGGTGCCGCCGACGTCGTTGGCCCCGGCGCGCAGGATGTCGCGCGCGCCCTCGACGCCCATCTTGACCCAGCTGACCTGGATGTTGTCGATCAGCGTCGCGTAGTGCAGACGCGCGACCGCGTGCATCAGGACCGTCTCGCGATAGGTCGGACCGCGCCGGGCCCGTCCGCGCAGGAACAGCGGCGTCGCCATGTGCACGAAGGGCAGGGGAACGAACTCGGTGAAGCCTCCGGTCTCCTCCTGCAGGGCGCGCGTCACCAGCAGGTGACGCGCCCAACTGTCGGGCGTCTCGATGGCGCCGAACATGATCGTGATGTTCGAGCGCAGACCCACGTGATGTGCAGCGCGGTGCACGGCGAGCCACTGGTCCGTGGAGATCTTGTCGGGGCACAGAATGGCGCGCACGGGGTCGTCGAGGATCTCCGCCGCGGTTCCCGGCAGGGTCTTGAGCCCGGCGTCGCGCAGGCGCGTGAGATAGCTCTCGAGGTCCATCTCCGAGCGACGGGCACCCTCGAAGACCTCGAGGGCACTGAAGGCGTGGATGTGGATCGTGGGCGAACCCGCGCGCACCGCGGCCAGGACGTCGACGTAGTAATCGCCGTCGAAGTTCGGATGGATGCCGCCCTGGAGACAGACCTCGGTCGCGCCACGCTGCTCGGCTTCGCGCACCCGTTCGGCGATCTCGTCGAGGCTCAGCAGGTACGGGTCGCCGCGCAGGTTGAGCGACAGCGGTCCCTTGGAGAAGGCGCAGAAGCGGCACTTGAACGTGCAGACGTTGGTGTAGTTGATGTTGCGGTTGACGACGAAACTGACGTCGTCACCGACGCGCTCGCGGCGCACGTCGTCGGCGAGCTCTCGGATGGCGTGGTAGTCGCCGCCTCGTGCGCCAAAGAGGGTGACCAATTCGCGGTGGTCGAAGGCGTATCCCGGCTCGTAATGCTGGAGGATCGCTCGCACGCCACTGGTCGTGACACGGGCAGTGGGCGGCGGCGGGGGAGGCGAGTCGAGGCCCGGGCTCCAGTCGTCGGAGCGCGCCAAGAACTGCGAGTCGGCGCTGGAGAGCATCGCCGGGCGAACGCGCTCGTCGACGAAGCGCTCACCCTGGCTCGCGAATTCGGGGTAGATGGTCAGGCGCGGCACCAGGTGTAGTCCGCGCGACGCGCACTGTTCGGAGAGCGTCGCCACGGCCGGCCAGGCCCGTTCGGGGTTGACGTGGTCGATCGTGACCGGCGAGATCCCGCCGAAGTCGTCGATACCAAAGTCGAGCAACGCCGTGGGGTCATCGCTGAGATTCGGCGGGGCCTGGAGGTGAATCGAGGCGGGCAGCATCACTCTCGCCGCGGCGATCGTCCAGTGGTACTCCTCGTCCGAGGGCGCCGGGTGCTGGGCCATGGCGGTGCGCGCCTTGGGCAGGAAGTTCTGGACGATGACCTCTTGGACGTGGCCGAAGCGCTCGTGCGCCTCCGCGATCGCCGCCAGGGTCGCGAGGCGGTCCTCGCGCGTCTCGCCGATGCCCACGAGCAGGCCGGTGGTGAAGGGGATCTGCAGCTCTCCCGCGGCGTGCAGGGTGGCCAGGCGCCTCTCGGGCGCCTTGTCGGGCGCGAGACGGTGCGCGGCGACGTCGGCCAGGGTCTCGAGCATCATGCCCTGGGAGGCGCTGACCGTTCGTAGCTGGGCGAGCTCGTGTGCGTAGAGCGCGCCCGCGTTGGCGTGCGGGAGAAGTCCGGTCGACTCGAGGACCATCTGCGCGGCGTTCGCCACGTAGTCGACCGTCGAGCGGTAGCCGCGCGCGGCCAGCCACCGCGCGGCCTCGTCGTAGCGCAGTTCGGGCCGCTCGCCGAGGGTGAAGAGCGCTTCGCTGCAGCCGGCCCGCTGACCGGCCTCGGCGATGGTCATCACCTCGTCCAAGGCGAGATAGGGGCTCTCGACGTGGGCGGGTGCCTGGGCGAACGTGCAGTATCCGCAGCGGTCACGACAGAGCTTGGTGAGGGGGATGAACACCTTGGGTGAATAGGTCACGACCGAGCCGTACGTCGCACGCGCCTTCGCGACTGCCTCGCGGGCCAGTTCCTCGAGGGGCGTGCGCAGCAGGTCCGACGCGGAGAGGGGCGAACCCAGCATCGTCATGGCGTCATCCTAGGACGTGATTGGAGGCGTGAATCGAGTTCGCACGGTTGTTGAGGATGAGACGCCGCCTCGTCTCATCCGGTGCCGCTGACGCCGCGACGTTACGGTGGAGAACTAGGCGAGTCGCGACTGAGCGGCCGCGACGGTCGCGAGAACCTCTTCGTAGGAGGTCACGAAGGCGGTGACGCCCTCACGCTCGAGTTGGGCGGTGACCTCGGACATCGACACCTCCGGTTCCAGGGCGTCGAGTCGCGATGCCTCCGCGCGGCGAATCGTCGTGTCGAGCAAGAGCGACGCCGAGAATCTCCCGTGGTCCAACGCCGCCTCGAGCGTTGCGTCCGGCATCGTGTTCACGGTCTCCGGGGCCACGAGGGCGTTCACGTAGAGCAGGTCGTCGTAGAGGGGATTCTTCGTTGACGTCGACGCCCACAGCGGGCGCTGGACCTGGGCGCCTCGTCCGAGCAACTCGAGGATCTCGGGCGTGTCAAAGAGTCTCTGATACGTGTCGTAGGCCTGGGCCGCCTGCGCGTTGGCCGCCGTGCCACGGCGTGGGTCACCCTCGGGCAACAACTTGTCCACGGCGACGTCGACGCGTGAGACGAAGAAGGAGGCCACGCTCGCCAGGTGCGAGATGTCGTGTCCCGCCGCGATGGCGCCGCGCAGACCTTTCGCCCACGCCCCGATCACGTCGGCGTAGCGGTCGACCGAGAAGATCAGCGTGATATTGACGTTCACGCCGTGCGAGAGAACTTCGCTGATCGCGGGCAGTCCCTCGACCGTGGCGGGGATCTTGATCATGAGATTCGGCCGGTCCACCTCGTTCCACAGCCGCAGGGCCGAGGCGATCGTCGCCTCGGTGTCGCGCGCCAGTCGCGGGGAGACCTCGAGTGAGACGAATCCATCGCCGTGGCGGCGCCGACCGGACGCCAGTTCGGCCTGGGCCGCCTGGTGCACGCCGGCCAGCACGTCACAGGCGTCGCGCACGTCGCCCACGGCGAGTGTCTCGAAGAGCGCCTCGGGTTCGAGCGCTCCGGCCCGGCGGATGGCCTCGTCGTAGGCCGTCGACGTGGCCAGGGCCTTGGCGAAGATCGACGGGTTCGAGGTGACGCCGCGCACGCCCTGCTCGACGAGTCGCGCGAGCGTGCCGTCCTGGAGCCAGTCGCGGCGGATGTTGTCGATCCACGCGCTCTGGCCGTAGACCTCGTAGAGGTCGTTCAGTCTGGTCATTGGTGTAGCTCCTCCATGACGTGGGCCACCAGGGCGTCGGCGTTGAGCCCGAAGTGCTCGAATAGGTACGGAGCGGGTCCGGAGAGTCCGAAGGTGTCGATGCCGATCGCGTGGTCGACGTAGCGGAACCAGCCGAGCGTCGCGCCCGCCTCGAGGGCCACCGAGGGGACGTCACGGCGCAGCACCGACGCGCGGTACGCGTCGCTCTGTTCTTCGAAGCACTCCCAGCACGGCAGGGCCACGACGCGTGTCGCGACGCCGCGCCGGGCGAGTTCCTCGTTCGCGGCCAGGCACTGGGATACCTCCGAGCCCGTGCCGACCAGGGTGTAGCGCGCTCCGGGATCCTCGCGCACGACGTAGCCGCCGCGATGGGCTCCTTCGGCCGACGCCGCCGCGTCGGCGCCGCCAAAGACCGCGACGTCCTGGCGTGAGAGGACGAGCGCCGTCGCCGGGGGATGGGCCTTGGAGAGGTAGCGGCCCACGAGGTCGAGCGTCTCGTTCGCGTCGCTCGGGCGCACCACGTGCAGGTGGGGCATCGCCCGCAGGCTCATCAGGTGCTCGATCGGCTGGTGTGTGGGACCGTCCTCGCCTACGCCCACCGAGTCGTGGGTGAAGACGAACAGCGCGCTGGCGTGGCTGAGGGCGGCCAGGCGAATCGCCGGGCGCATGTAGTCGCTGAAGACGAAGAACGTCGAGCCCACTGGGCGGATGCCCCCGTGGTGGGCCTGGCCGACGAGGATGGCGCCCATGGCGAACTCGCGCACGCCGTAGTGGATCTGACGGCCTCCGGGATGGGTCACGCCTTGCGCCGGGGTTCCCTTCAAGATGACGCCGGTGTTGTCGGTGAGATCGGCCGACCCCGCCGTCATCGCGTGGGTCTGGGGGAAGTAGGTGTCCATGGCGCGCTGGAGGGCCTTGCGCGTGGCCACCATGGTCGCACCCTCGAAGGGGACGGGATGTTCGCTGAAGTGGGCGGCGCCGTTGGAGTCGAGCTGCTCGCGCAGGCGCCGTCCGCTCTCACCTGATGCGGCGAGGCGCTCGTACCAGGCGATGCGCGTCTCGCGACGTGACCCCAAGCCCTCGAGCAGGCCCTCGCGAATCGTCGGGTCCACGTGGAACGGCTCGTCGACGACGCCGAGGAGGGCCTTCGCGGCCGAAATCGACTCCGCTGAGAAGGGCGAGCCGTGGGCTTCGCGCCGATCCATCATGTCGACCGCGGGAAAGCCGATGTGCGAGCGCAAGATGACGAGCGTGGGCCGCTCAGTCTCGGCCATGGCCTCGTGGGCCGCGGCCTCGAGCGTGTCGGGCTCGTTGGCGGCCTCGCCGAGCTCGATCACGTGCCAGCCGTAGGCGCGAAAGCGCATCGCGGTGTCGTCGTGCAGCGCCAGCTCGGTAGGACCGTCGATCGTGATGTGGTTGTCGTCGTAGAAGACGGTGAGCCGGTCGAGTCCGAGGGAGCCCGCGAGCGACGCCGCCTCGTGGCTGATGCCCTCCTCGATGCAGCCGTCACCGGCCAGCACCCAGGTGCGGTGGCTCACCAGCGTCTCGCCGTAGTCCTCGCGCAAGACGCGTTCGGCGATCGCCATGCCGACACCGTTGGCCACACCCTGGCCGAGGGGGCCCGTCGTCACCTCCACTGTCGGCGCGTGCCCGCGCTCGGGGTGGCCGGGTGTGCGTGAGTGGGGCTGGCGAAAGTTGCGCAGGTCCTCGACGCTCAGGTCGTAGCCGAAGGCGTTGGCGAGCCCGTACTGCAGGATCGACGCGTGTCCGCAGCTGAGAATGAATCGATCCCTATCGGGCCATTCGGGCGCGGTCGGGTCGTGGCGCATCACGCGGTTAAAGAGCGTCACACCGAGGGGGGCGAGCGCCATGGCCGTGCCGCTGTGACCTGACTTGGCCGCGGCGGGAGCGTCCATGGCCAGAGCCACGATCTGACGGATCGCCCGGCCCTCGAGTTCGTTGGCACCGGGATAGAGATCGTCGATCATGGCTAGAACAGTAACAATTCGCCGCGTCGCCCGACCGAACCAGGGCTAGCCTCAGGTCGTGCCACTCCAGGTGCCGCCGAACTGCGATCTCACCCTCGGGCTGACGTGTCTGGACAAGACCACGCCGGGCACGAGCGTCTGGTCCATGGTCGCCGACGAGCGATTCGCCAATCCGGCCGGGCTCGTCCAGGGTGGCTTCCTCGGGGCCTTCGCCGACTCGGCGATGGGCGCCTGCGCCGTATCGAGCGTGGGAACGCGCAAGGTCTACGTTGCCAACACCGAGATGAAAATTTCGTTTCTCCGTCCGGTCCTGGTTGGCACCCGGCTGACCTGCACGGCCACCAGCACCAAGGAGGGCCGCAGCGTCGTCTTCGTCGCCGCGCGCATCACCGATGACACCCACAACCTCGTGGCCACGGCGAGTTCGAGCTACCTGGTCAAAGAGCGCAGTGAGTAGGCTGAGGCCGTGAAACTTCCGTCCTGGCGCAAGGTCTTGAAGGGCGCCTCGCTCCAACGTGACTTCGACGAGATTCGCGGCCTGCTCCTGCGCTACGTGAAGGAAGAGACGATCCAACCCCTCAAGGACCTTGGCCGCTACGCGCTCTTCGGCGCCATCGGCTCGGTCTTCGTGGGTTTTGGCGCCCTGTTGCTGCTGGTGGGCGCGCTGCGCTTCCTCCAGGGCGAGTTCCCCGTCCTCGACGGTTCGCTCTCCTGGCTGCCGTACCTGATCGTCGCGGCCGTCGCGGCGATCGTGATCGCCCTGACGGCCTGGCGCATCGTCAGTGGCGAGGCCAAGCGGCGCCTGAAGAAGACCTCGTGAGCCACGATTCGGCCACTCGACGCGAGCTGGCGAATTCGCTGCGGGCCTTCCTGCCGGCGGTCGAGCCGATCAAGGACGTCTCCGAGCAGCCCGCGACGATCGCCTCGGTGGGCGTCGGAGGCCTGCTGACGGGCTATTTCTGGGGGCGGCTGCGCGGGCGACGAATCGCGAAGCGACGTCGACGTTGATTCTCGGTCTCGCCCGTATCGCCATGCGTAGCGCGGCCCTTCGAGGGCTGAGCCAGCGCTCGTCGAAATGGCTGGCCGTCGGGGCGATGATCGGCGTGCTGCGTGTGCTTGAGCATCGTGGTCAGAAGCTCAGTCGTCGCGCACGATGAACGCCGAACTTCGCCCGGGAGAACGGGTCATGCTGATCGACGCCAAGGACCGGCGCTACCTGATCACCCTGCGCGAGGGGGGAGCGTTTCACACCCACGCCGGAATCGTCCAGCACGACGACCTGATCGGTGCGAGCGAGGGAACGGTCGTGAGCGGTTCGGGCGAGCGCAGCTTCCTGGTCCTTCGCCCGACGTTGTCCGACGTCGTTTTAAAGATGCCCCGCGGCGCCCAGGTCATCTACCCCAAGGATTTGGGTGCGATCCTCATGCAGGCCGACATCGCGCCGGGCATGCGCGTGCTCGAAGCCGGGGTGGGCTCGGGGGCGCTCTCGATGACCCTGCTACGAGCGGGGGCCCTCATCACCGCGTACGAGATTCGCGAGGACTTCGCCGAGCAGGCCCGGCGCAACGTCGTCGACCAGTTGGGTCCCGACGTCGCCTACGACATCCACATCCGCGACGTCACGCAAGGGATCGAGCATCGCGACTTCGATCGCGTGATCCTCGACATGCCCGAACCCTGGGACGTCGTGGCTCACGCAGAAACCGCCATACGTCCCGGTGGGATCTTCCTCGCCTACCTGCCGACTATCAATCAGGTCCAGCAGCTACGCGACACCCTGCGCGACGCGTCCTTCGGCCTGGAAGAGACGGTCGAGATCCTTCGGCGAACCTGGCACGTGGAGCGCCGTTCGGTTCGTCCGGACCATCGGATGGTGGCGCACACGGGATTCCTCACCAGCGCACGGCGCCTGGTGAAGCGCTAGTCGCGCTCGATGAAGATGCACTCGCCGGGGCACTCTTCGGAGGCCTCGACCACGGCGTCTTCCAGGCCGTCCGGAACGACAGCGACACCCTGGGCGCCGCCGGGGTTGTTGCGCACGACGTCGCCCTCCTTCACGTAGGCGAGGCCGTCGTCGAGGAGCGTAAAGACCGCAGGACAGATTTCCTCACACAGGCCATCGCCGGTGCACAGGTCCTGGTCGATCCAAACTTTCATGAACTTCCTCCGTGGCGCGTTCCGAGATGCCACTTTAGCGGTCGCCGGCCCCATTCCTGACGACCCGACCCCCCGGGCCTCACCTATGGTGAAGCCATGGACGGCTCAGAGACATTTCCGAACCCCGCCCAGGGACGCGCTGAGGGTGCGCGTCCGTCACGCGAGGGTGATTTGGCCGCGGCGTTGCGGCGCATCGAGATGCTCGAGGAGCAACTCTTGGAGTCGCGAGGGCAATTGGCCCAGACCCGTTCGAACAACGAGAAGCTGACCATCACCATCCAGCAGACGCGCGACCAGATCGCGGCCCTGCGCGACGAGGTGGAAAAGCTCACCCAGCCGCCCGCGGTCTACGGAACGTTCGCCGACTTCAACGACGACGGCACGGTCGACGTCTTCGCCTCGGGGCGCAAGATGCGCGTCGCTCTGCACCCGGGCATCGATCCGCGCGAGGTCTCGCGCGGCAACGAGGTGGTGCTCAACGAGTCCTTCACGGTCATCGCCGTGCGCGAGGCCGACGGCCAGGGTGAGGTCGTCACCGTCAAGGAGGTGCTCGACGGGCGCCGGGTCCTGATCTACGGGCGCTCCGACGAAGAGCGCGTGGTGGAGATGGCCGACTCCCTGGCCGACGTGCGCCTACGCAGCGGCGACGCGGTACTGCTCGACCTGCGCTCGAACCTTCTCACCGAGCGCCTCGTGCGCCAAGAGGCCGAGGAGCTCGTCCTCGAAGAGGTGCCCGACATCACGTACGCCGACGTGGGCGGCCTCGACGCTCAGATCGAATCCATCGTCGACGCCGTCGAGCTGCCCTACCTGCACCGCGCGCTCTTTCAGGACTACGAGCTGCCGGCGCCCAAGGGAATCCTCCTCTACGGCCCGCCGGGATGTGGCAAGACTCTGATCGCGAAGGCGGTGGCGAACTCCCTGTCCCAGAAGGTCGCCGAGATGACGGGCAATCGCAATGTCCGCTCCTACTTCTTGAACATCAAGGGTCCCGAGTTGCTGAACAAGTACGTCGGCGAGACGGAGCGCCAGATCCGTCTGGTCTTCCAACGCGCACGCGAGAAGGCCGAAGAGGGCGTGCCGGTCATCGTGTTCTTCGACGAGATGGACTCGCTGTTTCGCACCCGCGGTACGGGCATCAGCTCGGACATGGAGTCGACCATCGTGCCCCAGCTCCTGGCCGAGATCGACGGCGTCGAGTCCCTGCGCGACGTGATCGTGATCGGCGCGACGAACCGTGAGGACCTCATCGACCCGGCGATCCTGCGCCCGGGGCGCCTCGACGTCAAGATCAAGATCGAACGGCCCGACGCCGAGGCGGCGAGTTCGATCTTCCAGCGCTACCTGCACCGCGACCTGCCCATCGACGAGCACCAGGTTCGCGAGCTCGGTGGGGGAGACCGCGACAAGGCGGTCTCGGTGATGATCGAACAGACCGTGGCCGGGATGTATCGCATCGACGACGAGAACCGCTTCCTCGAGGTGACCTATCAGGGCGGCGACAAGGAAGTGCTGTACTTCAAGGACTTCGCCTCGGGCGCGATGATCGAGAACGTCGTGCGACGCGCGAAGAAGCTCGCCGTCAAGCGCGAGATCGCTGGCAACGGCCGGGGACTACGGGTCGAGGACCTCACTGAGTCGATCCGCCAGGAGTTCCGTGAGAACGAGGACCTGCCCAACACCACCAACCCCGATGACTGGGCGCGTATCTCGGGCAAGAAGGGCGAACGCATCGTCTTCATCCGTACCCTCGTCAATCGCGAAGAGGCCAACGTGAACGGCGGGCGCTCGATTCAGCACGTCGGAACCGGCCAGTACCTCTAGGTCCATCGGCGTGGCGATCGAGAAGGTCCTCGGCATCGAGACCGAGTACGGGGTTGCGGGCGGGCCCGACCAGGATCCGATCCTGGCCTCGAGCATCATCGTCAACGCCTACGCCCAGCAGGGCGCCTCGCGTATCAACTGGGACTTCGAGGGCGAGACGCCAGACCTCGACGCGCGGGGACTTTCCGGGCTGACCGCGTTCGCGCCGATTGTCGAGACGCACCTGGCCAACACCGTCCTGTCCAACGGCGCGCGGCTCTACGTCGATCACGCCCACCCCGAGTACTCCTCGCCCGAGTGCCGCACGCCCCTCGAGGCGACCCTCTATGACGTCGCCGGCGAAGAGGTGCTGCGCCGCGCGCTCAGCACCGCCAACGCGAGCCTCGATCCCTCCGACGCGATCACCCTGTACAAGAACAACTCCGACGGCAAGGGGAACTCCTACGGCACCCACGAGAACTACCTCGTGAGCCGTCAGGTGGACTTCTCCGACGTCGTGCGCGCGATGGTGCCGCACTTCGTCTCGCGCCAGGTCGTGGTCGGCGCGGGCAAGGTCGGCGCCGAGACCGACGACGCGTTGAGCCACGCCCCGTCGTTCCAGCTGAGCCAGCGCGCAGAGTTCTTCGAAGAGGTCGTGGGCCTCGAGACCACTCTGAAGCGGCCGATCATCAACACCCGCGACGAACCGCACTCCGACGCGGAGCGATTTCGCCGGCTCCACGTCATCATCGGCGACGCGAACATGAGTCAGGTCGCCACTTTCGTCAAGCTTGGCTCCACGGCGCTGCTGCTCGCCGTGCTCGAAGACCGCGGCGCCGCCGTCTTTCCGCCTCCGCCGCGCCATCCGGTTCGCGCGGTTCGCCACTTCGCGCTGGACCCGAGCCTGCGGGCGGTCGAACAGGCCGACGACGGCGTCAGCTACAGCGCCTGGGACCTCCAGGACGCCCTCTGGCACCTGGCCCAGGACTACGTGGCCGCCACGGGCGCGCCCGCGGTGGCCTCCGAGTCCGAGGTGGCGGAGATCCTCACCCAGTGGCGAGAGATGCTCGACGGCGTGCGTGCGGACCCCTCTGGTGTTGCCGACCGGGTGGACTGGGCGGCCAAGCAGCGTGTCCTGGAGGGCTATCGCGAGCGCCACGATCTACCGGCCACCGACGCGCGCCTGCGCGCCATCGACCTGCAGTACCACGACCTGCGGCCCGAGAGGTCCCTCTCGGCGCGCGTGGGCCTGCGGCAGATCTTCGAGGTGACACCGGTACGCGAGGCCGTCCACAACCCCCCGCGCAGCACCCGGGCGTTCTTTCGCGGCCGGTGCGTCGAGCGCTTTCCCGACGAGATCGTGGCGGCGAACTGGGACTCACTCGTCTTCGATCTGGGTGACGGACCGCTCCAGCGTGTGCCCATGATGGACCCCCTGCGGGGTACCGCAGAATTGACTGAGAACTTGCTAGAAACGAGTACGAGCGCCGCCGACCTACTGAGAGCGCTCGACGGCTAGAACGGATTGTATGACTGAGCAGGAAAGAATTCAGAAGCAACGCACCACCCGGACCGCCGCGGAGGCGCCCGAGGTGAGCATCGACACGACCAAGGGTGAGCAGCTGAAGGCCGATCTCGACGACCTGCTGGACGAGATTGACGAAGTCCTCGAGGAGAACGCCGAGGAGTTCGTGCGCAACTACGTCCAAAAGGGCGGTCAGTAGCCGTGGGCCTTCCGCTCTTTAGCGCGACCCAGGATCCCGGTCCCTCCTTCTACCAGTTCTCCCAGGCCGCCGGCGTGGCCTTTCCGCCAGACGTCGCGGGCGCCGGCGAGGGGCTCTCGGCCCACGCGACCACGGTGATCGCCGTGCGCTTCGGGGGCGGCGTCGTGATGGTCGGTGACCGTCAGGCGACCGGCAGTTACATCGCGAGCCGCGACGTGCGAAAGATCGAGGCCGCGGACCAGTTCACGGCGATCGCGATCTCGGGCACGGCCGCGCGCGGCATGGAGTTCATCCGCATGGCCCAACTCTCCTTCGAGCACTACGAGAAGATGACCAACTCGACCCTGAGCCTCGAGGGCAAGGCCAACTACCTGTCGCCGATCATCCAGCGCAACAACCTCACGTCGCCGTTGATCGTGATTCCCCTGCTGGCCGGCTGGGACTCCAGCCACCAAATGGGACGGATCTTCGAGTACGACGGCGCGGGGGGAGCCTACGAGCGTCACGACTTCGCCACGATCGGTTCAGGGTCTCCCTTCGCCGAGAGCGCGCTGCGCCTAGGCTTTCGCGCCGACCTCGACATGGAGGCCGCACTCGAACTGGGGGCTCTGGCCCTCTATGAGGCGGGGGACAATGACCCGAGCACCGGGGGCCCGGACTTCGTGCGCGGGCTCTTTCCCATGATGGTCGTGATCGACTCCGGGGGCTATCGCGAGATCACCAACGACGAGGTCGGCGAGCGCTTTCGTGCCATCAGCGAGCGCCGTACGAGCACCGGAGGCGTTCCGGGGGGCACCCTGCGATGAGCAACTTCTTCTACGTTGCCCCCGAGCAGCTGATCAAGGACCGCGCGACCTTCGCTCAAAAGGGGATCGCGCGCGGCCGCTCCATCCTGGCCTCGGTCTACGACGTGGGCGTGGTGATGGTGGCCGAGAACACGTCGGCCTCGCTCAACAAGATCTCCGAGGTCTACGACCGGATCGCCTTCGCGGGCGTCGGCAAGTACAACGAGTTCGACCGACTTCGTGAAGCCGGCATCCGCTGGGCGGACTCGACCGGATTCACCTACTCGCGCGACGACGTCGACGCTCGCGCCCTGGCCAACTACTACGCCCAGCACCTGGGCGACATGTTCAGCGAGGGTCCCAAACCCCTCGAGGTCGAGATTCTGGTCGCCCAGCTGGGCAACAAGTTCCACCAGACGAAGCTCTACCAGATTGCCTACGAGGGCACCATTTCCGACGAAGCGCACTTCGCGGTGCTCGGTGGCGACGCCGAAGCGGTCAAGGCGCGCTACGCGGCGCTCTTCAGCGAACCCACGAGCCTGGACGTGACGTTGCGCCACGCGGTCAGCGCTCTCGGTGGACCCGAACGGGCGATTCCGGCCAACGAGCTCGAAGTGGGCGTTCTCGAGGATCGTGGCGCGCGCCGCACGTTTGTTCGCCTCAACGTCGGCGCCATCAGCGAGATTCTCGGGACGTAGGTCCCCATGCTGCGCCGGATCTTCGGAGTCGAAACCGAATACGGCATTACGTTCTCCCTGCGGGGCCAACGACGCCTGAGCCCAGACGAGGTCTCGCGGTTCCTCTTTCGCAAGGTCGTCGCCTGGGGACGTTCGAGCAACGTCTTTCTCGAGAACGGCAGCCGCCTTTACCTCGACGTCGGCAGCCACCCCGAGTACGCCACGGCCGAGTGCGACTCGCTCAGCGACCTCATCGCTCAGGACAAGGCCGGCGAGACGATCCTGCGCGAGTTGGTTGACTACGCCCAAGAGCAGCTCGTCGAGGAAGGGATCCGCGGCGACATCTTCTTGTTCAAGAACAACACGGACTCCTCCGGCAACTCCTACGGATGCCACGAGAACTACTGCATCGATCGCATCGAGGACCTCACGCGACTCGAGCAGGTCTTCATTCCCTTCCTGATCAGCCGGCAGATCTTTTCCGGGGCGGGCAAGGTCGTCACCAACGCTCGGGGCACTACCTACTCCATGAGCCAGCGCGCGGAGCACATCTGGGAGTCGATCTCGTCGGCCACCACGCGCAGCCGGCCCATCATCAACACTCGCGACGAGCCCCACGCCGATCCCGAGAAGTACCGGCGCCTGCACGTCATCGTCGGCGACTCGAACATGAACGAGTTCGCTACGTTCCTCAAGGTGGGCACCGCGTCCGTGGTGCTCGCCATGATCGAGGATCGAACGACGGTCCTGCGCGACTTCAACATCGCCTCACCGATCAACGCCCTGCGCGACATCTCCTACGACCTCTGGAGCAAGGAGCCGATCAAGCTGGTGAGCGGGCGCGACATGACCGCCCTGGAGATCCAAGAGGATCTCTGCGAGCGCGCCGAGCTCTTCGCCCAGCGTCGGAGCCTGCCACCCGACCAGGTCGAGGCCGTTCGCATGTGGCGCGAGGTGATCGAGCAGTACCGGTCGGACCCGATGGGACTCGCCGATCGGGTGGACTGGATCGCGAAGCTGCAGATCATCGAGCGCGAGCGCGAGCGCCTGGGCGTCGAGCTCTCGGACGCGCGCATCGCCCTGATCGACTTGCTCTACCACGACACCAACCTCTCGCGCGGCCTCTACTACCGACGTCAGGCCCGGGGACACTTCCGACGCATGGTCACGGACGAACAGGTCGCCGAGGCCGCAGTCACCGCACCCACGACCACGCGCGCCCATCTGCGCGGATCCTTCATCCGGGCCGCCAAGGAGTGGCGCCGGGACTACACCGTGGACTGGGTGCACTTGAAGCTCAATGACGAGATGCAGCGCACCGTGCTCTTGAAGGATCCCTTCAAGAATCACGATGAGCGATTCCAGCGCCTACTGGACTCTCTGGAGCGACGGGATCGCCACGAGCGGCGCGACTAGCCTTGATGCGTGTCCGATACCGTTGAGCCCTCCACCGACGCGTCCCCGGAGGAGCCCGACGAGGTAGCAGCCCCCGCGCCGCGGGCGCGGCGCAAGAAACACCTTCTCGTCGAATGGGTCATCATTGTCCTGGTCGCGCTGGGCGTGTCGTTTCTCATGCGCACCTTCGTCATCCAGACGTTCTTCATTCCCTCGGGCTCGATGGAGCCGACGCTGCAGATCGGCGACCGCATCATCGTCTCGAAGCTGAGCGTCGAGTTCGGGACGATCCACCGGGGCGACATCATTGTCTTCAAAGCGCCACCGGCCGAGCACTGCGGTGATCCGGTCACCGACCTCGTCAAGCGGGTCATCGGTCTGCCCGGAGACCACCTGACCTCCAAGGGCAACACCATCTACGTGAACGGCTCACCGCTCGACGAGACCTGGACCCACTACGAGCCCCTCGGCCAGGCGATCGGCAACGTGACCGTGCCGGCCAACTCGTACTTCATGATGGGCGACAACCACCCGGATTCCTGCGACAGCCGGATGTGGGGGACGGTGCCGCGCAAAGACCTCATCGGCAAGGTTTTCCTGCGTATCTGGCCGCTCAACCGCTTCGGATTCATTTAGGGACCTCGGGGTACCTCACCCCTACAATGGACCCGTGTTCTCTCTGAGTCCGATCAAGATCCTGGTGATCGTCGCCGTCGTGATGATCCTCCTGGGCCCGGACAAGCTGCCCGAGGTGGCCCACAAGCTCGGGGCCAGCTGGCGGGCGCTCAAGCGGATCCAAGAGCGCGTCGAATCCGAGGTCCGCGAGGTGATCCCGGACCTACCCAGTGCGGGAGACCTCGCGCGCCTGGCGCGCAGCCCGGTCAACCTCCTCAACGAGCTGGCCGACCGCGCCGATCTGCGCAGCAGCGCGTCCGACGCGCCCCCGCCCACTGAGGACGAGGTGGCGCCCGACGAGTCCTGGAAGGGACCGCTGTTCAATTCCACGCACCACGTGCCCCCGCCTCCGCGCGACCTGCCGCCGTCGCCCGATCCGTCTCTCAACTAGGCGCTCGTGTCCAACTTCCGCAAGGCCGCCACCGGCATGACGCTGGCCGAGCACCTGGCCGAGGCGAGGCGTCGATTCCTCCAGAGCGCCGTCGCCGTGCTGGTCGCCGGCGTGGTGTCCTTCATGGTCTATCCCGAGATCCTGCGCTTCCTCCAGGATCCGTACTGCCGGGCGCTGCCGCGCCACTGCACGTTCCTGGTCACCAACCCGCTCGACGGACTGACCCTTCGCGTCAAGATCGCCTTCTTCGGTGGATTGCTCTTCGCCTCGCCCTTCGTCTTCTGGCACGTCTGGCGCTTCATCACGCCGGGATTGAAGGCCAAGGAGCGGCGCTACGCGGTGCCCTTCGTGGGCGCGTCCATCCTCTTCTTTTCCGGTGGCGTCGCGGTGGCCTACTTCAGCTTCGGCCACGCCATCGCCTTCTTGCAGTCGATCGGCGGCCACAGCCTCGTCGCGGACTACAACCCGAATCAGTACCTCGGCCTGTTCCTGATGATGATGTTCATCTTCGGCGTCACCTTCGAGTTCCCCGTGGTGCTCGTCGCCCTCGAGCTGGCGGGCATCGTCTCGCCGCGCCAACTCCTGCACTCCTGGCGCTACGCGTTGATCGCGATCACGGTCGCCTCGGCGGTCTTCACGCCGAGCGGCGATCCCCTGTCGATGCTCGCGCTCGCCACTCCGCTCACCATCTTCTATTTCCTCGCGATCGGCGTCGGCAAGTTGTTCAAGAAGTGACCACGACCTACCGCCACGAGTTCACCCACACCCTGGGGTTCGGGCTCGACGACTTCCAGATCGAGGCACTCGACGCCGTCGATCGAGGCGTCAACGTCCTCGTGAGCGCCCCGACGGGATCGGGCAAGACACTCGTGGCCAATTACGCGATTGGCCGGACCATCGCCCAGGGGCGTCGCGCGTTCTACACGACGCCCCTGAAAGCCCTCTCGAATCAGAAGTACGGGGAGCTCTCGCGCCTCTACGGCGGCGCCAGGGTCGGACTGCTGACGGGCGACACCTCGATCAACCGCGACGCCGAGATCGTCGTGATGACCACCGAGGTCTTGCGCAACATGCTCCTCGCCGAGGCCGCTCATCTCACCCAACTCGGTCTCGTCGTCCTCGACGAGGTCCACTACCTTCAGGACCCGTTTCGCGGCGGCGTCTGGGAGGAGGTGCTGATCCTCACGGGTGAGAGCGTGCAGTTCGTCGCCTTGTCGGCAACGGTGGGCAACGCGGACTTCCTGGGGGAGTGGTTCGAGTCCGTGCGCGGTGAGACGGCCGTGGTAATCGAGCGCGAACGCCCCATCACCCTGCACAATCACGTGGCCGTGGTGCGTCGAGGTCAGACCGACACCGAGATCGTCGACCTGCTCGACGGCGACCGGCCCTCGGACGAGGCCCGGCGCATCGACAACCTGATGAAGGCGACGCGCAAGTTCCGCCGCGGGCCGCAGTGGAAGAACTCTCGCTCCTCCTCGCCGCCCGCGCCGTTTCGGGCCCCTCGGCGCTCGGAGCTGCTGCGCGCCCTCGAGCACGAGGACCTGTTGCCGGCGATCGTCTTCATCTTCTCGCGCGCGGCCTGCGACGACGCCGTGCACCAGTGCCGGCGCGACGGGCTCAACTTCACCTCGAGCGAGGAGAAGCGCATCATCACGCGCATCGCCGAGGAGCGTCTCGCGGACTTCTCCGACGAGGACCTCGCCGCTCTGGACTTCCCGGACTTCCTCGACAGCCTGGTCCGAGGTCTGGCGGCCCACCACGCCGGCATGGTGCCGGCCTTTCGCGAGATCGTGGAGCAGTGCTTCGAGCACAACCTGCTCGCGGTGGTCTTCGCAACCGAGACCCTGGCCCTCGGCGTGAACATGCCGGCGCGCTCGGTCGCGCTCGAGCGCTTCACCAAGTACTCCGACGCGGGCAAGAAGTTCCTCACGAGCGGCGAGTACGCGCAGATGACCGGGCGTGCCGGACGGCGCGGCCTCGACGACGAGGGCCACGCGGTGGTCTGCTTCGCCCCCGAGGTGGCCCTCCACGACGTGGCCCGCGTGGCGTTGGCCGCGCCCTCGGACCTGCACTCGTCGTTCCGCCCGACCTACAACCTCACCGCCAACCTGGTGAACCACTTCGACTACGACACCGCGCTGAGCGTCGTCCAAAGCTCCTTCGCCCAGTTCGAGAGCGACCACCGCCCGCGGGCCGGACGCTCCCTCGTCGAGCAGCTCCTCGCGCGCCACCGGGTGCTCGAACGCCTCGGGTACGCCGACGGCTGGCACTTAAGCGAGCGCGGACAGCTGTTGCGCTCGCTCTATCACGAGAGCGACCTGCTGATCGTCGAATCCATCAGCGCGGGCGTGCTCGAAGAGCTCGAGCCGGCCGAATTGGCCGGCGTCCTCTCGGCCTTCGTCTTTGAGTCCAAGCGCTCCGCCAAACCCATTCACGCGGGCCGCCAGGTGCCCGTGAAGCGCCGCCGGGCGATCAACGACCGTCTGGGTCCCCAGCGTCGCGACGTGATCGCCGAGCGCCTGGGGGAGATCACCGTGGAGGCCGCGACGCTCTCCAACCTCGAGGACGAGTTCTCGGTGCCCCACACCCGCGAGCCTGACGGCCGTTTCGCGACGGTCATCGCCGCCTGGGCCCGCGGGGCGTCACTGGGCACGGTGCTGGATCTGGCCGACCTCGAATTGGGCCAGACCTCACCAGGGGATTTCGTGCGAAACGCCAAGCAGGTAGCCGATCTCTGCGAGCAGGTGACGCGACTTTCTCCGCGCTACGGCGTCGTCGAGGTGGCCCGCGAGGCCCGTGACGCGATCATGCGCAGCGTCGTCGCGGGCAGTTTCAGCGTCCACCAGCTCGGCTGACGGGCGCTCTAGTCTCGATTACCCATGCACCCCTACGTCGCCGAAGAGTTCACCGACGCCGAGCAGTCGGTCCTGCGGCGGTACTTCACGAACCTCGACGGACCGGTGTTCGCGCTGGTGAACCTGCCCGAGGTCGTCAAGGGAGCGCTCTTCGCTCGCTACTCGCGCTCCTCGAAGAGCCTGCGGCGACTCTTCCTCGACGAATTCGCCGGCGACCTCGATCTCAGCGGAGATGCGTCGATCGACGCGACCACGGGGTTGGACCGCGCTGACGAGCTCTACCAGCGCATCTTCTACGAGTACGGTGACGACTCGGTCGCCCAGCTCGGCGGGGTGCACCTGGCGTGTGAGCAGGCGAGCAACGTCTTGACCAAGGTGCTCGAGCGCGGACGCCTGGCGAGCTACCTCGAGCAGTCGACCCGCTATCTGGGCTACGACAAGCGACTCTCCAACGGTCATTACCGCTTCTATCGCGACGCCCAGCTCCTGGAGTCGCGCTACGGCGCGCGCTACGTCGGCGAGATGGACCGCATGTTCGACACCTACGGCCAACTTCTGCGCACGCTCACCGAATGGCTGACCCGACGATTTCCCAAGACCCCCGAGGACACCGACTTCGTCTATCGTCAGGCCATCCGAGCCAAGGCCCTGGACGCGGTGCGCGGGCTGCTTCCGGCCAGCGCCCTGTCGAACCTGGGGATCTACGCGTCGGGCCAGGCCTACGAAGCGTTGCTGTTGCGAATGCGCGCCCACCCCCTCGAGGAGGTTCGCGACTACGCGGAGCTGATGTACGAGGAACTGGCCAAGGTGATCCCGTCATTTCTCAAGCGCCTCAACGTCGCCGAGCGCGGGGGAGCGTGGACGGCGTATCTGGCCGACGCGAAACGCGCGACCGCCGAACTCCTCGAGTCGTGGCCCACCCCGCAGCCGCGCGACGAGGGCGACGTCGTGCGACTCGTGGGCTATGACCCCGAGGGCGAGACGCGCGTCCTCGAGGCGATCGTCTTCGAGGCCTCGACGCTGTCGGACGAACAGGCGCGTCTGGTGGTCGCCGGGCTCGACGGCCGAGCGCGCCAGGACCTGCTCAACGCCTACGTCGGCGAGCGAACGAATCGCCGTCACCGGCCCGGACGCGCCTTCGAGCGCACCGACTACCGCTTTGAGCTCGTGACCGACTACGGGGCGTTCCGGGACCTGCAGCGCCACCGGCTCCTGACGGTGGACTGGCAGCCGCTGACCGTGGATCTGGGCTACGACGTGCCCGAGATCGTCGCTGAGGCCGGGCTGAGGGCACCCTACGAGGAGTCCCTGTCGCGCTCGGCCGACCTCTACCACGACCTCGTCGCGGAGTTCCCCCAGGGCGCCCAGTACGCCGTGGCCCTGGCCTTTCGCATCCGCTACGTGATCCAGATGAACGCCCGTGAGGCCATGCACCTCATCGAGCTGCGCTCGAGCCCCCAAGGGCACCCCAACTACCGGCGCGTCGCGCACCGCATGCACGAGTTGATCGCCCAGGTGGCCGGGCACCGCGCCCTGGCCGGGGCCATGGGCTTCGTGGACCACGCCGACACCGACCTCGAGCGCCTAGAGGCCGAGCGGCGCGCCGAGCGGCGTCGTCTCGAAAGTTGAGTACCACTCAGGTTTAGCCATTCCTTACCGGAAATGGCACATGAACCACCGAAAAGGTTCTACACTGCCAGCGCCAGATAGAAGGGTAGTTATGGCTAGCAACAGCGACGCAGACGAAGTATTTGATGAAGAAGAACTAGCCGAGGGCTTCGACGAGGAGATCGTCGGGGCCGAGATCGACGACGCCGAAGGTGTCGACGTCGAGGATCTCGTCGCTGACGAGGACGAGGACGACGCGGACGTCGAACTCGATGAGGACGAGGTCCCGGTCGAGGCGGTCGTCGTCGACGACGAGGACATCGCCGACGACGCCGATGTGGAATTGGCTCTTGACGAGGTGCTCGCCGAGACCATTCGCCGCACCACCACGCCCGAGGACGACGACGACCTGGTCGGCGAGGTCGACCCAACGGCCGAACTCGTCGAGGCGATCCTGCCCAAGCAGGACGACGAGTTCCGCTGCGCCTCGTGCCGCTTGCTCAAGAAGACGAGCCAGCTCGCCGACGAGGCGAAGATGCTCTGTCGCGACTGCGTCTGAGACATCGATGGCGCTGCGCCTCGAACACGTCGCGCACGTCACGCACGAGGTTCAGACACTCTGGGATGAACTCTTCGAGGCCTCGCACGGCGTGCGAGGGGCCTCGGCGATCTTCGACGACCTCGGCGACCTCGCCGGGGTCGTCGAGAGGGGATGCGTGTGGCTCGGACGCGACGGGCAGCCGGTCTCGCTCGCGGTCGTCGAGAGTGGGATCGTCAAGATCCTCTTCGTGGACTCTGGGCACCGCCGCCAAGGCGTCGCACGATCCACCTTGGCCGAGCTCGTGAAGGCGGTCGCTCCGCTGGACGCGTGGGCGCTGCCGGGGGATCGGGCGAGTAAGTCCCTCTATGAGTCAGTGGGCTGGCGGGCCCGGCTGCTTACGATGCGGGGCGACTAGCCGGACGACGGACGGGGCGAGTGGGCGGTGGCGGCGGCGGGACCTTCATGCCCAGTAGCTTGGCCAGCTCAGGGATGGCTCCGGCGCTCTTGACCGCCAGGGCGTGACACTGCTCATTGTCCGGAATGCCGTGGGGCTTCACGTTACGGCGAATCGACGTGTCGACCGCCAGAGTCACGATCTCCATCCAGCGCTCGGGCGTTTGCTCGGCGGTGAGAGCGTCGGAGACGATGCCCACGACACGCACGGCCATCTCGGCTCCCACGCGGGTCGACATGTCCGGGGGACGAGCGACTAGTCGCAGGGCCTCTTCGACGTTGTTGGAGGAGACCGCGGCTTCCAAGCGCTCGTTCCACTGAGTGCGCAGCGCTTCGAGACGAGTGGTCAGGGCCGCCTGCAACTCCTTGAGCTGGGCGCGCGACTCCTCGTCGAGCGAGACGGTCTTGGCGGAGGTGACGACGGCGCGAAGGTCACGCAGGCGCAACTCCTTGCCCGCGCCGATGGCGCCGGCCGCGCGGTCTTTCCACATCGCCAGGTTGGTACGGCCCAAGAGGTCCTCGGCGATGCGCTCGATCGTGACAGGGTCGACGGTGGGTCGTCCCTGAGCTGTGGCGTTCTTGTTCTGCTCGGCCACGGCGGTGCGCACGGCGGGCATCCCACCGCGCAGCAGCTGCTCGGCGACCGGCAACTGTTCGGGCGAGAGCGTGGCCAGGAGGGCGTTGCGGTGCGTCGTCGTCACCGGGGGAGCGATGGGTCCGCTCGGACGCTCCCGGCGCGGCGGTCGGGCGCCACCGCGTACGGGGCGCTCGCCGCGCGGCGCGGCACCGCGTGCCGGTCGCTCAGATCGTTCGCTGCGCTCGGGACGTGCGGGGCGCTCTGCGCCGTCGGGGCGCGGTGTGTCACGACGCGGGCGCTCGCGGGAGTCGCCGTCGGCCCGCGGGCCGGTTCGTCGCGCGTCACGGCCACCCGTGCGCGCCCCGTCGCGCGCCCCGTCGCGAGTTCCCTCGCGACGCGGGCCGCGGCCCTTGGGCGCGTAGGTGACGATGACGTCGGGGCCCGACTTGGCCACCGGGATCAATTCGATTCGCTCGTTACGAGGGTCCAGCGGCGACGCGGAC
The DNA here is from genome assembly GCA_027451285.1 of Acidimicrobiaceae bacterium. Lineage (GTDB taxonomy): Bacteria > Actinomycetota > Acidimicrobiia > Acidimicrobiales > RAAP-2 > RAAP-2. The sequence continues at coordinate 42,186 of DAIDJP010000041.1, read as the reverse complement.
TTGGGCGGCATCACCGAGAGCACTTCCATGCCTTCCATGAACTGCTCGACGTCCGCGCGATAGACGTTGCCGACTACCGCGCCGCCGGGCACGAGGCTGGCATCCAGAACGCCCTTGGGCAACTTGGCGCCGGCCGCGCGCCACGTGGCGACGTCGCCCTTCAGACTGGTGATTTCGATCTCAATGCGACGAGACATAGGTTCCCAATCTAGTCGTTCCCCACGAGGCAAATATTTCATGTTCTTTTAAGCCAATTTTAGGTCGCGGTGCCTAACATGACGTTTGTGAGTGACTTTCCGACGCCCCCCGCCGACGACTCGCCGCACGAACTTGACGCGAACTCTGCGCCCAACGCGGCGATCGACACACCGGTTCCGACCACACCCGACGCGACGTACGACGCACCCGTGACGGCCGCGTCACCGGCCGAGACGCCCCCCGTCGTGCACGATTCCGACGTCGCCGATGACAGCTCCGAGGCGACGTCGCTCGCGGGCGAGGGGAGTGGTGCGGCCCCGGCGCCCGAGGCGGAACTCAACGCGATGGCCTTGGCGTCTCAGGGACGCACGATACGCACTCCCTGGTCAACTCGTATTTCACTTCTCCTCGTCGCGGCGTTGGTTGGCGGACTCGCGGGCCATTTCGCAGCTCCCTCGTCCTCAACCGGCGGCGTGACGATCAATTCGACCAACATCCCGGCGACCGGAGCGGTGCTGCCCAGCGGGCTCACGATTCCCAATCTGGTGGATCGGGTGCTGCCGTCGGTGGTCTCCATCGACGTGAAGGGCCAGGGCAGTGAGGACCAAGGGACCGGCATGATCGTCTCCTCCAACGGCCTCGTGGTAACGAACAACCACGTCATCGCCGCCGCCGTGAACGGCGGGACCATCACCGTCACGCGTTCGGGCTCGACGAAGAGCTTGCCGGCCACACTGGTGGGCACCAATCCCATGAATGACGTCGCGCTGATCCGCATCAACGGTGCGTCCGGTCTACCCGCGGTGACCTTCGGCAACTCGAACTCGCTGGTCGTCGGTGACGCGGTGGTGGCCATCGGCAACGCTCTCGGACTGGCCGCGGGAACGCCGACGGTTACCCAGGGCATCGTCTCGGCCCTGGGACGCACCGTCACGGCCGGCTCGGGCTCGTCCACGGAGACACTGAGCAACATGATTCAGACCGACGCGGCGATCAACCCCGGCAACTCGGGAGGTCCACTCCTCGACGCGCACGGTGACGTGATCGGGATGAACACCGCGGTCGCCGGCACGCTGCCCGACGGCACGAGCGCTCAGAACATCGGATTCGCCATCCCGGTGGCGACGATCAAGTCACTGTTTAAGTCGCTGCTCGCCGGCGAGAGCGTCGTCAACCACGGTGCCTTCATCGGCGTGGAGATCATGTCGATGAACCCGACCCTTCAGCTCCAGTACGGCTTCACGGTCTCGAGTGGTGCGGTCGTGATGAGCGTGATTCCCAACACCGGGGCCGCCGCGGCCGGCATCAAGCAGGGTGATGTCATCGTCGGCATCAACAACACGACGATCAACAGCGCTCAGGACGTGACCAGCGTGCTCTCCTCCCTGCACCCCGGTGACCAGATCAAGGTAAAGATCGTGCGCGGCACCAAGCACCTCACCTTGGATGTGACGCTCGGCACTCAGCCCCACTAGCGGGGTCGCGCTTCTAACAGGCGTAATCGCTATCGAGCGAGTGGCTCGTCCACTGCGTGATCGCGACCGGTCCGCCGGAAAATGGCGAGAGAGAGCAGTTCGACACGGCGCCGGACTCTGTGCGAGCTCCGGGAATCCAGTCGGGCAACGCCAGTGGGAAGTCGTTTGCGACGATTGACGACCACTGCGACGACGTCGAGTAGATCCCCACTTTGGTCGTGGGCGTTACGCTGGTCAGTGCGTCGTACATCCCCTGCAGGTCAGCCGCGTTCATCGCCTGACCGTTGACTCCGCTCTGCCACGAATTGGCCGTCTCGACGTCCAACCACCACGAGTACTGAGAGGTATTTGATGAAATCGCTGTCGTTGATTCTTGGTGGTTGATCGCGCCTGCGGCATCGACGAGCCACGTCATGTCCTGGCTCGCCATGTTGTATCCGTACTGCCACGCGCACGCCGGCGAGTCTTCACCGACCGTCGCAGATTGGCCAGACGACGTCACGATCGTCGTCGAGGTGCAGCTTCCGGCCGGATCAGACCCCAGTGACGTGGTGGGCCAATCGCCGATCGGCGTGCCGTTGTACTCGTTGCCCGGATCGGCGGTGTTGACGTAGAGCCCCACCTTGGGTTGCGTGGTAACTCCCGTCGCCGACGCCGTTGCCCAGTACAGCTCACTCTGGGTGTACGACGGGTACGCGGGCGACGGACCAAAGCACGAATTGAGGTCGTTCGCGAGCCCGCCGTTCACTCCGACAATCGCGAAGGACGGTGACGAGGGAAGGGTACTGCCGCACTGGGGATAGGAGACGTCATTGCCCGACGGCGGACTCGACGAGCCGCCACCGCCTCCTCCGCCGCCCGGGCGGGCCGCCCAGGCCGGCGACACCACGCCCGCTGCCAAAACGCTTGCGGTTATGAGAGTGGTAATCGTTTGAAAGACATTCGGTCGAGTAAGAGACCAGTTTCGCATGCCCCCTCCAGGTCAGTGCCTCGCCCATCGTACGTCCGCTGAGGCAGAAATGTGGGCGGATCTTGGTCCGAGTGAATCGCCCATTCAGCACATCACCGCAACGTACGCACGTTGCAGAGTCGCGAAGAGACGGTACCGTACGCTGGCGAGGCGGAGACCGGCGCTACGCGCGGATAAGGAGGGTGACGGTGAATCTGTCTCTGCAGAACTTCGTGAGCGCGAGCGCCCTGACCCACGCGCACGAGAGCTACGAGTACTACATGGCGAGGCAGTCGGCTGGCGGTCAGGTGGGCCCCACCAACTACAGCGAACTCGTCCTCGCCCGCGCGTCGCTGCCGCCGGAACCCGCGGAGTCGCGCGCGACGACTCACGTCGCCCACGCCGGTTCGCGCGACGTGGCGGTGCGGGTCACGCGCCCGAATACTGGTGAGTCGCGCGCCCTCAGCCTCGACATCCATGGGGGCGGATTCTTCTTGGACTCCGCGGCGCGCAACGACGAACGCAACGCCGCGCTAGCCGACCCCCTCGGCGTGAGTGTCCTCAGCGTGGACTACCGCCTAGCGCCCGAGAATCCCTGGCCCGCGGCGCCCGAGGACTGCGAGACCGCCGCCCTCTGGCTGATGGGGGAGGGGAGAGAACTGTTCGGCACGGATCGGTTCGTCATCACTGGCGCGTCATCTGGAGCCACGCTTGCCGTCACCACGCTGATCAGGCTGCGCGATCGCGATCTCCTCGACGGGTGTCTCGGCGCCGTCTTGCTCTTTGGCGCCTACGACCTCAGCGGATCCACGCCGGGCGGACGGTTGTATGGCGATGAGTGGTTCATCCAGGCCTATGCCGGTCACGTCGAGGATCGCAGCCATCCCGACGTGTCACCTCTCTTCGGCGATCTCCACGATCTGCCCCCGGTCCTACTGATGGTCGGCACGCGCGACATCCTCCTCGAGGACAACCTCGCTATGGCGGCCCGCTTGTCCGCGGCGGGTAACGACGTGGATCTACGCGTGTACCCCGAGGCGATGCACGGGTTCACGTCTCATCCGACGGCCATGGCCGATCTCGCCGCGCGCGACATTGGGGAGTGGCTTGCGAGCCGTCTGACCTGAGTCAACAAGAGCGCGAACCTCTTTGCGCGCTCAAGTCTAAATCCAGATCAAACGGTATATGTGGACACGCCGAGGGTGGCGATGCCGCCGTCGACGGGCAGGATCGCCCCCGTGATGTAGCTCGCACCTGGCGAGGCGAGGAAGATAGCCGCCCCGGCCATGTCCGCGAGTCGTCCGATGCGCTTCATCGGCGCCGACGCCGCGATCTCGTCGCCAAAGGCCTCCAACGTGGCGTGCATCATCTTCGACTCGAACGGTCCCGGGGCGATGGCGTTGACCGTCACCAGGGGAGCGAGCGCTTTGGCCAGGTGTCGGGTCAACTGGTGAACGGCGGCCTTGGACGCAGAATAGGCGTAGGTCTCCATAGACGGCACGTGGAGTCCATCGATCGAGCCGATGTTGATCACACGCGCCGGAGCGTCCGCGCTGGCGTGCGCCTCGAGACGGGTACGCAAGAACTTGGTCAGGTGGAAGACACCCTTCACATTGAGTGCGAAGACGCGCTCGAAGGCTGCTTCGTCATAGTCGGCCATCGGTGCGCCCCAGGTCGCGCCGGCATTATTGACGAGCACGTCGAGGTAGGGCTCTCGTTCGGCGATCTGATCGGCGAGGACCCGACAGCCCTCCTCGGTCGACAGGTTGGCCGGCAGCGCGATACAAGTTCCGATCGCGGAGAGCTCGTCCGCGAGCTCCTGGCAGGCCTCGGCCTTTCGTGACGAAATGTAGACCTTCGCCCCCGCGTCGACGAAACCACGGGCGATCATCTCGCCGATTCCTCGGCTGCCCCCGGTCACCAGGACGACCTTGCCCGTCACGTCAAAGAGTGAGTTCATGGCCGCAGCCTACGCCAGGGGTTCGGTCGCCTCAATGAGAAAGCCCACCCGGGGTCGTGACAGTTCTGGACGCCGTTCGTGCGCCGTCACCAGTGCCTCATCGAGGTCATGGGCGTCGACGATGACGTGGTCAAGCCCGTGGAAGGGATCTCCCCAGAAGACGCGGAACCGCGCCACGCTCGCTAGTAGCCGACGCGGATATTCGTCACGGCCCAAGCCGAGACGTCAGAATTCGTGTCGGTGGCGTACTGGGCGTGAATCTTCCACGTGCCCGCCGCCGTGAAGTTGAAGCTGCAACTGACCTGGCTCTGATCGACCGCTTGGAAGCGGCACACGATGTTATTCACACCCGAGTTGTCCGGTGCCACGGCTACGACGCGCACGACGCCCGGCGTGTGCTCAGGCAAGACGTCGACTTCGATGATGAAGTTCGGGCCGCTGGCCGACGGCGGTGCGTTGTTCGCACTGAAGTCGTACGACAAGGTCACCTTGCCAGAAGTGTCAGCCGTCGCTGGCAGGGCGTAGAGACCCACGCTTGACGCCACGAAGAGGGCGGCCACCAGTAACCGACGCATATGGACAGTATATCAACCCTGAGCATCACTTGGGCCGATAATGTTCGTTATGTAAAGTCGAGCATAAATTGGGCAAAACCTGTCATTTCCCCATCTCTGACGGCCTCCGAGGCGCCTACTAGTTTCGATGATCAATGCGCTCGACGATCTCTCTTTCGCGCCGCCAGATGGTCAGGGCCATCTGGCTCGTCGCCGGAGGCGGCGCCGTGGGCACGCTGGCGCGGGACCTGGCGCTTCGCCTTCAGCCCAACCCGACGACCGTTCTACGCGGTTCCGCCGCCTATGCGACTCCTGCGCCCTGGACCAGCCACGTCCCCTGGGTGCTGCTGGGGATCAACTTCCTCGGGGTCTACCTCGCCGTGGTGCTGCTTCGCGGGATCCTGCGCCGCCACGACCCGAACGATCCGATGCGTCTCCTACTCATCACGGGCCTGCTGGGCGGGTTCACCTCGTACTCAAGCCTCTACGTGTCGCTCGGTGAGATCTGGCACCTGTCGGTGCCCGCCAGCGTCGCCGTCGCCGGGGGAGCCGTGGCCAGCGGTCTGATCGGCGCGTGGCTGGGACTCCTGACGATGAGGCACCGACGGTGACGACCCTCTACGTCACCCTCGCCGGCGCCCTCGGGGCGGTCGTTCGTTTCCTCGTCGAGTACGCGGTACGGCGTCACCACCCCACCCGGCGACCCTGGGCGACCGTGGGCGTGAACGTCCTCGGGTGCGCGATCGCCGGCTGGGTGTCCTACCAGCTCGTCTCCCCCGTTGACGCCGCCGCGCACGCGATCCTCCTCACGGGTTTCTGCGGGGGCCTCACCACGTTCTCATCGGCCTTCGCCATTCCCGCGATTCTCCAGCGCGAGCACCACTGGGGATACGCCGCAGCCCTGATCATCACTACCCCACTGCTGTGCGCCGCAGGTTTCGCCCTTGGGGCGGGCCTCGCGCACCCGTAAGCAACAACTCGTGCGCACTGCTGTGTCCGAATTCCGCTAGTTCTCGAACGTCTCGACGGGCACAATGGTGAGGTGATCGACGACCCCGAGCGCTGCTACCTGGCCGCGAAGAGCAAGGACGCCCGATTCGACGGGGTCTTTGTCACCGGGGTTCTCACCACGGGCATCTACTGCCGGCCCAGCTGTCCGGCGCGCACGCCCCGTCGAGAGAACGTCCGCTTCTTCGCCACGGCAGCGGCCGCCCAGCAGGCCGGTCTGCGGGCTTGTCTGCGGTGCCGCCCGGACGCCACGCCGGGCTCGCCCGAGTGGAACGTCCGGGCCGATGTTGTCGCACGAGCGATGCGACTCATTCGCGACGGCGTGGTTGACCGCGACGGCGTGGGCGGGTTGTCCGAGCGCCTCGGTTACAGCGAACGACACCTCAATCGCTTGCTGGGCGCCGAAGTCGGCGCGGGTCCCCTCGCCCTCGCTCGAGCCCAGCGCAGCCAGAACGCGCGCACCCTGCTCGAGACCACGGATCTGCCGATCACCCAGATCGCCTTCGCCGCGGGATTTGACAGCGTGCGGCAGTGCAACGACACCATCCGCCAGATCTTTGCGCGCACCCCGCGCGAACTTCGTCAACGCTCGAACGTGACGAGAACGTCGCACGACTGGGCCGCGCACGGCATCGAACTACGACTGCCCGCTCGTCGGCCCTTCTCGGCTGAGAGCGTGCTCGCATTCCTCGGTATGCGTGCCATCGCCGGAGTCGAAGAGTACGACGGCGCCACGTTTCGTCGGAGTTTGCGCCTGCCGCGCGGTCATGGGATCGTCGAATTTTCATCAGGAACCGAGAACGACCACGGGCCGGCCTTCGTCCTCGCCCGCCTGTACCTCTCCGACCTGCGCGATCTGACCGCGGCGGTGGCGCGCTGTCGCCAGCTGCTGGACCTCGACGCCGATCCGATCGCGGTGCTCGAGGCCCTCGGTGACGATCCTTGGATCGGGCCGCTCGTTGCGAGTCAACCCGGTCGCCGCATCGCCGGCGCCGTCGACGGGTTCGAGCTCGCAGTGCGCGCAATCGTCGGTCAACAGGTCTCCGTCGCCGGCGCTCGCACCGTGGCGGCACGTCTCGTCGGGGCCGCCGGTGAGGCGCTCGCGGAACCCCGGGGCGGCGTGACACACCTCTTCCCCACCCCCGACGCCCTGCTCGCGCTCGCGAGTGCGGATCCGTCGATCTTCCCCATGCCCGGCGCGCGGCGGCGCGCGCTCGTGGCCCTCGCGCACGTGGTGCACTCTGACGGTCTCGTGATCGATCCCGGCGCCGACCCCATCGAACTGCGCCGATCGCTCGTCGCCCTTTTCGGCGTCGGCCCGTGGACGGCGGAGTACGTGGCGATGCGCGTCCTGCGAGACCCCGACGCCTTCCTCGCGGGTGACCTCGGCATCCGTCGGGCTGCCGCCGCCGTCGGCCTGCCCGACGACCCCCGCGCCCTCGCCAGGGCTGCCGAGAGCTGGCGACCATGGCGCAGCTACGCCATGGCCCACCTGTGGGCGTTGCCCATCGACACCGCAGCAACTACCAACTTCAAGGAGACACCATGACAGCGCCGACTCACTACCTCTCACTCGACACACCGATCGGCCAACTCGTCCTTGAGGGCACTGACGAGGCGCTGTCGCGTGTCCACCTGGCGAACCGCGCTCCACGCGTCGAGAGCGAAACGCACCCAGTGGCGGCCCTCGATCTCGCCGCGAGTCAGTTGCGGGAGTACTTCGAGGGATCTCGCACCACCTTCGACGTCCCGCTGGCGCCGAGGGGCACCGCCTTTCAAGTCGACGTGTGGCGCCAACTCTCCCTCATCCCCTATGGCGAGACCATCACGTACGCGCAGCTGGCCCAACGAGTGGGTCGTCCCAGGGCGTATCGCGCGGTGGGTCAGGCCAACGGTCGCAACCCGCTCGCGATCATCGTCCCGTGTCACCGCGTCGTCGCGAGCGACGGCCTCGGCGGCTACGCCGGGGGCATCGACACCAAGACCGCGCTGCTCGAGCACGAGGCCAAGCTCGGGCGAACTAGATCTTGAGCGGACCCTTCTCGGCCTCGTTCAAGCCGGAGAAGTCCGCTGTTCCCGACGGCGCCGCGGGCACCATCGATGACGCGATCAGTCCGATCACGAAGATCGCGATCGCCGCGTAGGGGGCGTAGACCAGGGGCGCGGTCACCTTGTAGATAGCTCCGAAGATCGCCGCGGCCGTCACCAGGATGCCGATGGTACTCGCCGAGTACAGCTGCCACGCCTTGTCCGCGCTCTTGAGGCCGCGCAGAGCACCCACGGAGATCAGCAGGTAGATCACCGCAATCGCGAATCCGCCGTAGGTCGAGAGGAAGTAGAACATCGACACGTACTCCGGCGACTGCGGCAGTGCGAACAGCGTCGAGGTGAGGACCAGCGTGATCACCAGTGCGTAGACCACCACGACGAAGTTGCTCGCCCCGAGCGGCGTCCCGTGGCGCGAGATCTTGGTGAGTGCCTTGGGCATGCGCGAATCTCTCGCCAGGGCGAACACACCGCGCGACGCGGACGTGGCGCATCCGATCAAGACGGCCATCATGTCAAAGACCACGACGAGCTCGATCAGGCGACGAATCGCCACCGACGCGAAGCCGCCCTGGCTGGTGGGTCCCGCCAGTCCGAAGAGCGGTGCGGTGGCGTTCTTGCCCAGCAGGTTGAGACTGAAGTGATAGCCGCTCACCTGGGCGAAGGAGCCGATCACGTAGAACCCGGCGATCGCGAGCACCGAGATCAGCACCGCGCGCGGGATGTTGTGGTGAGGGTCGCGGGTCTCCTCGCCAAGGTTGGCCGACGTCTCAAAGCCGGTGAAGAGCAGAACCCCGTAGAGGACGCCGAAGAGGACGCCCTTCCAGTGGGTGGGCGAGCCCGACGGTGAGAAGGCCGTGGCCACGTGGTGGACGCCCCCGCTCTTGGCGATGACAAAGATCGAGAAGATCAGCACGACCGTCACCGACGTCAGGGCGAGCACCAGCTGGGCCCTGGTCGAGATCATGACGCCGAAGAACAGGATCGTCGCGACCATCGCCAACAGCAGGACGTCCCAGACGATGTAGGAGAACGGTGCCACGTTGAACTCGGCCTGGAGCGTGTCGTGGATCGTGCCGCCGATGATCGGCAGGATGCCGGCGCCCAGGGCCAGCATGCCCGTGTAGTAGAGCCAGCCCGCCGCCGTGCCCACTCGGCCGCCGAGGCCGTCGGTCACGTAGTCATAGAGCGAACCCGCGGCCTGGATCTTGCGCGTGTACTCGGCCACGATCCAGCCCAGTCCGAAGACGCCGACCGTCGCGATGACGACCGCCAGTGGCGCCGCGTTGCCCGCCCCGTTGCCCGAGGCGTTCATGCCCACGAGCAGGGGCACCAAGAAGGCGATGGAAAAGACCGGGCCCATCAGTCCCACGGACTGGGCGATCGTGTCGATCAGCGTCAGCTGTCGCTTGCCGCCCAGCTTCGTTTTTGCCTTCGTTGCTTCGGCCATTGGTCCCCCGCACTGTCACTACCGCCAGGCCCCCCGGCCGTGGCGAAAATGTACGGGGTCAAACGAGTTACGTCAAGGATCGAGATTCTCAGTTTCTTACTTTTGCCTGCGCGCGACCGCTTCGCCCACGAGCCAGGTGAACGTCGGATCGGGATGGCCCAGCATCTCGGGGTGCCACTGCACGGCGAGAATCGATCCGTCGGGCGTCTCGACACCCTCGACCACCCCGTCGCTGGCGCGTGCGGTGACGATGAGTCCTTCGCCGACGGTCTCAACCGTTTGGTGATGCAGCGAGTTCACCGACCAGGTTGTGGGCAGAATCGACGCGGTGCGCGTGCCCGGCTCCACGCTCACCTGGTGCGTCGGGGTGCGCCCGTCGACGTCCCACTGGGGATGACCGGCTCCCTCGTCGAGTTCGACGTGCTGCTTGAGAGTGCCGCCGAGGGCCACGTTGAGCAGTTGGAATCCTCGACAGATCGCCAGGATCGGCAGGTCGACTCGCCGGGCGGCGTCAAAGAGCGCGAGCTCCCACTCGTCGCGCTCGCGCTCGACCGCCCCTAGTTTGACGTCCGGCTCGGCGCCGTAGAGGTCGGGATCGACGTCCGCGCCGCCTGAGAGAACGAGACCATCGAGGCGCTGGACCAGTTCGTCGACGTCAGCGTCGCGCGCGAGTTCAACGGGCAGGCCTCCCGCGAGGGCGACCGAGCGCGGATAGTCGGTGAAGTGGAGATCGAAGTGCAACTCGTGCATGGCGAAGGGCACGTGATGACCGAGCGCAGTGGCCGGCCAGCGGCGCCCCGTGATGCCGATGAGAGGTTTTCCCATTGGTTCAATATACGAGGACCTGGGAGTGTGCTGTAATGACGAAGTCGTTTGGGTTCAAACCACGGCCAGGAGGGGACTGTGTCTGAGCACTTGATGGACATCACCGATCACGACGTCTACGTCAACGGCGTGCCGCACGAGACGTTCGCCTATTTGCGTGAGAACGACCCCGTGCACTGGACGCCCGAGATCGACGGCCGCGGATTCTGGTCGGTGACGACTCACGCCGACGTGCTGACCGTGTCGCGCACCACCGAGATCTTCTCCTCGCGCCAGGGCATCCGCTTGGAGGACATGGACCCCGAGGAGACCGAGGCGCGGCGCACGATGATGGAGATGGACGCTCCTGAGCACACGCGTCTGCGCCGACTCGTCAGTCGACCCTTCGCTCCCAAATCCGTGGCCGCCTATGAGGACGTCGTACGTGAACTCGCGGCCGAGGTCCTCGACGCGCACCGGGGCGAGACGCACTTCGACTTCGTGCACGGGGTGGCTCGCGAACTGCCCATGCGCATGCTCGGACGGCTCCTGGGTCTGCCGACCGACGACCTCGAGTGGCTCGTAAGCCGCGGCGACGCACTGATCGGCAACACCGATCCCGACTTCACCGACTACGTCGTCGACCAGGTGGACACGTCGCAGTACCGGCTGCTCCCCTTTCGCAGCCCCGTCGCACTCGAGCTCTTTGAGTATGCGACCGAGGCGCTCGCCCAGCGTCGGATCACCCCGACCCACGACGTGCTCTCCGCCCTGCTCGAGCCGACCACCGACGGTGAATCCCTCGACGATCTTGCTCTCAAGAACTTCTTCACGTTGATGGTTGCCGCCGGCAACGACACGACGCGCTACTCCATGACCTCGGGGCTGCAAACGCTCATCGAACGGCCCGACCTGCTGGCGGCCCTGCCCACGATGACCCTCGACCAGCGCAAGGTCCTCATCGAAGAGATGCTGCGCTGGGCCAGCGTGACGATGCACTTTCGCCGCACCGTCACCCAGGACACCGAGCTGCACGGCAAGACCCTCCGCGCGGGTGACAAGGTCGTGATGTGGTACGTCTCGGCGAACTACGACGAGTCGCACTTCGAGACGCCCTTCGTCTTTGACCCCGAGCGCAGCCCGAACGACCACGTCACCTTCGGACTGCACAGCCCGCACCTGTGCCTGGGGGCGCACCTCGCGCGACTCGAGATGCGCGTGCTCTTCGAAGAGATCGTCGCGCGGTGGTCAACGGTCGAATCCGCCGGCGAGACCGAGCGCTTGCGCTCGAACTTCATCAGCGGTGTCAAGCGGATGCCGATCGCCGTCACCTGGCGCTGACGCTAGAGAAACGGCAGATACTCGCGCAGCTCCCAGTCGGTGGTGGCAGCCAGGTACCGCTCCCACTCCGCGCGCTTCACCGAGAGGTGCTGGGAGACGAGATCGGCCCCGACGGCTTCGACGAGTTCGCGGTCAGCTTCGAGGGCGTCTAGGGCATCGGCGAGCGAATGCGGCACGCCGATGGTTGCCTCGATGGTGTCGAGGCCGTTGCCGCCCTCGGGCGGCCCCGGGTCGACCTCGCCCGTGAAGCCCAGCAGTGACGCCTGCAACACGGCGGCGATCGCCGTGTGCACAACGGCCCCACCGTCGCTGAGTCGGTGCTCGAGACGCGCGGCCGGGCCGCGCTCGCCCGGGATCCGGATCGTCGCGCCGCGGTGGTCGTATCCCCAGTTGGCCCAGTATCCCGATAGCGACGCCGGCCGAAGGCGCTTGTACGCGTTGACCGTCGGCGCGCAGAGACCGGCGAGGCTCTGGTGGTGAGCGAGCAGTCCACCGATGACGTTCTTCGCCAGGGCCGAGATCCCGTCGGGCTGGGCCGCGTCGTTGATGACGTTCGCGCCGGTCACGTCGGTGAAGGAGAAGTTGATGTGCAGACCTGATCCGCCGCGGTCCGACAGCGGTTTACCCATGAAGGTGACCAGCAGACCCATGCGGTGGGCCACCTCGCGGGCGAGCACCTTAAACAAGAAGCCCTCGTCGGCCGCGCGCAGGGCGTCGGCGTAGCGCAGGGTGAACTCGAACTGGGGCGTGTCGTACTCGGAGTTGACCGACTCCAAGGGGATCTGCGCGTCGGAGCAGGCCTGCCAGATGGCGTCGACTAGTCCGTGGGGGTCCACCGCGGGTCCCGTACCGTAGACGAAGGCGCCGGGGGTGTCGAGCGGACGCCAGCCGCCGTTTCCGTCGGGGGTGAACACGAAGGCCTCGAACTCCATGCCGACGTGGGCCTCGTAGCCGAGAGCCCGCCAGTCGGCGACGGCCTTCTTCAGCGCGCTGCGCGGCGCGACCGACACGGGCTGACCTTCGCGTACGAGATCGGCCACCACGACGCGCGTGTTGGCCTCCCAGCCGGGGCGCAGCTCGGACATGTCGTAGACCGCCTCGAAGTCGGGCAGCCCCTCGTTCCAGTAGCTGCCGACCGTCTCGGGCGTCATGCCGCGGTCGTAGCCCAGTGACCAGGTTCCGGTGCAGTGGTGCGTGCCGCGCTCGGCGAGGCTCGCCGGCACGTATTTACCGCGAGCCAGTCCCAGGTGGTCGGGCCACAGGACCCGCACGCGATCGAAGCCGTCACTCATCTAAGCCCCCCCTTACTGACGAAGGCGAACGTAGCACGCCGTCGACAGACGATTTGTAACATGGAGGGATCATTTGATCACAAACGATCTGGGGGGCCATGGAGTATCGTCGCATCGTCTTAGAGGGCAACGTCGTCGACGTCGTGCGCGACGGCGCCGACCTCGTCGCCCCCGACGGCCGACGCGTGCGCGCTGATGACGCCGTCCACCTCAGTCCGGTGACGCCGACCAAGATCCTGTGTTGCCATCTCAATCACATCAGTCGCGTGCGCGAATTCGGCATCGGCTTGCCACCCGCGCCCACGTGGTTTCACAAGCCCGTGTCCGCGCTCAACTCCCATAACGGCGCGGTCGTGCGACCGGCGAACTGCCACTACCTCAACTACGAGGGCGAGGTGGCCATCGTGATCGGTCGGCGCGCACGCAACATCGCTCTGGCCGACGCCGCAAACTACATCGCGGGTTACACGATCGCCAACGACTTCGGACTCCATGACTTTCGCGACACCGACGCCGGATCGATGCTGCGGGTCAAGGGCGCGGACACTCTCGCCCCCCTCGGGCCGGGACTCGTCACCGACTGGGACTTTCGCTCGAAGTACCTGCGTACCTACGTCAACGGCGAACTCCGACAAGACGGCTCGACCGATGAGATGGCCTGGGACATGCACTACCTGATCACGGACCTGGCGCGCTTGATCACCCTCGAACCGGGCGACGTCATCCTCTCGGGCACTCCGGCCACGTCGCGCCCGGTCGAGCCGGGCGACGTCGTCACCGTCGAGGTCGAGGGCCTGGGAGCTCTGACCAATCACGTCGTGTCCTCGCCCGCGCCAGTCAGCGATGAGGTGGGCGCTCAGCCCACCGCCAGCGAAGAGGTCCTCTCCACTGCCCTCGGCGGCGAGTGGGAGTTCCGGGGTCAGCGCCGGCCCCTGCCCACCGATCGCTCCGCTCTCCCCTACCCGCTCGTGCACCCGAGGTTCGAGTCGTGAATGGTCGGCGCGTCGACGTCGCCGGGGTTGCGGTCGCCACGGGGCACTTCATCAACGGCGCTCGCGTCGACTCGAGTCGCACGTTCGAGGACCGTTCACCACTCGACTGGAGCGTGAAGCTCGCCGACGTCAGTCGCGGCGACGCGTCCGACGCCGACGCGGCGCTGCGCGCCGCCCTCGGTGCCTTTCCCGCCTGGGCGGCGAAGAGCGCAACGGAGCGGGCGGCCTACCTGCACCGTCTCGCCGACCTGATCGACGCGAACGTGGATCGCCTCGCCGCGGTGGAGTGCCTCGACATGGCGATGCTCCTCGACAGCCTGCAACAGCGCGTGATCGCGCGCGGCGCGCGTAACTTTCGCGCCTACGCGGACCTCGCGGCCAACTACCACGCGCGCCGCTGGGACTCCAACGGTACTCACAACGCGGTACTGCGAATGCCCGCCGGTCCCACGGTCGTCATCACGCCCTGGAACGCGCCCTTCATGCTCTCGACGTGGAAGTGCGCGCCCGCCCTCGCTGCGGGCAACACGGTCATCTTGAAGCCCGCCGAGTGGGCCCCCCTCAGCTGCTCGGTGCTGATGGACCTCGTCGATGAGGCCGGCTTCCCACCGGGGGTCTTCAACCTCGTCCAGGGAATCGGCGAGGAGGTGGGCGCCGAGCTCGTCGCCGACCACCGGGTGCGTCGCATCTCCTTCACCGGTTCGCCCGAGACGGGTCGCGCCATCGGACTGGCCGCGGCGCGCAACCTCACCCCCTTCACCGCCGAGCTCGGCGGCAAGGGACCCTTCCTCGTCTTCGCTGACGCCGACCTCGACGCGGCCGCCGCCAAGGCCGCGGTGATGTACGACGACGCGGGCCAGGTGTGCCTGGCGGGCACGCGTCTGCTCGTGGAGGCCTCCGTGCGCGACGACTTCCTCGCGCGCTTTACGGCCGCCACCGCCGCTCACGTCCTCGGCGACAGCCGCGATCCAGCGACGACCATTTCGCCGCTCATCCACCCCGATCACCTGGCCCGGGTCGAGGGATTCGTCGAGCGAGCCCGCGCGCACGGCGACCACGTCGTCTTCGGGGGCGAACGCCTGCGCGCCGACGGCCTCTGGTACCGCCCGACCCTGATCGAGCCGCACTCCAACGACGCCGAGATCGTCCAGCACGAGGTCTTCGGACCGGTCCTCACGGTTCAGACCTTCGCCGACGAGGACGAGGCGGTCGCGCTCGCCAACTCCACCGCCTACGGTCTGTCGGCGATCGTCTACACCAGCGATCAGTCCCGCGCCGAACGCCTCGGCGAGCGTCTGCGCGCCGGCACCATCTGGGTGAACACGTTCCTGGTGCGCGACCTCACCGCACCCTTTGGCGGCACCGGCATCAGCGGCATCGGCCGCGAGGGCGGCGACTACGCCCTCGACTTCTACAGCGACCTCAAGACGTTCCAGGTCAAGGAGGACACCACCCATGGGTGACATCATCGGCGCGGGCATCGTCGCGCACGTTCCCACCATCGTCCTGCCCAACGCCGAGCGGCGCGCCCTCAACAACGGGCGCGAGAGCACGCTCTACACCGGCCTGCACGACCTGCGACGCGAGGTCTTCGACCAGTTGCGTCCCGACCTCGTGATCGTCTTTGACAGCCACTGGTTCACGACGGTCGAGTTCGTGATCACGGCCCACGAACGGCGACGGGGCCTGTTCACCTCCGAGGAGCTGCCGCGTGGCATATCGAGTGTGCCCTACGACGTGCCCGGCAACCCGTCCTTCGCCCGTCTGGTCGGACAGATCGCCGAGGCGACCCCCGACTGCTGGATCACGCCGATCGACAACGAACACCTACCGATCACCTACGCCACGACCAACCTGCTGCCCTTCCTCCAGGGTTCCGAGGCGTGGATCTCAGTCAGCCTGTGCCAGACGGCCGAGCCCTCGGACTTCGCCACCGTGGGACGGGTGATCGCTCGCGCCGTCGCCGAGAGCGACCTGCGCGTGGTGCTGCTGGGCTCGGGGGCCCTCAGCCACACCTTTCATCCCCTCACCAAGCTGCGCGCCCACGAGGCCGCTGACGAGGAGCACATCATCACACCCGAGGCCGCGGCGGCGGACCACGCGGTGATCGACGCCTGGAAGCGCGGCGATCACGCCAGCGTGCTCGAGCACCTCGGCCACTTCATGGCCTACAAGCCCGAGGGGCGCTTCGGCCACTACCAGATGATGGTGGCGGCCCTCGGCGGGCGCGACTGCGTCGCTGCGGGTCGGACGTTCTCCGACTACGAGAACGCCATCGGCACCGGCCAGATCCACGTCTGGTTCGACCGCCCGGAGACCGGCTGGACCAGGGAGGCCTCGTGACCCTTCGCGGACTGCCCTTCCCGCGCACCGCCAGCGGCCGCGCGTCGCTGCTGCCACCGCCGCCCTGGCACTACTCGGGCGACCTGCTCACCGTCGAGTATCGCACCGACCCCGGCGCGATCGCCGCCTTGTTGCCCGACGGGGTCAGCCTCGCGAACGATGACGAGGATCCGGGCGCGGTCGCCTTCATCTGGGCCGACTGGCAGAGCTGCGGCGACGACCGCAACGAGTTGCTCGACCCGGTACGCGCGCAGTACCGCGAGGCCTTCGTCGTGGTGCGCTGTCGCTACCGCGGCCAGCTCTACAGCCGCTGCCTGTTCATCTGGGTCGACAAGGACTTCGCACTCGTGCGCGGACACCTCCAGGGATACCCCAAGAAGATGGGCTCGATCCACCAGACCCGCCCGGTCACGGTGGGCTCGGCCGGCCCGCGCCTCGAGGCCGGCGCACGCTTCGGCATGACGCTCGCCGCCGCCGACCGGCGCCTGGCCGAGGCGACCGTGACCCTGACCGGCCCCTCGGCGACCAGCGGGTTCGTCAACTCGCACGCGATGCTCCATCACCGCTACGTGCCTCGCCTCGAGCTCGACGGCACGGACAGCCTGGCCGAGGTCGTGACGATGTCCGGGGTCAACCTCGATCTGGGCCCGGCCTTCTCAGGAACCGCGACCCTCGACCTCTTCGACTCGCCCACGGAGGAGTTGACCCTGATCGCCCCGCGCGAAATCATCGGCGGCTACTTTCGAAGCGTGGGGACCACGTTCGCCGGTGGCACCACCCTCGAGGAGTAAGCGTGTCTCGTCGCATCGCCAGTTCCACGGCCGCGGTGGTCTCCCAGGCTGAACACGACATCCGCGGACACCTGGGCGAGCACGACCTCGACTTCACGGCGATGAGCGCGGTCTCGAACATCTACCGGGCCGGCTCGGCGGTGCGCAACCACATGGAGCGCTCGGTGCTCTCGGCGTATGACCTCTCGTGGGTGGCCTTCACCGTGCTGTGGGTGCTGTGGATCTGGGGCGAGCAGGAGTCCGGCCACGTCGCCGCCGAGGCCGGCGTCACCAAGGGCACCCTGACCGGGGTCGTCAAGACGCTGACCAACCGGCGACTGGTGCGCCGCAAGCCGCACGCCCACGACGGGCGACGGGTCTCACTGGCCCTCACCAAGTCCGGCACGCGACTCATCGAGGAGCTGTTCCCCGAGTTCAACCGCCACGAGACGCTCGCGGTCGGCGCGCTCTCCGACGCCGAGCAGCGCGAACTCGCACGCCTGCTGCGCCTCGTCCTGGCGCACATCAGCGACGTCGACGCACCGGCCGACGAGGCGTTGGGTTAGGGACGCTTCGCCCAGTAGTGATCGTCGGCGCGCAGCGCCGCGACGTCCTCGGCACTCTCCAGGCCGGGCGCCATGGACGCGGCCCCGTCGGAGAGCACCTGGAAGTGGTCGATGTTGAGCAGGCGGATCCAGCTCTGCTGGCCCATCGTGAGAGAGATGAAGCACGCCAGCTCGACGAGCTCCTCCTCGGAGAAGTTCGCGTGGAGTCGGTCCCAGAACGCGTCGTCGGGATTCAGGCGCCAGGTGATGGCCTCGGCGTAGGCGAGAGCCGCCTTCTGGCGCTCGTCGTAGGTTGCCGAGGACTCGAAGTTCAACAACTCGTCCATCGCGCCCTCACCGAGCCCCGCGTCCTGGGCCGCGACGCTGCGCTGGTTGCCGCAGTACTCGCACTTGACCGAACGCGACACGTAGACCCGGCAGAGCTCCTTGAGCGAGTGCTCCACCACCCCGCCGCGGAACAGGCCGGCCCAGGAGTTGGCAAAGGCCCAGAACGCCGCGCGCGAGTGCGCGCGCACCGCGCTCGACTCGGGTCGCGGGGTTCCCTCGCGCGCGCAGCGCTGCATCTCGACGAGCATCGCCTCGTCCATCTGCGAAAGCGGAAAATACGAAATCCTCTGGCGGTCCATGCGTCCTCCCCGGTCGGACCCACGATAACGCGGCCGCGCTAGCGGGCGGCCGCGTCCTCGGTCGCGATGAGGTGGCGCGCCGCGCGCGCCTCGTCGACGCGCGAGACCGGCGTGTGGTGCGGCGAGTGGTGCAGCTCGTCGGCCTCGGTGTCGGCTCGCGCCACGATACGTTCGACCGCCTGGGCGAGGGCCTCGAGCGTCTGGGGGCTCTCAGTCTCGGTGGGCTCGAACATCAGCGCCTCGTCCACGATCAGCGGGAAGTACACCGTTGGCGAGTGGAATCCTTCGTCGAGGAGGGCCTTGGCCACGTCGAGACCCCGCACTCCGGTCGCCGCCTTCAAGGCCGTGGCGCTGAGGACCGCTTCGTGCATACAGGGTCGGTCGTAGGCCGCGGGCAAGGTGTCCGCCAGGCGTCGGCGCAGCCAGTTCGCGTTCAAGACCGCGTGCTGGGCGACGCGCGTGAGCCCGTCGCCGCCGTGCACGTCGATGTAGGCCAGCGCGCGCGCCAGCACCATCGCGTTGCCGTGCCAGCCGTGCACGCGCCCGATGCTCTGGGCCGGCGCGACCCAGTCGAAAGTCCCGTCGGCCACGCGAGTCGCCTTGGGTCCGGGCAGGAAGTCGGCCAGGCGGGCCGACACCGCGACCGGTCCCGCGCCGGGGCCGCCGCCGCCGTGGGGCGTGGCGAAGGTCTTGTGCAGGTTCATGTGCACGATGTCAAAGCCCATGTCGCCCGGTCGCACCACCCCGACGATGGCGTTCAGGTTCGCGCCGTCGTAGTAGAGCAGTCCTCCGGCGTCGTGCACCGCGGTGGCGATCTCAGTGATCTCCTCCTCGAAGAGGCCCACCGTGTTGGGGTTGGTGAGCATGATGCCCGCCACGTCCGGGCCCAGCGCTCCGCGCAGCGCCTCGAGGTCCACGAGTCCGCGCTCGTTGGAGGGCACCGTCGTCACCTCGTAGCCCCCGAGGGTGACCGAGGCCGGATTGGTGCCGTGCGCCGAGTCCGGGATGATCACGCGGCGCCGATCCTCTCCGCGCGAGGCGTGATAGGCGCGCATCAAGAGCAGGCCCGTCAGCTCCCCCGCCGCGCCGGCCGCCGGCTGCAGCGTCGCCGCCGCCATGCCGGTGATGGCGCAGAGCTTCTCCTCCAGGTCCACCAGCAGCTCGAGCCAGCCCTGGGTCAACGTGGCCGGCGCGCCGGGGTGCACGCCGTTGAGGGCGGGATCGGCCGCGACCGCGTCACAGAACTTCGGGTTGTACTTCATCGTGCACGACCCCAGGGGGTAGGCGCCGAGGTCGACCGAGAACTGGCGATGGCTCAGGCGGGTGAAGTGACCAACCAGGTCACGCTCGGAGAGATCAGAGAGCGCGACGGGCTCGTCCTTCACATGCGCCGCGCCGACCATGTCGACCAGCGAGCGTGTCGGAACGCCGGTCGTGCGCAATTGGGCGGCCGAGCGCCCCGCCACCGAGAGTTCGAACATCGTCGGCTCGGTCTCGTGACCCATCAATGGCACCGACGCTGCGCGCCCGCCGGGCAGTCCCGTGATCGCCATCAGGCCACCGCCTTTCTCAACAGATCCGCGTACGCGTCGAGCTCTACTCTCGTGCGCTTCTCGGTCACTGCGACCAGCAGGACGTTCTCGATTCCCTCGAGCGACGGATCGCCCGCGGGGGCGAGGGTCGACGCCGCCACACCGGCCAGGACCCCGCTCGCGGCCATGTCGGCGATCACGTCGCTCGCGCGGCGCGGCAGGCGCAGCGCGAACTCGCGCAGGAACGCCTGACTGGAGACCGCCTCGACTCCCTCGATGGCGGTCACCGCGTCAAAGAGGTAGTGCGCGCCCTCGGCGCATCGCGTGGCCACGTCACGCAGTCCTGACGTGCCGAGCCAGCCCAACTGGATGGCGGCCGTGACCGCCATCAGCGTCTGGTTGGTGCAGACGTTGGAGGTCGCCTTCTCACGGCGGATGTCCTGTTCGCGCGCGCGAAGGGTCGTGACGAAGCTGCGTCGTC
The DNA here is from genome assembly GCA_027451285.1 of Acidimicrobiaceae bacterium. Taxonomy (GTDB): domain Bacteria; phylum Actinomycetota; class Acidimicrobiia; order Acidimicrobiales; family RAAP-2; genus RAAP-2. The sequence continues at coordinate 21,799 of DAIDJP010000041.1, read as the reverse complement.
CGTTCGAGTCGAGCGTCTCGCCCACGATGCGCCCGGGCAGGCGGCGCACCTGGTCCATGGTGCAGGCGAAGAGCCCCAGGTAGGGTCCGCCGAAGGCGAGTGGAGTGCCGAAGGGCTGACCCTCGCCGAGGAAGACGTCCGCGCCCCAGTCGCCCGCGCTCTTCAACACGCCGGCGGCCACCGGGTCGCCGGCGACGATGAAGAGTCCACCGGCCGCGCTCGCCAGGGCGCGCGCGTCGCTGAGATCCTCGACCACGCCGAGGTAGTTCGGATAGGCCGCCACGATCGCCGCGGCGTCACTGGTGTCGACGCTTCCCCACTGGGTCAGCCCGTCGACCAGGGGCACCTCGACGATCTCGTGACCGGTGCCGGCGGCGAAGGTGCGCGCCACGGCGCGCCAGTGCGGGTGCACGCCCGCAGAGACGTACATCCGCGAACGCTTCGTCGCCCCGCCGGCCATGTTGAGCGCCTCCACGAGCGCGGTCGCTCCGTCATAGAGCGAGGCGTTGGCGATAGGCAGCCCCGCGAGGCGCGAGATCAAGGTCTGATACTCGAAGATCGCCTGGAGGACCCCCTGGGCGACTTCGGGCTGATAGGGCGTGTAGGCGGTGACGAACTCCGAGCGCGAGCCGAGGGCCTTGACGACGGCGGGCACCTCGTGGTCGTAGGCGCCGGCGCCGGCGAAGCAGGTCATCGCGTTGGCGCGCGCCGCGTTGGCCTCTCCGTAACCGGCGAAGATCGCCGCCACGTCGGGCTCGCTCAGCCCGGGTTCGATGTCGAGTCCCCCCGAGAGTCGCACCGCCGCCGGGATGTGCGCGAAGAGGTGCTCGAGGCTGTCCAGGCCGAGGAAGTCGAGCATGTCGTGCACTTCCTCGTCGGTGTGGGGTAGGTAGTCGGCCATCACTTCACCTTTCGCACGAAGGGCAACTCCACGACGTGCCCGGCGACCTCGCGGCCACGTAGTTCCACGCGCACCGGGGTCCCGGGCTCGAGGTCACCGGCGAGCAATCCCAGTCCCACGCCGCGTTCGAGTACGGGCGAGAAGTTCCCCGAGCTCAGCACCCCGCGCGAGCGGTCGTCGACGAACACCTCGCCGCCCTCGCGCAGCGGCTGGCGGCCGTCGGCGAGGACTCCCGTAAGCAGTCGGCGCGGCCCGCGCTCGCGTTCGGCCTCGACCGCGCGACGTCCCCGGAAGGTCTCCTTGTCCCAGCCGAGCACCCAGCCCAGGCGCGCCTCGAGGGTGGTCGAGGTCAGCGTCAGCTCGTGTCCGTAGAGGGGCAGCGCCGCCTCGAGGCGCAGGGTGTCGCGGGCGCCGAGCCCCGCGGGCGTGATCCCGGCGCCGATGAGATCTCGCAGCAGTCCCTCGGCGATCTCGTTGGGGGCGGCGATCTCGAAGCCCGCCTCGCCGGTGTAGCCGGTGCCCGCGACGCGCACCTCCACGCCGCGAAATTCGAAGGTGGTCACGCGAAAGCGCCCCACCTCACCGAATCGGGGGTCGAGCGCGGCGGCCTTGGCGCGGGCGTTCGGTCCCTGAACCGCGAGCACCACGCGCTCAGAGGTGACGTCGACGCCCGGCAGCGCCGAGAGCACGCCGCTCGTGTTCGAGGCGTTGGGCATGACGTCGAACTGGTCGTGTCCGACCCACCAGACGATGATGTCGTCGACCACGAAGCCCTCATCGGTGAGGAGGTGCGTGTACTGGGCGCGACCCGGACCGATCTTGGTCAGATCGTTGGTGAGAGTGCTCTGGAGCGCGTCGAACATCTCCGCGCCGTCACAGCGCACCGTGCCCAGATGGCTTACGTCAAAGACCACGGCGTCCTGGCGACAGGCCAGGTGCTCGGCCACCGTTCCGGTGCCGTACTGCAGGGGCATCTCCCAGCCGCCGAAGGGCACGATCTTCGCGCCCAACTCGACGTGGAGATCGTAGAGATAGGGTCGACGGTCGCTCACGAGAGCCACATTACGCTGCGGCGACGTCGATCGAGAGGTGGTGTTCGCGCATCAGGGCCTCGAAGTCGCGCCGGTAGACGACCACGATGTCGAGCTCGGGATAGAGGGTGCGAAACTCCCTCACCTTGCGGTTCTTGCGCGTGACGAGGCGCTGCTCGGCCACGGTCAACTCGATGAACAGCCGCTGGCTCGGCACGTAGAAGTCAGGGCGAAAAGCCCTCGTCACGACGCCGTGCCGACCCCAGGCCAAGGGGAATTCCACTGGCTCATAGAGCCACTCGATCCCGTAGAGGGTGAGCAGGCGCGCGAACATCTCCTCACTGGGGTGAGCGAAGCGACCCGACACCGGACTCGCCTCGCTGGGGTGCCGGCGACGCGCTGCGTCGGCCGGCGTGTCGTAGGTCACGCCGAGCGGGACTCCCTCTCCGACGTTGAACGAACTTCGTTGATCGTGGTCGTAAGTTCGGCGACCACGCCGGCGAGGGGGAAGATGTTAAAGACGCCCTGGCCACCGCGCAGGAGATCGACCAGATCACCGTCGGAGCGCGCCAGCACGGATCCCGCGTCGGTCAGCACCAGCGAGGTCGAGGCGAGGTCCTCGCCGAGGTCCTGGCGCAGGCACTCGACGGCCTGGCGCGCACGCGCAAGCGACAGGCCCGAGGCGAGCAGTGACTTGATGACCTTGACCTCGAGGACGTCGCGATACGAGTAGAGGCGCTTCGAACCACTTCCCGTGGCCGCGGCGATCGAGGGCGTGACGAGGTCGGTGCGCGCCCAGTAGTCCAACTGACGGTACGTGACGCCGGTGAGGCGACACACCATCGGGCCACTAAATCCGAGGTTCTGAGTAACCGGCATAACAAAATCCTCCCGACAGAGGTGCCCCGAGTCCGGGGACTACACCAGTGTAGTTCGTCGCCCTAGCGCGCGAGAAGATCGGGTCGGCCCAAAGAGCTCGTCGAGGCCTCGGCGTGCACCCGCGGGGGGATCCTCCCGGCCTGACGGGCTAAATAGCCGGCGCGCACGGCGTCGCGCAACGCCTCGGCCATCATGACCGGCTCCAGGGCCCTGTTGATGGCCGAGGAGGCGAGCACCCCGTCACAGCCCAGCTCCATGGCCAGGGCCGCGTCCGAGGCCGTGCCGACTCCGGCGTCGAGCAGGACCGGCACCTCCAGGCGCTCGGCGATCAGCGCGATCGCGTGGGGGTTGCGCACGCCCAGCCCCGAGCCGATGGGCGCTCCCAGGGGCATGACCGCCACGCAGCCGGCCTGCTCGAGGCGTAGTGCCACGATCAGGTCGTCAGAGGTGTAGGCCCACACCTCGAAGCCCTTGCGCACCAGTTGATCCGCCGCCACCAACGTCTCCGCGGTGTCGGGCAGGAGTGTCACGTCGTCGCCGATCACCTCGAGCTTGACGACGTTCGTCGAGAAGGCCTCGCGCGCCAGCTCAGCGACCATGACCGCCTCGGCGGCGCTGTAACAGCCCGCGGTGTTGGGTAGCAGGCTGAACCCGCACTCGGCCAACACGTCATAGATCGAGCCGCGCACGCTGGGGTCCACCCGGCGCAACGCGACCGTCGCGATGCTCGACTGCGACGCCGTCAGCGTCGCCTTCAAGATCTCGAGGGATCGCATGCCGCCCGTGCCCATCACGAGACGCGAGGAGGAACTGATCGAACCGACCTGAAAGAACTCACTCACGGCTTCAGCGTACTCAGGGTCGTGAGCCTGCCTCTACAGTGGAGCCAATGGAACCACTGACGGCTCTCACCGTCGCGGGGTCTGATTCGGGAGGTGGGGCCGGCATCCAGGCCGATCTGCGCACCTTCAGCGCCTTCTCGTTGCACGGAACGACGGCGATCACGGCCGTGACCGCGCAGAACACCCTGGGCGTGAGCGACGTGCTGGCCGTCTCGCCCGAGCTCGTGCGCTCCCAGGTTGAGGCCGTCACCGACGACTTCACGGTGCGCGCGACCAAGACCGGCATGCTGGCTGAACCGGCGACCGTCGCCATGGTCGCCGCGCTCGCCGCCGAGGGCCGCTTCGGCCCCCTCGTGGTGGACCCGGTGCTCGTCTCGACGAGTGGCCACGTGCTGATGTCCGAGGGCGGCGTCGAGGCCTACCGCGACCAGCTCTTGCCCCACGCCCGCGTCGTCACGCCCAATCTGCGCGAGGCGGCCGTGCTCGCCGGCGTCGACGCCAACGACCTGCTCAACGAGGACGACATGGTGGAAGTCGGCCGATTGATCCTGGCCTTCGGGCCCGGCGCGGTTCTGGTCAAGGGTGGCCACGTCGTCACCCGGGGCGTCACGTCGCGGCGCTCGCCCGACATTCTGGTCGACGCGCAGGGCGCCACGGTCTTTGACGCGCCGCGCGTTGCCACCACCAACGATCACGGAACCGGCTGCTCGCTCTCGGCGGCGATCTGCGCCGGCCTCGCCTACGGGCGGCCTCTCGCCGACGCCACCCGTGACGCCAAGTCCTTCGTCCTGGCCGCCCTGACCAGCGCCGCGTCCTGGCACCTGGGCGCCGGACACGGTCCGATCGATCACCTGGGCTGGAACGAATGAGCGACTCCCGGCCCCCGCTGACGACCACGACGAGCATCCTGCCCGCGATGATCGTCGTGGGCGTGGCTGTCCTGACCCTGGGGATCTTCCTCGTGATCAACCTCGTCACGAGTCAGAAGGTCACGACGACCACGACGCCAGTGGCGATCGTCGGCGGACTCGGACTCGACACGACGAACTTCGTCCTGCGCGCTTGCGCGCAGGATGGCTCTCCCCCGGGCAACATCGCGGGAGCGCTCGTGGTGCCCGTGCACACGTCGCCCGCCGGAGCCGCCATCCACGCCAACGGCGGCGCGGGCGACTACGACTGCCTGCGCCACCTCGTCAGCACCGACGGCGCGGGTCAGATTCTCGGCTTCTATCGCACCCGTCTCGAGAGTCAGGGCTGGTCGCTCTTCTCGAGCGGATCACCCCACGCGATCGGTCAGCTGCTCTTTCAAAAGGCGGGCAGCGACACCTTCTACTGGGTGGTCGGCGTGACCATCAACTCGCGCACGTCCTCCTCGACGTCCTGGACGTTTCGGATCTATCAGAACTCGTCGATGATCTAGACGAGTTCGGGCACCCTCTCCGGGATTCGCGCCGTGACCCGCGACCACAGCGCCAGGTTGAGCGGGTAGATGAGATAGCCCAGGCGTGTCGCCGACGCGCTGAGAATCATCACGCCAAAGGCCACCGCGAGCAAGGCCAGCATCTCGGAGAGGTCGATGGGCCAGTGCTCGCGCACGTAGCGGGTCCCGAAATAACCCAGCACCAGCAGGGCGACCGGAGCGAGGACGTGTCCGAGCGGGGCCCACAGCGTGGTCAGGATGTGACCGGGCAGCGGACTGGCCGCCGGCGAGTGCACGCCGGCGAGTCCCAGCGGGAAGGCGAAGACGTTCGAGACGAAGGACCAGGGGTCCTTCACCACGAAGGGAATCACGGTCACGCCGACGATTCCCGCCACGATCACAGCGATGCGCCGCGCCGCGCCGCGTCCATCGCGGGTGCGCGCGACGAGCAGGGCCCCGGCCGCGACCGGCCAGGCCGTCAGCTTCATGGCCGCGGCGAGTCCCAGGCTGATCCCGGCGACGTAGGTGCTTCGTCGCTGCAGCCCCGCGACCCCCAAGAGGATGAGGGCCAGGATCGGCATGTCGTCGCCGCCCGTCGCGAGGAACAGCGCCCCGGTCGGTAGCGCCAGGAGTACCTGGGCGACGAGGATCTTCTTCTCCCGTGACGCTCGCAACAACGCGAGCGCGAGTGCGCTCACGAGCAGGGTCATCAGTGACATCACGATGCGCGCGTCGGTCAGGCCGGCCCCCTTGTGGGTGGCCGCCGACGGCAGGCCGAACACGCCCATCAGGGGAAAGTACGGAAAGAACGACTCGTAGGCGGGTAGGCCCTTCACCGCGTCCACGACGTGGCCGTCGTGCACGTACGCCCGATACGGGTCCTGGCCGTGGCTGAGATAACCCGCCGAGCGCTCGATCACCGAGACCTCGGGCTGGGCGAACGCGGCGCCCGGATCCAAGTGGCGCCAACGGGCCTCGAGCCCCAGGGGCAGTGCGACCGCCCCGAGCACCACCAGGCCCAAGAGAGCGACGCGCACGCGGGTCTCACGCGCGACGCGTCGGCGTGCGATGACGATCGCCGCGACGGCCGCCACGGCGTACGCCGGAGCCGAGAGGTAGCCCCAGTGCCACTGGGCCGGCTCACCCGAGGTGAACCCGAGACCGAGCGCGAAGAGGGCGGAGGCCCCGTAGAGCAGGGCGTCACCGGATAGTCCTCCGACGGCGAACCATTGGGCCGCGAGGATTTGTCGCCAGGAATCGAGCCGCGCCACCAGGCGAAGTCTACAAGTTGGACCCCTCGGCGCCCCTGACCGTTGTCACGGCGCGCCGGAGCGGCATCAGCGTGGCCACGGGCAGTTCAGCGCGGAGAAAGTGGCTGATGATCCGACACGACAGCCCGGGATGCTCCTTGAGTACCGCGTGCGAGCTACCCGGCAACACCGCCAGCTGGGCGTCAGCGATTGCCTCGTACATCGAGCACGTGTGCGCCAGGCTCACGACGTCGTCATCGCCGGACATCACCAGGACGGGCACCGACACCGTGGCCAGATCAGACGTCGTGAGCGTCGGTTCGCTGGCGAAGAGGGTCAGCGCCTTGCTCACGACCTCGCGTGCGTGTTCGACGCCGTCGGGCGAGATCTCGCCGTAGTCACGAGCCCACTGCTCGAACTCGGGACCTTCGAGCGAGAACTCCGGCGACTCCACGAGGCCGTCGTGGTGATAGTTCGCCCCCACCAGGACGACGCGACGGATCAGGTCGGGCCGACGCATCGCGGTCAAGAGAGCGACCACTCCCCCGTCGCTGTGGCCGATCAGATGGCTCGGCTCACCGAGGTATTCGAGGAAGGCGATCGTCTCATCGGCCATGTCGTCGTAGTGGAACGCTCCGGGGCGATCGGGTGTGCGCCCGTGACCGCGCCGATCGAAGGCGGCGAGGCGAAAGTCACGCGACAGGCGCTTCTCGAAGCGTCGCAACATGCTCGACGAATCGCTCATGCCACCGTGCAGCAGCGTCACCAGCGGGCCGCGTCCCTTCGGGCGCCGCACCCACGTCGGATGCCCGTTGAGGGAGACCATCGCCACGATCGCATGATAGGAGGTGGCGCCGTAAAGTGGCCGCATGCGTGCCTTTCACATCTCCGTCTCCGACGACGTCCTCTCGACAGCGGTCACCGACGTCACCCCCACCGCGGCGGACCCGAGCGACCTCCTGGTTCGCGTGGAGTTCAGCGGCGTGAACTACAAGGACGCGATGGTGGTCGATCCGCGCCTGCGGGTGCGTCGCTCCCCGCAACTCGTCGGCGGCGTTGACGCCGCCGGTGAGATCGTTGAGTCGTCGGATCCCGCGCTGCCGGTCGGTGCACGGGTCGCCGTGCACGGCGGCGACGTGGGCGTCGCGCGCGACGGCGGCTTCGCCGAGTACGTCTACGCACCGGCCCGCTACATCAGTCGCCTGCCCGAGGCCCTCTCCACGCGCGCCGCGATGATCGTGGGCACCGCCGGTCTGTCAGCGATGCGAAGCGTGCTCGCCCTCGAAGACCACGGACTCGAAGACGGCGAGGTCCTCGTCACCGGCGCGACCGGTGGCGTCGGCTCCATGGCGGTGGCGCTGCTCGCGGCGCGCGGCTACCGCGTCGCGGCCTCGACCGGCTCGACGGAGGCCGTTGGCTGGCTCGAGGGCCTCGGGGCGAGCCGGGTCATCGGACGCGAGGAGATCGCCGACAAGCCCGACCGGGTCCTCGCCAGCGAGCGTTGGGCCGGCGCGGTGGACTGCGTCGGCGGTGACACCCTCGCGCAGATCCTGCGCTCGTTGCGCTACGGCGCGGCTGTCGCGGCGAGCGGCCTGGTCGCCGGGGCCGATCTTGTGACCACGGTCTATCCCTTCATCACCCGCGCGGTCGCCCTCTTGGGCGTGGACGTCGTCGAGATGGACGCCGCGGCACGCGAACGCACCTGGCAAGCGGTGGCCGATCTCGCCGAACGACTCGACCTCGACTCGCTCGTCGATCGCGAAGTGCCCCTAGAGGGCGTCAGTGAAGCACTCGACGTGATACGTCGCGGCGCCACCCGGGGCCGGATGCTGGTGCGTCCGACCCCGGGTGGCTGACGAGCTATTCGTCGGCCACGATCGATCCGACGCGATCCCCGATGCCCGGGTCACGCGACACCAGGTACACGGAGTAGATAACGGCGAGCACCACGACGCCCAGCGCCATGTACGGATACCAGCTGAAGGGCGCGGTCTGACCCGGCTTGGCGAGGTAGTACAGCGGAACCAAGATCCACACAATGCCAAAAGCCGGCAACACCGCGTGGCGGAACGTGTTGTACATGTCGGGGTGGTGCTTCTTGTAGTAGAAGGGCAACGCCAGATTGCTCAGTCCGTAGACGAGCAGCAGCAAGATGGTGCCGAAGGTCGAGGACTCGACGAACATCGTCAACGCGCTCATCGAACCTGAGGTGGCGTGACCGCCGATCAAGTGGCCAAGTCCCCAGATGCCGATGATGGCGAGGCCCAGTCCGAGGAAGGTGAACAGGGCCGTCACCGGCGTACGGCGGGTCGAGTGAACCTTGCCGATGGCCGAGGGCAGCAGCCCCTCACGACCAGCGTTGAAGATGAGGCGCGCCTGCGAGTTCGTTCCCGCGATGAGCGCCCCGAGGGTCGAGGTCATCCCCGCGAGGAACGCGAAGAAGAGTGCGACCGCGAAGACTTCCTTCGCCACGGTGAGGAACGGGATGGGGGCGCTGGCCAGCGCGGTGACGTTGCCCTTGAAGCCGACCACCGTCGAGTACGCGAAGAACGTGTACGCGACGAGCATGATGACGATCGAGGTGAACACCGCCTTCGGCACGTTCTTCCGAGGATTGTCGGTCTCTTCGGCGAGCGCCGCGGAGTTCTCCCAGCCAATGAAGAGGTAGATGGCGAGCGGGAACCCGGCCGCGAGGCCCTTGAAGCCTCCCGTGATGTTCTTAGGCTCGAAGGGCTTGAAGTTGATCGAGCCGTGGAACTTGATGAGCGTCAAGACGCTGACGAGGATCATGATCGCAATTTCGAACGCGAAGAAGAAGCCGGCCAGTTTGGTGGAGATCGAGATGCCGCGAATCATCATGAAGGCCGCGAAGGCCAGGAAGATGAGCACCCAGATGATCCACGGCACGCTTTCGAGTCCCTTGACGTTGTAGTTCTGCAGGATCGTCTGGAAGAATCCTCCGACGATCGCGATCACCGACGCCATGGCCGCGATGTAGCCGGCACCAGTGAGAATCGCAGTCGTCACCGCCGCACGCCCGCCGAAAGTCTTGCCGACGAAGGAGATGAAACCACCCGTTGACGGCAACACCTTGGTGAACTCGGACAACGTATTTCCGAGGAACAGAATCGCGACACCGGCCGCGATGATCGTCAGTGGCGACGCGAGTCCTGCGGTGTAGGCGAGATACCCGAATCCGAAGTAGAAGCTCATCGCCGGACCGATGTTGGCCATCGTCGCGGCAGAGATATCGAGCAGTCCGAGTACGCCCTGGCGCAACCTCTGATGTTCGCCCGGTACCACCTCTAACTTCGCACCGAGCGATTCCGGCGTGAATCCTTCACTCATGAAAGTCCTCCCTTTGCGCGCGGCACACCGCCGCGACGCGACACTGAATGTCATTAAGGAAGGTAGTAGATTCCCTCAGCCAAAACGTGGTTGATAAAACTGACTTTGGTCCCGAGAGAGGTTCAGAAGAACGGGCTAACCCAAATCGTCCCCTGGTTGCAGGGCTGGGGTGGGTAGCTGGGCGTGATCACGATCGCCGATCCGTCCTTGACGAGCTGGACGCTCAGCGTCACCACCGAGGGGCAGGACTCGGCCCCGTTGGGCACGTTGGAGTAGGCCAAGTCGAAGTTGGCGGTGGCGCCGTTGGCGAGTACCAGTGACGTGGGCGCACGGTTCGCGGCCGCGTCGGGGAACCTGATCGGTGAGTTCGTCGTCGGCAGGTCGTTCGTCGTCGAGGGCAGGATCGCCCCCGAGCGGTCCTGGAGCGTCAGAAGCGGCCACCCCTTGAGTGCGCACGTGGGTCCCGCGTCCTTGGTCAGGGTCACGCTCGCGTAGACCGTCCCCATGGCCCCCTGCGCCGGATTGAAGACGCCGCGAAAGTCACGGGCCGAGCACACCGGCGTTCCCGACGCCAGGCTGGTCGTGGTCGAGGTAAACGGCGCGGTGGTTGACGGCGTGGTCGTGGTCGTCGACGTGGTGTGAATGGCGTGTCGGCTCAGGGTGTAGATCACAACGAAAGCGAAAAAGAGCCCAAGTGACTTGAGGGCCCTGCTCACTGATTGAAGTCCTCGGGGCGGATGGTGTCGAGGAACTCGCGCAGTTCGGCCACCAACTCCGCCTCGTTGGACTCCCCGGGCGCCTCCTGCGTCACATCATCAAGCTCGTCGTCGTCTTCGAGCTGCATGATCCGGCCCTGCTCGTCCATCAGGGCGTCGCTGACGAGGATCGGCGCGCCCGCGCGCAGCGCCAGAGCGACCGCGTCGCTGGGTCGGGCGCTGACGACGATCTCGGAGCTATCGCGCAAGATGCGCAGATTGGCGTAGAAGGTGTTGTCGATCAGCTCGGTGATCTCCACCGTGAACAGACGTCCGCCGAGTGAGGTGATGATGGTCGACATCAGATCGTGCGACATCGGGCGAGGAGTCTCGAGGTGCTGGAGCGCGTAGGCGATGGCCGTCGCCTCGGGCGCCCCGATGAAGATCGGCAGCACCCTCTCGCCGGCCAGTTCCTCGAGCAGGAGAAGCGGCGTGGACGATCCCACGTCCACTCGAACGGCCCGGAGGACGACCTCAATCACGTTCTCAGCCTAGACCCGGGGTCGCGCGAATCGCCCGGCGCCTAGTCAAAGATCGCCCGCACGGCGCGCTCGTGGAGCACGCTGCGCAGCACGGCGACTTCCCCGGCCACTTCGGCGGTCACGGCTTGGACCTCGTCGAGGGACAGGCCCGACACCGGGGAGCGCAGCGACGCCGTGAGATCGTCGACGATGCCCATCTCGCGCTCCACAACACGCCGCAGCGCGCCCAAGAGTCGCAAGTCGGCTCCGCGAGCGATGAGTGGCGTCGCCGCGAGGGCCACGCGAACGTCGAGGCTCGAGAACTGTGTAGAGCCGTTCTCCGCCACGGGCAGCAGCAGTCCGAGGGAGATCATCTGGTTCACGTCGTCGGCGTCGAGTCCCGTGGCAACGAGGAAGTCACCGCTCGTGTAGGACTCCGAGGTCTCCAGTACGACCGCCTCCACCGGGCGCGCCATCACCGTGAGTCGTGGCTTGGGCGCCGGTGGTATGGCAACCACTCGCGGATTCGACACCGACCGCGCCGCTTCGCGCGTGCTCGGCACCGGTGCCTCATCCAGCAGACCCTGCTCGATGAGGCGCAGGCGCACGACGCGCAGCGGGACAAACTCCTCCTGGGCCAGTCGGATCGCCTCGCGCAGACAGGCCACGTCGCGTTCGCTGTAGAGGCGATAGCCCTTGCGGCTGCGCTCGGGTTGGACGAGCCCCTTGTCCTCGTAGTAGCGAATCTTCGATAACTCGATGTCCGGGTAATCAGCACGCAGCAGCGTATGCACTTCACCGATACGCATCTTCGTCCCCGTGACACTCATAGCGTCGCCTCCCAAAAGACCAACTTGAACTTCCCGATCTGCACCTCGTCCGCCGAATGCAGCGCGGTCTCTTCGACACGCGCCCCGTTCACGTACGTGCCGTTGAGCGAATTTAGATCACGCAACGTGATCCGTCCACTGGCGGTTCGCGTGAAGATCGCGTGAAGACGTGACACCGAGACGTCGTCGAGCAGCAGGTCGCTGTTCTCATGACGTCCGACCGAGGTCGTCTCGTTCGTGAGAGCGAAGCGCGTTCCCGCGCTCTGGCCCGAGACGATCACCAGCTCGTCCACGTGACCGCGCGGTCCGCTCAGCGTGTCGGCGTGGGTCGACTCGAAGGATCCCACCACCGGCACCGCGACGGTCTCGGGCGACGTGGCCTCGTGCTGGGGAGCGCCACACTTCCAACAAAAGTTGGCGTTCGCGTTCAGAATCTCCCCGCACCGACGACAGTTCACGGAGGCAACCCTAGTGAAGATTCATCCCCGGCGTCTGGGTCAGGAGGTGAGGCCCCGGTAGCCGTCCGCGTCCAGGAGAGCCTCGTAGGCCTCGGGCGAGGAGACGGTTATCTCGCAGATCCAGCCGCCTCCGTAGGGCTCGGTGTTGATCAATTCCGGGGAACTCGACAGGGCGTCGTTGACCGCGCTGACCACACCCGAGACGGGCGCGTAGATCTCCGACACCGACTTCGTGGATTCCACTTCGCCCAGCGCCGCGCCGACCTCTAGGGCGGTGCCCACGCTGGGCAGGGACACGTACACCACGTCGCCCAAGGCGTCCTGGGCGTAGTCCGTGATCCCGACGCGCACGACGTCGCCTGTCGCGCGGGCCCACTCGTGGTCGGAGGAGTATCGAAGGTCGGCGGGAATCTGCATAGGCGAAATCTACAAGATCCGCCGGGCGGCGCGCCCCTGACGCAGCGCGGAGAGCGCGGGACGCACGTAACTCGCCAGCACGACCCACGACAGTGCGAGACCCGCCACACCCACCACCCAGCAGAGGTCGCGCCCGACCTGCTGCCAGGCCGCGAGCGCCACGTGGTGATCGTTACTGGAGAGAAGAAACAAGGGAAAAGTGGTCATGAGGGCGAAGGTCGAGACCTTGCCCCACCAGAGCACGTCGATGCGCGCCGCGCCCAAGGCGGCCAGCAGGAGGGTCATCAGTGAGACGATCAGCTCCCTCGCCAGCGTGATCAGGGCAAACCACCACGGGACACCGCCCGCGGCCGCGACGCCGAGCAGTCCAACCATCACGAGGATGCGGTCGGCCACCGGATCGATCACCTTGCCCACCGCCGAGACCTGGTGGAGGCGTCGGGCCAGGTAGCCATCGACCCAGTCGGTCGCCCCCAGGGCGCCGAGCAGCCAGGCGGCGAGGGCGCGATGGCCGGTGCCGAAGAGCAGCCAGAGGAAGACCGGGATCAGCGCCAGGCGAATGGCGGTGACGAGGTTGGCCCACGTCCACCAGCCACGATCCGCCACCACGGTTAGGCGATAGTGATCGCGGGGTCGAGGAAGACGTCCTGGACCGCGTTGACCAGCGCCGCGCCCTCACTGATCGGACGCTGAAAGGCCTTACGACCGAGGATAAGACCGGTGCCGCCGGCACGCTTGTTGATGACGGCCGTGCGCACCGCGCTCGCCAGGTCGTCCGCGCCCTTGGCCTCGCCACCAGAGTTGATGAGACCGATGCGCCCCGCGTAGCAGTTGGCGACCTGCCAACGGGTCAGGTCGATCGGGTTGCTCGTCGTCAGCTCGTCGTAGACGCGCTTGTTCGTCTTGCCAAAGTTGAGCGCGGTGTAGCCGCCGTTATTCTCCGGCTGCTTTTGCTTGATGATGTCGGCCTCGATCGTCACCCCGAGGTGGTTGGCCTGTCCGGTCAGGTCCGCTGAGACGTGATAGTCAACGTCGGCGGTCTTGAAGGCCGGATTGCGCAGGTAGGTCCACAGCACCGTGAACAGTCCGAGTCGGTGCGCCTCGGCGAAGGCCTCGGAGACCTCGTGGAGCTGTCGGTCTGACTCCGGCGAGCCGAAGTAGATCGTCGCACCCACCCCCATGGCGCCGAGGTCGGCCGCCTGGCGGACCGACGCGAAGAGCACCTGGTCGTAGGTGTTGGGATAGTGCAGGAAGTCGTTGTGGTTGATCTTGACGATGAAGGGGATGCGGTGCACGTAGCGCCGCGAGACGGCTCCGAGGGTGCCGAGTGTGGAGGCCACGGCGTTACAGCCCGCCTCGATGCCCAGATCACAGATCTTCGCGGGGTCGAAATAGGCGGGATTCGGCGCGAAGCTGGCCGCTGCCGAATGCTCCACACCCTGGTCGACCGGCAGGATCGACAGGTAGCCCGTTCCGCCCAGGCGGCCGTGACCGAAGAGGGTGCCGAGGTTGCGCAGAACCGTCGGCGACCGGTCGCTCAGGCTGAAGACGTCCGACAGGTAGTTCGGCCCCGGCAGGGTCAGGAGTTCCTTGGGAAACGCGGTGGCCTGGTGGTCGAGTAGCGACGACGCCTCGTCGCCCAAGAGTGCGGCAATGTCCATGTCCGCAGCCTACAAGACCTCTCCCCGACCCCCCGGGGCTGGCGCCGAGCGTCTCCAACCAGCAGACTTGCTCGATGGACGCCACATACCGACACTCACTCTCGCGTCGGCTGCGAGCGGTGCACTCGCTCTATGACGACGCGACCGCGTCGATGACCCTGGAGCAGGTCAACGCCGTCGTCGTCGAGGGCGCGCTGCCAATCGCCTTCTCGCTCGTGCATCAGGTCCTCATCGAGGACTTCAGTCGCGCGGTCCTCGACCGGACACCACCGCTGTGGGGCGAGTCGTGGCGGACGCGTCTCGCGCTCGCCATCGCCGACGACGGCAAGTCGCGTACGGTCGAGGAGATGATGGATCAGCGCATCGGCGACTACGAGGCGTTCCGGGAGTTCCAGAGGATCGTCTTTGCCACCACGGAGGCCTTCGTCGACAACATCGACCCGGCGACGTTCTCGGACATCGTCGTCGCCCACCACTATCCACCGTCGGTGGCGGACACGTTCAGCGCCCGCGTCGGTGGCACCGCCGGTATCTCACGCTCCGACGCTGTCGAATCGTGGATCTACCAGCACGCCCTGCGCCACATGGGAGAGATCGAGCACGCCCGAGCCCTGATCGGCCTCGGGGGGATGACGTCTTAGAAGTTCAGCTTCTTCTTCGATACCGGGGTCGTACGACGGCGACGGTTCTTCGGCGAGCTCGTCGGCCCCAGTTCGGCCAGGCGCGCCGCGGCGTCGTAGGCCTCGGGCTCGGCCAGAACCACCCGAGCGAAGAGCTCACGGGCGGCACCGACGTCACCGGCGCGGTCGAACACGTCAGCCAGCGCGTACCACAGACGTACGTGACGATAGGAGGGGTTGCGCAGTTGCTTGGTTCCACCCGCGCGCGTCAGTAGGTCGATCGCCTCGGCGAACTTGCCCTGATCCGCGAGGGTTGCGCCCATGACGATGCGCCCTTCGGTGAGGACCTCGGCTACCGGCTCGGAGGCCTCAAGTTCGGCGAAGGTCTTCTCCACGGCGCGATAGTGGCGATTTGCACGCTCGCAGTCCATGACGAGCGGCAGGTGTTCAGGGTCGGCGGTCACTGCGAAGTGGGCACGAAGGTGAATCTTCGCCATGCTCCATCGCTCGGCTCGGTACGCGGCGAGGCCCGTCAACTCGCGCACCGGACCGACACCGGGCACGGCGTCGGCAACGATGCGGCCCAGGCGCAGGGCCTCTTCGTAGCGGTGGCGGTCGTAGGCCTCCGCCGCGCGGGTGAGAGTGAACACCATCTTCTCTCGCATGTAGGCCGTGCCGACGAATGCCCGCCGGATCTCGGCTGCCACATCCCCCGGCAGGGCGTATGGCGCTTTGGCCGCGACTTTCGTCGAACGCGCCACGACCGCGGTCGGGCGCTCGTCCTCCACCCAGTCCTCTATCGGTGCCGGTGCGCTGGGCTTCACGCGCACTCCGTCATTGTCCGATAGTTCGCGGCCGGTACTGGTCAGGTGCATCGCACCCTTGCGCGCGACCCCACCCCATCCCTTGCCGCGTCCATGCTCGGTAGCTCGACGTCGCTCTAACTCTTCAGGTGACACTTCGCGTGCCACGTAGGAACGCTGCGGACGGCCACCGCGAGCGTCAGGTCGAGTACCACGGGCGTCGGGTCGAGCACCACGGGCATCCGGTCGAGCACTACGAGTATCGGGTCGGCCACCACGGGCGTCGGGTCGGGCACCCTGATAGCCGGGTCGGCCACCTCGGGCGTCGGGTCGAGCACCCTGATAGCCAGATCGCTCGCCACGGGCGTCATCACGTCGACGCGCTCCGCGACGATCCTCCGCTCCCGCCGAACGTCCGGCGTCGCGTGCTGGCCGCGCACCAGGACGCGAACCGTAGGAGTTCCCCGCGTAGGGGCGATCCTTCGTCTCGCGCACATCTTCGTCACGGCGCTTGGCCGGACGCAGCGATCGGTTCGCAGGTGTGCGCGACGGCGCGGGACGATCATCACTTCCGCGACGCACGTCTGAATCATTGCGACGTGCCCGTGGCGGGCCGCCCGCGGCGTTGCGGCGCGGGCCACCCGAACGCGGCGACTCCGAGCTCCGTGAACCGGGCGCGGAACCAGATCGCGGTCCGGGGGTTGGGCGTCCACTTCCCGCTCGGCCAGCGTTGCCGCTCGGGCGGGCACGACGGGGCGAGGAGTCAGGGGACGGCACCGGACAATCCTACCGGTCTCGGGTCAAACGACCGACGGTCGATTCCAGGTCACGTCCCCCACCTCTCTACCGGGCCGACGCGCCTTCCCCATCGGCGTCGGATATCGGAGTTGGTCAGGACGTCACTAGATTCAAGGTTCAGTCCGTCAACGATTCGGGGAGATTCTATGGCTGTCGTCATGCGCAACACGCCACGCACTGACCTAGCGCTCGTTGACGCGCTCGGCCAGATCGGCGTCGCCACGATCCACGAAGCACAGGGCCAGCGCGGCCTCCTCGCATCGAACTTGCGGCCCACCATCCGACCCGCACGCGTGGCCGGGACGGCGCTGACCTGCGAGGTGCCACCTGGCGATAATTGGTCGATACACATCGCCGTTGAAATGGCCCGTCCGGGCGACATCCTCGTGGTTTCGCCGACGAGCCCGTGCGAGGACGGCTACTTCGGTGAGCTCCTAGGCACGAGTTACATGGCCCACGGCGTGCGCGGCCTCGTGATCGACGGTGGCGTGCGCGACGTCGCCGAACTGACCGCGATGGGCTTTCCCATGTGGTCGCGGTCGATCAGCGCCAAGGGGACCATCAAGGAGACTCCCGGCAACGTCCAGACGCCCATCGTCTGCGCGGGCGCCTACGTGCGTCCCGGTGACGTCATCGTGGCCGACGACGACGGCGTGGTCGTCGTCGCTCGGCAAGAGGCGGAGGCGGTCCTCGCCGCGGCGCGCCATCGCGAAGAGAACGAAGCCGTCAAACGCGCCCGCCTGGCCAACGGTGAACTGGGGCTTGACATGTACGACATGCGGAGAAAACTCGCCGATCGCGGTCTGACATATGTCGAGTACGACGGCTGAACCTTCAACCCTTCAGCGAGAGGCACGAGCGACCCTCTCGCAATTGGCGAGTTCCGCGTCGCGTCAATGACTTCGCGAGGGCGAACCCGTCGCGGTGTCCATCACTCACGCTACGAGAAAGCGGCCGGTCAAAGTCCCTCTCGACCAGCCACAACACGAAGGACTCCGATTCGTCGCCGACGTGCGAAACTCTCGCGACCGATGATGATTGTCGGGGTGTTGAGCCAGAGTTGAGCCAACGTTGAGCGTTTCGAACAAGGATATCGGGAACTCCACGCGCGACCACATTTGGTGATCGAGTACTCATCGCAGGATGCTCGCGGGGAGCCGAAGCGCCGTTGCCCTGTCAATGAACGCTTCTGCTGTGAACTTTGACGAGTCTGGGACACCGCGAGCGATCGATGACAGATGACAACGTGAGGAAAGGGCGCGCGACGGCACCCGATCGCGACCAGCGCGCACAGCCTCGCGACGAGGCGTCCGCCGCGCTCGCCCCCGAGACGTCGCCGGCGGCGCACGTGTGGCTCCTCATCCGGGCGAACCAGCTGCAATTCGTCGCCCAGGCCGTTTCCTTCCTGCTCTGCGCGTCCTACGCGTACATGCTGGTCAGGTCCCGCGACGCGACCAACGTCTCCGTCGCGACCGAGTGGCTACGCCACCTCGCGACCTGGGCTCCCGTGGTGCCCCTTCTCGTACGCGTGCGGCGCCAGCACGCGATGCGCGGTGCGTGGCTGGCCATGGCGGCCGGCGTCTTGATGTACAACCTGGCCAGCGAGATACGCCGCGTCGACTTCTCCTTCCTCGTCTACCTGGTCACGCCGACATTGCGCGAGGCACTCTTCGCGGGGTCGTACCTGGCGGTGGCGGTGGCGGTGGCCATCATCATGCAGCAGTCCTTCGGCCCGCGCGCCAACAGCGTGCGCCTCGACGGCGTGATCGCCGGCCTGGCGCTGGCGTCGCTCGCCTCGATGTACGGCTTCCGCCAGAGCATCGAGATCAGCGGGCACAGCCTGCTCGCCGAGTTCAACCTCTTCAACCCGATTCTCGTAATGGTCCTGCTGGTCTTGCTCGGGGCGGGTCTGGTGCCCAAGCACTTTCGCACTGACACCACGACGTCACTGCTCCTCGTGGGCCTCGCCATCATCGCGGCCGGCGACGTCATCGCCCTCAACCCCCAATCCTTTAGCAACTGGACGTCGAGCGCGCTGGTGGACCTCGCTCCCCCGCTCGGGCTAAGCCTCCTGGCGCTCGCCGCCTGGCCACCGATCGACCGGCCCAACCTCCCAATCGAGCGCTTCGTCGTGGCGCGGGGACTCAACCTCGTCCCGGTCATCTTCGGTGCGCTGTCGGTCGCGATCCTCGCGATCTCCATCTCACGCCCCTCCTCGGAGTCGACCCGCCTGATGGCCCTCGGAGCGCTGGCCCTCGTCATCTCGCGCATGGTTCTGACCCAGAGCGAGGTCCGCCAGCTCGGACGCAGCAACTTCCTCGAGGCCCGCACCGACCACGTGACCGGGCTCGCCAACCGACGCGCCTTCCTCGAAGACGGCGAGGCCCGCCTGAGCGCCTTGGAGGACGACGAGCAGCTGGGCATCGTCCTGATCGACCTCGACGGCTTCAAGGAGGTCAACGACTCCATCGGCCACGCCTACGGCGACGAGCTGCTGCGCGTGATCGGCCAGCGGTTCGCGAACACGATCGCCACCCGCGGCACCCTGGCGCGCCTCGGCGGCGACGAGTTCGCCTACACCTTCGTCGTCGACGCCGACACCGATCCGATCACCTCGGTGCACGGGTTGGCCGCGACCATGGCCAATCCGGTCTCCCTGGACGGGACCAAGGTGCGCGTCAGTGCGTCGATTGGCGTCGCACTGTGGCCCCAACACGGCACGACGCACGCCGAGCTGCTGCGCAGCGCCGACGTGGCCATGTACGAGGCGAAGCACCGCCACGGCGGGGTGTGCGTCTACCGCGACGAGATCGACCTCAACAGCCGCGAGCGCCTGGCCCTGATCAACGAGCTGCGCACCGCGATCGAACGTCAGCGATTGACGCTGCACTTCCAGCCCACCCACGACCTGCGCACCAACGCGGTTCACGGCGTCGAGGCCCTCGTGCGCTGGCAGCACCCGACCCTGGGCCTGCTCCAGCCCGACTACTTCGTGCCCCTCGCCGAGCGCGTGGGCCTCATCGTGCCCCTGACGCGCACCGTGCTCGATCTCGCCATCACCGAGCTCGCCCGGCTGGACCGCAACGGTCACCACCTGCAGATGAACGTCAACATCTCCCAGTGGGACCTCATGGACGAGCACCTGCCCGAGTCGATCGGGCGCATCCTGCAGTGGTACGACATGTCGCCCGAGCGCATCACGCTCGAGGTGACCGAGTCGAGCCTCGCTCACGATCCCGTGCGGGCCACGCGCAGCCTCAACACGCTGCGCGCCAGCGGGGTGAAGATCTCGATCGACGACTTCGGCGTGGGGTACTCCTCGATGTCCCAGCTCTTGGAGCTGCCGGTGGACGAGCTGAAGATCGACAAGTCCTTCGTGATGGCCCTGGAGTCGGACCCGCGCGCCATCTCACTGATCCGCTCGATCATCGAGATGGCCCGGGCCCTGCGCCTCACCGTCATCGCCGAGGGCATCGAGAACGCCCGCAACTTCGAAGCCCTGCGCGGCGCGGGCGCCGACGTCATCCAGGGCGACTACGTCTCCCCGCCGCTGACGCGCGACGAACTCGACCAGTTCCTCACTCGCACCCGCGACGACACGGTCGCGGGCGACCAGACCGAGGACGACACGGCTCCGCGTCGTCGTCGGCACCTGCGCGTCGTCTAGGACACTCCCACCGGTTCGGGTTCCTCGACTCGCGCCTGCTCCTCGTCACCACGGTGCGGCAAGAGGACACGCGCCAGCACCGGGAAGATGATCGCCGAGATCGCGGCCACGATCACGAGCGCCGCCGACGTCCTCGGACCCGTGAGTCCCGTGTCGCGTCCGATCTCGGCGGTCGTGACCAGCAGCGTGAGCGGTGCCATCAGACTCACGCTGCCGGCGATCGAGAGCCGCCACGGATAGCCCCGACGACGCAGGAACGGCGCGACGACCAGTCGCGGCACGCTCAGGGCGAGCAGCATCGCGCCCACCACCGGCGCCAGGGTCACCACGTCAGAGCGCAGCGGCGTCTGCAGGCCCACCGTTAAGAAGAACAGCGGGACGAAGAAACTGTTGCCCACACTCGTCATTCGCTCGATGATCGCCTTGGCGTTGCCGATGACGCTGCGAAAGATGACCCCGGCGAGCAGGGCACCCACCACCGTGGGCACGCGCAGGAAGCCCGCGGTCGCCACCACGACAAACAAGAGCGCGAAGGTGCCACGCAGCCCGACCTCGAGGGGGTCATCACGCCGGAACCATCGGTGAAAGTGTCGCGGCACCCGCGAGCGCAGTCGTCGCACCAGCGCCGCCACGCTGAGGACGAAGACCAGGAATCCGAGTCCGCGCAGGCCCACCAAGGCGGTCGCCAGGCTCGAACCCTGCCTTCCGGCGCCGAAGACGGACAGCGCCGCGAGGTAGACGACCTCGGCGACGGCACCGACCATCAGCACGTCACGGCCGAAGCGCTCGCCCATCCAGCCGTGTACGTGCAACACCGGGACCGTCACACCGACCGACGTCGCGGCGCCGGCGAGCACCCAGATGGTCGAGGCGCCCGCCACGTGACCCACCAGCAGCCACGAAGCGAGCAGGGACACGGCAAAGAGCACCACTCCCATCACGACGGGAGCGCGCGACGCGCCCCAGATCTCGCGCAGGTCGAGCTCGAAGCCGACGAGGAACATCAGGATCATGAAGCCAAGTCCCCCCAAAGTGGCGACCGCTGAGCCGCTGGCGACGTCGCGCGCGACAATGAAGTGACTCAACGCGACACCGGCCACAATTTCGACGACGGCGCCCGGCACACGCAGGCGCTCGCCCACCAGAGGGCAGATGAACGCTGCCAAGGCCAGTGCCGCCAGCACGAAACTCACGTTCAGCGTCACAAATTCCTCCTTGGGGTGGGGGCGGGGCCCCTCGCGGACAATGAGGTTGCACCACTAGCCTAAAGAAGGTTTCTGGCAAATGCCTGTGAGGAGTCAGAGCCTCGCCTCAACGCGAAAGACCCCCACCTTGCGGTGGGGGTCTTTCAAGAAATCCCGGCGGCGACCTACTCTCCCAGGGAGGAACCCCCAAGTACCATCGGCGCTGGTGGGCTTGACTTCTGTGTTCGGTATGGGAACAGGTATATCTCCACCGCCATAACCACCGGAAAACATGCGCTCGGACCAATTGGTCCGGGCGGCGACAGCCGCCCTTGAGCGTCCTAGAACGAGCACGAGCATCAAACTCCAAGCCCTCGGCCGATTAGTACCGGTCAGCTGAATGCGTTACCGCACTTACACTTCCGGCCTATCAACGTGGTCGTCTGGCCACGGGCCTTACCTGGTTAACCCAGT
>DAIDJP010000040.1 GCA_027451285.1 Acidimicrobiaceae bacterium | reverse complement strand
TCGAGGAGCTCCTTTTGGGCTCGCATGGAGAGATATTCGCCGGTCGCCATGGAGAAGCCACCCGCGACCAGGCCGGCGAGACCGGCCAGACGCACGACGTTGTGGCCCGGATTGGCCCCGGCGAAGCCGAGGATCAGCGAGATGTTGGTCACCAGGCCGTCGCTGATGCCAAAGATCGCCGCGCGCACCCAACCTCCCGCGATCTGTCGGTGGTGCTCGTCGTGGACGATCTCGCTCATGGCACAAGTGTAGGACTCGACCCAACGGGCCACCCCGGTAGCATTGCCGGGGAGGTTGATATGACCACGCACGTGAGCGGCATCGAGGAGTTGCGAACCCTCGTCGGCACCCATTTGGGATACTCCGACTACCACCTCGTCACCCAAGAGGCGGTCAACCTCTTCGCCGACGCGACGGGCGACCACCAGTGGATCCACGTCGATCCCGAGCGCGCCAAGACCGGGCCCTTCGGGCGCACCATCGCCCACGGATACTTCACCCTTTCGATGATTCCGGTGCTGATGGGTGGCGTCGTTCGCGTCGACGGCGTGGCCATGGGCATCAACTACGGCACCAACAAGGTACGCTTCCCCAGTCCCGTGCCCGTGGGCAGTGAGGTGCGCGCCGGCGCGACACTGGCCTCGGTGGAGACCATCGAGGGCGGCGCCCAGGTCACCATGGACGTCACCGTCGAAGTGCGCGACGCCCCCAAGCCCTCCTGCGTCGCCCAAGTCGTCTACCGGTACTACCTCTAGTCGATGGACGCGACCCACCTGCCCCAGGGCGAGGAGAAGACACGCCAGGTGCGCGCCATGTTCGACGCGATCGCCCCGCGCTACGAGCTCGTCAATCGGCTCATGACCTTCGGCCTCGACGCGCGCTGGCGCCGTCGGGCCGTCGCCGACCTGCGCCTGCCCGCGGCGAGCACGGTGCTCGACCTCGCGGCGGGCACTGGTGACTTCACGCGTGAACTCGCCCGTCAGAACCAGCGCGCCGTCGCGGTCGATCTCAGCTTCGGCATGCTGGCCGCCGGACGCGACATGCCCGAACGCGTCCAGGCCGACGCGACGACGCTCCCCTTTCGCGACGGTTCCTTCGACGGGATCACCTGCGGCTACGCCTTGCGCAACTTCACCGACCTGCAGGCCGCCTTTGACGAGATGGCCCGCGTGACGCGCCCCGGCGGGCGCATCTCGCTGCTCGAGGTGGCCGAGCCGCGCGGCGGGCTGCTGCGCGCGGGCTTTCGGCTCTGGTTTCGCCGGGTCGTGCCCGTCATCGGGTCCCTGGTGTCGGATCGCACCGCCTATCACTACCTGCCGGCCTCGACGGCCTATCTGCCCGAGGCCGAGCGGATCGCCGACATGCTGCGCCAGTCCGGTTTTCGAGCCATCAACCACCGTCGTGTGATGGGAGGGCTCAGCCAGCAATTCCTCGCCACGAGGTCCTCGTGAGGTTCGTCCGCTCGCGTGTGGAGGGACTGGACCTCGAGGCACTGCGCACCGTCAGCGCACGTGATGGCTGGCTGGTGGAGACCCCAGAGGTGCTGCGCGCGGGCCTGGGCGACGTGGCGGACACGATCGAGATGCCCGGCGGCCTCGAGTCGCCTCGCGACGCCCGCGACCAGTTGGCGGCCCACGAGCTGTCCGGCGAGCCCGGCCCCAGCGGCAGCGGCGTCGTGGCCTTCGCGTCCCTGCCCTTCGAACGCGGCGACGCCTCGCACCTCGAGGTCCCCCGCTACAGCGTCACGCGCCTGCGCGACGGCTCGACCTGGGTCAGCGCCCTCGACGGCGACGACGGCTGGCGTGACCTGCTCACACACGTGGAATCTGCGAGCCAGGAACCGTTGTTCCCCCGTTCCCTGACCTATCAGCCGACGGCCGAGGAGTACGCGCACACGGTCGCACGCGCGGTCGAACTGCTACGGCGCAAGGAACTCGACAAGGTCGTCCTGGCGCGCGCGGTGCTCGGCACCGTGCCCGAGGCAATCGATCCGGCCGCCCTCGCCGCGCGACTGCGCCGACGCGAGCCGCTGTGCACTGTGTATTCGCTCCCCGTCTCGGGCGAACGGCGCTACGTCGGAGCGAGTCCGGAGCTGCTCGCGCGCCGCGAGGGATCGACGGTGACGTGTCACCCCCTCGCGGGCACCATCGCCCTGCCGGCCCACGTGGCCCCCGACGACTACCAGACCTGGCTGCTCGGCAGCACCAAGAACCTCCACGAGCACGCCGTGCTCGTGGACGATCTGGTCCAACTACTGGCGCGCCACTTCGAGGACATCGACGCCGACGCCACCCCCTCGATCGTGGCGCTGCGCAGCGTCGCGCACCTGGGCACCTGGATTCGCGCGAGCGCGCGCGACGGTGCGCCCGACGCACTGCGCGTGCTGGCCCTCTTGCACCCCACCGCCGCGGTCGGCGGCATCCCGCGACAGGCGGCCCACGATCTCATCGGCGAACTCGAGGAGACGCCGCGCGGTCACTACGCGGGCCCGCTCGGCTGGGTCGACGAGCGCGGTGACGGCGAGTGGTGGGTGGGAATCCGCGGCGTGCTGGTGCGCGGCACCACCTTCGAGGCCTGGGCCGGCGCGGGGATCGTCAGCGAGTCCGATCCGACCGCCGAACGCGAGGAGACCCGTGACAAGCTCTCAAGCGTGCTCGGGGCCCTGCTCGCCGAGCGCGTCTAGTTCCGGGGGCGCACTAGGCGTTCGACGCCCCAGCGCGTGACCAGGACGAGGGCCTCGAGGACGATCGCACCGGACATCTTGGACTCGCCCCGGGTGCGATCGCGAAAGGCGATCGGCGACTCGATGATGCTCGCCCCGCCGCGGCGCGCCCGATAGGTCATCTCGATCTGGAATCCGTAGCCGTCGGCGCCCACCGTGGCGAAGTCGATGACCTCGAGGGCCCGGCTCGAGTAGACGCGATACCCCGCGGTCGAGTCCGCCACGCCCAGTCCCAGCATGATCGACGCGTACTGGTTGCCCAGTCGCGAGAGCAGCCGACGCGGCAGCGACCACTTGGGAATCGAGCCGCCGGGAATGTAGCGCGAGCCAATCACCACGTCGTGGGTCTCGGCAAGCTCGAGCAGGCGAACCAGCGCGGCGGGGTCGTGGGAGAAGTCGCAGTCGATCTCCACGAAGTGGTCGTAGCCGCGCTCGAGGCCCCACGCGAAACCCGCGCGGTACGCGCTACCCAGCCCGGACTTAGCCGCGCGAGAGAGCAGCTCGATGCGTCCCAACTCGCTCG
Organism: Acidimicrobiaceae bacterium; assembly: GCA_027451285.1. Taxonomy (GTDB): domain Bacteria; phylum Actinomycetota; class Acidimicrobiia; order Acidimicrobiales; family RAAP-2; genus RAAP-2. Next base: position 5,028 of record DAIDJP010000040.1, on the reverse strand, counting down.
ACAGCGAGCGCACCGCGTCCGCGGTGCCGTCGGGACTAGCGTCGTCGACCACAAGGATGTCCGCCGCGGGCACGATGTCGCGTAGGGCGCGCACCATCGCGTCGATGTTCAAGATCTCGTTATACGTGGGCAGAACCACCAAAACGCGCACCGGACGATTCTAGTTTGGCCCTCTAGACTGCTCTTTCAGAGCGCCCGGAGCCGCCACACGAAGAAGGTCCATGCCCGAACCCAGTCCTCGCAAGCGCTTCACGATGCCCCGCGAGATCCGCATCATCCTGAGTGTGGGTCTCCTGGTCTTCGTCTTCGAGTACTTCGTCCTGCCCCAGTTCGCCTCGGCGCGCCAGAGGCTGAACCTGCTTTCCTCGCTCAATCCCTTCGTTGTCGCCCTGGCCGTGGTCTTCGAGATGGCGGCGATCTACAGCTACGTCGAGCTGACGCGCACCGTGCTCTACCCCTACTCTCCCGGGCGCTTCAACACCCTGCGGGTGAACCTCGCGGGACTCGCCATCAGCCACGTGGTGCCCGGCGGCACCGCGCCGGCCGGCGCCCTTTCGTATCGAATCTTCAACGAACTGGGGGTGCCAAAGGAGACCAACGCCTTCGGCCTGGCCACCCAGGGCACGGGCTCGGCGGTCGTGCTCAACCTCATCTTCTGGGTGGCGTTGGTGATCTCGATCCCCCTGCGCGGATTCAACCCCTCCTACGGCTTCGCCGCGCTCGCCGGAGTCTTCCTGCTCGCCGCGTTCTTCGGCACCCTGGTCCTGTTGACGCGCGGCCAGCGTCACGCCGACGCCTGGCTGCGCGCGATCGCCGCGCGGATCCCGGCCCTGGACCCGGACAAGGTCTCGGCCCTGCTCGAGAAGGTCGCCGAGCGCATCAAGGTCCTGATCGCGAACCGGCGGACCCTGTGGTGGGCGTTCACGTGGGCGGGGTTGAACTGGCTCTTCGACGCGACCTGCCTGTGGGTCTTCATCTGGGCGTTCGGCCACGTGATGTCGCCCATCGACCTGCTTGTCGCCTACGGCCTGGCCAACGTCCTCGCCGCGATCCCCCTCACTCCCGCCGGGCTCGGCGTCGTCGAGGGCGTGTTGATCGGAACGATCGTCCCCTTCGGCGTTCCCCACAGCCAGGCAATCATGGCCGTGCTCGCCTACCGACTGGTGAACTTCTGGATCCCGATCCCCATCGGCGGCGCGGCCTACGCGAGCCTGCAGTGGCGTCGAGAGGTCAGCGCGCCGCCAGCGAACGGGAACGGGCCAGCGAGCGCCGTTTGAACTCCTCCTGGGCCGAGAACTCTTCGACCGACGTGAGGCGCCGCCAACGTCGGTCGGTTCCCAGTTGCCAGGTAAAACGGTCGTCGCGCCACGTCACCTCGAAGGCCTCAACGATCTCGGCGGCGAGCACCGGGTCCTCGATGGGCACCATCACCTCGACGCGCCGGTCGAGGTTGCGCTCCATGAGGTCAGCCGAACCGATGAAGGCGGAGAAGTCATCTCGACCCGCCTCGCCGAAGACGAAGAGCCGCGAGTGCTCGAGGAACTCCCCGACCAGCGAGTGCACGGTGATGTTCTCGGACAAGCCCTCAATGCCGGGACGCAGGCAGCACAATGTGCGCACCCCGAGGCGGATCGCGGCGCCGGCGTAGCTGGCCTCGTAGAGCGCGTCGATGATGCTCGGATCGGTCAGGCCGTTCACCTTGATGGCGATGCGCCCGCGCTCGCCGAGATCGCGCTGGACGTTGATGAGCTCGATGATTCGCGAGCGAGAGATCATCGGGCTGACAATGATCTTGCGGTAGTTGGCGTTACGGGCGAATCCGGTGAGGAAGTTGAACAACTCGCCGATGTCGTGGGTGATGTCCGCGTCACAAGTGAGCAGCCCGAAGTCCTCGTAGGTTCGCGCGGTCTTGGAGTTGTAGTTGCCCGTGGCCACGTGGACGTAGCGCGCAGTCGTCTCGCCCTCGCTGCGCACGACCAGGGCCGTCTTGGAGTGGGTCTTCAAGCCCACTACGCCGTAGACCACGTGCACCCCGGCGTCTTCGAGCGCCTTGGCCCACTCGATGTTGGCCGCCTCATCAAATCGTGCCTTCAGCTCGACCAAGGCCACGACCTGCTTGCCCCGCTCGGCCGCACGGATCAGCGCGCCCACCACCGGCGAATCGCCCGACGTGCGATAGAGCGTCTGTTTGATGCCGACCACCTTGGGGTCGTCGGCCGCCTGGGCGATGAACATCTCGACCGAGTCGGCGAAGGACTCGTAGGGGTGGTGCAGAAGGATGTCGCCCTCTCGAATGGCGGCGAAGATGTCGCCCACGTGGTCGCCCGCGAGCAGGCGGGCCGGAGTGAGCGGCGACCAGCCCTCGCCCTTGAGATCCGGCCGATCGAAGGCGTAGAGGCCCCACAGGTCGTGCAGGCCGAGCGGCGCGTCAGTCACGTAGACGTTGGAGGGATCCAGGTCCAGCTGGTCGACGAGCAGGTCGAGATAGTCCTTGGACATGCCGCTTTGGATCTCGACGCGCAGGGCCTCGCCGAAACGCCGGCGGCGCAGCTCGACCTCGAGGGCGACGAGGAGGTCGTCGGCCTCGTCTTCTTCGAGGGTCAGGTCCGCGTTGCGCGTCACCCGAAAGAGGTCCGCGCGCCCCAGGGTCATACCGGGAAAGAGCCGGCCCAGGTTCGCCATGATCAATTCCTCGAGCAGGCACCACCGTCCCGCTCCCGTGGACAGGAAGCGCGGCAGTGAGTTGGGAACCTTGATCCGCGCGCTGCGCTCCTCGCCCGTCGCGTCATCGCGCACCGTCACCGCGATGTTGAGCGAGAGGTTCGAGATCATCGGGAAGGGATGTCCGGGGTCGACCGCGAGGGGCGTCAGGACCGGATAGACGTTCTCGTCGAAGTAGGTCGAGAGCCGTTCGACTTCGGCCTCGGTGAGATCGGCGTGGTGCACCAGAGCGATGCCGCTGCGCGCGAGCTCGGGCACGAGCTGGTCGAGCACCACGCGGTCCTGTCGTTCGACGAGCGAGAGGACCCGTTCACGGATGGCCGCGAGTTGCTGGCGGGGCCGAACCCCGTCCACCGAGGGGGTCTGGACGCCGGCGGCCACCTTGTCCTCCAGGCTGACCACGCGCACCTGGAAGAACTCGTCGATCATGTCGGCGAAAATGGCCACGAACTTGCAGCGCTCGAGAACCGGCAGGCGGTGATCCTCCGCGAGGTCGAGCAGGCGCGCGCCGAACTCGAGCCGCGACAACTCGCGGCTCGAGAAGCGCTCCGGTCCGAACGCGTTGAGATCCAGGGCCACTGTCGCTGAACTCCTTGTCACGCCGCAATTTGCATCAAGCGTACGACTACTCTAAGGAGGTGGCGAGACACCGCAGTCAGGCGGCGGGCGAGGCTCGCGAACCGAGGCCCTCGCGCTCAACGGAATTGGTCCTCATGGCGCTCGCCTGGATCGTCGTCACGGCCTTCTACGTACTGGCGTCCCTGGGCTCCCAGGGCCAGATGCCCAAGCGGCTCGGACTCTTCCTAATCGTCATCGTCGGGGTATCGATCTTGCTGCACGTGGCCATTCGCTTGCTGGCGCCGCGATCGAGCCAGGTGCTCTTACCCATCGCGACGTTCCTCAACGGCATCGGCTACGTGGAGATCGCCCGGTGGGACCCGCCCCTCGCGCGCCAGCAGTCGCTGTGGTACCTCGTGAGCGCCGTGGCGCTCACGGTGGTGCTCGCCGTGGTGCGCCGGGTGCGCGACCTCGACCGCTACCGCTACCTGACCCTGCTCGGCGGGCTCTTCCTGCTCGCCGCGCCGATGATCCCCAAGGTCGGCACCTCGGTCAACGGAGCCCGGCTGTGGATCTACCTCGGGCGGTTCTCCCTCGAGCCGGTCGAGTTCGCGAAGATCCTGCTCGTCGTCTTCTTCGCCTCGTACTTCGCGGCCAACCGGGACCTGCTCACCACGCCGACCCAGCGGCTGGGCCCCTGGCGGATCGTCGCGCCCAAGGTCCTCGTGCCCATCCTCGCCGCCTGGGGCCTCTCGGTGGCCATCCTGGGAGCGGAGAACGACCTCGGCTTCGCGATTCTGATCTTCGCGCTCTTCATCGCCCTGCTCTGGGTCACGACCGGGCTCAAGTCCTACGTCGCGCTCGGACTCGGCCTGCTGGTGGGCGGGGCGCTCATCGCCGACCGCCTCTTCCCCCAGGTCCAGGGCCGGGTCAGCGAGTGGCTGGACCCGTGGTCGAGCGTCAACCTCGCCCACTCGACCCAGCTGGCCTACGGCTGGTTCTCGATCGCCGCCGGCGGGGTCGTCGGCACGGGGCTCGGTCTGGGCCACTCGGGCACGATCCCCTTTGTCACCTCCGACATGATCTTCGCGGCGCTCGCCGAGGAACTGGGCCTGATCGGGGTGATCGTCATCGTCGCCCTCTTCGCCGCCCTCGTCGGCGAGGGTTTCCACATCGCCCAGCGGGCGCCCTCGGACTTCGTGCGCCTCGCCGCCGGGGGGCTGACGGCCCTGCTCGGCCTGCAGACCATCGTCATCATCGGCGGGATCCTGCGCCTCCTGCCCTTCACCGGGATCACGCTGCCCTTCATGGCCTACGGCGGCAACGCCCTCATCGCGAACTACGTGGTCCTCGCGTTGCTGATCCGCATCTCCGACGAGGTGGCCGTCGAGCGTCGCGGTGGGGAGGTGCTCATCGTGCACCACATCCCGGGCGACTAGCTGTAGTAGGCGCGCAGCACCTCTTCGGCGCAGAGGATCGGCGCCGGCACGTTCTGGCGCAGCGCGAGGGCGAGCGCGTCGCTCGCCCGACAGTCCAGGACCTCGCGGCCGTGGGGCGTCATGAGGTCGATCTCGGCGAAGAAGACCCCGCCCTCGTAGCGCACGATCCGCGCCGCGATCACGTCGACCCGCGCACGCGCCAGGGCCGTGGCCAGCAGCTCGTGGGTGGTCGGGCGCCGTCCGTTGAGCTGGATGTGGGCCGCGTGCAACGCGATCGCGTCGGGGGTCGCCACCGGGATGGCCAGGTACC
>DAIDJP010000039.1 GCA_027451285.1 Acidimicrobiaceae bacterium | reverse complement strand
CACATGGCGCCCAAGACCCTGGAGATGATGCCATTCTCATCTCCAAAATAGCTTTTGATCAGTAATTATGAAAAGACGCCCGCTCAATTGCGGCCACCCTTTCAAGGTGGCGGCACGGGTTCGAATCCCGTTGGGGGTGCTTCGGCGAGTCACCTGTATCTCCTGATTGAACGTATTTTCTAGCCTGGGCTAACACCTTCAAACGTCTTTCGTTGTGCGTCCCATCGAGGGCGAATCGCCCGCGTGATGCCCAACCGGTGCCCACCAGCCGAGCGGCGTCTGGTCCTAGGTTCCGGTACGGTTCAGCGGATGTCCTCTGGTGCCTCTTTTAATGAGCACTCGCCCCTCCGAGGCCCCCTGCGCACGCCCCCCAAGCTCGCAGCGGGCGATCACGTCGCGATCGTCTCGCCCTCGTGGGCCGGCGCCGGCGCATTCCCCGAGGTTCACGAAGTGGGGCTCCGCGTGCTGCGCGAAGAGTTGGGACTCGTTCCCGTCGAGTTGCCGACGACGCGACGGGTCGGTGCGAGCGCCATCGAGCGGGCGCGCGACATCAACGCCGCCTTCGCCGATCCCGGGGTGAAGGCCCTAATGGCGGTCATCGGCGGATCGGACCAGATCACGGTGCTGCCCCACCTCGACGCTGACGTGATCGCCGCCAACCCCAAGGCCTTCTTCGGATACTCCGACAACACCAACCTGCTCAACTACCTCTGGCGCATCGGCATCGTCGGCTACCACGGGGGCTCCACGCTGGTCCACCTGGCTCGGCCCGGCGGCGTCCATCCGGTTCATCTCGACTCGCTCCGGCACGCCCTCTTCGACCACGACGTCGTCGAGCTGCGTCCCCTTCACGAGTTCACCGACCTCCAGCCCGACTGGGGTGATCTCTCCACCCTTGCGAAACCTTTGCCAACATCCACCGACGACGGCTGGCACTGGCACCGCGCCGATCGAGTTGTCACGGGGACCACCTGGGGCGGCAACCTCGAGATCCTGCACATGAACTTGGCCGCCAACCGCTGGATCCTGCCCAACGCGAGCTACGCCGGCTGCGTGCTGATGGTGGAGACCTCCGAGGAGATGCCCTCAGCCGACGCCGTGTCTCGCATGCTGCGCGACGCGGGCGAGCGAGGACTCCTCGGCCAGTTCTCCGCCGTCGTGTTCGCCAAAGCCAAGGCGTGGCACGAGCACGCGCCGCTTGCCGAGAGCGAGCGCGCGCGATTTCGCGCCGAACAGGAGGAAGCGGTGCTACGAGTCCTCGACACCTACAACCCCACCGCGCTCTTCGTCTACGGGCCCGACTTCGGCCACACCGATCCGCAGTGGGTCCTGCCCTATGGCGGTCTGATGACGATCGACGGGCCGGCCCGGCGTATCACGGTGGCGTACTGATCGTCGAGGCGACGCCACTGACGTCCGCCGGATTCGCTAATGGAGTCTCACCTTGACGAGTCGGGTCGGGTTTCGGTGAGACTGGAGCGATAGTCGCAGGTCGTTAGGCGAAGAGAACGAGGTGGAGTCATGAAGATCACCGAACGGGCCGAGAAGGTCGAACCCTTCTACGCGATGGACATCACGCGCCGAGCCCTCGACCTGATACATGAGGGACACCACGTCGTCATCCTCAGCGTCGGCGAACCCGATTTCGGCGCGCCACCGGCGGTGCGCGAGGCGATGGCGGCGGCCATGGACGGGCGACCGCTGCCCTACACCCCGGCGAAGGGAGCGACCGCACTGCGCGAAAGAATCGCGAACTTCTATCACGATCGCCACGGCGTGACGGTCGACCCCGCCCGGATCGTCGTCACCTCGGGGGCGTCCTCGGCCCTGCTCCTCGTCCTGGCCGCGACGGTGGAGAGCGGCGACGAGGTGATCATGGCGGACCCCTCGTACCCGTGCAACCGCCAACTCGTCGAGACCTTCGGGGGACACGTCGTTAGCGTGGCGACCTCGAAGGAGTCGCACTTCCAGCTCGACGACGCCGCGCTCGCCGCCGCGTGGTCCGAGAGGACGACAGCCGTCATGATCGCAACTCCCTCGAACCCCACCGGCACCTCGGTGCCCTTCGACGAACTCGCGGCAATGTGCGAACGCGCACGCCGACACGAGGCGTGGCGCATCGTGGACGAAATCTACCTCTACCTCTCCGACCCGTCCGCCGACGGCGCGCCGCCGCGCAGCGTGCTGGAGACCGATTCCGACGCGATCGTGATCAATAGCTTCTCCAAGTACTTCGGCATGACCGGCTGGCGCCTGGGCTGGGCGATCCTGCCCGAGAGCCTCGTCGGGCCGGTGGAGCGCTTGGCGATGAACTACTTCCTCTGCGCCTCCGCACCGGCCCAGATCGCCGCGCTCGCAGCGTTCAGTCCTGACTCGCTCGCCCTGTGCGAGGAGCGCCGCCGCGAACTGCTCGCACGGCGGGCGCTCGTGCTCGAAGGCCTCGATCGCCTCGGCCTACCCGTGACCGTGCCCCCGGACGGTGCCTTCTACGCCTACTTCGACGTCTCGGGCACGGGGCTGGACTCGTGGACGTTCTGTGAACGCGCCCTCGAGGAGGCGCACGTCTCTCTCACCCCCGGCCGCGACTTCGGGGTGGCGACCGCCGACAGTCACGTGCGACTCTCCTACGCTTCTTCGAGTGACGAGATCGCCGAAGGACTGCGGCGCCTGGGCGTCTTCCTAGAGGAACTGAGCGCCGAGTCTCTTTAGAGCGAGCTCAACGTGCGTCTACCCGCCCGCGTCGATCTGGCGCAGGCGCTCGGCCACCATCGCGGTGACAAGGGTCGCGTCGACCTTCCAGTCCGAGGGGACCTGGACCGTCTTCTTCTTCACCGTGAGGCCCTCGAGGCGCTCGGGCGCGACCTCAAGTGCGCCCTCGCCCCAGGGCATGAGGAGTATGTGCTCAGAGGCCGCCGCGAGCCCGAACACGTACTTCGTTCCCCGACGCAGCATCGGATGGTTCCACGCGATCACGAGATCCAGATCTTTGAACCGCTTCTGGATCGCCGCGAAGATGGCCCGAGCGGTCGTGGCCTGGGTCGGCGTGATGGCGGCGAAGTAGGCCTCGGGGTCGGCGAAGCGCTTGGTGCTCGAAGAGCCCCGCGCGTACATGACAACGGTGTTGGCGTGGGCCCGTGTGAAGCCGTGCTCCTCCTGGAGATAAGCCATCTGGGCCGCGTAGCGCGTGTCGTCGAGCTCGCCCAGACGCTTCAGCCAGAACGAGACGGGGTGTCCGTAACGCCGCTCGATCAGCGGAAACTGGGCGGTTCGATCTCCCGAGGTGGTGCTCACGGCGCGAGTCTAGAAGGCCACTCTGGGTGGACGCGGGGTGGCGTCTCGACCGGCGTTCTTGGCGAATGATCGGTGTCACGAAGAGACCACGTCGGCGCGGTGCTGGCGCCACCGGTCACATCGCAGATTGCCCGCCTTCGTGCTTCGAGTCACACTCAGTTCTCACCACGACCGCTCGATCGCCGCGTCGTCACTTGGCCCATCATCTAAGCCTCTCGTCGAACTAGGGCAGATCTAGATAGGTCGCTGTTGCTTTCATGGCTCGAGTCGACCACCATCGTCACCATGGGCCGAGTAACGACACCACAGGAATCGTTGTCCCTAGATCAATCCGATCAATCTGGTCGGTGGCGATGCGTCGACTCTTGCGCCATGCCCCGCGAGCGCCGACGATGACGCCGACGCCGCCTCGGCGACTCCGCATCAGGCACTTGGTCGCAGGCGCGACGATCATCGTCGTCGCCGGTGTCATCACCACGCTGGCCGTGAGCGCGTCTCGATCCACCTCGTTCGATCGAGCCAACTCGGCGTATCGCGCGACGTCTCCGGGCGACCTGCTCACGCAGGTATCACTCGGACCCGGCACCCAGTTACGAGCGGTGGACATGCTGACCGCGTCGTTCGGCTATGGCGTTGCGACGACGAACGACGTGGCGCAGAATCGGAGTTACTTGGTCGTCACGAGAGACGCCGCGCGGCACTGGCACCTCGTGGCGCGCATGCCCGTCACAGTCGTTGCGCCCGTGAACTCTCTCGAAGTCAATCCCACGCTCGTGCAGTTCGCGACAACCTCGATCGGCTACGTCTCGACGGCCACCGGTGTCGAGGTCACGAGTGACGGCGGACGTATCTGGAAGCGCGTGGACCTTGGCGCACCGGTACTCGACTGGCGACTCAGCACGTCCGGGCTCGTCGCGGTCACCCGCGCGTGCGCCCAGTACTGCCCCCTTCGGATCGTCACCGCCAGACTGGGATCGACGACCGTGCGCACGGGCGTCGCAACTCCTCCTTCTCGTGTTCCCGATCAGCGCGTTGCCGCCATGGACGTCGTGGACCGTGACGCGTGGATTCTCACGACATCGCCCGCCGACGCGGGGGGCGATCCCCACCTCTGGGACGTGTCGAGTCGCGGCGTGACGGCTCTCACCGACCCTTGTCGAGGTCTCAAGGAGAACGGCTACGTCACGGCCCAGATTCTCGTCGATCACTCCGGCACATACCTCTACTGCTTCGCCGACGTCGGCATGAACCAGGGCTACAACGAGCTCTGGTACCGGGCCGGGCTGTCCGGTCCGTGGACGCTGAGACTGACGGCGTCCCCGTTTAGGTCCGCGGGTCGTCACTCCCTCGGTGACTCGCAGTACCTCCTCGGGCTCGCCGACGGAGGTGCTCGGCTCGTGGCGGTCTCCGTGGGCGCCTACACGGGTCTCACCACGAGCGGTGACGGCGGGCGCACCTGGACGAGCGTTCCGTCTCTGCCGTTGGCAGAGGTTGGTGGCGCACCCTCGTCGCTCGCACCGTGGGGCGATGGATCGATGCTGGTGTCCTCCGACGGCGCCCTCTTCGCCCTCTCGACTGGGCGCGTCGCGAGCATGCCGCTGCCCACCGGCGTGGACTCGCCGATTCCGTGGTGCTCGCCCCAGGTCACGAGCGTCGGCCTCGGCCCCTCGTCCGGACCCTTCGGCGACTACGTCGCCACGGCTCAGGTCCAAGGCGACCTGCATTCGAGCGCCTGCGCCTTCCGCGGGCCAGCGTACCTCGAGCTCTTCACGAGTCCCGACGCCAACGGAGTCGCGAAGCGACTGGCCCCGCCCGCGCGCTTGACGCCGTGGCCCGACCGCATCCTTCTCAGCCCCACTCGGGTGCTGGACTTCACCGTCCGCTTCGAGATGGGCGGAACGTCGTGCGCGCCCACCTTCGTCTCCCAGGTAGTCCTTGACGTCGGCCCCGAACGCTTCCTCGTCTGGAGCTCGCAGGACGCCCAGCTCGGCATCTGCGTCCACCACCCTGCGGTGTTGGCGGGGCGTCCCTATACCTATCGCCCGGTGTGAGACGTGGGACAGAGGTTCACGCCGGCGACGAGTGCCGATCGTGACGACGAACCAGCGACGAACCTACCCGTGGGCCACGACGCCCGCGACGTCGTGCTAGTGATGGACCCGTGACGACTCCCCCGGCCAAGGCATACATCGGGCCCGAGAACTACGAGGAGCCCATCCGCTTCTCGGGTCACGTCGAACGTCTCGGCGGGGGCTTCGAGTTCTCTCCGGTGTTCTCCTCACTCGCCGACGCCGTGGCCTGGGCCCGCGAGCGCACGGACTTCGTGATCGCGAGGGGCGTCAGCGGCGGCTACCGGTGGTATGGCGTCGGTCCGGCGCCGACTGACCTCGAGACGGCGCCGGAATAACGCTCATCTCAGAGCGAGCGTCGGCCGAATCCGGTGACAGTTCGTAGGTGGAACGCGACCGTGAGCTGCCTTCGGGACAACGTCGTCCAGCCCGCACATGCTCTCGTCGCGGTCACGCGATCAGGGACTAGTTTGCGCTCACGGACCCACCCGGGAGGTAGATAACGAATACGTTCGAGAGACGCGTGCGACGAGTCATCAACCCGGCGTCGACGTGGCTGACCAGCGCGTGGTGCCGCTCCTCCTTATATCACTGGGCCCGCCGCCACGGGATCCGCGTCCTGACCGAGATGCCCCGTGCGCGCCGTCGTTGAACGGTCAGTCACGTGACGTGGCGAACCAGCGGTCACGACGCGGAAAGGATGAACTCGTTCACGGCGTTCGCGAACCCCTCGTCGTCGTTCGCAGTCGTCACGTGATGCGCGGCGCGCTGGACTGCGTCGTCGGCGTTGCCCATGGCGATCGACAGCCCCGCGACCTCGAACATGGCCACGTCGTTGTGCATGTCGCCGATCGTCGCGATCTTCGCGGGAGCGATGCCGTAGCGCTTCGAGAGATAGGTGACCACCTGGCCCTTGTTGGCGTCGGGGTGGGTCACGTCGAGGAAGTACGTCTGCGAGCGTGTGGCGGTGATCCGACGGCCGAAGCGTTCGTCGATG
>DAIDJP010000038.1 GCA_027451285.1 Acidimicrobiaceae bacterium | reverse complement strand
GACGGAGCCCATCGTCCCGACGGTACCGATGAGCGCACTCAAGGGGCACACGTAACGACAGAACGTCCTTCGTTCGAAGACGAGAAAGAACAACAGGGCGCTGGCGACGATGCCGAGCACCATGAGACTCGTCGATGCGGGGTTGCCAGGGCCGGCGATGTTGAAGAACTCCTCGATCCAGGTGAGCAGCAAGAAGGCCCCCACCGAGAGCAAGAACCCGTACTGGCCGACCTTCTCGGGGACCTTGAGCCCGAGGCCGATGGGCTTGGTCGTGCGCTTCCAGAACGTGTGGCGCTGGACCCACTCGCCGAATCCCCCGAAGGGGCACATCGCGCACCACGCGCGCCCGACGACGACCATCATCACGAAGACGAGGCAGAACCAGACGTACCAGGTGATCGCGGTGGCGAAGTTGAGTCCCGGCACCACCGTGCCGAGCAGGCCGATGCCGATCACCAACCAGAAGATGATCTGGTTGGGCAGGATGAGCAGGAACTGGAGCTTGCGGTTGTGCAGCAGGCGCGCCACGCGCGGATTCGCCGCGATGTCGAGACCCGGTGACGGGTCGGTCGCGGCGAAGCGCCCGCCCGGCTCTCCGGGGACCCGCGTGCGGATCGCCACCGCGATCGGGTCGATCAGGTGGACGTCGCGTGGGGCGATGCCCTCGTGTTGCGCTTGGAGAACCATGGCCCCTCCGTCATCTGTAGTTCACCGCTGTACTACTACGTACTTACTGAATTTATACCGTGGAACTACTGGTATAGTTAAGTGCTACCACTGAAGTGAGATCACTGTCAAGCACGGCATAAGGTCCCTAGACCCTAGGGAAGGCTCCGTGAGAGACTGCGAACGGACGAGAGACCGGGGGGATCAGTGAAACTCCGTAGTCACCGGATGCCACGGGAGGACGCGTGAGCGACCTCACGGCGGCCGACGCCCCCACCGAGGGCGAACACGCCAACGAACGCCGCCCGATTCGGGTCGTGATCGTCGACGACCACGCGCTGGTGCGCGAGGGAACCCGCCAGATCCTCGAGATGGCCCCCGACCTGGACGTGGTCGCGGTGGCGGGCTCGGCCGAGGAGGCCCTCGAGATCCTCGCCGATCGGCCCACCGACGTCGCCCTGGTCGACATCAACCTGCCGGGGCTCTCCGGCCTCGACCTCGCCCGCGAGGCGGCTCAGCGCTGGCCGAGCGTGCACGTGCTGATCCTCTCGGCCTTCGACGAGCACGCCTACGTGACCGAGGCCCTCGAGCTCGGAGTGAGCGGCTACCTTCTCAAGACCACGAGCGGGCGCGAGCTGATCGACGCGGTGCGTGCGGTCGCCGACGGGATCTTCGTGCTGGACCGCGCGGTCTCCCAACGCCTCATCCGCCGACGCCGGCGTGGCCCCGAGGCGCTGGCCGCCCTCACACGCCGCGAGACCGACGTGCTCGAACTGCTCGCGCGGGGACGATCGAACAAGCAGATCGCCACGTCGCTGAATCTGGGACTACGCACGGTGGAGAGCCACGTCTCGAACCTGCTCGGCAAGCTCGGCGTGAACTCGCGCACCGAAGCGGTCACCTACGCGCTCAACCACCGCCTCGTGAGCCCGCGAAGCTATGACGACGTCGACGACGCAGATTAGCTACCCCTCCGCGCTGCGGCGCATCATCCGCCCGCCGCTGCGCGAACCGCGATTCTGGGTCATCCAGTCAGTCGTGCTGGTGATCGTGGTGGCGCACTTCTTCCTCGACTTCGACGCCCACCTGGCCGGCGGGCCCTTCGCCTCGGCGATCCCCGTGGCCATCCTGGTGCTGCCCATCGGCTACGCCGGCCTGCAGTTCGGACTCGCCGGCTCCTTCGCCACGGCGGTGTGGGCGACACTTCTGTGGCTGCCCGACCTGATGCTGCCCCACGACGAGGGCCATACCGGCTCGGACCTCGTCAACCTCGCGATCGTCCTGATCGTCTCCTTCGTCTTCGGCCAGCGCATGGAGTCCGAGCGCATCACCCACCAGCGCGTCGAGGAGACGACCCGCCGAGCCCTCGCCGTCGAGGCCGGATACCGCCGCCTCTTCGAGACGAACCGCGCGCCCACCCTCGTGCTCGACGCCGACGACGTCGTGACCGACGCGAACCCGGCCGCGCACGACCTGCTCGGGCCCCAGTTGCTGGGACGCTCCGCGCGCACCCTCTTCGAGGGCCAGGAGAACCTGACGGCCCTCTCGGGCCAGGTGGTGAGTCTCGCCAATCACCACGACTTTCGCCTCGACGTGATCAGCCTGCCCGGTGGCGTCGACGGCCGCGAACGCCAGGTCACCTTCGAAGACGTCACGCTCGAGCGCACCGAACAGCGCCGCGCCCGCGACTTCGCCCAACGCGTCGTCGAGGTCGAAGAGGACCAGCGACGCCGACTCTCGCGCGAGCTGCACGACGAGCCCCTGCAGCTCTTCTTGCACCTCGCGCGGCGTCTCGAGGTGCTCGCCGGCGACGTCGGGGTGCCCGGGCACGTCGCCGCCGGCCTCGGCGAGGCCCGCAGCCAGGCCCTCGACGCCGCGTCGCGGCTGCGCTCCCTGGCGCGCGACCTGCGCCCACCCGCGCTCGACCAGCTCGGGCTCGTGCCGGCCCTCTCGAGCCTCGTCGCTGAGATCGACGACGGCGAGGGTCCCGAGGCCGACCTGCGCGTGACCGGCACGGCGCGCCGACTGCGCCCCGATATCGAGCTGGCCGCGTTTCGCATCGTCCAGGAGTCCCTACGCAACGCCCTGCGCCACGCCGACGCGCGCCACCTCGAGGTGCTCGTCTCCTTCGGCGACGACCTCGAGCTACGCGTCACCGACGACGGTTACGGCTTCGATCCCGGGGTGACGCGCGCGGCGACGCCGTCACCGTCGATGGGCCTGGTCGGCATGGTCGAGCGCGCGCGACTGCTCGGCGGCGACCTGGTCGTGCACTCCGCGCCGGGTGCGGGCACCCGGATCGAGGCGACCCTGCCCCTGGAGGCCCCATCGTCGTCGCCGAGTGTTGCCTCACCGACGCGAGAGGACGCGACGGGCTCGCTAGCGTAGACCCATGGCTCGGGCGCGTTGGTCGGTACTCGTCACGGTTCTACTTCTCGGCCTCGCCACGCCGGTGGGCGCCGCCGCGCCCACGTGGGGGACAGCCCAGCGCGTGGCCCTGCCCGCGGGCGCCACGGGTCTGAGCCAGGGTTATCTCCCCTCGATCTCGTGCCCCGACGTCGGCGACTGTGCGGCGACGGGTATCTACGTCGACGGTGCCGGCGACAACGTCGGCATGGTCGTCAACGAGGTGTCCGGCCACTGGCGCGTCGCCAGCGCGATCGTCGCACCGGCGAACGCCGCCTCGGTGCCGAGTCTCACGCCCTACTGGATCTCGTGTCCGAGCGTCGGCAACTGCGCCGTCGTCGGCTCCTACCTCGACGGCTCGGGCAACACCGACGCCTTCGCCGTTAACGAGGTGAACGGCGCCTGGCGCCCCGCCACCACGATCGTCCTGCCCGGTGACGCGGCCACCCAGGGCCAGAACTCCCTGCTGCGCTCGGTGAACTGCTCCGCGCCGGGCGCGTGCAGCGCGATCGGCACCTACTTCGACGCCACGAGCCCGGTGGCGCGCACGCTGGGCATGACCGTCAACGAGGTGAACGGCGTCTGGGGTGTCGCCCAGAGCGTCGCCCTGCCCGCCGGCACCAACATGACGCCGCTGGTGTCGCTCTCGAACCTCGCCTGCGCGAGCGCCGGCAACTGCGCGGCGACGGGCAGCTATCTCGACGCCAACAACGTCACGCGCGGCCTGCTCGTCACCGAGACCGCCGGGGTGTGGGGTGCGGCCACCACCCTGCTCGAGCCGGCCAACGCCAGCGCTTACGCGCTGGCCCAAGTGAGCTCGCTCGACTGCCCCGCCGCCGGCACGTGCAGCGCGATCGGCACCTACGAGACGGCCGACGGACACGCCGCGGGATTTACGCTCGACGAGCGCGGCGGCCGCTGGCAGCGTGCGGTGATGATGCGCCTGCCGGTCGCGTCCAACGTCAACCCACACGTGTTCTTCTACGGCTTCGCCGGCGTGGCGTGCGCGAGCGCCGGCAACTGCGCAACCGGCGGACAGTACCGCGACGCGAACGGCACCTACCAGGCCTTCCTCGTCAGCGAGGTGCGCGGCGTCTGGCGCAACGCGACGCGCGTCGCCCTGCCGGCGGGCGCCTCGGCCGGGCACAACGGCGGCGTGGTCGCCCTGACCTGTCCCGCGCTCGGGGCGTGCCGGGCCGGCGCCGCCTACCTCGACGCCCATGGCAACTACCAGGCGCTGCTACTCAGTGAGACGGGAAGCGTCTGGCGCGCTCAGACCGTGAGCCTGCCGGCGGGTGCGACGAGCGTGGGGGTCGCCGGAGGCGTCTACGCGATCGACTGCGTCGCACCGAACCGCTGCGTGGCGGCAGGTAGCTACCTGGCGGGCGCCACGACCTACATGGGATTCACGGTCGCGACCCGATAACTCTCAAGGTTTCATCTGCGAGCCACCCGGGAGTCGCGACCCCGTCACCTTCGCGTAACCCGCGCTTCCTAGCGTGACGCCATGAGCGTGGCGCCACTGGCCGATCCCCGGTCGGGCGAACACGCCCCGAGCGTGCGCGCGACCCTCCTCGTCGTCGACGACGAGGTGAGCTACCGCGACGCGCTCGACGTCGGACTCACCCACGAGGGGTACCGCGTGGTGACCGCGGGTTCGATCGCCGAGGCCCGCGCGGCGATGCTCGAGACGACTCCGCACCTGATCCTGCTCGACGTGATGCTGCCCGACGGCTCGGGGATCGACCTCTGCCGCGAGCTGACGCGCGAATCCACCACCCCGGTCATCATGGTCAGCGCGCGCACCAGCGAAGTCGACGTCGTGCTCGGCCTCGAGATCGGCGCGGCCGACTACGTGACCAAGCCCTACCGGCTGCGCGAACTCGTCGCGCGCATCCGCGCGGTGCTGCGACGACCCGCACCCGCCGCCGAACCCGACACGATCACCTTCGGCGCGGTGACGATCGACTTCGTGCGACGGCGCGTGGCTCGCGCGGAGGACGTGATCGAGATGAGCCGCAAGGAGTTCGACCTCCTCGCGCTCTTCGCCACGCACCTGGGCGACGTCGTGACCCGCGAAGTCTGCCTCGACACACTGTGGTGGGGCCTCGACCTCGCCGACTCGCGCACCCTCGACACCCACGTCAAGCGCCTGCGCCAGAAGATCGAGGAGACCCCGGCGACCCCGCGCCACCTCGTGACGGTGCGCGGCGTCGGATTCCGCCTCGACCCGTAGGCTCACGGCGTGCGCGTCGGTGACCCCGCCCCCGATTTCAGCCTCCGCGACCAGGACGGCGTCGAGCGGCGCCTGGCGGACTTTCTCGCGACGGGCCCGGTGGTGCTCTTCTTCTACCCCGCGGCCTCGTCGTCGGGCTGCACGCGCGAGACCTGCCACTTCCGCGACCTCGCCGGCGAGTTCGCCGCGCACCGCGCGAGCCGGGTGGGCATCTCCATGGACGCGGTCGACAAGCAGGCGGCCTTCGCCCAACACAACCGCCTCGACTATCCCCTGCTCGCCGACGTGGGAGGAGCCGTCGCGCGCCTCTACGGTGTCAAGCGCTCCCTCGACGTCCTGCGGGTGCGGCGCACCACCTTCGTCATCGACGCGGGCGGCGTCGTGCGCGAGGTCATCTCGAGCGAACTCAACATGAACGTGCACGCCGACCGCGCGCTGGCGGCCCTGTCCGCGCTCTGATTCAGCCCGCGATGAGCATGGGAGCCGGATCGCTCAGGAACGCGCCGACGTGGGCGATGAACTGCGAGGCCAGCGCCCCGTCGATCTGACGGTGGTCGAAGGACATCGACAGCTCGACCACGTGGCGCACCACGACCTGGTCGTCGACGACCCAGGGGGCCTTCACCAGCTGGCCGACCGCGAGGATCGCGCCGGTGCCCGGCGGCAGGATCGGCATCGCGCCGTCCACGCCGAAGGGCCCGACGTTGGTGATGGTGAGCGTGGTGCCGGCCATCTCAGCGGGGGTCGTCGTGTTGTCGCGGGCCCGGTCCACCAGGCCGTTGAGCGCCTGGGCCATCGCCACGAGGCCGAGACGGTCGGCGTCCTTCACGTTGGGCACGATCAGTCCGCGCGGCGTGTTGGCGGCGATTCCCAGGTTGACGCTGCGGCGCACCACGACCTCGCTCGCGGCGGCGTCGAAGCTCGAGTTGATGCCGGGATAGGTGCGCGCGCCGTCGCACACGGCGAGCGCGGCGATGGTCAGCGGCGAGAGGCGGACCCCTTCGAGGCTCGGGCGCGACTTCAGAGAGGCGAGCAGCTCGACCGTCTTGGTCGCGTCGACGCGCAGCCAGACGACGGCGTGCGGCGCGCTGAAGGCGCTCTGGGTCATCGCCTCGGACATCGTCTTCAGCACGCCCTTGACCGCGATGCGCTCCTCGGCCGGGCCGCTATCCCAGGGTTCGAGGTCGCGGCCGATGAAGCGTGAAGGCGTCGCCGGCGACGCGACGCGACTCGGCACGCCCACGCCTCTGCCCGCCCCGAGGAGTGCGTCGACGTCGGCGCGGGTGATCAGACCGTCACGACCGGTGCCCGTGACGCGGGCGAGGTCGACGCCGTGCTGCTTGGCGTAGAGGCGAACGGGCGGGGTCGAACGCGGCGACGCGCTAGGGGCCGCACTCGGCGTCGCGACCGCGGCCGGTGCCGCGGCCGGTGCCGGCGCGGTCGTGCCCTGGCGGCGGTGACGCCGGGTGGGCGTGGCGTCCTCGTTGGCGACGCCGTATCCCACGAGCACCGAGGTGCGCGCCTCGGGCGCGGGCGCCGCGGGTGCCGGTGTGGCAGCCTCGACGGCCGCGGGCGTCGCGTCCTCGCCGCCGACCACCTCGAAGGTGATGAGTGGCTGGTCCACCTCGATGGTGTCGCCGACGTTGCCGTGCAGGATCGTCACCGTGCCGGCGTAGGGGCTCGGCAGCTCGACGACGGCCTTGGCGGTCTCGATGTCGACCAGGGGCTGGTTGAGCGACACAACGTCGCCCACCGCGACCTTCCACTCGACGATGTCGGCCTCGACCAGGCCCTCGCCGACGTCGGGCAACAAGAAGACCTGCTCGCTCATGCGTATCCCATCACTCGGTCGATCCCGTCGAGGACCCGGTCCACGCTCGGGCGGAAGGCGTCCTCGATGCGCGACGGCGGGTACGGCACGTGATAGCCGCTGACGCGCACCCCCGGCGCGCGCAGCGAGTAGAAGCACCGCTCGGTCAGCTCGGCCACGATCTCCGAGCCCACCGAGGCGCTCTTAGTGGCCTCC
The DNA here is from genome assembly GCA_027451285.1 of Acidimicrobiaceae bacterium. Lineage (GTDB taxonomy): Bacteria > Actinomycetota > Acidimicrobiia > Acidimicrobiales > RAAP-2 > RAAP-2. The sequence continues at coordinate 25,051 of DAIDJP010000038.1, read as the reverse complement.
TGGACGACCACGAGACGGCCGGTCTTCTCCACCGAGGTGATCATCGGCGCGAGGTCGAGCGGCGACAGCGAGCGTGCGTCGATCACCTCGACCGAGACGCCCTCGCCGGCCGCGGCCTCGGCCGCGCGCAGCGCGGTCTTGACCATCGATCCGTAGGCGACGACGGTCACGTCGCTGCCCTCGCGGCGCACCTCGGCGTCGAAGAGCCCTCGCGGCGGGTTGTCGAGGTCGACCTCGCCCTTTTCCCAGTAGCGGCTCTTGGGCTCGCAGAAGATGACGGGGTCGTCGTGCTCGATCGACTGCTGGATCATCCAGTAGGCGTCGTTGGGCGTCGAGCAGGCGACGACGCGCAGCCCCGCGGTGTGCACGAAGTAGGCCTCGGGGCTCTCGGAGTGGTGCTCGATCGCGCCGATGCCGCCCTGGAAGGGCAGGCGGATCACGAGGCCCATCGTGTAGACGCCGTCGGTGCGCTTGTGCAGCTTGGCCACCTGGGAGACGATCTGGTCGAAGGCGGGGTAGACGAAGCCGTCGAACTGGATCTCGACGACGGTGCGATAGCCGCGCACGGCGAGTCCCACCGCGGTGCCCACGATCGCCGACTCGGCGAGCGGCGCGTCGATCACGCGGTCCTCGCCGAAGTCCTTCTGCAGGCCGTCGGTGATGCGAAACACCCCGCCGAGCTTGCCGATGTCCTCGCCCATCAGAAGGACCCGGCGGTCCTTTTCCATCGCGCGGCGCAGCCCCTCGTTGAGGGCCTTGGCCATGGTCATCGTGGTCGTGGTCATCGCGGACCACTCACGCCGAGCTCGATCATCTCGCGCCGGCCCTCGTTGACGAGCGGGTGGGCGTCGGCGTAGACGTCGTCGAACATCGTGATCGGATCGGGTGCGTCCATCGCCAGCACGTCCTCTCTCAGCTGCAGCGCGAGCTCCTCGGCCTCGGAGGCCACCTCGTCGAAGGCGGCCTTCTTCACCTTGTACTCGCGAGCCAGCAGGGCCTTGGTGCGCTCGACCGGGTCCCGGTGCTTCCACATCTCGACCTCGGCGTCGATGCGATAGCGCGTCGGGTCGTCCGAGGTCGTGTGCGCGCCCATGCGGTACGTGTAGGCCTCAATGAGCGTGGGCCCGCCGCCGGCGCGCGCGTTGTCAAGGGCGCGCTTGGTGACCTCGTACATCGCGAGCACGTCGTTGCCGTCGACGCGAAAGCCCGGGAAGCCGAATCCGTGCGCGCGGTGATAGAGGGGGATCTTGGCCTGCAGCGAGCTGGGCTCGGAGATCGCCCACTGGTTGTTCTGCAGGATGAAGACGATGGGCGCGTTGAACGATGCCGCCCACACGAAGGACTCGAGCACGTCGCCCTGGCTGGAGGCGCCGTCGCCGAAGAAGGTCATGACGGCCTCTTCGGCGCCGTCGCGCTGGACGCCCATGGCGTATCCCACGGCGTGCAGGGCCTGGTTGCCGAGGACGACCGTGGGCACCGAGTGGCGGTACTTCTGGGGGTCCCAGCCGCCGGTCGTGGTCGCGCGAAAGATCCGCAGCATGTCCGCCGGCGGTACGCCGCGCGTCCAGGCGATGCCGTGCTCGCGGTACGAGGGGAACGTGAAGTCCATCGGCGCCAGGGCGCGGCCCGCGCCGATCTGGGCGGCCTCTTGACCCTGCAGGGGCGCCCAGAGCGCGAGTTGGCCCTGACGCTGCAACGAGGTCGCCTCGTTGCACAGACGCCGGATGATCACCATGTCGCGGTAGAAGGAGAACACCTCGTCCCCGCCGAGAGTGCTCTCGTACTCGGGGTGGGCGATGCGCTGTCCCTCGGGCGTCAGGAGTTGAATCAGTTCCTCGCCGATCATTCACCCTCCCTTGGGGAAAACTCCATCGCCACACTATCCCCGTACCATGAGGGGGTGTCTAGGCTCCTCGTCGACCTGGGCCCGCTGCGACGTCACCGCAATATCCGCCTGCTGGTCGGCGGCCAGCTGGTTTCGCTGATGGGTAGCAGCCTCACCGTGGTGGCCGTGCCCTACCAGGTCTACAAGGAGACCCACTCGAGCCTGTGGGTGGGGCTGGCGAGCCTCATCCAGCTGCCCTTTCTCATCGCGGGCTCGCTCTGGGGCGGCGCGATGGGCGACCGGCTGAACCGGCGCACTCTGCTCGTGGCGAGTTCGCTGGTCCTCGCCGTCTTCTCGGCGTCGCTCGCACTCAACGCTCAGACCAGTCGCGCGCACTTTCCCCTCCTGCTCGCCCTGGCCGCGCTCGCGGCCGGCGCCGCGGGTTTCGCCGGCCCGATTCGACAGGCCACGATCCCGCGCCTCGTCGAGGGCGACGAGCTCGTGGCGACCTATTCGATCAACCAGGTCGTGATGAACGTGGCCACCGTCGTCGGACCGGCGATCGCGGGCGTGCTGCTCGCCAGTGTGTCGCTCGCCGCGTGCTACTGGGCCGACGCGGCGACGTTCCTGGTGCTGGCCGCGGCCACGCGGGCGATGAGCAGCCTGCCGCCGAGCGCCGAGCACACCGGCGTCGCGGTGCTCGCCGCGATTCGCGACGGATTCGGCTACGTGAAGCGCCACGCGGTGGCCCAGGCCGTCTACCTGGCCGATCTCAACGCGATGGTCTTCGGTCTGCCGCGCGCGCTCTTTCCCGCGGTGGCTCTCACCATCTATCACGCCGGTCCGCGCACGCTCGGCCTGCTCTACGCCGCGCCCGGCGCGGGGGCGCTCGTCATGGCCCTCGTCACGGGCTGGATCGCCCGCGTGCGCCGGCGCGGGCGCCTCGTCGTCCTCTCGGTCGCTGCCTGGGGCGGCGCGATGGCGATCTTCGGCCTCGTGCACGTGGTGTGGGTGGGACTCGCCTGCCTCGCCCTCGCCGGCGCGATGGACGTCATCTCGACGGTGCTGCGCAGCACGATCCTGCAGTTGGCGATCACCGACGAGTTCCGCAGCCGGGTGTCCGCGATCCAAATGGCCGTCGTGACGGGGGGTCCGCGCCTGGGCGACCTCGAGTCGGGCGCGGTGGCGTCGCTCACCACGACGTCATTCTCGATCGTCTCGGGCGGTATCGCCTGCATCCTCGGCGTCGTCGCGCTGGCACGCTGGCGCCCGACGTTCTGGCGCGACGAGGCAATCTAGAGAGGCTTGGAGCGCAGGGCGACCGACGCGGTCGAAGCGTCGCGGCGCAGCCCCGGCTTGCCGCGCGTGACGCTCGCGAGCTGTCCGCAGGCCGCGTCGATCGATCGGCCCCGAGTGTTGCGCACCGTGGCGTTCACCCCGCGCGAGATCAATCCGTCGCGAAACGCGCGAACCCGCTCGGGCGTCGATCCGCGCACCAGGTAGCCCGGGGTGGGGTTGAGGGGGATCAGGTTGACGTGCGCCGCCAGGGGCCGCGCGTAGGCGGCGAGCTCGTCGAGGGCGCGCTCGGTGTCGTTCACCCCGTCGATGAGGGCCCACTCGAAGCTCAGTCGCCGGCCGGTCTCCGAGATCCAGCGCTCGCACGCCCTCGCCAGCCTCGCGAGGTCGTAGCGGCGGTTGATCGGCGCGAGGTCGTTGCGCACCTCGTCGTTGGCCGCGTGCAGGCTCACCGCCAGCGTCAGGGGCAGCCCCTCGCCGGCCAGACGCTCGATCGCCGGCGCCACGCCGACCGTCGAGACCGTGAGGTGGCGGGCGCTCATGCCGCGCTCCTCGTGCAGGCGCCGCAGGACCTCGACCGTCACGGGGTAGTTGGCGAGCGGCTCGCCCATACCCATGAAGACCACGTTGGAGAGCCGTCGCGGCGCGCCGGCACGCGCGGCCGCCACCACCTGTTCGATCACCTCGCCCACGCTCAGCTGGCGCGTGAATCCCGCCTGGCCCGTCGCGCAGAAGCTGCACCCCATGGCGCATCCCGCCTGGGAGGAGACGCACACGGTCACCCGATCCTCGTAGGCCATCAGAACCGTCTCGATGGTCGCGCCGTCGTGCAGGGCGAAGACCCACTTGGTGGTCGCCCCGCCATCACTGACCACCTCGTTGATCGCCGTCAGCGACGAGGGGTGTTCGGCCACGAGCCGCTCGCGTAAACCCCTGGGCAGCGTCGTCACCTCCTCGACCCGGCGATCCTCGCGCCAGAGCCCGCGCCAGAGCTGATCGACGCGAAAGCGCGGCTCGCCGCTCAGAGCCTCGGCCAGCTCGTCGCGGGTCAGCTCGTAGAGGGACGTCACCCCTTCACGTTAGGTCTCCACTGAGAGAATCGCGCCGCGACCGATTCCGATGAAACCAGAAAACTCACCCTCATCGCGCGCGAAACGACGCGAGATAGAGTCGATCAATCGCGGTAACCGTCTGCGAATTGTCGATCTTGATGGGGGCGCACGCGTGCCGGATGTTCCCGAAACCACGGACGCCGGGCCCCCGCAATTCACGGCAACTGCGGCCGATCAACCGGCGCGTGTGATGGAGATTCGCGTCCGATTGCCCGCTCTGCGGATCCCGGAGAGGGCGCTGCGCTGGATTCAACCGCGGTTCATACTCGCGCTGTTGATCGGCCTCTACGTCGTCTACTTCGGCGCTCTCACGTGGTCCCAACAGTCGAATTTCGGCACGTTCGACTACGACCTCGGCTTCTTTGACCAGCAGATCTGGCTCGCCGCTCACCACCTCGACGCACTCAGTACGGTGCGCGGTCTCACGATGTGGGCCAATCACGTCAACCCCGTGATCTACCTCCTGGTGCCCTTCTACTGGCTCGGCGCCGGCGCGCACTTCCTGTACCTGGTTCAGGTCGTGGCGATCGCTGCGGCCGCCATCCCCCTCTACGACATGGCACGCGCCCGTCTGGGCTCGCCGCGCCTCGCTCTCGTGGTCCCCTTCGCGTGGCTGCTGTACCCGGCGAACGAGTGGATGACGTCATGGGCCTTCCACCCGGAGTACCTGGCCATGCCCGCCATCATCTACGCCTACTGGTTCGCCCAACGCGGCCGGTGGCTCCCGTACTGGCTGTGCGTCGGCCTCGTGCTCTCCACCAAGGAGGACGCCGCGTTGGCGATCATTGCCCTCGGCGTCGTCCTGGCGATTCGCGGACGAACCCGCGTGGGACTCGTGACCGTCGCGGTCGCGGCCGCGTGGTTCGTCATCTGCCTCGAGGTGATCATGCCGCTCGCCACACCGGGCTCGACCCCGACGGCGCTCTACCAGTACTCCCAGTTCGGCAGCTCCTTCTGGAACATCCTGTTCAACATCGTGCGCCACCCGAGCCACCTCGTCGGGGCGATCTTCACGTGGAGTCACGTGCACTACTACGAGCAGCTGGCCCTGCCGCTCGGTCTCCTGTTCGTCCTCTCACCCGTGACGCTGCTGCTCGTGGTGCCGACCTTCCTGCTCAACGTGACCAACAATCAGGGGTACCCCGCCGACATCCACTACCAGTACACGACCTACATCGCCACGGGTCTGTTCATCGCGTTGGTCGAGGGACTGGGCCGCATCAGGCCGCGACCCCTGCTCGCCCTGGCGTGTCTCGTCCTGGCGATCTCCTCGCTCGTCACGAACGCGATCTACTCGCCCTCGGGTCTCAACCAACGGGTGTTTCACAGCGGCGTCTGGGCGCTGAAGCCGAGCGCGCAGACGATCGAGGCAACGAGGCTGCTCGCGCGCATCGCGCCCGACGCCGCCGTGTCCGCGTCCTACAGCATCCAGCCCCACCTGGCCCATCGCGACCACATCTACACCTGGCCCAACCCGTGGATCCGCGCCTACTACGGCGTGAACGACACCCAGCCTCCCGAGTTCGGTCGCGACGCGAACGTCATCATCCTCTTCATGGACGAGGTGTCGACGTCCCAGACCAAGCTGCTCGATCGCCTCACCGGTCCCGGTGGACCCTTCCGCGTCCTGACCAACAAGGACGGCGTGCTGCTCGCGGTGCGCAAGGGCCACTCCGCGTGACGAGGTCGCGACGTGGCCCTCGGACAGTGACGCTGTTTCGCGTCGGCGGAACTCTTTCTGCTTGACTCGATGGTGCGAACGGCGATCAAGGAGACAGCCATGGAATTGTCAAAGACCTCAGCAGTCGTCACCGGGGGCGCCTCCGGACTGGGCGAGGCGACCGCGCGCGCCCTCGCCGCCCGTGGCGTCTCGGTGGTCGTGGCTGACCTGTCGGACGACAAGGGCCTGGCCGTGGCGAGCGAGATCGGCGGCACCTACGTGCACTGCGACGTGACCAACACCGAGCAGGTCATCGCGGCCGTCGAGGCGGCCAAGGCCATGGCCCCGCTGTGGAGCGTCGTGAACTGCGCCGGGATCGGCTGGGCGACGCGCACCATCGGCAAGGACGGCGAGTACGCGAGCGCCCACGACCTCGACCTCTACCGCAAGGTCATCGAGATCAACCTGATCGGCACCTTCAACGTCTGTCGCATCGCGGCGACGGCCATGAGCCACAACGAGCCCGACCCCGACGGGCTGCGCGGGGCCATCGTCAACACCGCCTCGGTCGCCGCCGAGGACGGTCAGATCGGCCAGGTGGCCTACTCCTCGTCCAAGGGCGGCGTCGTGGGACTGACCCTGCCGCTCGCGCGCGACCTCGCGGCGATCGGCGTGCGGGCCAACTGCATCCTGCCCGGTCTGATCGACACCCCGATCTACGGCACCGGCGAGGCCTCCGAGGAGTTCAAGGCGCGCCTCGGCGCCGGTGTGCTCTTCCCCAAGCGCCTCGGGCACGCCAGCGAGTTCGCCTCGCTCGCGGTCGAGCTGCTGGCGAACAGCTACATGAACGCCGAGTCCGTGCGCATCGACGCCGGCATCCGCATGCAACCCAAATAACTACGGACCGGTCCCCTCGCTGACGACCTTCCAACCAGCGGCCGTCTGAGCGAGCGTCACGAAGCTGACCGAGCCGCCCGTGACCGGATAGGCCAGGTGGCGCACCTCGACCTCGACCGCGGCGGTCGCGTTCGCCGGCACCATGCCGGTGTAGCTCGCCACCGAGCCGTCGGCGTTGGCGCAGTGGTGCACCCCGATCGTCTGGCTGGCCACCGTGAGGATCATCTCGCGCTTTCCCACCACCGAGATCGGCCCGAGGTGCTTGGCGTTGTAGTAGGCGGTGAGAGTCGCGAGCACGTCGGCCGAGACCGCCCGCGAGGGCAGGCTGGAGAAGCTGGCGCAGGCCGCGTAGCGCGGCGTCACCGAACTCGAGGTGGCCGCGACGCTCGTGCCCACGGTGTTGATCGCCGTGACCTTGATCACGTAGGCGGTGCCGTTGGTCAGACCGGTGATCGTGCAGCTCGTCGTGCTCGCCGAGCACGACCGCCCGCCCGGGCTCGCGCTGGCGTGGTAGTGGGTGACCGCGCTGCCGCCGTCCTTGGCCGGCGGCGACCAGCTGACCGTCACGAGAGCGTCGCCGGCGGCCACGTGCACCGATTGGGGGGCCGAGGGCGCCGTCTTGGCCGTGCGCGTCGCGACGCCTACGACGATGAGAGCGATGATGACGATGGCCAGCGTGACGAGCACTGCTGGACGCCTCCAGATCGAGGTGGACATAGTCAGACTCCTGTCTGCCCCTACCCCTTGCTTAACACCGCCGCCGCGGAAAGAAAAATACTCAGCGGGACTGCGCCGTGGCCCGCGGTTTCACCGCTTCGATCGTCGCCGAGACCACGTAGTCGGTGACCTGGCGCCCGGGCGCCCACTGCTCGATGAAGGCCTTGCTCTCGTCCTTGGGCGCGACGCGGATGTCCACGAAGCCGGCCGCGGCCATCATCTCCTCGAGCTCGCCGACGAGCGACGCGCCGGCGACGCACCCGCTGTAGAGGGCGAGGTCACCGCGCACCTCCTCGGGCAGCTCGACCGAGGCGACCACGTCGGAGATCGCGAGACGCCCGCCCTCGCGCAGGACCCGGAACGACTCGCGAAAGACCGCCGGCTTGTCGGGCGAGAGGTTGATCACGCAGTTCGAGATGATCACGTCGACGACGCCGTCGGCGACCGGGAGCCGCTCGATCTCGCCGAGGCGGAACTCCACGTTGGACCGCCCGCTCCTCTCGGCGTTGGCGCGCGAGCGGCTCACCATGGCCGGGGTCATGTCGACGCCGATCACGCGACCGCTCTCGCCGACGGCGGCCGCGGCGAGGAAGGCGTCGAAGCCGGCGCCGCTGCCCAGGTCGAGCACCGTCTCGCCGGGCGCGAGCGCGGCGATGGCGCCCGGGTTGCCACAGCCCAGGCCGAGGTCCGCGCCCTCGGGCACGGAGGAGACCTCCTCGATCGAGTAGCCGAGCTGGATCGAGGCGACCGACACCGCTCCGGCGCCGCCGCAACACGACGACGCGCAGCCGTCATCGTCGCTGAGGGCGATCCGGCTGTAGTTCTCGCGCACCGCGCTGCGAATCTCGTCGTTGGTGGCCTGTGCCATGGTCCCTCCCGGATCACGCTCGTCGTGTGACACCCTAGCGACCTATTTGATATTCGTCAAATAGCCTGGCAGACTGTCGACGATGCCCAAGTCGCTACCCCTCCTCGTCGACGCCTCGCCGCTGTGCTGCACGCCGCTCGGCTCGTCCGATCCCCTGAGCGACGCCGACAACCTCGACCTGGCCCTTCGCCTGAAGGCGCTCGCCGACCCCGTACGCCTGCGCCTCGTGGCCCTGCTGCTCGACCAGCCGAGCGCCGAGGCGTGCACCTGTGACCTCGCTCCCGCCGTGGGACTCAGTGATCCGACCGTGAGCCACCACCTGAAGAGACTCGAGGCCGCGGGAATCGTCGCGAAGGAGCGCCGCGGCATGAACGTCTTCTACCGCGTCGTGCCCGAGGCGCTCCACGCGATCGCGCGAGTACTCAACGTCGCGAACTGCTGAGGAGCAAACGGTCGCGCGTCGGACCGCTACTGCGCGACCCAGCCCCCGTCGATCGACAGCGGCGCGCCGGTGATGGTCGACGCGGCCTCCGAGCACAGGAACACCGCCATCGCGCCGATGGACTCGGGCGAGGTGAAGCGGTGCATCGGCTGCTTCTCGGCGAGCATCAGGTCGCTCTCGACGCCGACGTCGGTGCCGGCGTCGCGCGCGCGGTCCTCGAGCTGGCGCTCGACCAGCGGGGTGAGGACCCACCCGGGGCAGATGGCGTTGACCGTCACGCCGTCGTTGGCGAGCTCGATCGCCGCGACCTTGGTCGCGCCGACCACCCCGTGCTTGGCCGCGACGTAGGCGACCTTGAAGGGGCTCGCCACGAGGCCGTGGGCCGAGGCGACGTTGATGATCCGCCCCCAGCCACGCGCCTTCATCGAGGGAATCGCGGCCCTCATCGTGTGAAACACCGAGGAGAGGTTGATCGCGATGATGGCGTCCCACTTCGCCGCCGGGAACTCCTCGATCGGCGCGACGAACTGGATGCCGGCGTTGTTGACGAGGATGTCGAGGGCGCCGAAGCGCGCCTGCGTGGTCGCGACCAGCGCGGCCGCAGCCGCGGGATCGCTCAGGTCCGCGCCGTCGTAGTCGACCTCGACGGCGAACTCGGCGGCCAGGTCGCGACAGAGCGCCGCGATCTCCTCGGCGTCGCCGAATCCGTTGATCATCACGTTCGCGCCCTCGCGCGCGAGCGCGCGGGCGATGGCGAGTCCGATGCCGCTCGTCGAACCCGTGACCAGTGCCGACCGATTCTTCAACGTCATTGCTTCCTCCTTTGACCCGCGACCAGCTGCTTCAACGACGGCGTGCGTCGGCGGCTCACCAGGCCCGCGACGCCGCCGGGCACGAAGAGCACGAAGAGCACGAAGATCGCGCCCAGCAGGAACTGGGGCTGGGAGAGGGGCACGCGCAGGAACGACGGCAGCGTCGCGAACGAGGGCTGCGCGGCCACCTTGAGCAGATACTGCTGGAGATAGACGTAGAGGATGGCGCCGGTGACCGCGCCCCAGCGGGTGCCGGCCCCGCCGAGGACCACCATCACGAGGATGGACAGGGTCACCGTCGTCGAGGCCACGGCGCTGGGCACCGCGGTGCCGATGAGGAGGATGTAGGCGACGCCGCCGCCGGTGGCCACCAGCGAGGACAGGGTGTAGGACGCCAGCTTGTAGCCGAACGGACGGACCCCGAGGACCTCGAGACGGCGCTCGTTCTCGCGGATGGCGACGAACACGTGCCCGGTCGCCGATTCCGTGACGACCCAGACGACGGCGTAGGCGAGCACCAGGAATCCGAAGGCGATCCAGTAGAGGTTGCGGGTGTTGGAGACCGCCCCCGACATGAACGCCGGCAACCTCGCGGTGCTGAGCGCGAGTCCGGTGTCGCCACCCGTCAGGCCGTGCGGGTTGTCCTCGATCAGGTAGTAGAAGGCCTGGGCGAAGGCCAGGGTCACCATGGTGAAGGCGATGCCGCTCACGCGCAGCGCGATCGCGCCCAGCACGAGCGCGAGCACCAGCGACACGGCGAAGGTGAGGCCGAGCGCGCTCGCGAGCGGCCAGTTCCAGCGCGTCAGCGCGATGTCGAAGACGTAGACCCCGGTCGCGAAGTACATCACCGGCCCGAGCGACAAGAGGCCGGTGAAGCCGAACATCACGTCGTAGCCCAGCGCCACCCCGGCGAAGATGAAGCACAGCGCCAGGACCTCGAGGGTGCCCGTCGAATTCACGACGTTGACGGTGCCCGGCAGCACCCAGTCGACGTGCAGGGAGATGAACGGCACCAGCGCGAAGAACACGGCGAAGATCGCCCCGAGGGCGACGGCGACGCGCGCGCGCGTCACAGCGCGCTCCCGAACAGACCGCGGGGGCGCCACTCGAGCACGACGGCGAGCAGCAAGACGACCGACAGGTTGCCGATCTCGGCCATGCCGGGGTGATTGCCCAGGTAGAAGTTCGTGTAGTCCTGGACGAGTCCCACCATCAACGCGGCGACCGCCGATCCGCGGATCGATCCCAGACCGCCGATCACCACGACGATGAAGGCGAAGATCAGCAGGCTGTCGCCCTGGGTCGGCGAGACCAGCTCGCCGGAGAAGACCACCGCGTAGAGCAGCCCCGCGAGACCCGCCATCGCGCCGCCGATCACGAAGACCAGCGTGAAGGCGCGGGCCACGTTGATGCCAAGAGCGCTCACCATGGTGCGGTTCTCCACGCCGGCGCGGATGATGATGCCATAACGCGTGCGCCGCAGGAACCACTCGAGGGCGATCAGCACGACGAGCCCGCCCGCGAAGGCGACGTAGTCCGCGTTGGGCAGACTGATCCCCGCGAAGTGCGAGGCCTCCATCATCCACAGCGGCACCGGCAGCGACTGGGGGTTCGAGCCGAAGGCGCCGAGCAGCAGGCCGGTCGCGGCGAGGTCGAGCCCGATGGTCACGAGGATCTGGCTGATCGGGCGCCCGTAGAGGGGCCGGATGACGAGGACCTCGGTCAGACCCGCCGCGAGCGCGCCACCGAGCACCGCGGCCACCAACGAGACCACGAAGATCACCGGCGCGCCCCACGACGCCGGCGCGTGGGTCGCGGCGTCCCACGCCGCGTACGCCCCCAGGGTCATGAACAGGCCGTGGGCGAAGTTCAAGATGTCCATCAGCCCGTAGATGAGCGACAGGCCCGACGCGGCGAGGAAGTAGATCGCGCCCAGGGCGACGCCACTGAAGGTGAGAGAGAGGAAGACCGTCACGACGCCCCCGCCACGCCGAGGAACCGGCGCGCCATCACCGGGTCGTCGAGCTCGTCGGCCGCGCCGGTGTGCACGACCTCGCCGTGATCGAGCACGACGACGCGCTGGGCCAGACGTCGCACGACCGCGAGGTTCTGCTCGACGAGCAGCACCGTCGAGAGGGTGGCGACCCGCTCGAGGACCTCGGCGAGCTCGCTCACCAGACGCGGGGCCAGTCCCTTGGAGGGCTCGTCGATGAGGAGCAGTGGCCAGCCGTTGAGCAGCGCCCGGGCGATGGAGACCATCTGCTGCTGACCGCCCGAGAGGGTGCCGGCGCGCTGGCGGGTGCGCGCGCGCAGTTCGGGAAAGAGCGAGTACACCTCGTCGTAGTGCGGCTCGGGCGTCTGCTCGGCGAGACGCAGGTTCTCCTCGACCGTCAGTCCGGCGAAGACGTCGCGGTCCTCGGGCACGTAGCCGACCCCGAGGCGCACGATGCGATGCGTCGGCCAACCCAGCACGTCGGTGCCCATTACGCGCACCGTTCCGGTGGCCGGCACGATGCCCAACAGGGCGCGCAGCGTCGTCGTCTTGCCGACGCCGTTGCGCCCGAGCAGGGCGGTCACCCCGCCGCGGGGCACCTCGAGGGAGACTCCCTGGAGGATGTGCGACCCGCCGATGGTGACGTGCAGGTCGGTGACGTCGAAGGCGTTGGTCACAGCGGCTGTCCCAGGTAGGCGCTCTGGACGTCCTCGTTGGCGATCACCTCGTCGGGCGCTCCGCAGGCGAGGAGCCGACCCGAGTCGAGCACGGCGATGGTGTCGGCGAGCCCCACGACGACGCTCATGTGGTGCTCGACCATCAGCACCGTGCGGCCCTCTGCGTGCAGCGCGCCGATCAGCGCGCTGAGCAGGGGCACGTCTTCGGAGTGCACGCCGGCCATGGGCTCGTCCAGGAGCAGGACGCGCGCCTCGCCCGCTAGCAGGATCGCGAGCTCGAGCTTGCGCTTGTCGCCGTGCGAGAGCGATCCGGTCACGTGCGCGGCCATCTGCCCGAGGCCCACGCGCTCGAGAGCGTCGCGCGCGGCGACGCTTGCCGCATCTCCCGCGCGGGGTCGGCGCCAGAACCGCGCGTTGCCACCCAGACGCGCCTGCGCCGAGAGCCGAGCGTTCTCGAACACCGAGAGCGAGTTGAACAGGCTCGACGTCTGGAAGGTTCGCCCCACGCCCAGGCGGGTCCGCCCTGCTGGCGCCACGCCGGTGACGTCGCGACCTTCGAGATGGATCGAGCCCGCGCTCGCGCGCGCCAGCCCACTCAACAGGTTGAGCAGGGTCGTCTTGCCCGCCCCGTTGGGGCCGATGATGCCGAGGAAACTCCCCGTCGGGACCGTGAGGTCGACGTCGGAGAGGATCTGGACGCCGCCAACGTGAAACCCCAGCCCCGTCGCCATGAGGGCGGGAGGCTGGGGCTTCTCGTTGACGCTCATCGGAAGGGGGAAACTAGCCGCCGAAGTGCGCGACGACCGGCGGAGCGGTCTGGGCACTGGTCAGTGTCGCGAGGGTCACCGGCACGTAGGCCCCGGTCACCGAGGAGACGAGCTGCACCTGGAACATCGGCTGGAGCATCGCGTGGTCCGAGGCGCGCACGGTCTGCAGACCCTTAGGAGCCATGAACGTCCAGCCCTCGAGGCCCTTGATCATCTTGAAGACGTTGGTCCCCTGGCCCTTTTGGATCGCGCGCACCACCATCTGGGCCCACACGAATCCGTCAGCGGTGAAGAGGTCGGGGTACTGGTGGAACTCGGTACGCATGCCCTTGATGAGGTAGCTGTTGACCGCGTTGTGCGGCGACTGCCAGTTGTAGAGGGATAGGTAGTTGAACTTCAAACCCGCGGTCCCGTAGAACTGGTAGGTCGCGACGTTCGCGAGGCCCGTGATCACCTTGGAACTGGCGAAGATGCCCTGCTGGTCGAGTGCCTGGGCCAGGGGGGCTCCGGTCGCACCGGCCCACGCCAGGAACACGATGTCCGGGTGCATGGCCTGGACCTGGAGGGCCGTCGGTGTGAAGTCCGTCGTCGTCAGCGGGACGAGGAGGCTCTTGACCGTGTCACCCAGTGAACCGAAGGCCGCGGTGGCGTCGGTCACGTAGGACTGGCCGAAGGCGAAGTCCTGGCCGAGCACGAGGACCGTCTTGCCGGTGCCGAGGGCCTTGATGTAGGACTTCGCGGTCTGCACGTCCTGGTAGGTCTGGCGTCCGGAGCGGAACGTATAGCGGTTGACCCCGGTCACCTGGTCGGCGGCGGCCGGACCCGAGATGTAGAGGACCTTGTTCTGCGCGGCCAGCGGTGCGAGCTCGGTGGCGATCCCTGAGTCCACTGTGCCGCCGATGATCTTGTAGCCCGCGCCCACGAAGCTCTTGAAGTCCGCCGCGGCGGTCGTCGGGTTGTCGGCGTCGTCAACGACGTTGAGCGAAATCCTCTGGCCGTTCACCTTGTCCGTGCCCTTGGTCGCGTACTGGAGCCCGATCTTGACCCCCTGGAGCCACTCGGCCGTGTACGCCGAGAAGATTCCCGTCTTCTCGGTCACGATGCCCACCTTGACGGCGGCCTTGGCCTTGGCCTTGGTGGCGGCGCCCGAGAACTGCGCGGATCCCATCGCGGCGCTCAGCGCCAGGGTCGCGACCGCTAGCGGCACCACCGTCACTCTCACGTACCTTCTCATTGCTTCCTCCCAGACAGGCGCGTCCCCACGACCCGCGCGACCCTGAGTTAAGCAGAGCGCGAGAAAAATGTCAAGTGAATCATGTCTCATTTTCGAGTACGTTGGAGGTCGTGGTCCCAGCGTCCGTCGGGAGGAGCCAATGAGACACATCGAGATTCGCCGCGATCCCGCCGACGTCGGCCTCGACGCGAGGCGACTGGAGAACCTGCGCCGTCACCTCGACGGCTACGTGAGCGACCGACGCCTGAGCGGCTGGCTGCTCACGCTCGCGCGCGGCGGCGACGTCGTCTGGGTGGGCCGCGGCGGACACCGCGACCGCGAAGCGAAGATCTCGGTCACCGACGACACCATCTGGCGCCTGTACTCGATGACCAAGCCGATCACCGCGGTCGCCGCCATGATCCTCTATGAGGAGGGCCGCTTTGACCTCAACGACCCCGCGGGGCGCTGGATCGAGGAGTTGCGCGAGCCGCGCGTCTACGTGAGCGGCCCGGCGTCGGCGCCGGTGACGGTGCCGGCGATCGAGCCGGTGCGCGTGCACCATCTCTTGACCCACACGAGCGGACTGACCTACGGGTTCCAGAACCTCACGCCCATCGACGAGCTCTACCGCGCCAAGGGCTACGACCTCGCCTACCCCGAGACCGTCACACTGGCCGAGGCGGTGCACGACTGGTGCTCGGCGCCGCTGCTCTTCCAGCCGGGCACCGCGTGGAACTACTCCGTCGCCACCGACGTCATCGGTCGCCTGATCGAGATCTGGAGTGGCCAGAGCCTCGACGAGTTCATCCGCACGCGCGTGCTGGATCCGCTCGGCATGGACGACACCGACTGGTACTGCCCGCCCGAGAAGCTCGATCGCCTCGCCATGCTCTACGCCTACAACGCCGGCGAGGCCATGCGCCTCGAGTCCCTCGCCGAGGCCGCGACGCGCTGGCCCACCCTGCTCGCCGGCGGCGGCGGACTGCTCTCGAGCGCGCACGACTACCAGCGGTTCATGACCATGCTGCTCAACGCCGGCGAGCTCGACGGCACCCGATTGCTCTCGAGCCGCACGGTGGGGCTGATGACGCGCAACCACCTGCCCCACGAGGGCGACCTGCGCACCTTCGCGCGCGACTCCTTCAGCGAGGTCGGCCAGTCGGGTGTGGGATTCGGCCTGGGCATGTCCGTCGTGGCCCACCAGCCGACGAACCGCAGCCTCACCTCGGAAGGCTCGGTCGCCTGGGGCGGCGCAGCGTCGACCTACTTCTGGGTGGACCCGCGCGAGGAACTGACCGTCGGGTTCTACACCCAGTTGCTGCCCAGTTGGATTTACCCCGTGCGACGCGAGATCCAACAGCTGGTCTACGCGTCGCTGGTGGACTAGTCGGTGAGGCTCGCCGAAGGGCTCGCACGCACGTCGGTATCCTGAGGACGAAGAGGAGGTTCGCATGGACAAGGTGGTTGGCTCCGCGGCCGAGGCGGTCGCGGATATCGGCGACGGCGCGAGCATCGCCGTCGGCGGATTCGGACTCTGCGGCATCCCGAGCGTCCTGCTCGCCGCGCTCTTTGAAGCCGGCGCGAGCGATCTCGTCACCGTCTCGAACAACTGCGGCATCGACGGTGTCGGTCTTGGACTGCTGCTCGGGGCCAAGCGCATCCGGCGCACTACCGGCTCCTACGTGGGCGAGAACAAGGAGTTCGAGCGCCAATTCCTCTCCGGCGAGCTCGAGGTCGAACTCGTGCCCCAGGGCACCCTCGCCGAGCGCCTGCGCGCCGGCGGTGCGGGCATCGCCGCCTTCTACACCCCCGCCGGCGTCGGCACCCAGGTGGCCGAGGGCGGCCTACCCTGGCGCTACGACGGATCCGGCGGGGTCGCCCTGGCCTCGCCGGCCAAGGAGGTGCGCGACTTCGACGGGCGTGACTACGTCTTGGAGCACGCGATCACCACCGACTTCGCCCTGGTGCACGCGCGCTACGGCGACGCCCATGGCAACCTCATCTACGAGAAGAGCGCTGCCAACTTCAACCCGCTGTGCGCCGCGGCCGGGCGCGTCACGATCGCCGAGGTCGAAGAGCTCGTCGAGGTGGGCGAGCTCGACCCGATGCGCGTGCACACCCCGGGGATCTTCGTCCAGCGCGTGGTGGCCGCGCCCCAGACCGAGAAGCTGATCGAGAAGAGGACGGTGGCAAGGTGACCCTGACCCGAGAGGAACTGGCCGCGCGCGTCGCCGCGGAGTTGAACGACGGCGACTACGTCAACCTGGGCATCGGCCTGCCCACCCTCGTGCCCAACTACGTGAGCGGCGATCGTCACGTCGTGCTGCACTCGGAGAACGGCGTGCTCGGCGTAGGCCCCTACCCGAGCGAGGACGCCGTCGACCCCGACCTGATCAACGCCGGCAAGGAGACGGTCACGGTCCTGCCCGGCGCGTCCTTCTTCGACTCGGCCACGTCGTTCTCCATGATCCGCGGCGGCCACGTCGACGTGGCGGTCCTGGGCGCCATGCAGGTTTCAGAAGCGGGCGACCTCGCCAACTGGATGATCCCCGGCAAGATGGTCAAGGGGATGGGCGGCGCCATGGACCTCGTCCACGGAGCCAAGCGCGTGATCGTGATGATGGAGCACGTCGCCAAGGACGGCACCCACAAGATCGTCACGCAGTGCTCGCTGCCCCTCACGGGGCGCCACTGCGTCCAGCGGATCATCACCGACATGGCGGTGATCGACGTGACGCCCGCGGGCCTGAGCCTACGCGAGCTGGCCCCGGGGATCTCCCTCGACGAGGTTCGCGCGGCGACCGGCGCCGAACTGATCGTCGACCTAGCGCCCGCCACGTGAGCGGTCCACGCTCGCTGCGAGCCGGGACGCGCCCCGCGCGCCGTCAGTAACCTCGGGTGCGTATGTCGCCGACCTCCTCCACACCCGCGACCGGGGGCACGAACGGCGCCAGCGTGAAGGCTGGGGCGACCGGCCCACCGGATCACCTCGACGCCGCGCCGGCCACGCCGAGCGTCGCCCCCGCAACCGGCAAGGGCGAGCGCACGCGCCGCAATCTGCTCCAGGCCGCCGAGGAGGTCTTTGGCGCCATGGGCTACCACGACGCCTCCATCGTGAAAATCACCGAGCTCGCCGGCGTGGCCCAGGGGACCTTCTACCTGTACTTCTCGAGCAAGCTGCAGATCTTCGACGAGGTGGTGGCCGACCTGAACCAGCGGGTGCGCCACGCCATGTCCGAGGCCGCGCGCGGCGCCACGACGCGCCTCGAGGCCGAGCGTCTGGGATTCGCCGGCTTCTTCCGCTTCACCGCCGAGCACCCCGCCCTCTACCGAGTGATCCGCCAGGCGGAGTTCGTCTCGCCCCAGGCGCTGCGCCAGCACTACGAGACGATCATCGAGGGCTACATCCCGCATCTGGGTGACGCCATGGCCTCCGGGGAGGTGGCCCCGGGCGATCCGGCAGTGCTGGCCTGGTCGCTCATCGCCGTCGGCGAGGCCATCGGCATGCGCTGGATCCTCTGGAACGAGGCGCACGAGGTGCCGCCCACCGTGTTCGAGGAGATGATGGCCATCATCGCGCGCATGCTGGGCGCCACCTCCGAGCCCCACTCGCCCCCGTCGCGCTCGGACGTCGTCAACGAAGCGTGAGGCGACCAGCGATGTCGTGTCCCAGGGTGTAGAGAGGGTCGATGCGCGACGTGAGCCTTGCACCACGCCCGGAACCGGCGCCCGACGACCTGCACGTCCTCGGGCGCTGGCTCGACGCGCGCACGCGACTCACCCCGAATCGCGCGGCGATCGAGTTCGGCGACGAGATCCTCACCTATCGTGACCTCGCCGAGCGCTCCCGCGATCTCGCCCAGCGGCTCCTCGCCGCGGGCCTGGTGCCCGGCGACCGCGTCGTCACGCTCACCGAGAACCACGCCGAGCACGTCGTGCTGCTCTTCGCCTGCGCCTTCTCCGGAATCATCCTGGCGCCGCTCAACTGGCACCTCGCCGCGCCCGAGCTGGACCAGCAGATCGAGATGTTCTCGCCCGCACTCGTCGTTGTCTCGCGCGAGCAGAGCGCGCGCTTCGCGAACCGCTTCGCGGTGAGGACTCTCGAGCTCGAGACGCTGGCGGACGAGCTGGCCGCGCGAAACGCGACGCTGCCCCACGTGCGCGACGACGACCCCCTCTTGCTCATCGCGACCTCGGGAACGACCGGACACCCCAAGGGCGCGGTGCTGACCCACGCGAACTGCTTTTGGACCAACCTGGGCCTCGACCTCAGCCTTCCTCTCACGACGGACGACGTCGTTCTCCAGGTGCTGCCCCAGTATCACGTCGGCGGCTGGAACGTTCAGCCCCTGCAGGCGTGGTGGAAGGGGGCGACGGTTGTCCTCGAACGCTCCTTCGATGCGCGCCGGGTGCTCGATCTCATCGCGAGCCGGCGGGTCACCACCATGATGGGCGTGCCCACCAACTACCTGCTGCTGAGCCAGGCGAGCGGTTTCGAGACCGCCGACCTGACGAGCCTGCGCGCGATCATCGTCGGCGGGGCCGCCATGCCCTGCTCGCTCGCCGACCTCTGGCGCGCGCGCGGCGTCGACGTCGTCCAGGGCTACGGGCTCACCGAGGCCTCGCCCAACGTCTGCTGCCTCGGCGCGCCGGACGCGAAGGGCCGGCCGGGCTCGGTCGGCAAGCCCTACGCCTACGTCGAGGTCGCGCTGCGCGACGTGGCCACCGGCGAGCTCGTCGTCGGCGCCGGCCGGGGCCAGATGTTCGTGCGCGGGCCCAACGTCTTCGCGGGGTACTGGCAGAACCCCACGGCGACCGCCGACGTGCTGCGCGAGGGCTGGCTCGCCACGGGCGACGTGGCCGAACGCGACACCGAGGGCTTCTATCGCATCAGCGGACGCACCAAGGAGATGTTCATTTCCGGCGGCGAGAACGTGTACCCGGTTGAGGTCGAACGCGTGCTCACCTCACTGGCCGAGGTCGTGGACGCCGCGGTGGTCGGCCGTGACAGCGCGCGCTGGGGTGAGACCGGCGTCGCCTTCGTCGTGGTGCGACCCGGCGCGAGCCTCACGAGCGAGGATCTCCTCACCCACTGCCGCCGCGAGCTCGCCGGCTTCAAGGTCCCCAGCGAGATCGTCGTCCTCGACGAGCTGCCCCGCACCCACATCGGCAAGGTGGACAAGGCCCGGCTCTCGGCGATGGCGCGCAGCGAGAGCTAGCGCCAGGTCAGACCCCGAGCATGCGGGCGATCAGCATCTTTTGGATCTCGCTGGTGCCCTCGCCGATCTCGAGGATCTTGGAGTCGCGGTAGTGGCGCGCCACGGTGCTCTCGTTCATGAAGCCATATCCCCCGTGGATCTGGGTCGCGTCGCGGGCGTTGTCCATCGCGGCGTTGCTCGCCACGAGCTTGGCGATCGCGGCCTCCTTCTTGAAGGGGCGCCCGGCCAGCATGCGCGCCGCCGCGTCGTAGTAGGTGCAGCGCGCGCTGTGGGCGCGCGCCTCCATCTCGGCGATCTTGAAGGCGATGGCCTGGTTGTGTCCGATCGGCCGGCCGAAGGCCTCGCGCTGGCTCGCGTAGGACACGCTCTCGTCCACGCAGCCCTGGGCCGCGCCGACGGCGAGCGCCGCGATCGCGATCCGGCCCTCGTCGAGGATCTGCAGGAAGTTCGCGTATCCGCGCCCGCGCTCGCCCAACAGGTTCTCCTCGGGCACCCGCAGGTCGCTGAAGGAGAGGGGGTGGGTGTCCGAGGCGTGCCAGCCGACCTTGTCGTAGGCGGGCTCGACGGTAAAGCCCGCGGTGGGCACCTCGACCAGGATCGAGCTGATGGACTTGCGCCCGTCGGCGTCGACGTCGGTCACGGCCGTGAGCGTCACCAGTCTCGTGAGGTCGGTGCCGGAGTTCGTGATGAAGCTCTTCGAGCCGTTGATGACCCACTCCCCGCCCTCGAGGCGGGCGCTGGTGAGCGTGCCCCCGGCGTCGCTGCCCGCGCCGGGTTCGGTGAGTCCAAAGGCCCCGAGCGCGCGCCCCGACGCCAGTTGGGGCAGCCAGTACTCCTTCTGGGCCTCCGTGCCGAAGCGGAACACGGGCATCGCCCCGAGGGAGCACGCCGCCTCCAGGGTGATCGCGACGCTCTGGTCGACGCGGGCCAGCTCTTCGATCGCCAGGCAGAGGACGAAGTAGTCGCCGCCCATTCCGCCGTACTCCTCGGGGAAGGGAAGCCCGAACAGGCCCAGTTCGCCCATCTGGCGAACCACGTCGTAGGGGAAGGTGCACGTCGCGTCGTGATGGGCCGCCACGGGCGCCACGACGTTGCGCGCGAAGTCCTCGACGCTCTGGCGGAACTGCTCTAACTCGTCGTTCAGTCCTCGATCACTCATGCGAGTCCTCCTTCTTCGAGTCGACGGGCTCTCTCTCACTCGACGTGAGCGTCGGGGCCAGGGCGTTGAGCGTGCGCGACGGACTCGGACGACCGAGGCGTTGGGCCATCCACAGGCTCGTGCGACACAGCGCCTCGAGGTCGACCCCGGTCTCGATACCCAGACCGTGCAACTGCCACACCAGGTCCTCGGTCGCCAGGTTGCCGGTCGCGCTGCCCGCGAACGGGCATCCCCCGAGGCCCCCGGCCGACGCGTCGATCGTTGTCACGCCGCGCTCGAGCGCGGCCAGGGTGTTGGCGAGGGCCTGTCCGTAGGTGTCGTGGAAGTGCACCGCGATCTGCTCGACGCGCACGTCCCGTTCGCCGAGTAACTCCAGAAGGCGCGCCACGGCGCCCGGTGTCGCCACCCCGATCGTGTCGCCCAGCGACAGCTCGGCGCATCCCATGTCGAGGAGCGCCCGGGCGACGTCGACCACCTGATCGGGGGCGACGTCGCCCTCCCAGGGGTCGCCGAAGCACATCGAGACGTAGCCGCGCACCGCCAGGCCCTCGGCGAGGGCCCGGGCCACCACGACAGCGAACGCGTCCAGCGACTCGCGCACGGTCCGATTCAGGTTGCGCTGGGCGAAGGTCTCGGTCGCGCTCGCGAACACCGCGATCTCGCGAACGCCGCTGGCGAGCGCTCGCTCGAGGCCGCGCTCATTGGGCACCAGCACCGGGTGGCGCCCGCTCAACGGTCCGAGCCGAGCCAACAGCTCCTCGGCGTCGGCGAGCTGGGGCACCCAGCTCGCAGGCACGAAGCTGGTCAGCTCGACGTTGCGCAGTCCCGAATCGATGAGTCGGTGGATGAACTCGACCTTCGTGGCCACGTCGACGACGGTCGATTCGTTCTGCAGGCCGTCACGGGCGCCCACCTCGTAGATCGTCACGTGGCTCGGCAGCGCGCCGAGCGATACCGCAGTGGGAGTCCTCACGATGTCGCCCCCTTCCCGTGGCCGCGCTCGGGCGCGCACCACCACATCTTCGCTCCATCGAGGGCGGCGCGGGCGACGCGGGCGACGACGGCCCGGACCGTGTTAGTCGAATCCTCGGCCCGCAGTAGGCTCGTCACGTCGTCAGGTTAGCAATCATTAACCTGCCTTCGAGGAGGGTCATGGCCAGCACCACCGACGTACGACGTCGCGCGCGCCCGCACCGACGCGATCAGCTGGTGACGGCCGCGGCCCGGCTCTTCGCCGAGCGAGGATTCCACGGGGTGAGCATCGAGGAGATCGGCGCGTCGGTCGGCATCAGCGGCCCGGCCGTCTACAAGCACTTCCCCAGCAAGGACGCGGTGCTCGCCGCCTTGTTGGTGGGGGTCAGCCGCGATCTGTTGGAAGAGGGCCGTCGACGCGTCGCGAACGCACCGTCCCCCGATGACGCCCTCGAGCAACTGCTCGCGTTCCACGCCGACTTCGCGCTCGCGCGACCCGAACTCATCCGCGTCCAGGATCGCGACCTCGGCAACCTCTCGGCCGGCGAGGCGCGCACCGTCCGGCGATTCCAGCGCGCCTACGTGGAGCTGTGGGTCGACGTCCTGGTGCGGGTCGTTGCCTCCCTCGACCTCGACGAGGCGCGCACGAGGATCCACGCCGTGCTGGGACTGCTCAACTCGACGCCGCACAGCGTGCCCGCCCACGCCGCGAGCCACGCTCGGCCGATCCTGGTCACGATGGCGCGCGCCGCGATACTCGCCGGGGCGTGAGGCCAGTCTCCGAGCAGCGCTAGATGTCGCGAGCCTCGGCCACGTTGTCGAAGCGGGCGAACTCGCCGCGCCAGGTCAGGTGCGCCGTGCGCGTGGGACCGTTGCGGTTCTTGCCCACGATGATCTCGGCGTCGGCCTTCTTGTCGTTGGGAACCTCGCCGTACTGCTCGGGTCGGAACAAGAAGAGCACGACGTCGGCGTCTTGCTCGAGCGAGCCCGACTCGCGCAGGTCGGACATCACCGGGCGCTTGTCGGCGCGCTCTTCGAGCTTGCGCGAGAGCTGCGACAGGGCGATCACCGGGCACTCGAGCTCGCGGGCCAGGATCTTGAGCGAGCGGCTCATCTCGGACACCTCGACCTGGCGGTTCTCGGCGCGGCCGCGCGAACTCATCAGCTGCAGGTAGTCCACGATCACGACCCCGAGGTCGCGGTTCTGCTGCTTGATGCGCCGCGCGCGCGAGCGCACGTCCATCACGGTCAGGGCGGGGTTGTCGTCGATGAAGATCTTCGCCGACTGCAAGAAGCCAAAGGCGTCGTGCGCGCGGTTCCAGTCGGCCTCGGAGAGGTCGCCGGTTCGCAGCTTGGACGAGTCGATGCGCGCGGTCGAGGCGAGGATGCGCTCGGCCAGTTCCTGACGGCTCATTTCGAGGGAGAAGTACAGGGCGGGGCGCTGGACGACGGCGCCCACGTGCACCAGCACGCCCAGGGCGAAGGCCGTCTTTCCGGTTCCCGGGCGCGCGCCGATGATGGTCATCGAGTTGGGCTGGAGTCCCTGCAAGATGGCGTCCAGCGACCGGTACCCCGTCTCGAGACCGTTGAAGCGCCCGCGGGTCTCGCCGCGCTCTTCGAGGATGTCGGCCTCGGCGAGCAGGAGACGCTGCAGGGGCGAGACCGAGTCGAACTTGCGGTTGTCGCCGATCGCGTTGATCTTGCGCTCGGCCTCGTCGATCAGGCCCGACACGTCGTCGGTGGCGACGTAGGCGTCGTCGACGATCTCGCCGGCCGCGGCGATGAGACGCCGCTGCTGGGCCTTGTCGCGCACGATCTCGGCGTAGTGCTGGGCGTTGCCCGGCGAGGGGGTATTCATCTGCAGCGACGACAGCAGCGCCACCTCGACCGCGACGGCGCCGCGCTCTTGGAGCTTCGCCTGGACCGTCACGTAGTCGACCGGTTCGCCCGCGTTGGCGAGGGCTACGATCGCCCCGAAGATCTGTCCGTGCAGTGGTCGGTAGAAGTCCTCGGCGGTGACGGTCTCGTAGGCCACCGAGACCGCCTCGCTCGACAGCAGCATTGCGCCGATCAAGGATTCCTCGGCCTCGAGCGCGCTCGGCGGCACCCGCCCACCCGAGGAGCCCGAACGATTTCTCTCTACGTCAATCTGCGTCATAAGACCTCAACGGTTGCCCAGTGTGCCTGTGCGGTGCAAGAACAACAACGTGGGGATAAGCCTGTGTCTTTCCGTCCACTTACACACTGGCCCGGGGCTGTGACACGGCCGATAACGACGAAGCCGGGGCCCGAGGGCCCCGGCGCGTCGCGACTTGCGTGGCTACTTGGCCACGACCTCCACGTTCACGGTGGCGACGACGCCGTCGTAGAGCGTCGCGGTCGCAGTCGCCGCGCCGACCTCCTTGAGGTGCTCGTCCAAATGGATCGCGTGGCGGTCCAGGGAGATGTTGGTGGCGGTGCGGATCGCGTTGACGATGTCGGACTCGGTCACCGAGCCGAAGAGACGTCCGTTGGCGGCGGCGCGCGCGGCGATCACGATGTTCGCCGCCTCGATCAGGCCCTTCTGCGTCTCGGCGGCCTCGCGGCTCTTGGCGTCGGCGATGTCGCGGGACTTGCGCATCCAGCCCGCCTGGGTCTCCATGGTGTCGGTCGCGGCGATGGCCTGACCGCTCGGCACGAGGTAGTTGCGCGCGAAGCCGGCCTTCACCTCGACGATGTCGCCGCGGCGTCCCACGCCGCGAACGTCGCTACGTAGCAGGACTTTCACTCGCCCACCTCCTCGGGGGTCTCGGTCGCCTCGACGACGTCGACGGCCGCGGTGGCCTCCACGCTCGCCTCGGGCGCGTCACGGTCGGGGCGCGGTCCGCGTCCGCGGTCGTCACGTCCACCGTCACGGCCGCCGCGGCCGCCGCGGCGCTCGGTCACGGTGCGCTGGGTGTAGGGCAGCAGGGCGAGCTCGCGAGCGGTCTTGATCGCCTCGGTCACGTCGCGCTGGTGCTGCTGGCAGTTGCCCGACACGCGGCGCCCGCGGATCTTGCCGCGGTCCGAGATGTACTTGCGCAACTGGGCCAGGTCCTTGTAGTCGACGGTGCCGACGCCGTGCTGGCAGAACGCGCAGGGCTTCTTCTTGACGCGACGGTTGTCGATCTTGGGTGCGCGCTTGGGTGGCTTGGGGTTATTGATACGAGGCATTAGAAGGGCTCCTCATCGAAGGCGTAGGTACTGGTGGCGTCGGGGCGGTTGGGGGTCTCGGCCGGGCGGAAGTTGCCGCCCTCGGCGCGCGGGGTCTTGGTGACGACCGCGGTCGCGTAGCGCAGCGACGGGGCGATCTCGTCGGCGTTGATCTCGACGATCGAGCGCTTGTCGCCGTTCTCGGTCTCCCAGCTGCGCTGCTCGAGGCGCCCGCTCACGATGACGCG